>CAYLSD010000021.1:0-68951 GCA_964386345.1 uncultured Fuscovulum sp.
CAAGGTTCACCTCCATGATTTCCAAAGGCTTTCCGGGTGCAATCGCAACGGCAGCTCGGGTTCTCATCTTGTCCGTCCTCGGCTGGCGGGCAGCCCTCTGCGGCCCGCGACAATTGGAAAACGGCGCCCCGGCGCGGGTCTTTCCCACGGCCGGGGCGCACGGGCTGTCAGGCGGGGAGCGCGCCGGACCTCTTGGCGATACGGGTGGCGATAGCATCCATCAAGGGCGGCGACAGCGCATCGTGGGGTTCCATGCCCGGTTCGCGCGGGCGGCCGCGGATGCCCTCCATCCGCGACGGGCCCACCCCGGCTTCGATCACCGAAGAGACGAAGGCCTCGAATTGCGGCTCGGACCAGCCGGACTGGTCCGAAAGCCCGGCATGCACGAAATCGAGCCCGTGGAACGGATGGTCCCGATTCTCGATCCGGCCCGCGCCACCATCCACAGCGGGGTGGATCTTCACGTTCTCGCAAGTCATCGGTGTTCCTCCCCGGCCGTTCCGATTTTCCCGGACTATCCGGCCAAACCGGCGGCCGGGGCAATTCAGCCAAAGGTCTGAGACAGGCCGTCTTGCGCGGGCGAGGGTCCTGCCCGACAATTGCCCGATGGGAGAGAGACCCCTGATGGCAGAAAAGTCCACGGCCGCGTCCAGGACAGGTTCGGGGGCGGGCGAGGTTCGGCCACGCGCGCCCCGCCGGCTGCGGCGCGGCCGGTCCGAACGGCTTCTGGTCGTGGCGCTGCGGCTGGGGTTCCTTTTCGCGCTGCTGCTGGTCTGGGCGCTTCTTGCGCGGGCCGCGCCCTCGGGCCTCTTCGCCTCGCCCTTGGCCGTGGCGCGGGCTGGCTGGGGGCTGGCGGCGGAGGGGCGGCTTCTGCCGGCGCTGGGGGACAGCCTGACGGTCTATCTGACCGGCACCGGCGCCGCCGCGTTTTTCGGCAGCCTCCTCGGCCTTGCGATGGGGACATGGCGGCTTCTGGGCCGCACGCTGGATGTCTATGTGCTGGCTCTTGCCGCCACGCCGCGCGTCGCCTTCATCCCGCTGATCATCGTGGTCCTCGGCCTCGGAATCGAGGCGAAGCTGCTGGTGGTCTTTCTCGGCGCGGTGATGCCCGTCATCCTGAACGCCTATGCCGGGGTGCGCGCCGCCGACCCCGAACTTCTTGAGATGGCCGCTGCCACTGGCGCCGGTCGCTGGCGCATCCTTGCCCATGTCGTGCTGCCCGGCGCGGTGCCCTATCTGATGACCGGCATCCGCATCGGCGCCGCCATCGGCCTGATCAACACCGTGGTGGCCGAACTCTACACGGCAATCAGCGGGCTGGGCGGGCTGCTCGCCCTTTATGGCGGCCGCTTCCGCATGGCGGAATATCTGGCCATCGTCGTGGTGCTGGCGTTGATCGGCGCCCTTGTGACCGAAGGCCTGCGCCTGGCCGAGAAGCGCCTTCTGCGCTGGCGCGACAGCGAAGCGCGCGAACCCATGGGAGAATACCGATGATCCGTATCGCCTTGCTTGCCCTTTTCTTCGCGCTGCCTGCCGGGGCAGAGCCGTTCCGCCTGATCGTCTCGGACGCCGAGGTGCCGCTGGTGCCGAACTCGGTAATGGAGCTGGCCGAGCAGGAGGGCTATTTCGACCGCGCCGGGGTCGAGGTGGAATTCATCCGCGTCGAGCAGTCGCCCATGGTGATGGCGGCCCTGCGCGCCGGTGAGGGCGATATGGCCAATGTCTCGCTCGACATCCTGTTGCAGGCGGTGGGCGCGGGGGCCGATGACCTGCGCGGGGTGATGTCGCCGAACAAGTCGCTGCCCTATCTGATCGCCGGGCGGAACATCGGCTCTGTCGCCGACCTGGAGGGCAAGCGCTTTGCCATCGGCCGGGTGGGAAGCGTCGATCATCTCTTGTCGCTGCGGGTGCTTGTGGCGGCGGGGGTGGATACATCGACACTGGAGATGGTGGCGCTCGGCCAGCCGCAGGCGCGGGCGCAGGCGCTCTTGGCCGGGCAGATCGACGCCACGACGATGGGCATCGGCAGCTTCACCGCCATCGACGACGATCCGGCAGTTTCCGTGCTGGTCGATGTGGACGCCTATTACAAGGCCGCGCCGATCCTGTCGAAGCTGAACGTGGTGACGACCGGGACCCTGGCCACCCGTGGGCCGGAGGTGCAGGCGGTGATCGAGGCGCTGGTGCTGGCGGCCCGCGACTTCCAGGCCGAACCGGAAAAATGGGTGGCGGCCATGAAGAAGGCCCGGCCGGATGTGGAGGAGGCCGACCTGCGGATGCTGGCTACGGCCTTTTCGGGGGCATGGACGGTCAACGGCGGGCTGAACGCGGCGGAACTGACCGAGGCGCAGGCCTGGCTGCACGAGGGCGAAGATTTCAACGGCCTCGCCGTGGCGCCGCTGGAAAGCTTTGCCGATCTGTCCCCGTTGCAGGCGGTGATAGAGAAGGTCGGCGCCTCGGACGCGGGCGATACGGCTTGGCGGTGACGCCCCTTCTCTCTGCCGCCGGGCTGTCGCACGGCTTCGGCGGCGCGCCGGTGATCGAAGGCATCGACCTTTCGCTGGACCGGGGCGAGGTGCTGGTCGTCCTCGGCCCGTCGGGTTGCGGCAAGTCCACGCTGCTGCGGCTGCTCTCAGGGCTGATGCGGCCCGATGCCGGCAAGGTTCTGCTGAACGGCGCGGCCCCGCAGCCGGGGCAGGGCAGCGCGCTGGTGTTCCAGAACTACCGCCTGCTGCCGTGGAAGACCCTGCGCGACAACATCGCCTTCGCCCTGCCCCATCTGCCCGCGGCCGAGCGCGCGGCACGGGTGGATCAGGTGTTGCACCTCGTGGGTCTGACGCGCTTTGCCGGGATGTGGCCGGCAGAGCTGAGCGGCGGGATGAAGCAGCGCGCAGCCCTGGCCCGCGCGCTGGCGCCGCGCCCCGATGTCCTGTTGATGGACGAACCATTCGCCGCGCTGGACGCGCAGGCGCGCGAGTTGATGCAGGGCGAACTGTCGCGGCTGGTCGGGACGGGGGGCGGGCCGGGAGTGGTCTTCGTCACCCATTCCGTCGACGAGGCGCTGGTCCTGGGCAACCGCATCCTGGTGCTGTCGCCCCGCCCGGGCCGGATCGCCATGCGCCTGTCGGTGCCGGACTGGCAGGGCGATCCCCGCCAGCATCCGGCCTATGCCGATCTGCGCGGCCAACTTTGGCAGGTGCTGCGCGACGCCGTGCTGAACGATCCGGCGTCGGATTTCCATCGGGCGGCGGATCATCCCCCGTCCCCCGGCCGCCCGTAGATCGCGCGTTCGATCCGGGCCAGCCGCTCGGCGGGCTGCCCGGCCGCGCCCGCCAGCCGCCGCAGGGTCAGAAGATCGCCCCGCCGCGCCGCCCGGGCCATCGCCAGCCGCGCGAAGGGCGAGAACCGGGCGCGGAACCGCCGCCAGCCCTGCCCCGTCCGCTCGGGCGCGAAAAGCACCGCCGCCACGCCGAGGCCGAGCGCCAGCCCCAATCCGGCGATGCCCGCCAGCACCGCGACCTGCCGCGCGCCCACCTGCCCCGTGGGGACCTGCCCGGTGTAGAAGCTGGCATAGCCGATGGTCAGGGCCGGGATTTCCACCGTCTCGATCCTGCGGTCGGTCGTGTTGAAATAGGGGATGCGCACCGGCTCCAGCACCCCCGGCTCGCCGGTATGGGGGCGGAACTGCCAGGCCCAGAGCACCTCGGACACCGGGCCGTCGGCGGTCAGCATCAGCTCGCGCTGCACCGGGGCGGCGAAGGTGATCAGCCAGTTCTCCGACACCACCGGCCGCGGCGGCAGATGTTCCGGCAACACGCCCTGCACCCGCAGCCGGACCTGCCGCGTCACCACCTCGCCATCCGCCAGATGGGCGGCGTCGGTGGAAAGCGTATCGGTCAGCACCACCGCCCCCGCCGCCAGATGCCAGCCGCGCAGGGCGGGAAACTCGCCCACCGACAGCACCAGGGGCGGCGCCGTCACCACCACGTCCTGCCGCTGGCTCTGCTTGTCGATGATGGTCAGCCGGTGCCGGGCCGGGCCGAACTGCAACGGCCCCGTCCGTTTCGGCCATAGCGCCAGCTTCCGCTCCATCACGATCCAGGGCAGGCCGTCGATCCGCTCCTCGTGCCAGTCGTCGGGATGGGTCTGCACCCAGTCGAAGGCGTCGGTCGGCTCGATCTCGAGCTTCTCGTTGGCGATCTTGCGGTCGTAGACGGCGCGGATGGTGACGTTGACCATCTCGCCGACCACCGGCTGCGGATGGCCGGGTTCCAGCAGGATCGACAGCTTCAGGTTGCCCTCGGCCAGCGCCGGGGCGGCAAGGCAGAGAAGCAGGAGGACCAGCCTTACCATGGGTCGCCCCCTTCGGGCGCAGTCAGTCCCATGGCAAGGCGGCGCTTGTGCTCGGCCTCAAGCCGCAGGCGCAGGAATTCGCCCGGATCGTCGGGCAGGCCGGCCAGCCAGTCGGCATCGGCCACCCGGCGACCTGCGTCCAGCTGCTTGCCCAGCCGCTTGATCTCGTCGACCGGCGAGCCACCGGAAACCGCGATGGCCTCGGCGGCGATGCGGCCCGCGGCATTGGCCTCGCCCAGAAGCGGCGGGACCAGCGCATTCACCACATTGCGGTTCTCGCGCGCCATGCTGTCGGCGGGATTGGTGAAGAGGACGGCATCGAAATAGGCCAGCGACAGGGGGTAGTCGCCGGTCGCCGCCAGCGACAGGCCGCGGTTGTAGGTCGATCCGCGCCCGGCCTGACGGAAGGCATCGTCCGCCGCCGCATAGTCACCCGCCCGGTAAAGCGCCACGCCCTTGACGGCGGGATCGTCCAGCAGGGGCGCGGCAAGGCCCGGCAGGTGCAGGATCAACAGCAGCTTGGCCAGCGGGGCCTTGCCCGCCAGCGCCAGCACCGCCGCTCCGGCAAAGGCAAGCGCCGCGCGGATCACCGCCGCCTCCTGAACAGCGGGAACAGCGCCAGAAGGGCCAGCGGGATCAGCCAGGGGCCAAGCTCGCGCACCCCCTGCCCGGCGGTATCCTCGCGCACCAGACGGGCGGTGCGGGCGCGGGCGATGCGCTCGGTCAATGCGGCAGCATCGGCGACCGGCAGCGCGGCGCCTCCGCCCGCCCGGGTCAGCGCGGCAAGGCCCGCCGCATCCGGCGCAGGCGCGCCCGGGGCGGCGGGCAAGACCAGCGCCCAGACCCGCGCGCCGTCATAGGCAAGCCGCGCGGCCTCTTCCTCGGCCCGGGGACCGGCGCCGCCGCCATCGGTAAGCAGCACCAGATCGGCACCGCCAAGGCCGGGGCCATCGGCATCGGCGAAGAGGTCCCGCGCCATGGAAAGGGCGATGTCCGGGCGGCTGCCCGCCACCGGCACCGTGCCCTGCTCCAGAACGCCGATCAGGCTGCGCAGGCTTTCCGCATCGGTGGTGGGGGCCGAGGCAAGATAGGCATCGGCGGCATAGAGCATCATGCCCACCGGCCGCCCCTGCGCGCCATCCAGCAGCCCCGCCGCACCGGCCTGCAAGTCGGCCAGCACCCTTTCGTCGGCCACGATCGAGGGCGACAGGTCCAAGACCAGCACCAGCGGGTCCAGCGCGCGGAACTCCGGCATGCCGGGGCGTGGCACCGACGGGCCGGAGAGCGCCAGCACCAGAACCGCCGCCGCCGCGAAGGGCAGAAGCGCATGGGGATTGCTGCCGCCGCCCTTCAGGAAGCCCAGCCGGTGCAGCGCGGGCAGAAGCGCCGGATCGACCAACGCCGACCATTCGCCCAGCCCGGCGCGCCGCCGCACCCAGAGCGCCGCCAGCACAAGCGGCACAAGCGCGGCCAGCCACAGGGGCCGCAGGAGGAAAAGGCCGCTCATGCCTCTCTCGCCAGTCCGGCCAGCGCCAGCAGCGCCAGCGCCATCCCGGCGGGCCAGACCCAGAGTGGGCGCGGCACCTCGACCGGCGGGCGGTCCTGGGGGTTGGGTTCCAGCCTGTCCAGCTCTGCCGCCATGGCCTGAAGGTCGGCCATGCTGCGCACCCGGAAGGTCTGCCCGCCCGAGGCCTGCGCGATCGCGCGCAGGGTGGCCACGTCCACCGCATCGCTGGCGGCGGGTCGGGTCTCCAGATCCTCAGGCCCCAGCGCGACGGTGTGGATGCGCACGCCGCTCTCGGCCGCCAGCCGCCCCACCTGCACCGCATCCAGCCGCGCCGAGGTGTCGCGGCCGTCCGACAAGAGAACGATGACCTTGGCCTGCGAGGTCTCGGCCAGGCTGCGCTTCAAGGCCAGCCCCAGCCCTTCGGAAATCGCGGTGGACCGCCCGGTCAGGCCGATCTCGGCCTCGTCCAGCGCGCGGGCGACGGCGCGCAGGTCATGGGTCAGGGGGGCGGCGACATAGGCGCGGTCGGCGAAGATCACCAGCCCGATCCGGTCGCCGGTGCGGGCGGCGATGAAGCCATTGGCCACCCGCTTCACCGCCGCCAGCCGGGTGACCGTTTCGCCGTCCAGCGCGAAATCGGGGGTGGCCATGCTGCCCGACATGTCCAGCGCAATCAGGATGTCGCGGCCCGAGGCGCTGCGGTCGGGCACCAGTTCCACCCGTTCCGGCCGGGCCAGCGCAAGGCAGAGACAGGCCCAGATCAGCCCGGCGAGCAGAAGGCTGCGCCGCTGTTCCGGCCCCGCCGCGCGCTCGGCGGCGGCGGCGATGCCGTCGGGCAGTTCCATCACCTGCCCGGTCGCCGCCCGCGCGGGCAGCAGCCGCGCCAGAAGCGGCAGCGGCAGAAGCAGCAGGGCAAGCGGGGCGGCCAGCGTGATCATCGCCCCCGCCCCCGCAGGATCAGCGCCTCGATCCGCGCGGGGTCGGCGCCCTCGGGCCTGTAAAGCCCGGCGCGCAGGTCCTCGGGCAGGGTGCCGCCGCGTTCGGCCAGCAGGCGCGCCAGGGCCAGCAGGCGATCCTGCGGCGGCAGGGAAGCGGCGGCGGCGATGCGGGCGGACAGGCGCGGCCGGGGCGCCCGGCGCTGCAAGAGCGGCGCGGCAAGGCTCAGGACCGCCGCTGCCAGCAAGAGGCCCAGCCCGAAGGCCGCCAGCAGGTCGCCCCAACCCATGGCCGCAAAGGCCTCGGGCAGGCGGGGCGGGTGCAGGGCCTCGACCACATCGGGGGTCATGGTGCCCCCCCGCCGGTGGACAGGCGGCGGACCTCCTGCCCCGGGAAGGCCAGCCGGTCGGCCCTGTCCTTCCGCCGCGCAGGCAGGGCGGCGAAAGACGCATGGGCCGGGCCGTCCGCCCCCGCATAGGGCAGGACCCGGCCGGGCGGCGCAGTCTCGAAGGCATCCTCCATCAAGAGAAGGCGCAGGGGTCCGCGGGCGCGCAGGGCAGCCAGCGCCGCATCCAGCCCCTCGCCCGGCGTGTCGAGGCCGGTGGCAAGCAGGATCCCCGCCCCCCGCGGCACCTGCCGGGCAGCGCGGGCCAGATCGGGGACAAGCGGCCGGACCGGCCCGCGATGGGCCAGCGCATCGGCATGCGCCCGGGCAAGGCACCCGGCCACCTGCGCCATGCCGCGATGGCGCGGGCGGGGCGCCTGCACCACCGGCCCGGCATCGGTCAGCGCCACCACGCCCACGGCGCCCCCCGCCAGCGCCGCCTTCCACCCCGCCAGAACCAGCGCCTCGGCCGCCGCGACCGAGCGCAGGCGCCCTTTCGTGCCCCAAAACATCGGGCGGCGGAAATCGGCGATCAGCATCAGGCTGTATTCGCGGTCCTCGTGAAAGCTGCGCACCTGCGGGTTGCCGCTGCGGGCGGTGGCGGCGGCGTCGATGTGGCGCGGGTCGTCGCCCTCGGCGAAGGGACGCAGTTCGCGGATCTCGTGGCCCTGCCCGCGCCGGCGCGTAGCGGTGCTGCCGGGCCGTTCGGCAAGGCTGACCGCCTCGCGGAGCGCGCGCGCCGCCTGCGGCTCCAGCGCCATCAGGGCGCCCGCGCTGACCGAAGCCGGGTCGAAGGCGGGTTCACCACGGCCGGACATGGGTCAGCAGCCGTTCGATCAGCGCGCGGGCCGACAGCCCCTCGGACACCGCGCGCCAGCTGGGGATCAGCCGGTGCGACAGGGCGTCCACGGCCAGCGCCTCGACATCCTCGGGAAGCGCATGGTCGCGCCCCTTCAGCCCGGCCCGCGCCCGGGCCGAGGCCGCAAGCGACAGCGTGCCGCGCGGCGAGACGGCATGTTCGATCAGCCCCTCCAGCGGCCCGCCCGCGGTTTCCCGCGTCGCCACCACCAGCCGCACGATGAAATCCTTCAGCGCGGGCGCAAGATGGACCTGCGCCACCGCCGCCCGCGCGGCCCGGATCGCCTCGGCGCCCAGCGGGTGCGATGCAGGCGGAAGGGGCATGCGCGCCTCATCCTCGACCAGATCAAGGATGGCGCGTTCGGCCTCTGCCCCCGGCAGGGCAAGGTCGAGGTGCAGGAGGAACCGGTCAAGCTGCGCCTCGGGCAGCGGGAAGGTGCCCTCGTGCTCGATGGAGTTCTGGGTCGCCACCACCATGAAGGGATCCGGCAGCGCCCGCGTCACGCCGCCCGCCGTCACCTGTGCCTCGCCCATCGCCTCCAGCAGCGCGGACTGCACCTTGGGAGGCGCGCGATTGATCTCGTCCACCAGCACCAGTTCGTGGAAGATCGGGCCGGGCTGGAAGTCGAACCGCCCGCCATCGGGACGGAAGACCTGTGTGCCGATGATGTCCGAGGGCATCAGGTCGGGCGTGCATTGTATCCGCGCGAAGGTGCCTGACAGGCCCGCGGCCAGCCGCTTCACGGCGCGGGTCTTGGCCAGCCCGGGCGGCCCCTCGACCAGCACATGCCCTCCTGCCAGAAGGGCGACCATCAGCCGTTCCACCAGCGTCTCGTGCCCGATCAGCCCGGCCGCAACCTGCGAGGAAAATGCGATGACCGGCCGAAGCGGCCCGGCCCGGTCCCCTGCCCCGTCGGCTGTCACTTCGCTCCTCCCTGGTCAGACACGGGGCCAGAGTGGCAGGCTTTGCCGCGCGGGGCCAGAAAATCGGCGTCACACTTTCGGATGATGGCCCGGAGGCCGCGGGCAAGGGCGATCAGGTCTTCTTCATGGGGTTTCCTCTCCTGTTGTTTCGGGCAACCGGACGGACCCCTCCTCTTGGTGCGCATGCCCAGCCACCGCAGCGACATGTTGGCATCTTCGGCATTCGGTTTTGCCTATGTTCGGGATTGACGGCGGAACCCGGGCCGGACCAATCTTCGGCTTCGGCATTTCCAATAGCTGGTTGCACCTTGATGCGCGGACCGCAAAGGAGCCCGTCCATGCCTGCCCCGCACACTGCCCACCCAAGCAGCGCCGCAGCGCAACCGCACGACCTGACCCGGCTCAGCAGCGAAATCTCGCCGCGCAGGTTGCAGGTCTTCTGGGCGGTGGCCCATGCCGCATCGATGACCAAGGCAGCCAAGATGCTGGGCGTCTCGCAGCCTTCGCTGTCGCAGCAGCTGGCCAGCCTTGAGACCGCGATCGGCAGCCGCCTGTTCGAGCGCCATGCAACCGCGATGGAACTGACCGAACGCGGCCGCCTGTTGCTGCCCAAGGTCGAACAGGTCCTGCGCAGCCTGCAGGAACTGGAGGACGGGCTGAGCCCCGACGGCCCGCACCAGACGTTGCGGATCGCGGGCGCCACCTCGGCCATGCGGCGCATCCTGCCACCGGTGATGGGCGAACTGCAGCGAGAGGGGCTGAATGTCGACCTCGACCTGCACGAGGGCTCTCCGGCCGAAGTCCTCGATCTGCTTTTTGCCCGCCGGGTCAACCTGGGGCTGGTGGCCGTCAATTCGCTCCCCGAGACTTCGATCGGCTTTCAGCAGGTCACGATTCTGGAAGACCCCTATGTGCTGGTGGTGCCGCGCGGGCTGGACCTGGCCGGGATGACCGATGCAGGGGGCCATCCGCTTCTGACCTCGACCGTGCAATTCGTATTCGGCACCCAGCATTCCGTGCGCCTGCAAGAGTGGTACGACCGCGTCTTGCCCGGCAACAGGCTGACCGCCAAGGTGCGCAGTTTTGAACTTGCCATCGAGATGGTCCGGCACGGTCTGGGGGTCTGCGTGGCGCCAGCCCTGTCGGTGGTCGAGGCCGTGGAGGACGTCCGGCTTTACGCGACCGGGCTGGCACCGCGCCGTATCGCTGCGGTCTTTCCCGCCCAATACCGGCATCAGGCGCTTCATGCCCGGGTCATCTCTCTCTTGCAGGAGGCCGGAACCCGTGTCGCGTTGCCAGAGGTCGCGCCCATGCCCCCCTTCGTCCGCCGCGCCATGGAGGCCTGAGGTTATGGCTCCGATAGATTGTGTCCCGCCGGAGCGCCCGCTTAGCTCAAGGGCGCAGGGGTCGTCCCTGTAACCCGGTTCGGAGGATAAACCATGGCTTGGACCACCCCGAAAGTCGTCGAAGTTCAGGTTGGCATGGAAATCAACATGTACGCCTGCGCGAAGAAGAAATAAGTCACAGCCTGCTGCGGGAGGCCGGACAAGATGCTGCGCATCAAGGTTCTGGGGTTCGCAGCAGGCGGCGGTGTGCCGCAGTGGAACTGCAATTGCGCGAATTGCCGGGCCGCGCGCCATGACGCCTCGCTGCGCAGCGGTCAGGTCTCGCTGGCCGTCTCGGCCGATGAGGGTGCGCACTGGTTTCTGATCAATGCCTCGCCCGATCTGCGCCAGCAGGTGATCGACGAGTCCGCCCTGGCACCCTGCCCGGCGAATCTGCGCCACAGCCCGATTGCCGGCGTGATCCTGACCAATGGCGAGGTCGATGCGGTGGCGGGCCTTCTGTCGATGCGTGAAGGCGCCGTCTTCGGGCTTTATGGCCACCCGCGGGTGCTTGAGATCCTGGCCGCCAATCCGATCTTCAACGTGCTGGACCCCGGCCGCGTGCCGCGTATCCCCGTCGCGCTGGACAAGGCGTTTGCTCCTGCCCTGCCCGATGGCACCCCCTCGGGACTGGACGTGACGGCCTTCGAGGTTCCGGGCAAGGTCGCCTGGTATCTGGAGGGCGATGCCTCGGTCCCGCGCCATACGCCGGGGGATACCGTGGGGCTGACCTTTCGCGTCGGGGGCAAGGTGGCCCATGTCCTGACGGCTTGCGCTGCGATGACGCCGGACCTGGAGGACCGTTTGCGCGGCGCGGATCTGGTCTTTTTCGACGGAACGCTTTGGACGGATGACGAGATGATCCGCGCGGGGCTGGCCTCCAAGACCGGGCAAGGAATGGGGCACATGGCCATGTCGGGCGAGGCAGGCGCCATTGCGGCCCTATCCGGCCTGAACATCGCGGCCAAGGTCTTTGTCCACATCAACAACTCCAACCCGTGCCTGGTGCCGGGCTCTGAGCAACGCCAGACGGTCGAGGCCGCCGGATGGATCATCCCCAAGACCGGGCAGGAGTTCTTGCTATGACCGATCAATCCGCCACGCCCAGCGAGCCCCTGACCTCTGCCGAGGCGCTGGAGCGCCGTCTGCGCCATATCGGAGCGACGCGCTATCACTCGCTGCACCCGTTCCACCGGATGCTGCATGGCGGGCAGTTGACCAAGCCGCAGGTCCAAGCCTGGGCGCTGAACCGCTACTATTACCAGTCGTCGATCCCGATCAAGGATGCCGTCGTCCTCAGCCGGTTCCGCGACCGCATGATCCGGCTGGAATGGCGGCACCGGCTGGCCGACCATGACGGCGATTTCGACGCCGAAGGGGGCATCGAGCGCTGGCTGAAGCTGACCGACGGCCTGGGGCTGGAGCGCGCCTATGTCGAATCGACCGAGGGTATCCTGCCCGCCACCCGCTTTGCCGTGGATGCCTATGTCCATTTCGTGCGCGACAAATCCCCGATGGAGGCCATCGCCTCTTCGCTGACCGAGCTTTTCGCGCCGAACCTGCACGAGGAACGCATCGCGGGGATGTTGCAGCACTACGACTTCATCCAGCCCGAGATCATGACCTATTTCCAGCGCCGCCTGTCCCAGGCCCCCCGCGATGCGGCCTTTGCGCTGGCCTATGTGCGCGAGACGGCGACGACGCCCGAACTGCGCCAGCAGGTCTGCGACGCGCTGATCTTCAAGACGAATTGCCTTTGGGTGCAACTGGATGCGCTGCACCATGCCTATGTCAACGGCCATGTCCCGCCCGGCGCCTTCCGTCCCGGGGTGGCGGAATGACGCGTCCGGTCCTTGGCCCGGCCTCGGTGCCGCATTTGCCGCGTCATGTGGTCTTTCGCCATGACCGGACCCGCGAACGCTGGGTCATCCTGGCCCCCGAGCGCGTTCTGGTGCCCGACGAGACCTCGGTGGCCATCCTGCAACTGGTCGATGGCCGCCGCAGCGTGCAGGCCATCGCCGAGGCCCTTGCCGAAACCTATCACGCCCCCCTTGACCTGATCCTGGCCGACAGCCTGGCCATGTTGCAGGATCTGGCCAGCAAGGGCTTTCTGAAAGAGGCCCCCCATGCCGGATGACCTGCCCCCCGTCGCGCCCGAGGAAAGCTTTCAACTGGTCACAAAGGCCGGAGAAAGCGGCCCCACCACCCATGGCATTCCGCTGGCGGTGCTGGCTGAACTGACACACCGCTGCCCGCTTCAATGCCCCTATTGCTCCAACCCGCTGGCGATGGAGCCCTCGTCGGCCGAACTGACCACGGCGGAATGGCTGCGGGTGATCGAGGAACTGGCCGAAATCGGCGTCCTGCAGATCCACTTCTCGGGCGGGGAGCCCGCGGCCCGCAAGGACCTCGTTCAACTGGTGCGCCGGGCTGCCGAGGTCGGGCTCTACTCCAACCTGATCACCTCGGCCGTCATGCTGAAACGCGACAAGCTGCAGGACCTGGCCGATGCCGGGCTGAACCATGTGCAGATCAGCTTTCAGGGCAGCGAGCCCTCTCTGGCCGACCGCGTCGGCGGCTATCGCAACGGCCATGCCCGCAAGCTGGAGGTTGCCCGCTGGACCCGTGAACTCGACCTGCCCCTGACCGTCAACGCGGTGATGCACCGCCAGAACCTGCACCAGCTGCCGCAGATGATCGAGATGGCGGTGGAGCTGGGCGCCGAGCGGATCGAGGTCGCCAATGTGCAATACTATGGCTGGGCGCTGAAGAACCGCCACGCCCTGATGCCCTCGCCCGAACAGGTCGAGACCTGCACCCGCATCGTCGAAGAGGCCCGCATCCGCCTGGCGGGCGTGCTGGACATCGACTATGTGATCCCCGACTATTACGCCGAACGGCCCAAGCAATGCATGGGCGGCTGGGGGCGGCAGTTCTTCAACATCTCGCCCTCGGGCAAGGTCCTGCCCTGTCATGCGGCGGAATCGATCACCGGGATGGAATTCGCCTCGGTGCGCGGCAACAATTCGATCCGCTGGATATGGGACCACTCCCCCGCCTTCAACGCCTATCGCGGCACGGGCTGGATGCCCGAACCCTGCCAAAGCTGCGCCTTCAAGGAGATCGACTTCGGCGGCTGCCGCTGTCAGGCCTTTGCGCTGACCGGAAAGGCAGGCAACACCGATCCGGCCTGCTCCAAATCTCCCCACCATGCCGCGATCTTCCGGATGGCCGAGGTCGAATCGCACGAGGACCGCAACCGTTTCATCTACCGCAACTTCTCGGGCGGATTGGAAGAGGCCGAGTGAGCGGCTTTCACCTTGAGGTCGGGGACGGACACCGCCTTTGGGTCTCGGACGAGGGCGATCCGCAGGGGGTGCCGGTGGTTTTCCTGCACGGCGGCCCGGGCAGCGGCTGCGGACCCAGGGCGCGCGACCTCTTCGATCCGGCTCGGCACCGAGTGATCTTCATCGACCAGAGGGGCGCGGGGCAAAGCCTGCCCGCGCGGGGGCGCCATGCCAATACGACGGCCCATCTGATCACCGATATCGAGACGGTGCGGCGTCATTTCGGGATAGAAAGCTGGATGGTCGTGGGCGGGTCCTGGGGGGCGACGCTGGCTTTGGCCTATGTCCAGACCCATCCCGGCCGCGTGACGGCCCTGGCCCTGCGGGCGACATTCCTCGGCACGGAGGAGGAACTGGACTGGGCCTTTTGCCGGGCCCTCTCCGCCTTTCGGCCCGATCTGCATCGGGCGCTTTTCGGGGCCTCGGACCAGGCGTCCCTGCCCGGCCTCTGGCGCCGCATCCTTGACCCCGACCCTGCGATCCATTCCCCCGCCGCCCGCGCCTTCTACCGGGCCGAGCGGGCACTGTCCGACCTGACCCCGCAACCGGCATTGCCCGACGACGCCCCCCTGCCCGCGACGCCCTTCATGGAGGCGCATTACTTCCTGAACCGCTGCTTCCTGCCCGAAAACGCGCTGCTGAAGGGCGCGGACCGCCTGGCCGGAATTCCCGGGATCATGGTGCAGGGCCGCCTGGACCTCTTGTGCCCGCCCTCCACCTCGGCCCGGCTGGCAGCCTGCTGGCCCGGGTCCCGCGTGGTCATGGTCGAGGGCGCCGGGCACGCGATGGACAACCCCGCCATCCTTGCCGCGCTGCGTCAGGCGATATCCGACCTGACCTGATCGGCACGCTGACGGGGCAGGTCTATCGCCTGCCGAAGCGTAGGAGCGGCGAGGTGGTGCATATGCGCAGTATCCTCGCGCGCCGCGCCCCGTCTTGAGCGGCAGCAGCATGGGATAGGGCGGCCGGCAATGGAGCATGCGCGTACGGTTGCCGGATCAGGACGCGCAAGTGTTGCTGGCCTAGCCGGTGTGCTCATGGCCGTCCGGTTCTTGCCACTGTATGGGCTCTACCGTGGCCGTCGCGTCCCCCCCTCACCCAAAAGAGAAGTCGGGAGTGGTTCGGCCACCAAAGGCGTTTCCGAGGACGCGAGCAAGATCGCACCCGCGTCTCCGGGGACAGGCTTGCCCCTAGCGAAACGCGGTCGGTTCACCGTTGAGGATGTCGACACGCTTGAGTTTGAGCTCCAGCTTGACCAATTCGGCAAGCCGCCTCAACCTCTCGCCAGATCCTCGAACAAGCGTGTGACGCCTTCCGCTCCGGGATCATTGTGACCCCTGAGTTTGTCGGGAGCGAGGTAGCTGGCTCTGCCTGCCTTTGCCCTCACCATCTGGGCCGTAGCGTTGGCGCCTTCGCGCGCGGCTTTGGCAGCGGCCTGCACGCCGTTCGGGAGGGCGGCGAGGGCGGGGGCCAGGGCGTCGATCATGGTGCGATGGCCGGGGGCGGCGCCGCCGACCTGCATCACACGGTCGAGGCCGGCGGTGAGAGATCCGATCCAGGTCTTTCCGGATGCCGAAGCATCGCCAGCGGCGGCGAAAAAGATGGCGAGGAGAACTCCCGAAGACCCGCCCATCGTCTGCGAGAGCTCCATGCCGATGGCACGGTAAAGCTGCGTCGGGTCGGCAAGCGGGAGCCGGTCAAGGGCGTTCAGAAGCGCATGGGCGGCCCCGGCGAGGGTGCTGCCGGTGTCGCCGTCACCGGACTTGGCGTCGAGCTGGTTGAGATCGGCCTCGCAGGCGATCAGGGCCTTGCAGCAACGCTCGACAAGCGCACGCCGGCCCGGGTGGGCGCTGGGAACGGGCTGGATAGGAGTAAGCCCGTCGGGCAAGGGCTTGATGGCGACCTTGCTGAAGGGGGAAAGTCCGGGCCAGGCATGGGGCGCGACGGGGGCGGCAAGGCTCGTGACTTGCGCGTGGTCGACCGGCAGAAGCGAGACAGAGAAGCCGTGCATGTCGAGCGAAGTCATCAGCGGAGCGGGGCCGATCATCCATTTCACCCGTGGTCCAAGGGGAGAGCGGGCGAGCTCCTCGGCAAGGACCGACATTTCGAGGGGCGTGGTGGAACCAAGGTTGTTCAATAATGCGACGTGATCTCCCGGCCCGGCATGGGGAAGGAGTTTCTCGGCGACCATCTGCATGGCGGAACGTGCGCCGGAGAAGTCGACCTGTTCGATCCCGGCCTCGCCATGGATGCCAAGGCCCAGTTCGGCCTTGCCCGTGCCAATGCGGTCTTCCTTGGGCGATCCGGGGACGGTGCAGGTATCCAGCGACATGCCGATGGAGATCGCTCCCTTGATGACGGTCTGGACCGCTGCGGCGATGGTGTCGAGGTCCGCCCCGGCCTCGGCCATCGCTCCGGCGATCTTGTGGACGAATAGGGTTCCTGCAACGCCACGGGCCTGTGGCAGCTCGGGAAGCGCGATATCGTCATCGACGATGACCATGCTGACCTTCAGGCCGAAGGCGCGGGCGCGCTCGGCGGCGAGGCCGAAGTTCAGCCGGTCCCCGGTGTAGTTCTTGACGATCAGAAGGCAGCCTGCCTTGCCGGTAACGGCGAGGATTCCGGCCAGCACGGCATCGACGGAGGGTGAGGCAAAGACGTCGCCGCAGACAGCGGCGGTCAGCATGCCCTGTCCGACGAACCCGGCATGAGAAGGCTCATGCCCAGACCCGCCACCAGACACGAGGGCGACTTTCGCGCGGTCCCAGTCCGTGCGGATGACGACGCGGATATGCGGATAGCCGTCCAGCCGGGCAAGTTTGCCGCCGGAGGTTCTGAGCAGGCCGTCGATGGCTTCTATGACAAGGCTCTCGCGCGAGTTCATGAACTGTTTCATGGATTTGGCCTTTCAGATGCGGTTGCCTTGGGCGTCGAACCAGAGGGGGTCGTGCGGACGAATCTTCAAGGTTTCGCCGGGTTTCAGTGCGGTATGCGGCTCGGTCAGAGTGATGAGGCTATGGGTGCCGAGCCTCAGATGCAGCCGGGTCTGGTCGCCGAGGTGCTCGACCCGGGTGATGGTGGCTTCCTGGCCGTCACCGACGTGAATGTGCTCGGGGCGGAGGCCGATGGTGGCGGCGTTTGCGCGCGCGGCTGGAAAGGCATCGGCGGGCAGAAGGTTGATGTGCGGCTGGCCGAGGCGCGAGGCGACATAGGTCGAGACGGGGTTCTCGTAAATTTCGCGCGGCGTGCCGAACTGGACCAGCCTTCCGTGGTCCAGCACACCCACAAGGGTAGCCATCGTCATTGCCTCGACCTGATCATGGGTCACGTAAAGGAAAGTGGCCTTCAGGTCCTGGTGAATGCGTTTCAGCTCGATTCTCAGGTCCGCCCGAAGCTTGGCATCAAGGCTCGAAAGGGGTTCATCCATCAGGTAGATGCGGGGGTTGCGGACAAGGGCACGGCCGATGGAGACGCGCTGCATCTCGCCCCCGGACAGCGCGGTTGCCTTGTTGTCAAGCTTGTGGGGGATACGGAGGACTTGGGCCACCTCTTGCACCCGCTTGGTGATCTCGGCTTCCGCCATCGCGACCATGGGCGAGCGAAGCGGGAAGGCGAGGTTGTCGCGGACAGTGAGGTGGGGGTAGAGCGAGTATTGCTGGAAGACCATCGCCACGTCGCGCTGCGCAGGGGTGTCCATGACGACGGACTGGCCCGCGATGCGGATATCGCCAGAGTCGGGGCGGTCGAGGCCTGCGATGAGGCGGAGGGTGGTGGTTTTCCCCGCGCCAGTGGGGCCGAGGAGTACGACGAATGCCCCGGTCGGGATGGTCATGGTGACGTCCTTGAGCGCTTGCGTGGCGCCGTAGGACTTGGACAGGTGCGAAAGCGTAACCTCAGCCATGAAGGACCCCGGCGTTGGCGGCGGTGCGGAAGGCGCGGCCGGTGGTGGCGTCGAATAGCGTGAGGCAGGAAGCGTTGAGGGAAAGGCCGGTGAGGTCTCCTGCTCTGGCGGGGGTGGTGGAAGGGGTGCGGGCTTTCACGGGCCCGAACGGGGTGGAGAGCGTGACGATCTGGGTGGTGCCGAGGTATTCGGTGGCTTCGATCCGCCCGCGCAGGGGGGCGGTATCTGACAGCGCGACGTGTTCGGGACGGACGCCCAGGACCAGCGACCCGGTTACAGGCTCCTGTAGTCGGGGGAGGGTCATGGTCGTGTCGCCGAGGGTGACGTGCTCCGTGCCTGCAGCGGCCTGGCCGTCGAAGCAAAGGAAGTTCATCGCTGGACTGCCGATGAAGTCGGCGACGAAAAGGGTCGCGGGGTGGTCGTAGATGGCTTGCGGTGTCCCGAACTGTTCGACGACGCCGTGGTTCATCACGACGATCTTGTCGCCCATCTGCATGGCTTCCAGCTGGTCGTGGGTGACGTAGACCGTGGTGGCGTGCATCCGGTCATGGAGGGCGCGAAGCTCTTCGGCCATGATCTCGCGGAACTCGGCGTCCAGCGCGCCAAGCGGTTCGTCCATCATGAAGGCCTTGGGGTTGCGAACGATGGCGCGCCCCAGGGCCACCCGCTGACGATCTCCTCCAGAAAGGCCACCGACGGGTTTGTCGAGCATGTGGTCAATGCGCAGGATCCTTGCGACTTCGGCCACCTTCTTCTGCACCTCGGCTTTCGGAACGCCCTGGGACACCAGCGGATAGGCAATGTTCTTCCGGACGTTCATGTGCGGGTAGAGGGCGAACATCTGGAAGACCATTGCGATGTCGCGCTGGCTGGCGGGTTTCTGGGAAACATCTTCGCCGTCGATCAGGATCTCGCCGGAGGTCGGAAGTTCCAGCCCGGCGATCATCCGCAGCGTCGTGGTTTTGCCGCAGCCGGAGGGGCCAAGGAGCATGAAGAACTCGCCGTCGCGGATGGTGAAGGTCGAACCCTGCACAGCGGTGAAGGCGCCGAATTCCTTGCGAAGGTTTCTGATGACGATCTCGGCCAAGACTTACTCCGGGAAATGGCTGGTGATGATGAACATCACCGTGCCGATCAGGGTCACGAGGAAGGACCAGGTGTAGGCCCAGAGGAAGAACGGCTGCATCAGCATCACGACTCCAAGAGCGATGAGGATCGTGGCCAGCATCTCCCACGGGCCACGGCGGAGATGGAGGAGGCCGTTGAGAAAGGAGGTCATTTGCGGACGGCTCCGAAGGTGATCCCACGCAGAAGGTGTTTGCGGAGGAGGATGGTGAAGATCATCACCGGAAGGAGGAACAGCGTCGCCCCGGCAGCCACGGCAGGCCAGTCCTGGCCACCGACACCGATGATCGTCGGGATGAAGGGCGGCGCGGTTTGCGCGTTGCCAGAGGTAAGGAGCACCGCAAAGGCGTATTCGTTCCAGGCGAAGATCAGGCAGAAGATCGCGGTCGAGGCGATGCCTGTGGCGGCCTGCGGCAGCACGACCTTGCGGAAGGCCTGAAAGCGGGTGTAGCCGTCGATCAGCGCCGCCTCTTCGTATTCGCGCGGGATTTCGTCGATGAAGCCTTTCAGCAACCAGACCGCGAGCGAGATGTTGACCGCGGTATAGAGCAGGATCATGCCCAGATGCGTGTCGGACAGGCCGAGCTGGCGATACATCAGGTAGATCGGAATCGCGACTGCGATGGGGGGCATCATCCTGGTGGAAAGGATGAAGAACAGCAGATCATCCTTCAGTGGCACCTTGAAGCGCGAGAAGGCATAGGCCGCAAGGGTGCCGAGGATGATCGACAGCGCCGTCGAGCCGAAACCGATGATCACCGAGTTCATGAACCGCTCCCCAAAGCGAGAGGGGCCGACGATGATGGTGCCCTGACGGCGGGCGATGTTTTCGTACCAGGTTTCCGGCGGCGGCAGGTTCTCAAGCTCGGACACCGCGGGGCGGGTGCGGGTGGAGAAGAGGTTCACATAGCCTTCGAGCGTGGGTTCGAAGAACACTTTCGGCGGATAGGAGATCGAGTCCGGGCCGGTCTTGAAGCTGGTGGAGATGATCCAGACCAGGGGCAGCAGCGTAATGATCGTGTAGAGCGCGACCAGAAGGCCAGCGGCCCATTTCGAGGCCTTGGAGGGTTCGGTAACAGACCAGGCGCTCATCTTTCTTTCACCTTGTTCAGGGCCTTCACGTAGATCGAGGCGAGACCGAAGACCGTGACGAAAAGGATGATCGCATAGGCCGAGGAATAGCCGGTGCGCCACTTCTCGAAGGCCTCGCGCTTGAGGTCGATCGAGGTGAGCAGCGTCTCGTTCCCCGGCCCGCCTCCGGTCAGCAGATTGACCATGTCGAACATCTTGAAGTTTTCGATGCCGCGGAACAGCACTGCCAACATGAGAAAAGGCAACACCATCGGCACGGTGATGGTCCAGAACTGCCGCCATTTCGAAGCGCGGTCGATCTCTGCCGCCTCATAGATATAGTCGGGGATCGAGCGCAGGCCGGCGAGGCAGATCAGCATCACGAAGGGCGTCCACATCCAGGTGTCGACGATGATGATCGACCATGGGGCAAGGCCTCCGGGCCCGAGCATGGAGAAGGACGCGGCGGGGATGCCGGTGAAAAATTCGACGATGTAGTTCACCATGCCGATCTGCGGCTGGTAGAGGAAGGTCCAGAAATTGCCGACCACGGCGGGGGACAGCATCATCGGCACCACGATCAGCGTGGTCATGAGGTCGTTGCCCCTGAATTTCCGGTTGATCAGCCAGGCCAGGGTGAAGCCGATCACCACCTGGAAGAAGAGGGTCCAGATCAGGAAATGCGCCGTCGTGGTCATGTTCGACCAGATGTCCTCATTCGTCAGGATGCGGGTGTAGTTGCGCAGGCCGACCCATTGCACCTCGGCATTGGGCTTGTTGGCGGCGTAGTTGGTGAAGGAGAGCCGGATGGTCCAGATCAGCGGGAAGATGTTGATCGCCAGCAGGAGGAAGATCGTTGGGGCCACGAAGATCCAGGCGATGGCGCGGTCCGACAGGCCGCGGACGCGGCGCGCAAGGGAGGGGGGCGTGGCCTGGGCGGCGATGTCGATGGGGTTCGGCATGATCTGATCCCGTAGGGCGGGAGGGGGCGGGTGCTGCCCCCCTCACCTTACCCCCTTCCGCCGGGAAGGGGGTGCAGTTTTGCTGTGTGAAGTCGGGACCCCGGATCAAGTCCGGGGTGCGCAGTGCGTGATCTAGAGCTTGCCTTCGTCCTCGAAGACTTCGGTCCAGTCGGCGATCAGCCTGTCCAGCGCCTCTTTCGCGGTGCCGTTGCCGGCGACCACATAGTCGTGCAGCCGCGCCTGCGAGGCCTGCAGAAGCGAGGCATAGCTCGGCTCGGCCCAGAAGTCCTTCACGATGGCCATCGAGTCGAGGAAGGTCTGCGCATATGGCTGACTTGAGGCGAAGCTTGGATCCTCGACCACGGCGCGCAGGCAGGAGAAGCCGCCCATCGACCACCATTTTTCCTGCACGTCCTTCTGGGCGAACCATTTGATATAGGCCAGCGCCCCGTCCATGTTGTCGGTGTTGGCAACGACCGAGATGCCCTGGCCGCCCAGCTGTGCGAAGCGTTCGCCGCCTGGTCCGGCGGGGTTCACCAGATAGCCGGTCTTGCCACCGCCGACGTTCGGGTCGATCTCGAAGCCGGGCCAGGTGAACGCAAAGTTCATCTGCATCGCGACCTGGCCGGATTTGTAGGCGTCGATCCCCTCGCCCATGTATGTGTTCGAGGTGCCTGGCGCGACGCAGCAGTCATAGAGCGACTTGTAGAATTCCAGCCCCGCGACGGCCCCTTCGGAGTTCACGAAGCCTTCCATGTCATAGGGCTTGTCGGGGTTGTCGTATTTGAAGCCAAAGGAATAAAGGACATCCATCGCCCCCATCGTGATGCCTTCCGACCCGCGTTCGGTGTAGATCGACAGCCCATAGACGGTCTTGCCGTCAATGTCGCGGCCCTGGAAGAATTCGCCCACTTCCTTGAGTTCGGCAAAGGTGGCGGGCGGCGTCAGGTCACGCCCGTAATTTTCCTTGAAGGCGGCCTGGATTTCCGGGCGATCGAACCAGTCCTTGCGATAGGTCCAGCCGACCACGTCACCGAAGGCAGGCAGCGACCAGTAGTTCGGGGTGTTCTTCGGCCATTCGGAATAGCCGCTGACCGTGGCGGGGACGAAGGCGTCCATTGAAATGCCTTCAGCGGCGAAGAAGTCGTTCAGTTTGACGTACCAGCCGTTCTCGGCCGCACCGCCGATCCACTGGCTGTCGCCGATCATCAGGTCGCAAAGCTGGCCGCTCGAGTTCAATTCGTTCAACATGCGGTCGGCGAAGTTGGGCCAGGGGACAAACTCGAAGTTCATCTTGGTGCCGGACTGGGCTTCGAAATCCTTCGACAGTTCGACCAGCGCGTTTGCCGGATCCCAGGCGGCCCAGCAGAGGGTCAGTTGCTTCGCTTGCGCATTCGCCTGAGAAGCCCAAGCCAGCGCGATAGCCGCAGAGGCGGCGAGTGTCGTCCGTTTCATGCTTTCCTCCCGGTTTGATAGAAATGGACCCGTGGCCGGGCCTTCTTGGATTGGATGCACGATAGCCAGATGTGTGCCGGCGAGCAAAGTGTTTTTGAGTAACGTACCTCATTTCACGTTCAACGCGATGACCAAAGCGTTTTGGGCGACCTCAGACAACGCTGTCGATGTCAAAAGCCTCTTCCATGCCGGGCTGGGCGGGCAAGTTTTCACGCAGGACAATCTCGATTCGAATCTGTTCCTGGCCCTTGTCGAGCGGTTGGCGATCGGCCTTTGCGCGCAGGACGCGAAGGGTGGATCGCGCAAGATGACCAAGGTTCTGCGTGATGACGGCAGTTACCCGCCCCTGAAGCAGGGCCACACGGACATGCGATGTCAGTTCGTGGCAAATCAGGATTAGCTTTCCAGAAAGACCCATTTCATCAATGACTTGCGTCAATGCGCGGTTCCCGTCTCCCATCGCGTAGATGCCGCGTGCGGTTGGTGCATTGCTCAGCATCTCGACCACGACCTGCCGCAGGGTGGCCGTCGATCCGTGCGTTTCCAGAGACTGCAGAACCTCAAGGCCGGGGAAGTCCCGCTGCATCACCTCGTCGAAGCCGCGGCGACGTTCGATCATGTCTCGGGCAAGAAGCGACTGACCAAGCACCAATACCTGGCCCGGACCGCCGCCGAGGAATCGACCCATCAGGACGCCCGCCGTGCGTCCAGCAGAGTGGTTGTCGATCCCGATGAAATGGTCGCAACCTGCGTTCGGAAGCTCGGACACCAATGCCACGACCGGAATGCCCTTGGCGCGCAGCTGCCGCACGGCATCGCGCAGGACCGGGGTCTCAGGTGCCATCAGTGCCACCCCGACGTAGTCGCGGTCAGCGAGACTCAGCAGAAGTGCGGCCAGTGCATGCGGGTCCTCGGCTGGAGCACGATACAGCTTGAGCTCAGTCCGGCTTGTGGCCGCCATGGAGCCAGCTTCCGTCAGTGCATCCGCAAGAGATTGAACAAACTGACTTTCCGTATCAGGCAGGACGACTGCAACGCGATACACGCGCCCGCGAGCCAAGTTGGCGGCGGACAGGTCGCGGACATAGCCAAGCCGGGCGATGGCCTCGTTGACAGCACTGATCGTTTTTTCGCGGACGCCGGGCCGCGCATTGAGGACGCGGTCGACAGTAGCAAGGCTGACCCCGGCCTCCCGGGCAATATCGATGACAGTTGGCCTCAATCTGGGCTCCGACTTTGATTTGGCGACTATTCACCCGGCAGTGAGGTACGTCAATCATATATGCTGCTGCCGGTTTCGTGGACCTCAGGTTAAGCTATCATTGCGCGCGCCTCGAACTCCATGGGGCTGAGATAGCCCAGTTTGGAATGG
This sequence comes from uncultured Fuscovulum sp., assembly GCA_964386345.1. Taxonomy (GTDB): domain Bacteria; phylum Pseudomonadota; class Alphaproteobacteria; order Rhodobacterales; family Rhodobacteraceae; genus Pseudogemmobacter. Next base: position 23,582 of record CAYLSD010000021.1, read on the forward strand.
CGACGCCCTGGGTTGTAGAAAGCGCTCGATGTAGTCGAAGACATCGGCTTGGGCTTGTTGCGGGTTAGATACACCGTCTGGGCTGTCCGTTCGGTCTTCAGCGTTGAGAAGGAGCTCTCCATTGCCGAGTTGTCCCAGCCATTGCCTGCCCGGCTTCATCAAGGAGGTGATCCCGTTGTCAGCCAGAAGCCGCTGAAACCGCTGAAACCGCTCGTTGGTATATTGCGCCCCCTAGTCCACAAGATGCAGGAGCGCGTCAGCCTTGCTGCGGTGCCAGGTGGCCGTCATCAGCGCATCCATGACCAGCGATGCATCAAGTTCGGCCTTCATGGACCAGCCGATGACACGCCGGGAAAACAGATCCAGCACGACCGCGAGAGCGAGCGCTCAGCGGTCCAGACGTAGGTGAAATCCGCCAGCCGCTTCTGGTTCGGCAGATCAGCCTGAAAGTCCCGATTCAGGATGTTGCTCGCGATGACCGACCGTTCGCCATCGTTCTTTGGCTTTCCACGGCGCCTTGGTCGCGCCCCCCAAGGCATTGATCCGCATCAGCCGTTTGATCCGGTGAAGCCCGTAGGCAAACCCCTCCGCGAGAACCTCCCGCCAGACACGGCACGCGCCGGAGGTCCGATCATTGCCCTTGAAGCTTGTCTCGATCGCCGTGACGAGCTTTACGTCATGGATATTGCCTGCCTCTTATGTATCCGTCTTGGGTTTTAGTTCCCATCTAAGACAAGGCACCGCCCTGACCTTACCTGGCATGACGCTGATGGGCCGGAGAAGGCGCCGGAGCCTAAGGACTGCGTATTCATCATCTGCGGTGCGCAGTTCTGCCATCAAGCCGATGATGACTTCTGATGCGGCATCACCCGCCTGCACTTGAACCGCCTCATGTGTTCCGCGCCGATCTGGGGCTTGGCCTTCAGCTTCTCGGCCTGATCTTCGAGTTGCAGGAAGCGTGCTTTCGGCGGGGGGCGTAGAGGCCGTCTTCGATGGCGGCAAGCAGGCCGGAGAGCTTTGTCTCAATCGCCTCCAGCTCCCGACGCTCCCTTACGATCTGCCCCTGTAACTGTCGTGTCGCCAGATTGCAGTCCTGTCCTGCGCCAACCGCCTGGCTTCGAACCAGATCGGTGGTTTCCGCGAAGAGTCCACGGACCTGTTCCTCCATGACCCGGCGCCGCAGGCTCTGGCCGTTGGCGCAGGTCTTGCAGCGATAGTGATCGGCACAGCCGTAGCGATCCCGTCCGACGGGACAGAAGTCAGCGCCACAGGCAGCACATGTCAGAAGACTGACGAAGTTCGACGATCCAGACGTCAAGTCCCTCGCCCTCGCTTCACCCGGGCCTGATCCTCGTTGATAGCGCGGGCCCCGCCCCATCCCCCTGCTCTGTGACCACATTGTATCCATATGCCAGACCGCCCGCCCGAGCGGCCCTTCTCGACCCTGCCCCGCTGGCAGCGTCGCGTCTTTGCGGCAAGATCGTTCAGGAAGATCGCGTTCATCGTGCCCTTCAGGCCGATATGCATTTCGTTAATCCGACCTCTGCGACGGTGTGCAGTACAATGCCTTTGAAGCGAAGAAGCTTGTAGACATGGGCGATGTCCTCCTGGTCGCGGGAGATCCGGTCCAGGGCTTCGGCACACAGCATGTCGAACCGCCCGGCCCGTGCATCGTCGAGCAGTCGGAGCATTCCGGCCCTGCTGCGCACAGCGGCCCCGGAAATGGCCTCGTCATCGTAGATTTGGGCTACGTCCCACCCTTTGCGCGTCGCGTATTGCCGGCATTCCCTGATCTGATCGTCGATGGATTGCGGGTTCTGGAGATCGGAGGAGTATCGGGTGTAGAGGGCGGCTTTGGGCATCGAGGATCCGGCGTTCTGGAACCCGGGGCTTCTGGCAGCAAGCGGATGGCGATGGAAGGCGTGCAGGCCGGTTCCGCGGGGTCAAGCTCTACCCTGGCGCCCCCTTCAGCCCTCCCTGGGCCGCTGCTCTATCCGCCAGTACGTTTCGCACTGGTTGCGGGATTCGGGACACCTGATTTGAACCTGCGATTGCAAGTTGTTGATTTTGTTTATGCGGATGTGGTTCGGGCAAACAAAAACCTCGCTAAGCGGTTGCTTTAGCCCGGTTTTAGTGGATTTCTGGTTGCGGGGGCTGGCTTCAACCTTTGTCCTAACTTCTCGCGGTCGCTGCCGGTGTTCCGCCTCCACGAAATCGAGGATGCCGAACAACTCGCCGCGTAGCTTGGCGTGGACCTCACCGCGTTTCTCGCCCGGCATGAGGACGACCTCCTCGATCAGCGAACGCAGTTCTTCGGCGGCGATACGGCCATCGTCATCGTTGTGCAGGGTATCCGTGAACCGTTCCACGCGCTTGCGGTAGATGTTGGCGATGTTGGGATGAACGTCCGGCGTGTCGGTCGGAGCCTGCAACTGCCGGGCAATGATCTCGGCCTTCTGCCGCTCCAGCTCGTCCATCCGCGCTTTCATCGACGGCTGATACATGCCGTCCTCGATGGCCGCGATGATCCCGGCGATGGCCTTGTCGATCTTCTCGAGTGCCTTGCGATTCTGCTCGCCCTGTGCCCGGCGCTCCCGGTTGAGGCGGTTCATTTCCTCGGCAAAGGCGCGCACGGTTTCCTCAACGGCGCGCGAGGAAATCAGCCTGTCCTTGAGACCTGACAGCACCCTTTCCTCGATCTTCTCGCGGATGATGGTCCTGTTGTTGTCGCAGGTGCCGCGCCGGTGATGGTTCAGGCAACCATAGCGGTCGCGCATGATGAGGCCGTATCTGCCGCCGCAGCAGCCGCAGGTCAGCAGGCCGGAAAGAAGGGAAACGGGCCGCTTCTTCTCATGCAGCTTTCTGGCCTTGGCCTTTCTGACGCCCTCGGCGGTTGCCTCGAACCGGATGGCGATGTCCTTCTGCCGAGCGCGAACCGCGTTCCAGAGCGCATCTTCCACGATGCGCAGATGCGGAACCTCGCTCCTGATCCATTTTTCCGGCGCGTTGATGCGCGACACGCGCTTGCCGGTGGACGGGTCCTTGACGAAGCGCAGACGGTTCCACACAAGGACGCCCGCATAAAGCTCGTTGTTGACGATGCCGGTTCCGCGCGAGACATGGCCCCGGATACTGGTGTCGCCCCATGCCCGGCCAAGCGGGCCGGGAACGCCATCGCGGTTCAGATCGACGGCGATAGCCTTGGGGCTTTTACCGGACGCGAACTCGCCAAAGATACGGCGGACGACTTCCGCTTCCTCGGGGATGATCTCGCGGTCGCCTCGGATCGGCTCGCCGTTGCCGTCGAACTTCTTCACAACGCGATAGCCGTAGCACAGCCCGCCGCCCGCCTTGCCCTTCTCCACCCTGCCCCGCAGGCCCCGGTGGGTCTTCATGGCAAGGTCTTTGAGGAACAGCGCGTTCATCGTGCCTTTCAGCCCGACATGCAGTTCGGTGATTTCGCCCTCGGCCAAGGTAACGATGGTGACGCCTGCAAATTTCAGATGCTTGTAGAGGGTCGCCACATCCGCCTGATCGCGGCTGATCCGGTCCAGCGCCTCGGCCAGCAGGATATTGAACTCGCCGTGCTGCGCATCGCGCATCAGCCGATGGATGCCGGGACGCAGGATCGTGCTTGCTCCCGATATGGCCGCATCCTCATAGGAACCGACGATCTGCCACCGCTCCCGCCCCGCATGTTCCCGGCAAAGCCGGAACTGGTCTTCGATGGACGCCTCGCTCTGCTTGTCATCGGAGTAGCGGGCGTACAGGGCTGCGCAGGTCATGGCTTCAATCCTTTCTTCTTGGCGGTCCACTACCGCGACAATGCGGACTGAACATCGGTCAGGGCAAAGTCGTCGCCGACATACAGAAGCGGGGCCGAATGTCGTTTGGCGAGGGCATAGGCAAAGCAATCGCCGAAGTTCAGGCCGCCCCGTGTTCCGAATCCCTTGCCATAGTCCAGACGCGCCCGCATCGCGGCGCGCGCGAGGTTTTCGTCCGTAGGGGCAATAGCAATGCGGAAATCGGCCAGAAACGCATCCAGATCGGCAATCGCTTCGTGCCGGTCCCCGTTCCTGATCCTGCCCGCCATGACGGTGCCCGCCTCGACATAGTTCACCGCCGATATGAGGCGTGATGTGTCGGTTTGGAGAGCGGCCATGCAGCCAGACGCTTCCGCCTCCTCGAACATGATCGCAATGATTGCAGACGCATCGACAACCATCATCGGGACAAACCAAGTTCTTCGGGCGTGTCGCCGACTGCTTCATCCCATTCCTGTTTCGTGACCGGGCGGCGGTCATATCGTCCGGCGCGCTCGCGGACGAATGCCTTCATCCGCGAAACATAGTCACGTTGCGCCTCCTGCTCGGCGCGCAGCCGGTCCAGCCGCTCGCGCATGGCCTGCGTGATGGCATCCGTCATGGTCTCGCCGGTCAGGCGGGACAATTCCCGCGCCAGCCGGTCCGCTTCTTCGGTCTTGATGCTCAAGGCCATATCAGCCCCCTTCTAGATTTATGATCTAGATAACATTTCCGTCCCGATCATTCAATGGCGAAGATCGGAACCCCGGCTGCTATTGATCGTCATCGTCACCGGAACGGCCTTCCGGCGCATTCGTCCGGGGCGTTGGCGGCTGGTTATCGTTTGCGGCCTGCAATGCCTCGAAGTGCTCCCGCGCGATCTGGCGTCCAATCAGGCGGGCAATGGTGAGCACCACCTTGTCCAGCCGCTCGGACGCATCGGCTTCGCTCCTGGCATCCTGTCCATCGGGCGGGCGGTTGTCGTTCGCCGGTTTTTGTTTCCCGCCGTTGTCGCTGCGATCAATAGTCATCGGGGAAATCGAACTCGCCGCGTGGCCGCCATCCGGCGGGATTGGCGACCCAGCGGTTGATGTCGGATTCATGCCAGCCCGCGCCGTTGGTGCTGATCTTCAGTTGAGGCGGGAATGTGCCCTCTTTGATCTTGCGGTAGATGGTGGACCGCGACAGGCCGGTGCGAGCGCGGACGGTGTTCAAGCGGATGATACGGTCTGGTTGACGCATGGCTGTGCTGCCTTCTGCTGGTTGTTTCTGACGACTGCATAGACCAGCCAGGGCAACGATTTATCGTTTTGCAACAGTTATTTATACGGCATAGTGCTATAGCGCAGAAACGGCGGTAAATAGGATGGTTCTTCGGCCCGCTTCTCCACCCATGTCGCATTCGATGCTATGGATGAATCCTGATTCGGCCGGGATTCTGGACGATTGCTTGCGGCCGGCGACGAGGGATTGCCTTCGGCCCCCGGAACCTACACTCGCTTGACGGTTCGCGTTCTTTTCTTCGTTGCTCCTCGTTTCCCCGCAACCTCGACGAGCCACCTGAACGTGGCGCATTCCATGTGCGAGCGTGCTGGACAATCCGCGACATGGCTCAGCGTGTCCTATAGAGCCGCGCTCGTCCGTAAGGGGCACCTCAAGCGCCCCGACAACTGCGCAAGGGATGGAAGCCTTGGGCCGAGACTACAGGCTCGGGTTTACCGACAGCCCGGTCCCGCCCAGGCGGGGTGCGCCTGATTGGAGTAAATCAGAACTAAGGTCCTGCCGCAGCGCCAGACACCGCCGCTGCTGCCGGGACCGCCGCCGCTGCCAACGAAGCAGCATAATGTTTCAGAACATCTTCAATTCTGGTGAGAAGTCCATCGAACCCCGAAAAGTCCACGGTTCCGGCATTTGCCCTAACAACTGCTTCGGCAAAAATAACCTTACCATACTCGGTGTGGTCCGCATGTTCCTTCTTAGGATTGAATTTCTTGCCGCCGAGCACTGTGGCGAGTAGCGCCGGATCGAATAGTGATTCAATATCCTTATCGACAGGCGGCGAGCCTTCCGGCACTTTCACCAGATACAAATTTAGTCCCAAATGATAAAAGGGATCGGTCATCGTGGTCGATACCGTCTTACCAATCTTGGATTTGGCGTTCTTGATAACGGATTTGAGCCCATCGTCATTATCGCACAGGATAATGACCGGATGTGCCATGGGCTTGTGCTTATATTTCTTGAGAACGTTCTCGTACTGGGAAATCAATGCCCCTTGCCCGGCAGCGCCATGTCCAAGGTTCAAAAGCTCTCGCGAGGTGCCGGATGATTTCAGGAAATGCACAAGCCGGACAGCCTTGCCGTCTACCTCCTTAGCCAGCAGCGGGAACTTCTTCACCAAAGCTCTTATCGCACATTGCAAGTATGTGATATCCGACACGCCCTCTGTCACGATCAGCGGCGCGGCGGGCGCAGCGAAATACTTATAGAACAGGAATTTTCGGTACAACTCTTCCGGCGCGCGCGGCGGATGATACTCTCCTGCGGCCTTTGCGAGCTTGTTGATCTTCGGATGACGATCACGCCGCGCCTTGACGAAATAAATGTGCGAGAGCGTGCCTTCTAGCGGGCCCAGCTTATCAGTGGTATTCGCAGGATCATCACCGGGGCGGAAATAGTATCCCGTCTGGAAAAGCGAATTGCACATCGCCCGCGCCGCGCGGTAGTAGTCCTGATTGATATTTGCCTTGGCGTTCACGACCAATCCGGTGACGGTCTGGCGAGACTGACGCAAAGACATGCGGGTTTTTACCGGATTAATAGAGAATCCTGTCGCTTCGATGGTCTTCCTCAGCTTTGCGCCCACCTCCCAATCAGCGCCATGTACATTCACGGCAATTTCGGTGGGGAAGAGCTTTTCGTTGGTCGAAAAAGTCAGATCATCGGCATAGCGCGTGTAAGTGCAGCGGGTATTTCGGGCGAGCGCGAGCAGCCGCGAGTCCAGAATATTTCCGATCAGGTTCGAAATCACCGGAGAACAGGGGCTTCCCTGCGGCAGGGCGTTATCGTGACACGCGATTTGCGCGATGATCGTGGCGACCTTGGGCTCCAGTGAAAACATCGCGTCGCGAATGAAGAAGCCGCGCACCCGCCCAAAATTTATGGTGCCAAAGAAATCTTCGAGATCGAGATTGAAGACGAAGCGCCGCCGCCTGTGGACCTCGGCGTTGGAGACGATGGTTCGGCCCTGATGGAATCCATGGGAGGCAAACCAGAACCGTGTGTTCTCCTGCTTTCGCTCGTGTACGCAAGCATAGAGCAACTCGGCAAGACGGGTTTGCAGCAAGGCGAGCTGCGGTTCCGGCGCGTTTATCGTGCGAACGCCGCCTGATTTCTTCGGGATCTCGAAGGAGCGATACTTCTTGGCCGGGTCCAGCTTGTAGAGGACGTAGCTGACCCCCTTAGGAGTGAAGCCAAGCAGCTTTGCCAGGTCGGTGAGGCTTTGCACTTCCTTTAATTTATCTAATGAGCTCAAACGCCTGTACTCTGTGTTGGGTGCTTACGGGCACTCTTATGCGAGCGTAAGCGATACACCGGAAAGTCGGAAATACCGCAAGGGAACCTGGAGGTAAGCAGCCTGCCTACCATTGTTGTCATTTGCCGCGATGCGCAGCAGTAAGTCTGCCCGTAAGCATTTGAGAGTATGCCAGATTTGCTCACTTCGAGCAAGTCTATGCTCTACATGAAGCATCGGAAATCATAGATGCGGTCGACCATCTGGGGGTTCTGCTGGAGGATGTCCGCGAAGGCCTTGGAGTAGACCAGTGTGACGGGGAGCTTCTTGTAGAGGGTGTTGTTGTTCCAGTCCATCTTGGTGAGGCCGAGTATGCCCGCACAGGTATCGTGCCAGCCGCCTTCTCCTGAGAACCGCCGGATGAGAACCGGAGACGGCGTCGGCTTGAGAGCACCTTCCTTATAGACGTTGTAGCGAGGGTTCTGGACGTGGACCCCCTGAACGCCACCTTGCGTCCACAAGAGAATTTCATTGCCGCTCAGCGGAAGATACGTCCCGCGCTGAATGGGGTAGCGATGCGGCGAAGGTGGCGACCCGTCGCCGAAGCGAACGCCTTTCCAGTCAACTCCCTTCACGATCTGGACCAATTCAACTTCCGTGCCGGATCGAAAGCTGTCGAAGGCTCCAAGGACTTCGTCATCAGTAAACGGGGTATTCTTGTGTATCGTGACCTTTTTTGGTGCAGCGCCAAGATGACCCCGCTGATAGATCTCAAGACTCCGCGTCAGAACTGACTGCATTTCATAATAGGAGAGATATGGGTTCTTGTTGGCGTCCTCGGTGAAATCCTTCGTGTCATAGGCTACAAATTTGAAGCCCGTCCCGTCAGGATCAAAAACCTGGCTACAGCAAGTGCTGTACTGTGTGCCTGTCTTCTTGTCCGTCTTCATCGCGTAGCTTATACCGATGAATGCTTCATCAGGAGCCAACCCTGTCAGCTTCCAAGGAACGCCCCCGGCCTTGGCATAGATCGCAACGCTGAGACCCCACATGACGTTAGCACGGCACCTACGGCTGAAGCTTGTCTGGCGGATAATTTGTATCGGGATATCCGATGGAGCACAGTAAGCTTTGAGATAATCATGGAAATTGAAATTCTCCCCCTCAAAACACGCTGCCCAGTCGTTGGGCAGCAAGACGAGGGCGACATCGAAGTTACTCCGCAGGGATGACAATCTTGATATGCAGCGAAAGAGCCCCTGCGCTAGCTCGCGCTTTGCGCGTTTTTTGGCGAACTCGTCCAACTCTTGGGGAAACTTGATAACCAATCTCTCGTCAAGTTCCGCAATGGGTGCCCGGAATAAATTCTCGAAACCTGGATACTCAAGGTAGTAATTCTTCGCTTCAACCGGAGTTGCGCTCGTTTGGAGTTCACCTATCAAGCTGTGCAGCTTTCCAAGTTCCTTCTCCGGCGCAACAAGCGCAAACCGGACCGAAGGCAATGTTCCGAACTTCAAGCCGTAGGGGCCGTGAGCGACCAAGCCCATGAGAGGATGCACATGAGTCCGTCCCCCGTTAAAGATCAGCTCGGGTTCTGGGAGGCAAGTGTATCCGGCAAGTTCACTGTCATCGCTCATGAAAGCCTCCTTGAAAACGCTGTGCGGCTTCCGATGGTGAAAGATGGGTTCTCGCTTTCGGTTCCGCTTTCAAAGGAACTTACGTCAACTTCGGCGGCACGCTCATTCGTCCCGAGCGATATTTCGATCCAGGCATTGAGGAGAGCGTTGTATTTATCATTGAAACGGTCAGCCCTGCGCCTATCGAGGAAATCAGTAGCATCCCGCCGCGCTCGTGACGGCCATATCCAGATGTCGGGATCGATTGTAAGCCAGTTTCGACCTTCCCTGACCTCAAGCGAAATGCGGGCAGCTTCGGACCAATACACCTTCTCTTGCTCCGCATGATCTTGCGTGGACTCGGTGAAAAGCCCTGGGATCATGCCGGAGGTCCTTCCGACAATGCTTTGAAGCGGGGCAACGGCTCCCGCGTCATCGCTGTGCCTGTCGATGATCAGCCAAGAGCCGGAGCGATTGGTTCGGGCGAGTAGCGGCTTGTCACGAAATAGAGCCTTTGAAAGTGCATCGGCGATGAACCCCCTTAGATGTAGGGTCTCTGAACCAGAAAGATCATCGGGTAGTGCGACATCATCAATGAATGTTAGCGCGGAGCCAAAGTGATCGTGGGCAATCTTCCGCTCTCCCCAAGCCCAAACCTCGGCTGCTTTGGTGATGACAAGGCGTCCCTCGGATTCGCTCTGCGCGCTGCGTAGCGCAGTCCAGTCCATGGGCTTTCTAAAATTCAGACGCAGGCAGTGTGAAGGCAACTTTTTAACGGGAAGGGCATTGAAACGCAGCAGCGGCGCTTGTGTCCCTGCTTTAGGCATTGGAATGCGAACATCAGATGTCTCAGACTTGCGGACCTTTCGGTCAAGCTCTGCTGGCTTCCCTTCAACATTTCTCCATATGCGCGATAGCAATGAGTCGAAGGTCTCGATGGGCACATATGCCGCCTTTACGTCCTTCGCTTTCGCCTCGTCGAGTAATTCCTGCACAGGCTCAATCGGCTGACTTCCTTTCATGCCTGTCCAGAACAGACCATGCGGGAACGGGTTAGCAGAAGCGAGCGCGCTCCTGAAAAGCCCTATGACGCTCTCATCGCGCCCGCTGTATCCGGTGATCACAAAGCCGAACCGATTGGCGGCATTGACCATGCATTGTGAGAGCTGGGCATTCTGTTCCGCCAGGTCTTGCGGAAGGTTTTTGATGCTATCGTACCGGAAGTCGCCGTGAATCTTGCAATAAAGCGGGTACTCTTCGTTGTTGAGCGCATCATTGGCTGATTTCGCACCTTCGATATGGAAGGCGGCGAGTGATCTGCCAGCAACTTCCGCAACAGCCTTCTCGATAACGGTGTCGAAATTCGTGGTGAAAGCCGCTCGCGTCAAACCGGACGCCAGCATGGCTCCGAGGACGCGGTGGCCAACGGACAGAGAGATACTATCCTCAGAGAGCTTGGCAGCGATGTACTTGCGCTGCCTCTCTCTGTCGTCACCGAATATTTTTTGGAAACATGCGGGGTACTCTTCATCATCCCAGAGTTTGGGAAACCCCTTTGACTCCACGAAAGCCTGAATCTTTGCTTTGATTGCGTCGACCTGCATCTCCTGACGGGAAATCTCCTGATTTTCTTCGCGGCAGTAAAACTGCCGCTTCATGTCCCAAAGAAGGTCAGTCGCAGTTTGCAGCCCGGCGGAGCGTGATGCGCCTGCGCCCAGAAACCATGCGAAGTTCTGGGGACGGAAGCACACCAGTGCTGTAAGTTCGGATTGATCCATGCTTACTCGGCCTCGGGACATGTCCTTTGTGGAGGCATCCTAGCAGCTTGGGTTGTATGACTATAGCCCCTTCATCACTAGATGTAGGAGCTATCCACATGGCGCGGCGAGTAGCAGGCCTTGGCCCCTTAAGAACGCTGCTCATGGGGGGCAGTGAGGTCGCGGTTCCAGCGCTAGGCTCCGAGCCTCAGAGTGCCGGTCTTCGGGTCGATGGTGTGCCCGGCCTGATTGTCGGCGCATCCGCCATGAGCGCCGTGTTTGCGCTCGGCGTCGGGACCGACGATTTCGCCCATGCGACTCCAGCCGACATCGAGGCCGGAATGCGGCTGACCTTCCTTCTGGCCGGTTGCCTCATGTTCGTGGCGATCTGCATCGCATTCGCAAACCGGTTCCAAAGAACAATGCCGTAGGCTGGCCTACAACCCGATGCCTCGGCCTCTGCCGAGGCCGTGACTGAGGGCGAGTTGTCGGCCAAGCCTCATCCCTGAGTCGAAATCCATGCTGATGCCGAGTTGCTTCTTGCGGCCTTCGAGCAGGGATTCCATCTGCGGATCGCGTTCGAGGCTCATCGCCATGTTGCCCATCTCCGCGCGCGCTGACCTGTAGCCGGAATAGTTGCCCGCCGCATATTGGCGTTCCCCGGTCTGCCTGAGTTCCTGAAAGCGTTCCACGAACCGATCCGCGCGTAGCTCGGGGTTCTTTCGCATCTCGGTTTCCAGTTGCAGGGCGCGCCTGGCGGGCGCGGCGCGATCAGGATCGCCAGATGCGACATCGGCGGCAAAGCCGGGATTCCGCTTATAGACGGCCTCGGCGTCGCGGGAACCGTCAGGCCGGTGCTCATCGAAGGCCGCGCGGGCCTCGTGCAGCTCCTGCACCAGCTCGGGCGTCGCAGCGATACCCCTGTCCTGCGCCACGAAGATCGCATCCACGGCGCGGGCATGACGAACGAAGCTCTGCCCGGAACTGGCGCGACGCAAGAGTTCTTCTGGCCTAATGCCGGTCTTGCGTGACGTGACTTCAAGGTCGCGCTGCACCTCTCGCCTTGCGGCTTCCCTGTCCGCCCCTGCGGGCACATGCTGACCGGGAGAACGCAGATTGTCGATATAATCGTCTATGGCATCGCGCAGCCGCTCGGGCATGAGTTTGCGCATGATCTGGGCGACACGGGCACGGAAGGCTATGCCGCGCCGCTCGGCATAATCCTGCGCCGGGTCGATCCGGTCGTAGTCCGTCGCCATGTCCTTGGCCCGGTCGCGCGACAGGGTGTTGATGAGTTTGTCCTGACCGGCGAAGTCGTCGCGGCCATAATGCAGGTCCATGCCGTAGCGGTGGCGTGACAGAGCGACATAGCTGCCGTGAGCATCCAGTCCCGGTGTTGCCAGCACATGGGTGCGGTCCACAGTCATGCCCTGCGATTTGTGGATGGTCGCGGCATAGCCATGGTCGATCCGGTCATAATCCTTCAGATCAAACGAGACATCGCGCCCGTCATCGGTGCGCACCGACATGGATGTTATGCTGATATCCTCGATGGTTCCGAGCGTGCCGTTCTTCACGCCAAGACCGCGCTCGTTTTGCAGGAACATGACGCGGTCCCCGGCGGCGAAGCTGCGCTCGCCGCGTTCCACCGTGACGCGCACATCCTCGCCCAGATCGCCAGCCTCCCGCATCCGGTCGCGGGCGGCTTCGTTCAATTCCCGCACCTCGGCATTGGTGTGGGTGAGGATGATGCGGCTACTGTCCGGCGCGGCCTGACGCTGGCGATCCCAGCGGTCGATCAGGTCGCCGCGCGCCAGCTCGCGCGTTTCGGCTGTATGGACCATTTCGTTTCTGTCGTAGGCATGGATGGCATTGCCGGTTCTGCCGGTCGCCAGATCGCGGGTGGCGTCCCGCTGCCAGTCCTCGCGCTGGCGGCGAACCTCGCCAATCTCCGCGCCGCCATGGCGCTCGTGGACGGAACGGAACGCCGCGCCCGCTTCGATGGATTGCAACTGCTGCGGATCGCCGACCAGCACCACCTTTGCGCCAGCTTCGGCGGCATGGGACAGCACGCGCTCCAACTGCCGCGTGCCGACCATGCCCGCCTCGTCGATGACAAGCACATCGCGGCTGGTGAGCATGTCGCGCCCGTTCTTCCAGCCATGCTCCATGCTGGCGATGGTGCGCGATGCAATGCCCGATCCGCTTTCCAGATTCTCGGCGGCGATGCCGGACAGGGCAACGCCGCGAACCTCGTAGCCTGACGCCTCCCATGCCTCGCGCGCCACGCCGAGCATCGCGCTCTTTCCCGTCCCGGCATAGCCGACGACAATGCCAAGATCGCGGCCATCGGTGACATGTGCCAGCGCCTCCGCCTGCTCGCCGGACAGGACAAGGCCGCGCTGTTCGGCGCGCGCAAGGGCGTCGAGTCTGTCTTTCGCTCTGACCTCATGCCGCTCCTTCTCGGCCATGAGTTCAGCGGCACGATGCAGGCGCTGTTCGGCCTCGATCATGTCGCGCGTGGTGAATCGGTCCTCGCCGCGTCCGTCCTGTCCAAGTTCGATCAGCTCGGGCGAACCGCGCATCGCGCCCATCACCTCATTGAACTGCTCGATGCCGTCGCTGTGCCGGTGCGCGAACATCGCCATGTCGCGCCGCGTGAAGGTCGATTGCTGATGCGTGATCGCGTCCAGCGCCACCGATGGATCGGCGATGATCCGCGCGCCGTTGTTCCGCGCGATCTCGCGGTGCATGTCCGCACGGTCGGCCGCTTCGATCCCTTCGCTCTCGATCCGCTGCGCCGGCGCGCCGATCTGGCTTTGCGGCTCCAGCCCGATGCCCTGCGCCTCAAGGCTGCGATGGTCGATGCGCGCGTCTATGTCGAGTTCGGCCAGCCGCTCGTTGACGTGTTCGGCCCAGCGTTCGCGCCACCGCTCCACCATCTCGGCGCGGTTCCAGTCCCGCACCTTCTGGCCGAAACCGTTCTCGTCCACGCAGCGCATGGTGAGCATGACATGGGCATGAGGTTTGGGCATCCCGTCCTCGCCGATGTCCCAATGCACATTCAGATCGGCGATCATGCCCTGCTCGACAAATTCGGTTTGCGCAAAGTCTCGGGCCAGCGCGATCCCCTGCGCCTGCGTCATCTCGCGCGGAATGGCGAACTCCACCTCGCGGGCAAGCTGGGCGTCCTTGCGCACCTCGAACGCCTCGACATCGTTCCAGAGCCGTTCGCGGTCGCCAAGATGCTCGGGCGCACCATCCGGCAACAGCACCTCGGAATGGACGACGCCGCGCTTGCTGGAAAAGTCCTGCACGCGGTCGATGCGCTCGTCGCGCATCCGCGAGGCCGAGCGGTAGGCGGCAGACGCCACCGCGCTCGACCCGGCCTTGCGGCCAATGACCTTGACGTGAAGATGATAGATCGCCATGCGGCCATCATCAGCACGGCGAAGCGCACGTCGGAACGACGTATAAGCGCGCCCTCCCTCGAAAAAATCTCGGGATGGACCGGACTGTGCCAGACCGTCCCGGCAACAATACTGCGTTCCGCCGTCCGCGCAACTATCCTTACCGCATCAACCACTTGCGACCGGGAAAGGACACGACGATGCGGAAACCGAGAGACTATGACGCCGAACTGAAAGCGCTTGAGGACAAGGCGCGGGAACTCAAAACGCGCAAGGTGCAGCAGCTTGGCAAACTGGTGATCGCCACTGGGGCCGATGGCCTCACCACCGAGGAACTGGCCGGAGCACTCGTCGCGCTGGCCGAAACCACCGATGCGGGAAAGAGGGGGTCATGGGCCAAGCGCGGCGCGGCTTTCTTTCGCGGGAAATCACGGCGATCTGCTCCGGCATCTGAGCACGACACTGGCGTCACTCAAACGCAACCGGGCGGCGCACAACCGGCATCAGGCACAACGGGCGCGGCATGACATGCGAAGCTGGCAGGTCGAGCGCCGGAAGCGAACGCGGCACCTGATCGAACTCGGCGGTCTCGTCGTCAAGGCGGGCATCGTGGATCTGATCGGCGACGACCGCGCCATGATCTACGGTGCGCTGATATGGATGGCCGGCAAGCTCAACAGCGAGGACGGTGAACACGCGCGCGCTGTATGGACGAAACTCGGAAAGATGGGATTCGAGATGGATCGTCCGGCAGACGCGCATGACAGAACCCAACCGCCGCAGGATCGGGCGTGACCGATGGCGGGCGGCGCGGAGACCTCACATATCGCAGCGCCGCCCGCCATCGCGCGGCAACGCCGCGTATGTTGAGCGGCAAGTTCGCCGTGGTGGAAAAGAGCCATGAGTTTTCACCCTTGTCCATGACGGCGGGTCATCGACCCGCCAGCTTGGCGGTGAGGGCGTTGTGTAGGGCGGTTCGGTATCGTGGCGGCAGTTGGGAAGGCAGAAAGGGCTCGCCATTGAGGCGTAACCAACGCAAGACGCCGGCCATTCGTTGTCAGTCCCCACACGCCACCATCATGAACGCGGGCGTAAGAGCTATCAATGCGCCGCCTCCAGCCCGAACTCAGACAGAATCCAATTCACTGTCTGTATAACAGGATTGCGGGACGTTCGCTGCGCCGCCCAAGACATGAAGAGGTATTCGCCCGAGGTGTCGGGGTTACGCCAAATCTCCACCAGACGCTCCGCCGCGAGGTCGTCATCGATCATGTAAGTTGGTGCAATGGCAACTCCATGACCATTGATCGCCGCCTCCAACGCCAAAGCTGATCGATCGAAATTTAGCAGACTGTTCCTTGTGTGGCCTGCGGAATTGATCAGGCGTTCCCATCTGCGATTTGAATCCTGTAAGAGTGGCAAAGATAACACCGTCTCCAAGTCCAATGGCCAATCGGGCCTGAGTAGGTGCGGGCTGCATACAGCAACGAATTGTAGTTCCGCGAGACGCATCACCTTATCGCCGGGAGCGTTGATGATAGACTTGCCCGGCCAAATCGCAATCTCGTTTCGGCCAAGATTTCTCGGAAGCAATTCGTCATGCGTTTCGGTTCTAAGGGATACGCTCGGAAACTGGGCAGCGAAGCGCTTCATTCGAGGCATGAGCCATCTGGAGGCGAACGACGCCCCGAGGTGTAGGATGACCGGGGCACCAACGCGTTCCAAGTCTGCCGCCGCAGTAGTCAGAATCGATAGCGCCTCTTCGACAGCCTCGCGATATCTCTCACCGTTCGGCGTCAGACTGACCCCGCGCGCCTTTCGCTCGAACAGGGTGATCCCGAGATCAAGCTCAAGTTGCTTGATGCGTTGAGAAACTGCGCCGTGGGAGATGTTCAGCACCTCGGCCGCTCGCAGGAAGTTACCGTAGCGCGCAGCAATGGCGAACACGCGTAGCGCGTTCAGATTGACGTTATGGACCATCGAAGCCACAGGTGTTAGATTTTCTAACACCTCGGACAATTATGCTGTTTTGTCAATGCTTCCTTGGTCTGCGATCACTGGCAGAATTTCAGTCGCTAGACGACGATCTACAAAAGCGGAAGACCTCCCAATGAGGACAACCATTCGACCTGCCATGCTTTCAGACCTGGAGGGAGTCGCAGAACTGCTGCTGGCCGACGCCAAAGCTCGCTGTGCGCTCGACCCTGAACTATGGAAGCTGGACAGCGCTGCACGAGAAAAAATTCTGGCTACCGTGAGGCTGGCGATGGAGGCTGAGAAGCCTGCGTTCCGTCAGCAATGGCTGGTTGCTGATACCGGCCGGGATATCATCGGCGTGACACATTCAATTCTTTTGCCAGTCCCTCCTATTTATGCTGGCGAGTTCGGCCCGCCGGGTCTCATCATGGAAGATTGCTTCATCAAGGCCGAAGCGTCGCCGGAGACACGAGCAGCCCTTCTTCGAACTGCCGAAGCCGACCTAGTGAATGCCGGTGCTCGTATACTACTGGCCTCCAGTGTCGAGGGGGGCGATTGGGAAGGCGAATACCTCCGTCAAGGCTTTCAGCCGCTCACGCTATATTTTGCGAAGACCGGTTTGAGCGAAGCCCGCAATTTTACTGACGTAAGGCAAGCAATTGAGGAAGATGTCCCGAACATTGTCACCTCAAGCGCCATGAACAGGCAAATACTGAAGAAACTACACCCGTTCTTTTGGAAGCCGCATGATGAGGCGGACGACCGCTTCGGGTCGTGGATGAAACGCAGCCTGACTTTGAGCGACCGCGATATGTTCGTTTCGGACTCGGGTGGAAAGGTGCGGGGCTATGCAATCTCGCACCCAGCGACCCCGCTGCACTTCCCGAGCCCGCACGACATCTCGGCCGTTGGCGTGATCGATGACTATTTCCATGAAGAGTTAGAGCAGTTTCAAGGACTTGATGCAGGCTGCACCAAAGCCGCCGCTTTACTTGCAGCTGCAGAAGCCGCACGGAAAATCCGAGGCGACGCCTCTGTTATGGTCGTCTGTCCGGCGGCTTGGCAGTCGAAGATCACTCTGCTGGAGCAGTCTGGTTACAGGAAGGCGATCACTTGGTTCATCAAGATGGGCGAATGAAGGATACCGGCTTGCATATCATGGTCGGCGTGAGCGGCTTGTCACGCTGATCATCGGCATCGCTGTGTGTGGGAGCCGAAAAGCTGTAGGGGTAGCCATGCGGAAACGGCGATCAGCACCGATGATTGATCGTCAATGCGGAGTTCCCACCACGCTCGAGTCCCGGATTCCCATCGCTTCGATGATCCGATCAGGGTTCAGCGTGGAGGAGTGACGCCATGCTGGATATCGAGTGGTGGCACGATGCGGCATACGGATATATGTGGCAGCTCGCCGCCTCCAGTTTCGCTTGGGAGTACCTGCGCCGGAATGACGATTATCGTCAGGAGTTCCAGACCATCGCACTGACCGGGAGACCATCTGGCCGCGACCTTGAAGCGTTCGCGGATTGCTGGGGTTTACTGTTTCCCAAGCGACCCTGACACGGCGGCTGATCTACAAACTCCGCTCTGGTCGCCGCGCGTGCATCCGAACGCCTTCATGCTATTGCCCGCCGCGCATTTAACCAACGCGAGTGGCCCGACAATCAAGCTCGCCCATCTCGACGGCCTCGACCTGCGCCGAGCGGCTGATGGCTGGCACGGAATCTGGCAGGCCGATGGCATCTCGCATCAATTGTGGCTGCCCCGCAGCGATCCCGACGCTGCGGCCTTCTACGGCACGTTCTTGCCATTGGATGCTTTCTACGAACTGCGGTCCCATGCGGCGCGCCGATTCTGGCGCTCCGTCGCGGGCCGCCGGCCGGGCCCGGAGTTTCGGGTCATGCCCGCCCAACTCCGCCAATGGCACATCTTGTCGCTACGCGCCTTGGACGCGCGGATGCACGGCAAGAGCTATCGCACCATCGCTGAAGTGCTGCTCGGGTTCAGAGGCAACAAGCAGGATTGGGAAGTCGATCCGCGCAAGAACAAGGCCCGTCGCCTCGTCGCGCACGGCATCAAGATGATGCGCGGCGGTTATCGCCTGCTGCTGCACTATCCCGTTAAAACGGACGGTCGTTGAGCGCGCAAGGCTCCCGCCCGGCCGGGGGCGGCCGATATTCCGCCAGCTTCAAAATGGAAAAGGCCGCCCTTTGGGCGGCCTAAGCGTTTGATCACACTTCGATTTCGAGTGTTTTATGACAGAAGTGGTTGCGGGGGCAGGATTTGGACTTCATTTGCCAACTCTGGCTCGAAGCCTCCCAATCCATGCGATCAATGGATCAGGTCAGTCCCACAGCATTTCTTGAACTTGCGCTCAGAGCCGCAGGGACAGGGATCGTTGCGACCGACCCTGGCCCGTGCGGCAGGAGCACCGGGAAGATTTGCCGGTCGCGGCGATCTGCCCTGCCCTTTCACCCAGGCATTCAGATTGACAACCAGATCGGGGATCATGTCCGGGGCCATCGCATCCAATTCCTTGATGGCAGCTTCGCCCAGTTCCGACCCGCCCTCGGCGATGTCATGCAAGGCAAGGAGCATGGGAATGCTGGAAGCAACTTCCTCGTCGCTGCTTTCCACTGTCGCTTCCCAGGCATCGGGGCGCAACTGCATCGCCCGTTCAAAGCCGGTGATCCACGGCTCCCACATCAGATCGCCCGACAAGGGATCGTTGTCATAGACGGCTTCATACTCGGCAGGGTTCTTCGCCAGATCACGCGCCACACGGTTGTAGTGTGCCATCACCGCATCCAGTGTGGCCGCTGCCTGGTCCATATTTACAAATGCGGGGCGATCTCTTCTCCCCAGACCAGCGGCAGCCACTCACTTGGCAAGATCATCTCGGGGCACACGAGGACGCCCGCGACAAAGCCGTCGAACTCGCTCAGCAGCATCCCGTCGTTTTCAGGCGGCAAAGCCATCAGCCGGTCAATTGTCGCTGTGAATGGCACATGGTCCTGATCACCCTTCTCTTCGGCGAGACATGCTCCGCATAGCCCAGTCCGCGCCGCCATAGGTAACAGCATAGATCAGCACTTCGCTTGCATCGTCATCTACCACGAAGGCGACGACGGCTTTTCTGCCTGCCGGAATTGCACGCAGACCGGGAGCAATTTCGTTCCGAAGGCTGCCCTTGTGCGGCATGTGCTTCAGCGTTCCGATGACCGCCTCGATCTCGGCCAGCTTCCGCGCGGCAACATCCGGCCCGGCATAGTCGAGAATCCACTTCGCTATCGCGTCAAGGTCACGCGCAACGAGTGGATGGAAACGGATGCGGTAGATCACGCGCCACGCGCTGCGCCAATGGTGGCCTGTGCGATAGCAAAGGTATCATCCTGGTCGATGAAGGCTTCGCGTGGTGTCTCCATCCTGGCCCGGATTCCCTGAGTCAAGGCCGAGAGGGCCACCTCTCGTTCTTCCTCATCCTGCATCATCTGTTCAAGTGCTGCCGCGACCGCGGCACTCTGCGTTGCGAAGACACCCTGCCCGACCTTTTCCGAAAGGAACTGGTGGTGGCGGTCAGTGAAGCTGAGCGTGGTTTTGACGGTCATCCGCATCTCCATGGTATGACATAGTCATATATCAGGAGGGGTCAGCGGCTTCAACCGCATCTGAGGGCCCGATCAATAGACACAAAAAACCAGAAATCGCAGCCACCGGCAACGAAAGCCGACAATGCTGCTCGAACCCCTAGTTGGCACCTTGGGCGGGAAGCAGCCTGACGGCTGTGCAGCATGGCCGTCGCAGCAAATTGGTTAAGCGGCCGTTCGGGGGGACTGCGGCGTTAAGCCTGCATGATCAGTCAGCAGGCCATACTTGTCCAGTCGTCCAATACTCTACTGAAGCCTATCACGTCGGCGTCATCGGCGAAGACGCTCCTTCGGTGGACCACAGCAGCATGGGTCCCGCACTGCTATCATCATCGCGGAAACTTCGCGGCACCACCTGACAAAGCTGTCGATGCGGGACCGGGACGGCCATGGCGCAATCTATGGGATCGGACAGACGACCATGCCAGACGAAGCTCGTCCAGGTCGGAGTGGGACAACCGAAGCTTTCTGGCCAGCCATCCGTCGCCGAAATCCAGGATGGCATCGACGTCCCCCGACCGATGCACTTCGAGGAAAGCCTCGAATTCCTCGTTGGAAGGCTCGTGGTAGGCGAGCGGCAGGTTCCGAAACTCAACTGGGGAAAGTTCCAATACGCCGCCGCCGTAAAACCGACCGTCCATCTCGGCGAACAGGAACGTCAGAGAGTTATAGAACGAATAGCAAATGCCACGAATGGTGTACCCCGACTTGGGGGTTATGCCGTAGACGTTGTCCGTGACGTAGACGCCGGCTTCGTTGATGACGAGCCTCGGAAACTCGTGCGATCGCCGGAACACGAAACCCGCGGCCGGCGTGACCAGGGGCACATTGTACCAGGGTTTGCGGTTGCGGCACTTGTAGCGCTCGTCCAATTTCTGGAGTTCGCCCGTCACGACATAGGCCAGCGCCGCGTCCGTGAGGTCCTCCTTAGGTGCCGTGATCTTGAGCAGTCTGCTCCGCTCGCGTTCCGCCAGTTCTTCGAAGTCGTCGGACGTGAAGATCGGCGAGGTCTTCGGGAGGCTTCCCCGCTTCAGGATCGGCAGCGCGAATTCGTCCAGTCCAAGCTCGCGGACGCGGTCGGCAGCCAGTATGAAGAAGTCGTTCGCCGCGGTGACGACACCCGGCGCGTTCGAACAGAAATCGGAGATACGCGAGACGCTGGAGCGCATCCTGCGAAGCCTGTCGATTGTTCCGGGTTCGATCAGGAAGCCGTTGAGCTCGAGCGAAAGGTTGGCGGGTTTGTCCACAGGCACCCGGTGTTCGGTCGCTGTCGACAGGTCGCTCAGTGACGCCACGTGCTGCAGCCGGAGGCCCCGCTCGTCGTCCAAGCCCTTCCGGCCGAAAAGGATGATCGCGTCCTGGTCGATCTCCGGAAAAGCGCGCTCGTTAGGAACATAGAGGTCGATGCGATCGAATATCTCCAAGAGATGGAGCAGTGCCGTCTGGCCGTACGCGACCGTCATCAGTTCGTAGGGCAGGATGAAGGCCACCAATCCACGCGCGCCGATCAGGTGCGCGGAGGCGACGAGGAACGCGGCCCAGCTGTTCTTGAGCGATTTCGCGGGGTAGTCCGTCAGCGCGCCCAACCGCTCGACGACGTCGCCGAACTCTTCCGAGAAATTTTGTTTGCGGATGAAAGGCGGGTTGCCGACGACCATGCTGAAAGAGGGTTCGCCGGCTTCGAGACGGTCGCAGGCGAAGCCTATGAAATCGCCGACATGGAATTCCGACCGTGACGGGACGTCGGCCTTTCGCGCACGAAGGCGCTCGATCACCACGCTGTCGATGTCGACCGCGGTGAAGGGGTGCTCAGGCAACGTGCGCGCGAGCGCGGATAGGAAGGCACCGTCGCCGACGCTCGGTTCGAGCACGCGACCGTCGATACCGCCGGCATGGGCCGCGACCAGTTCGCTGAGGGCTCGGGCGACCGGCTCCGGCGTATAGACCGCGCCGGTATAGCGGATCGACCGCCTCGCTTCAGACATAGGCACGAAGTTCATAGTCCTCGATCGCTCGGTTCAGGGAGCGGTACCGCTTCAGCAGCTCGTGGTGACCGGATCCGTCGCCTTGGCCGCGCGCCGCAAGTTCGTCCAGAAGCCTGTCCACTTCGTCGCGAAGCTTCCTCGCCCTTCTGGCCTGCCAAAGGAGCTCGTGGCGGATCAGGTTGAGCTTGAGCCTGCCGACGATGTAGCGCCCCAGCTCGGTCTTTCCGACTATCCTGCCCGATGCCAGCCGTACAAGATGTTTCTCGTAGTCCTCCGTGCAAGGGTCGACGAACCCCTGTTTTCCGTCGTGATGGACGGCCGCGTCCTTGCCGATCCAATGGTCGGACTTGCTCACGTTGCAATAGCGGCAGGCATAGACGAGGTTGCCGTAGGAGACGGCGAGGTCCGGGAACCGCGACTTGGGCGCGAAATGGTCGATGTGGAATACCACGGCGTCCACCCGCACGTCCTCGTCGCCGCAATATCCGCAAGCGCCGTGAAAATCCCGTTTCAGGTCTGCACGATATGATTGATACTTGGTCCGCGTCTCCACCGCGGTCCGGGTCGGCATGCTTCCACGAACGAGTAGCACCTCACTCATACAGCGTCTTCCGGATATCGGCGACGAGATGCTCGGTCTCGTCGATCAGCGCCTGCCGGCCTTCGAAAACGCGCTTCTCGAGAACCGCCCGTTTCGAGAGGCCGGGCAGGGCGTCGTCGGAGCCAAGCCCTGATTCCAGCCAGGAGTCGAGAGCGAGTATCCTGTCGATGACGTCTGCCGAAAGCCCGGACCTGTCCAGTTCGAGCAACTCGGACAACTCCGCGGTCCAGGCCTCTACCTGCTTGCGGTGCCGTGCCACCTGCAGGTTGACCCGTTCGAGCAGCGGTCGGATATCCTGCGACGACTGGTTTTCCTTGGCGTAGACGGTGTTCACATCGTCGGCCTCGTGCAGGGCTTCGTGCTCGTACGACGTCCGGATGAAGCAGGGGAAATCGTGTCTGACTTGCCCGAAGCGTTCCACCAACTGGGCGCCGTTGTAGTCCACGGGCGCCGCGTCGGCCAATCTGAAGTCCGAAACCAAGGCCTCGAACTTCAACTCAACGAGGACGGCGATCATCTCGTCGAGGCGAGGCTCAGGGCTCAGCAGGACGACCTGGGAAAAGAGTCCGGACTTTTTCGCGTCGATACCGAAGTCCTCCAGCGCGTCCTGGTTCTCGTCAACATAAACGATGGTGGGGAGGTCGGTCTGGTCCTGTTCCATTGGAGCGCCTATTCGTTGTCGCCGGTCGTCGGCAACGTGATCGAGATCGCGAAACCGGCTTCTCCGGGCTCGCAGTCGAGCCTGACCTTACCGCCATACTCGTCGACCACGTTCTTGAGCAGCCACATGCCAAGGCCGGTTCCTACCGCATCCCCCGCCGCTTCCTCCTTCTTCGAGGTCACCCCGAAAAGAAAAATGTCGTCACGCGTCGGGAATTCGGCCGATAGGCCCGGACCGTTGTCCTTGTACTGGATCTCCGCCCCGCCATCCTCGCCCGACACCACCTTGATCGAGATCTCGCGGCTGGTTTGTGCCGAGGGGCGGACGAGAGCCTCGATCGAATTATTGATGAGGTTGTAGAACACGCTGTCCAGGTCGATCTCGTGCGCCAGGACTTCCAACTCGGCGCCGCTTTCCACATAGGTCTTCAACTCGATCGACCTGGATGTCAGGAAGTCGCCCCAGTAGGTGTACATGCCCCCGAGATACTCTCCCAGATCGATCCGACGCCTGCGGCGCTTGGCCGGCGAGACGGCCGTCAGAGCGAAATTGACCCAGCGGCTGACCTTCTGGTCCTGCAGTCTAAGCCGCTCGAGGATACGGAACGGGCTGCTCATCTCGTCGACCGCCGCCAGTTTCTCGTCGCTCACGACGTCCTGGATGGCATCCGAAAGGCGCTGGGATCTGGTCTCGATATTGGCGCGGATCTGACGGAGTTCGTGGGTGAACGAGACCAGGACCGTTCCCAAGGTTGCCATACCGCGCATGACCTGGATGTCGTCGCGCAGCGCTTCGTTCTTCTTCCGCTCCGATCCGTATGCCTTCGAAACCTTGAGCAGGTCATCGCGGCTTCCGCCCGCCGACGCCGACGGCGCGGGCCCCAGGTCCATCTGGGGCTCAGCAGTGTCCCCTGCCACCGACGGCTTGTCCGCTTCCAGCGCCTTTTCGGCGATCGCGCGGCCTTCCTCCACCTCAGCAGGTTCGGGATTGTCCAGCTCGAAGGCTTGCTGGAAGTGCTGGAGCACGTAGGCGCGATCACGTTCGAATTCCCGAATCAGCGCGATGACAAGTCGGCGGAAGGCGGAGAACGCGCGTTCGTTCATGATGCCTTCGCGGTTAGATTGGTCGGCCAGCGAGGGATTATCACGTTTCGTCAGATGGATGGTGCCCGCAACTTGGCTTGGGGACACGCGCCATCCTGGCCTTGATGCCTGCGCGGGGTTCCGTGTCGAGCGTTCGCCCATTGACAGCCAGTCGTATGCCGGAGATCGCGGTTCGCCGAACGGTCGGACGCGGAAATTGTCGCGATACAGACGTATGCCGCCCGAATTGGCGAGCCAGCGTTTGCGGGCCGCCACGTCGAAGTTCTTCTGCGGGAAACGCTCAAGGTTGTCGGCGGTCGCGTTGGTGAGCTTGAAGAAATAGAGCGTGAAGGAAAACGGACCGATGTCCAGGAACTGTCGGGGATCCTCCTTGCGGTCGATCAACTCGGTCAACGGCTTGGAGTACGTGATCTCGCCCGCCTGGAAGTCGACGCGCCTATATAGTGGCTTCTGCATCGCCGGGAGCTCAAAGAAGGTCGGGCTGATCCGATCGAAATCGACCTCTTGGCGCTGGAGTGTGATTTCCACCTGGCCGTCCGCCGTCACATCGGCGAGCATGCGATAGTCGAACTGGTCGGGCGGGAAATTGTCGATGAACCCGCTTTCAAGCGGTACGCGATGGTCGTGCACGAAGATATCGAAATCGCCCCGATCATGGGGTGGAAGAAGCGCTTCCAGCGTTTCCTTGAGCCGGATACTGTCCTTCTCGTCCCATATGTCGTTCAGGAGGCCGATCCTGATGGCTGTGCCGGTCGAATAGTCGATCGGACGCGACACGCCTTCGCGTTCGGGCGTTTCCTTGGGCAAGGTGTCTTCAAGCCCGTAGTCCCGATACAGTGACACGAGTTGTCGGCGCTCAGACTCGAGAACCGCCTCCACGTCGCCAATGACTTTGCCGGTGCCTTCGAACGCGGACCAGTCCACCAGCCAGTGAGATATCTCGTCGGTTTCCCCTTCGGCGGAGAATAGCTCGCACTGCCGGCCCAGCCGATCCAGTGCGAACCGTCCGATCCCTTTCGCGCCGGTGACCACGCGACCGCCTTTCGACGTGGCGTTGAGATCCTTCGCATCGGTACCGATGACCATCCAGTGGTCCTCGATCGTCTTGACGGACATGCCGGCACCGTTGTCGACGATCCACAAATCTAGCACCCGAGAGTGCAGGTTGGCGATCGCAGCCTCTTGGCTCGCGGTCCAATCGCCCTTCGCTGTCCATCTGCCGCCGAAGAATTCGAACATCTCCTCGGTCTCGGGCAGTACAGCCTTAAGCGCTTCCCGCTCGTTGTCGTCGAGTTCGGTCGGGATGGCCGTCCAGCGGGGCATGAACAGGACTGCCGAGACGGACGCGTCCGCGTCGTAGGCGTTCTTGACCAATTCGGTTACCGCGCCCTGCGAGGTAGCGACGTTTTCCCTCCCGATCAACCGGGCCGCTCGTGCGGAGACAGTGAAGGGCACTTTGGCCATGCTGAGACGCTCTCATCCGATAAGGCACGAAAACTGGTACAATGTGCGCTCGCCTATCGCAACGTAGTCGCGCGTCGCAGGTGGGGCGGATCGCTACCATGAAGACGCGAAGTTGCTGCGCTGCTCGTCGAGCGTCGGCTTTGGGGAGCGCCACTTCACGGCAGCTGTGGGCGACGACCGGCAGCTCTGGGCCGCCACCGCAGATCGACCCGGATAGCCGCGCGCTGTCTCGACCGCGCCGAAACCGTACTGAACACGTCTACAGTTCGTCACCACTGCTTCCGAAACCCGGGCTAAAGAGGCGCTTGTACAGGCGTTCCGCATAGCTGTCTGTCATGCCAGCTACGTAGTCACATACACGGCGCTCTGTAGAGCTCTCAACACATCCATCTTGCCAAGAAGATGGGGGAATAAGATGCTCAGGATCTGAAATAAGTGTGTCGAAAATTTGCGCTACAACCATTTGACCGCGTCGCTCGAGCTGTTGAACTTTCGCCTTACGAATTACGAGTTCGTAGGCAATCCCCTTGAGGGATTTTAAGAGGGCAGTATGCTGCTCGGG
This sequence comes from uncultured Fuscovulum sp., assembly GCA_964386345.1. Classification (GTDB taxonomy): domain Bacteria; phylum Pseudomonadota; class Alphaproteobacteria; order Rhodobacterales; family Rhodobacteraceae; genus Pseudogemmobacter. Next base: position 49,682 of record CAYLSD010000021.1, read on the forward strand.
GAGACTTGCATTGAATCGAAGAAGTGGGTGCTCATACGAGGGATTCTCTGATATCGTTACATTGGTCACAAAGAGGTTCACAAGTCCGGAGATAGTTTGCTTCCTCTGAAAGCTGTTGGATAGTAGGCCACTACAAACCGATTGCGCATCAAAACCAGAGAGCGCAGAACCGTCGAATTTCTTGAACACGTTGGTAACTTCTTGTTGCACTTCGTTGGTTGACGCGAGACCACGCGCGACGATATCTTCGATGTCGTGAAGACCATAAGCGATATCGTCGGCGAGTTCGAGGATACTACAATCAAGGCTATGATGAGCCCCTTTACCGTCTGCGGATTCTATCAGTTGTATTCGATCGGCCTCGGAGAATCCCTCGAGGGCCCACTTAACGACACTTGTCTCGTCCTCATGAAACGACTTAGGCGGTTTCATCGCGTAGTTGCCAAGATTGAAGGAATCCATCGAACGCGGATACTTTAAGATCCCGAGAACCAAGCGGCGTGTTGGATACAGTCCTTTCCCTCGCTCCTTATATTTCTCGAGTTTCGTTAGAATCCTAAGGGTTTGACCGTTTCCTTCGAATCCGCCGTGCCTCAACATCGCCCTGTGTAGCGCTTGCTCTCCCTTGTGGCCAAAGGGAGGGTGACCAAGATCATGAGCGAGGCAGGCAGCTTCAATGAGATCTCGCGGTGGCAGCCAAGCTTGAGCATCCTTCGGAAAGAAGGCTCGCCTAAACCGTAGGGCTTCTAGAAGACCATAGCCGATTTGGGCTACCTCGATAGAATGTGTCAGCCGAGTACGATGGAAATCACCTTCGCCCGTTCCCATCACCTGTGTCTTGCCTTGGAGCCGCCGAAAGGCTGCTGAATGCATTATGCGCGCGCGGTCTCTTTGAAATGACGATCGGCTGTCTTTTGAACGATTGGGTTGTTCTTCGTACAGTCTCTCTTCGAAAAAACCAAAGTCTGCCGTCATGGATACGCTCTGGAGCTAATGGCTGCGGTTGCAGTCTATTCTCATAACTGATGCTCTTCAATAGCAGCATCGGGACTGCTGCATGTAACACAGTGTCAAGCACAAATGGCCATTCATGCACTGCCTACTGGCCTGCGCCACATGCTGCACGACCGTCCGCTTTGGCCGTTAGCCCTGTTCATGGGTAACCTGATGCCGGCTAAACCTCTCTGCCAGACCAGAATCCACAAAGAATTTACGGAAGACTTCAGCCTGACGAAGGCCGACGGAAATCGCGCCTTCCTGGGGACCGGCTGGCTTTGTGAATTCAACTTTCGGGACGAACGATCGCAGGCTCGCGGACTTTTCTGCCTTGACAATCTCGGTGTCGGCTGGAAGCGGGAGATCATGAACGAGGCTCGCCAGTGTCTCGGGCCGCATGCTGGAGAATTGCAGATCAACCTGCCCTCGCTCAGCTTTGTAGGCAATGACGCACTTCCCCCGGACCGCCGCATCAAAGCCTAGAGGGTCGTAGAAGTAGACCCATGTGGAACGGCCCGGCTTCTCGGCCGGACGGGTCATGCGCAGATCGGGGGTTTCTCGTTGAGCGATATTCCAGATCACAGCCCAGACGCTTGTCACCTCGGCGTCAGGCACCATCTGGTATCCCCGCCGATACGCAACGATGCCATCGTTGAGGCACCGGGCCAAGAACTTCGATCGAGGGTCTTGTACTCCATCAAGGGTCTCGACGATTTTCTCGTAGCTGTAACGGACATCGAAAAGCTCTGCAGTCCCGCGAGCAAGATAGGCCTCCGGACATATCAGGACAGTCTTCGTCAACACATTATACTGCTCCTGCCAGCGCAGGGCCCTATCCGTGTATCGTAAGGCTTGATTTGGCTGGAACGTGGCCGTGATCTTGTTTTCCACCAATAGGACGGTTGTCTGCCGACCTACCTGGAAACTCACGATCAAGTCGGATTCGCCGTCGGTATCGCTATGTGATACCCAGGCCCCCCGAAACTCTGCACCGGCCGCTGCGCAGAGCCTGCCGAACGCGGATTGGAGCGCACCAGGAGAGTGAAGCTCAGAGCACATGAGAAGATCGATATCTCTCTCCCGTAGCCAGCTCATTGGGGAACGGTCGGAAAGAAGTTCCATTGGATGTTTCCTAAGTCCCCGCTCGATCATCACGACACCAGATCATCCACGAACTCTGACATTGGCTCCACACCGGATACCAGCAAGCAGTCCCTTGCGCGTGTGCAGGCAACATAGAGCAAATGACGCTCGGTTTCATATATTGCTTCCAGATCAGCTTTGTCGGCTATTCCTGAGAGACGCTCGGCCTGGGGGATGATGTCATCATCACACGCCATCACAGCCACAGCCCTGAACTCAAGCCCCTTGGCGAAGTGCATCGTACATATCGACACTGCCCCCGCAGTCATCTCAACTTTCTCTCCCAGTTCGACATGGCGAAGCTTCGCCGTTTTCACAGCGCTGCGCGCACGACCAAGTTCCGCATCCGAGCGGACAACGATGGCAATCTCTTCGGGTTGGATTCCTTCTGCACTACGGGCCTGAAGCCAGGCAGCAACCTTGACCGTTTCGTCGCCTGCGTCCTTGCATGACTCGATGAGCGGCGGTGGTCCGTCGAAAATCGACACAGTGCCACGCCTGGTCTCGGTGTTGCCATCAACGTCAGATACCGCCCCAGGGAGCAGTCGGTCCGCCTGCGCACGAATCTGGTGCGATGTCCGGTAGTTGATCCGAAGTGTCGAGGAACGCCCCCGGACATCTATACCAAGCAGCTTCCAGGAAAACGGTTGCTGAAAGATGCGCTGACCGATATCGCCTGCGAAGAACAGGCCATTCTCCTTGTCTCCGGCGAGGGCCGAGAGAAACCTGGCCTCGGCAACGCTGATATCCTGTGCCTCATCCAGAACTGCAAAATCGTAGGGTCGCCCTCCCCGATCAGCAATGTCATCTGTCACTCGTCCGAAGACATCAGACCAGGTGACCACACCTCGCTCTTCCAAGCCGGCACGCACTTTCTCGAAGATCGCCCAAAGCGCTTCTCGTTGTTTACCACCAATCCTGGTCTTGCGGCCAAGGCGCGCAACATCCCGATAATCTTCCCAAGTCCGGATTTGCCATGCGTCAACGACATCTGCCCATTCCCCCAGCAAGAACTGCGGCGCGAACTGCGGGGCATCCACCTCAGCGGCAGCCTTGATCAGGAGAGAACGGATCAATGCCGAATTGGCGATGTTGGGCGGCCCAAACCTCGCGGCATAAAGATCATAGCCCACCGACGAGATCGCCTTGACAATGATCTGTCCGGCCAGGTCCGGTGCCGAGGCCAGCAGCGTGGCGAGCTTCGCCTTCAGCGCGTTCGCGAGCGCTTTGGAAAAGGTGGTGAGCAGCACCTTCGCGCCCGGATTGGCCCGCGCCAGATGCACGGCACGATGCAGGGCGACAATGGTCTTGCCGGTGCCGGCTGATCCGGTCACACGAGCGGGGCCGTTGTAGCTCCGCTCGACAAGGAATCGCTGTGCAGGATGCAGGAAAACCGCCCATTTGTCCCAAGGGTAGTCCAGCGCCTGTTGCAGCTCGTCCACGTTGGTCAGCACGCGGAACCGGCGCTGTGCATCGGGATGCGTATAGGGATCGGCTTCGGGGGCAACGGGTTCGGCCGGTTGCGGCTGTTCACCGACCGCAAGCTTCAGCAGCGCTTCCTGAGCCTCCTGCGGCAGATGCTCGATGATGTCGAACAGCGTGTCCTCGGTCACCTTGCGGACATCCTCGACCCAGTCCTCCGGCACGCCGAAGGCCATGAGTTCGAACTTGCGAAGATTGTCGAAAAGGCGGGGCGCAGGTTTTGCAGTGGGTGCAGCATGTTCCTTCGGCCGGTAAATCTCGACCTCTTCGACACGCTCTCGCACCTCCACCATCTGCATCGCGCCGGTGGTCGGGTGGCGCTCGATCTTGCGCCGTTCGGCCCATTTGTAGGCGTCGTCGTGGTGGTCGACATAGGCGAGCAGGATGTCGCCTTCCGTCCGGTGGACAATGATGCGGATATCGCTGTTCACCCGGACCGACCAGAAGTTCTGATCCTTAGCCCGGTCGAGCTTGTGGAACGACAACCCATTGCCTGCCGGGTTCGATTGCAGGTCGAAGGCGGTGATCTTGGCCGCCTTCTGCTCTTGCGCGGTCAGACGGGCGAGGCTGTCGGTGAAAGTGTCGGCGATCCGGAAGCTCATGGCGCAGGCATAATCTTGATATAATGGGTTACCACCCGATAGTTGCGATCTTTCCTATCCGGATCCAATAGTTTTTGATTTATGCTGTCCCAAACCATCCAGTGCCAGGAGTTGTCCTGTCTTGGTCTTGTCCCCACAATCGCATCAAAATCTAGCCCCATATCATTTTTGGATTTTGGGACAAATCCAATCCTCTTTGTTCCTACGAGAACTCGAAATGGGTTGAGAGCTCTGGCGAGGTCTTTACGCTTGGTCAGGCCGATTTCGTTCGCACCAAACATCACTGCTCGCGCAGCGTCATACGAGGAACCTGCCGGGCACCCAGTATAGCGCTGGATCAGCATTGCAACGCAGGCAACTCCGCAATCCTCATCCTCCTTTTGGAGAATTCGTTCCATCCTCTCACCCCACCGCAAACACCTTCATCACCTCATCCCCAAGGTGGTTGATCATCTTCACAGCGATACGTCCGGATTTGGGCCTCGGAAAGGGCCGGGATGTGTCGGAATAAAGGCTGTCCCACGCCTCCTCGTCGATCTCCGCCTTCAGCGAGGTCTTCAGCGCCTTGTAAGGATCGTTCGCCCCAAGGAAATAGGCGTGGCGGACGAAGAACGACTCCTCGTTGTAATCCGTATCCAGCATCCACAGGGCGATGCCGTCCGTCCCTTCGCTCTGCACCTCGCCAGTCTGCGGCTTGAACACGTCCACGCCGAAGACCTGCACGGTCAGCATGTCCCCGTCCTCGACAATCCGGATATCCGGCTCGCCGAAGATCACGAACAGGTTCCCCGCGCCGGTCGATTTCAGATCGCCGCCCATATGCAGGTCGGGGTTCATCCGCGCCTTCAGCACCGGCACCCGGCCCAGCTTGTCGAACTCGGCCGAATGGGCGTCGTAGTTGAAGGCGCAGGCGATCAGCATGTCGAAACCGGCGTCGCCCGCCTCGCGCGCGGCCGCCACCAGATCGGGGCGGCTGACGGTGCCGAATTCGGGGCCGATGAAGATGCCGGCGCGGCGCTGGCGCTCGCCCTCCATGAACTGCCCCTCGGCGCAGATGTAGCGGCCGGGCCAGCCGGTCAGGGCGGTGAAACTGATCCGGTCCTCCTTGTGCGCCTGCTGGACACCGGCGGCGCGGAGGTTTTCCAGGATCATCTGGGCGAAATCCTCGGCGCGGTCGTCGCGCTCGGCGGCCTTGCGCCTGCCCTCGGCGGCGTCGAGCGTGTCGACCAGCTCGTCGTCCCAGTCCACCGCCAGCGTGCGATGCGGCGAGAGGCTTTCGACCGTGAAGGGCCCGGCCACGCGAACCTTGGAATTGTCGGAATAGGGCTTGTCGTAGAGGTATTCGAACTCGGCCTTGGCGGCGATCGAGGCGTCGATCTCCTTCTGCCGACTGACGCGCGCCTGCCAGAACCGCGCCAGCGCCTCCCTCGCGCTTGTGGGCCAACCTGCGGGCGCCTCGCGCGGGATTTCCCATTCCATGAAGCCGTTCGCGGGCGCCATCTCGCCCGAGGGCAGCCGGACCTCTCCTTCAACGGTGAAGTCGATCTTCGCCCCGGCGCGGCCGCCGCTCTCCACCTTGAAAGGGGTGGCGTGGCCGCGAAGGGCGGCGTTCAGCCCGGCGATGGCGTCCTCGACCGCGGGCTGCATCCGCTCCCAGATCACGTCGATCTCGGTATTGTTGGCGATCGACTTCAGCGTGATATGCGGCACGCGCTCATAGACGAAGCCCTGCCGGACCGAGCCCCAGGTAGCCGAGGTCTTCGGTGCGGTGCGGGTGATCTCGGCTTCCTTCTTCTGTCCCTCGGGGCTGTCGGCGAGCAGGTAATAGGGATAGCGCGCGCCCATCAGGCGCGAGCGGGCCAGCGCGATGGCGACGCGGGAGGTGTCGATGGTGATCCAGCGCCGCCCCCATTGCTCGGCCACATAGGCCGTGGTGCCCGAGCCGCAGGTGGGATCGAGCACCAGATCGCCGGGGTCGCTGGCCATCAGGATGCAGCGTTGTATCACCAGTGGATTTGTCTGAACGATATATGCTTTATCTGAACCAAACGATACAAAGACGGTATCGGTCCAGATATTCGTCATCTGGATCATCGGATTATCGGCGTCACAAAGTCGATAGGCTACAGAGCGACCTCGTGGACTCAGTCTGCTTGCCTTTTCGGCTCTTTGGAAACCCGACTCTGACGTGCGCCAACCCCCAGTAGCTGGCGGTTGAAATAGCTTTCCCTGTAAAGGGAGCGTAAATCTCGAAGACGCTCCACCGCTTTGACTTTGCGTCTGCCCTGGTCGGAATCGTCTTGCTCCCGAAGGAATTTCAACATCACCATCGCGCTCAGCGCGGGTCATTGTGCGAGATGTTCCGTCTTCAAACTGAAGCTCGTTATATGCGGTATCAAGTTGCTTGTCTGTTCGCGGCTTTTTAGCCTTTCTGATTTTGACGAGCTCTTTGTTTCTCGAATACCATAGGATTACATCATAGACGCCATCGAGACCATCTGAGACACGCCCACTGGACGTCTGGAAGATAATCTGGTCTATAAAATTCTCATCCCCAAACACCTCATCCATCAGCGCCCGCACGCGATGGACGTTCTCATCCCCGATCTGCACGAAGATGCTGCCGCTCTCGCTCAACAAATCCCGTGCCACGGTCAGCCGGTCGCGCAGATAGGTCAAGTAGGAATGGATGCCGTCCCGCCAGGTGTCGCGGAAGGCGCGGACCTGTTCGGGCTCGCGGGTGATATGCCCCCTGTCGCCGTCCTTCACATCGCGCGAGGTGGTGGACCACTGGAAGTTCGAGTTGAACTTGATGCCATAGGGCGGGTCGAAATAGATGCATTGCACCTGCCCGCGCAGCCCCTCACGCTCGGCGAGGCTGGCCATGACCGACAGCGAGTCGCCCGAGATCATCCGGTTCGACCAGTGCTGGTCATGGGCGTAGAACTCGGTCTTCGCCTCCATGTCGTCGGGCAGGCCGTTGAAATCGGCGAACATGTCGGCCTGCGCCGCCGGGGCCGCCGCATCCGCCCGCGCCTTCGACTGCCGCTTCAGATCGTCGATCAGCACCCTGGGGTGGACCTTCTCCTGGATATAGAGCGGCGGCGCCTGCACGATCAGGTCCGACCAGTCCCCCATATCCTTGCCGCGCCACACCAGTTGCGGATCCAGGTCGGGGTTGCGGCGGGCATAGGCCAGCTGGATCGGCGTCTTGTCCTGCTCGCGCATCAGGCTCTCGAACTCCGCCGTCGGGATGTTCTTGCGCGTGGCGTCATGGGTGAGGCTTTCGACCTCGACGGGTTTCTTCGCCATGGATCAGTCTTCCAGCCGTTCGGGTTTGGTGATGGTCTTGCGGTCGTCCGAGGCAAGGCGGCGTTCGACCTTCCTGATGTCCTCGTCGGGCGGCAGGCTTTCGGGACGGATGCCCCGGCTGAGCAGCGTCTGGCGCACCGCCTCGTTGTTGGTGACATGCTCGGCCGAGATGGTCCGTTCGGACCGCATGTTGTGTTCGCGGGCGTTGAAGATGGTGATCTCGGTGGCGAAGTCCTTGGCCTTCAGCACGATGGTCGGGGCGAAATCGGCCAGCGGGCGGTTGTCCGGCACCTTCCACTGCGCCTTCATCTCGGCAGTGGAGTGGTTGAAAAGCGCCTTGTCGCCCTTACTGCGGATGGTGGCGAAATCCTGGTTGCCGCCGGTCTGTTCGTAGATGACCGAGGAGAGTTCCTTCTCCGTCTCGGTCAGCTTGCGGCGGGCAGCCAGACGCTCGGCCTCGAGCATCCGCTGTTCGATCAGTTCGGCGCGGCGGGTCTGGATGGCGAAATAGGTCTGGGCGAAGGCGATCTCGGGCTTGGACGGGTCGCCGTTCTGGGCGATCAGGTAGCAGGCGAAGCGGGTGAGCATCAAGTCGTCGATCTCGCGCCGGCTGCCAGAGCCGAGTTCGACCATTTTGTTGACATCAACAAAATGGTCGGTGATGGCGTGGCCCGAGACCTCGCAGGCGGTCTTGGCCTTGTTGATGGCGTTCTGGAAGTTGCGCCACTCGCTGTAGCCCAGCAGGTGCTGAAGGTCACGGCCCAGCCAGTAGTCCACGCCCCCATCGGTCTGCTGGGCGTGCCCTTCGAAGGTCGCGGTGAGTTGATGGATCAGTTCGGTCTTCATTCTGTCTTCCCCGCTACGACCTGCTCGACCAGCATGTCGAAATCTTTCTGCATCTCGAACACCACCGTGAACTCGGCAAAGGCCCAGCGGCCGAACTTGCCGAGATTGTTCACCCCCGGCACCCAGTAGCTGCGCATGGTGTTGGCCTTGTCCTTGGCGTCCTCGCCGCGGTAGCCCTTGACCTCGACGATCAGGTTCAGCGGTTCTGGCTGTCCGTCGTCCACCTGCACGATGAAATCCGGCAGGTAGCGCCGCGGGGTGGAGCCGTAGAGATAGGGGACTTCCAGCCCCAGGTTCTGGTTCTTGACATAGGCCAGCACACGCGGGTGGCTTTCCACCACGCGGGCGAATTCCGCCTCCCAGTCGCTGTCGCAGATCACCCAGTTGACATGGGATTTCAGCGGATCGGTCTGCCAACGCAGTTTCTTCGAGGTGGTGAAGTTCACGTAGGAGGTCGAACCAGTCGGGTTATAGGCGTCGAGGATCGCCTTGACCGGGCGGTTACCCTCCAGCGTCTCGGTAATCGCTGCCTTGATCCGCTCACAGGCCATGTCGGCAATCTCATGGTAAAGCACCTGAGCCGGGAACGTGCCGGCATGACACTTCAGACAGGCGTCGATCCAGTTGCGGGTAATGCGTTTCAACTGAGGGAAGAGGTGCAGCTTAGGCGCGTCGCCAGGATCACGATACTTGGTATAAAGAAGCCGCTCGGTCAGGCGGAACATGACAGTCGAGGCGCGCATTTCGCCCAGATGCTCCAGCGTCAGGTCAATACCCTCACCGACGATCCCCTGGTTTTTGGTGACGGAAGGGCCGACGAGTTCCGGCGTCAGTTCCAGTACGTGATCGGAACCGAACTTCGCATCGAGCCGTTCATTTTCCAGCTCAACCCGATAGCCCTCTACCCGAGGGAAGGTGATCTCCAGTTTGTCCCGTTCGGGTTTCATGGCGTGAACACGCACCGTATCCGCCGGCGGCTGTGGCGGCGAAACCGTCGGCTTGGCGGCGAAATCGAAGGGAATACCGAGAACATCAGCATATTCGACGTTGAACAGATTCTGTTCGTTCAGTTCATAGGACTGGCGACGGAGCGCCCGTCCCATCACTTGCTCGCACAGAAGCTGAGTGCCGAATGCGCGAACGCCGAGGACATGGGTGACGGTGTTCGCATCCCAGCCCTCGGTCAGCATCGAGACAGAGACCACGCAACGGATCTGTTCGCCAAGCTTGCCCTTGCGGCCGACTGTGTTCATCACCTCGCGCAGCAGTGTAGATTCGTCGATCTTGTCTCCAGCGGTCATGTCGCCACTGCGTTCGACCAGTTCCCGCTTGAAACGCTCGATCTCATCGGCTGCCATCTCGCGGAAATCCTTGTCGAGCGCATCACCGGATTCGAGTTGCGCACTGTCGATCAGGATCGTGTTCGGCCGGGCAAGGCGGGTTCCGAATTCATCATAGTTGCGGAACAGCGCGAGGCGGCCGTTCTCCAGCGTGGTCGTGCCATCGTCGCTTTCACGGTCGAAGCCCGAGATGTATTTGTAGACCAGATCCGACGTGGCCGTGTTGTTGCAGACCACGATGAAAACCGGCGGCACACCGATCCGGGCCGCCTCCCACAACTCGAAGGTCTTTTCATAGTGGCCATAGAGCGCGTCGAGTGCGGAGAGCAGTTCCGGCGGCAGACTGAGCGGATCAAGTGTTTTACCCCCTGAGCGCCCCTTCTTCGGCAGCTTCTTCCCGATATGGTCCCAGAGGTTGCGGAACTTCGGCGTATCGCCTCCCGGCACATTGTCCGCCACTGGCACACGAGGCAGTTTCACGATGCCGCATTCGATCGCGTCCATCAGGGAAAAATCGCTCATCGTCCAAGGAAACAGCGCACCCTCGGCATAGCCCGAGCCCCGTAGAAAAAATGGTGTCGCCGAGAGATCGTAGACCAAGGAGATGCCCAGCTTGCGCTTCACGGCCTCAAGACCGGAAATCCACATCCTGGCCGCTTCGTTTTGTTCCTTCGCCTCGGCCTTCTCATCTCCCTTCAGATCGGCCTCGGTCTCACCGTCGGCATCCTTGACCTTCTCACGATAGCAATGATGAGCCTCATCGTTCAGCACGACGATATTCTTCATCCCCATGAGTTCGGGCATGACCCGCTGCAGCATCTGACCATCAGATTCCAGCGTCTGGATTTCCTCTCCGCGCCACCCGGCCAACGCCGTGCGCGTGCCTTTTGACAGGTTCACCCGCTCACGCAGCTTGAAGGCATGGTAGTTGGTGATGACGATCTTCGCCTTGTCGATATCACCCAGCATATCCGAGGGGGCGATCTCGCGGTTACGGTAGTAGCTTTCCGGGTCATTCGGCAGCAGCACCCGCAGGCGGTCGCGGATCGTGATGCCAGGAGCTACCAGCAGGAAGCCACGCGAGAAGGTCTTGCTGTTCGGATGCCTTGCCGCATTGACCGTCTGCCAAGCGATGATCATCGCCATGACCGTGGTCTTGCCCGCACCAGTTGCAAGCTTCAAGGCAAGCCGCATCAACTCCGGGTTGGCCTGCGCGTTGGCACCCTTCAGGTGCGTCCAGAACTTGGCAGTGCGTGGGCCGAGCTTCGGCGCCACCTCGGTCAGCCATATGGCCGTCTCGACTGCCTCTATCTGGCAGAAGAACGGGCGGACTCCCTGAAACTGGTGATGACGCCAGTGCTGCAGGAGTCGTGCCGTCTCGGGTGTCACCAGCCATTGCTCAGGGTTCGGCAAATTCCGCCAGTCCTCGACAAACCGCCGTACCTCATTGATGATCGGGGTCGGGTTGTATTCCTGCGCATCCGACGAAATCCCGTCACCACCATGCAGACCGAGGCTGCCCTGCGTCGGCGGTGCCTTCTGCTTCCTGGGCTTCGGCACAGGAGTGATGAGATCCGAACGCCTGCGGCTCTCGAGAATCTTGCTGGTCGGCTGACCGTCACCATCCAGTTCCCAGTGCCGGCCCGGATAGTCATACGGGGAGTTCAAGATGGGCTGTTGAAAGAAGAGAGCGGTCATCTGAATCCCATGAAGTAGCAAATTCCTACCATCCGCCGCGCAGTCTGGGGGAAGCACATCCAGCCGAAGGCCGCGCGAACGGCTCAGTACTTTTGCCCGTGTTCACAAAGGAAAATCAACCTGCGAGACGCCGCAGTCGGCATACGGGATCCGACACAGTTCCACCGGCACGACCGTCATCCTCGGGTAGTGACAATGCTTTCGTGGCCGAAAGCCCGCTCATTGGCCTGGATGATGATCCGAGCCCTGCGGTCGGCGAAGCTCAGAAACAATGTGTCGCCATTTGGCATCAGGTATCCTGCTTGTCGTCAAGAAGCCGACTGCTATACTACACATCACCTCTTCCCCTCCAGGCAGGTACACCCGGCCTGCGTCTGGATCTGGAGGTAGGGATCCGCCCGTCTCCATACGATCGGATCCTTAGGCACGGTATGGAGCGGCATGGCCCCCGGGATCACAATCCAAGAGGCCAACATGAATACTCAGAGACTACGACGCGCTGTGCACCGCGCCGGCTACCGGCTGATAAAACTCCGCAGTCCCCAGTTCTATCAAGTATGGGGCTGGGTGGAATACATGGTTTGGGACGATGCGACAGGTGTTCCTGTCCTATGGGCGGGAAGCCACGACGAGATCGTCAGTTGGCTGCTGGAAGAGTAGCTCACGGCTCTGTTTGACTTGATACATGCAGGCGGCCAGCCATGTGTTGGCCGCCTGTATCATATCTGGCCGCCACCATGCTCATGAGCACTGCCATGAACCGATGCTCTCAGTCGCGTTTCTGACGGCTCTTCGACTTGGTCTTGATATGCCGCTACAATTAACATGGAGATCATTTCTGCCTTTGGAAAGACCTCCCTCATGTTCGGTAGTCACTTTCTCCAAGAGACCCCCGATGTTTTAATATCCCAATTCAGATCACTTCCCTTTTCAGCCGCGAGTCCGGTCTTCAAGATCATTCAAGATAACAATTGCACACGGATGATCATGATGAATACGGAAGACCTGACCGAGCGCGCGGCATTCCTTGCCGACTTCATTGCGCATGATTTCGTCACCTTGGCGAGGCATCTGCGGCAGTTGCAGGATGAGAAACCGGACATTGTGATGAAGGTGGCCGAGCTTGCCGGGATCAGCCGGCGCAAATGCTACTCCCTCATCCGGATCAGCCGCCAGTTCGATGATCTCGGGATTCCCGAGGCACGGCTCATGGACATCGGCTGGACCCGGCTGCAGATTATCGGCCGCTACCTGTCTCCCGACAATGCGATGCAGTTGCTGGCGATGGCGGAGGAGAACACGGTCCACGACCTGCAGCTTCTCCTGCGCGGCGACACCCCGGTCGAGAACCCGCGCGTGACTGTTCTCTACCTCTCGGCCGAAGATCACGCGAAGCTCGCAACGGTGCTGGTCTCGCTCGGTGCGGCGCCGAACGGGAACGGGCTGATCGGCATCGAGCCTGCGCTGATGCGGCTGGTGAATCTCCACACCGGGGGGTGATACGCCGCCCCAGCCTCCGGAGAGGGCACGGCTCCCGATCCTGGCCCTCCATCACCGAAGGATCACCAAGCGACCATCAGGCAATGCCCTGACCTCCCCCTGCACCACAGATGCAAGCTGAAGCCACATGATCACGAATGATCAAGGCGACCCAGCAAGGTCGGCAAACCTCGATGGTGGTCACGGTGCGATCTCCATCCTAGGATAGCCGAGAATATGAAGAGAACACCATGGCATCGATTCCCCACGACCAAGCTGAGACCGACAAGCTGAGAGCAGCCCTGGGAGACGGCTTGATGGTCGCGGCCCGGCTTCTTCGCGACTTGCAGCGGGATCAGCCTGCAGACTTCGTGCGGCTGGCGGAGATTGCCGGAGTAAACCGGCGGCGGGCATTCGCGATGGCCCGGATCGGCCGGCTGTTCGATCAGCGTGGCGTTCCGGACAGTCGGCTGGATCAGCTTGGATGGGCCAAGCTGGACATCATCGCTCCGCATCTTTCGGATTCGGGAGACAATCTGGAAGACCTCCTCCGTCAGGCCGAAACGCTCCGGCAGCATGAGCTGAAGGCATATCTCCGGGGGGAAGTGTTCGAACCGGATACCGGAACCATGATTCTGAATCTACCCTCGGCCCAGGACTCCCGCCTTCGGTCGCTGCTCATGCAGTTTGGCGCCATGCCGAGTGGGAATGGCTTGATCCACAAGGAGCAGGCGCTTGCGGCGATCCTCGATGCGATCGACGCCTTGCCTGAGCCCCTGCGCCCCGCCGATCAGTCGAAGAAGGCCGGAAACGGCTGAGGAGCATCACCACCTCGTTCTCTGCACGACAGGTTCCATGCGATCCGCCTGATGCAGGCAGGTGAGGGTCTGAGCACCAGCGGACCGGTGGTCGTGGTTCGCCCCGGACGGTGATCCTCGATGTGACGCGAGCCCGGAGGCAAGGCCTCCTGCCGTGAAGCGAGACGGGCCGCACCCTGCCAACATGAGCCCGCGCGACACAGTTGACTCCCCAAGTGAACCATGAAATGCAATATATGGAACCGCAAGGATCAAGGATGATCACCGCGGCCTGACGCGGCTCCGGCCGCACGCTGTGGAACCTTGACCGGAGGAGCTGATGCTTCCCGCAACGCTGAATCATGTCCCGACGCCAGCCTTGGCGTCCCGGAAGCTCCCCGGCCTGCGCCACAGTCCGGGCGAGGCCGCGGCATGAAGAAGCGTCCTGCCCCTCACGCACCACCTGCGCACCCACCTCCGCTGATCGCCCTCGTGCGCCTTCTCGCGCGCGAGGCGGCGGAGGAAGCCTTCCGCGCGGCGCCGAAGACCGGCCCTTCCGGGCCGGATACCAGCAAAGATCAACCCAAAACCAGGAGGAAAAACAATGGTCATTCGCCTGCCACCTAAAAAGCAGGCACCTGCCAGTGCCATTTCGAGCGGTCCGGTAAAAACTGTCATTCCGGCCTCCACGGATCTTCTGACCGTCAAGGAATCGGCTGCCTTCGTCAAGGTTGCCGAGATCACCATCCGGCGCTGGCTTGGCGCGAAACTGATCCCGCATTTTAAGGCCGGGAAACAGATCCGGATCAACAAGGCCGATCTCGTCGCCTTCCTCGATCAGCAGTGATCATTCCTGATCATGGTTAAGACCCCCATCTATTTCACTCAGGGAATAATGTAGGGGAGTATCAACAAAAATGAACCAAAGAGAACCGGAGAATAACAATGAGTGACAATGATCATAACAAAGCCGCCAAAAGCGGCAATTGGACGAAGACCCTGCGGGATATGATCGAGGACATCATGCAGTCCGATCTCCCCCCTGCCCGCAAGAGCAGCATCAAATCGGCCATCACCAGGGCCGCCAAGCTGGCGGCTGACGGCACCCTGGACCAGGCCGCCGATCTCCAGGTCCTGCTGACCGCCCTGGCGCGCTATTCGCCGGCCATGCTCGGCCTCACCCCCGACAGCTACAGCAATCAGAAATCGCTGGTTCGGACAGCCTTCAAGCTCACGGGCACCGAAGCCTTGACGGTCCGCTTCGTCAAGCTGGATCCTGCCTGGCAGGCGTATTCCGATACTCTGTCCAGGAAGCACCGGCTTGCGCTGAGCCGGTTCATGCGATTCTGCACGTACGAGTTCTATGCGCCGGACGAGATCCGGGACGGCCATATCGACCGCTATCGGGCATTCCTTACCCAGGCCGGCTTGCCGCCCGACAGCATCAAGAACATCACTCGTGGCACGATCAACGCGTGGAACCGGCAGGGCGAGACCCAGCCTCACCCCGGGTTCCAGCCGCTCAGCCCGCTGCCGCGCAAGCGGGAAAGCTACTGGATCCCGCGTGACCGATGGCCCCCGAAGCTTGACGATGATATTTCACGGTTCATCGCCGACCTGGTCGCGCCGTCGCTGCTGAAGAAGTCCAAAACTCCCAAAATCAAGCCGTCGACGGCCGGGAATTATGAACATTGCTTCACCACGATCCTCTCCGCTCTTGTGCAATGCGGCGAGCCCCTGGTGGGGATCACCTCCCTTGCCCGTCTCGCCACGGCCGCGAATGCGGAACGCGCCATCGAATTTCTCATCGAGCGTTGGAATGGCAAGATCACGCGGCAGGTCGCCACCCTGGCCTCGAGATGCCGTCGCGCCGCCGAATGGAGCGGAGCACCTGCCACGGAACTGGAGGCCTTCGACGATCTCCTCGAGCGCATCTGGGACAATATCGAGTCGCGGCGGGGCATGACGAAGAAGAACAAGGAACTGATCGACCGTCTCGAAGACCAGCACTTCCGCGACCAGATGCTCGTCCTTCCGCTCACGCTGATGCGAGAAGCGCACAAGCGCGACGATCTGCGCTGTAGCCCTGGCCTTGCCCGGGATGCGGTGGCGATCGAACTCCTGCTGACCTGCAGCATGCGCCGCGAGAATCTGGCCAGGCTGCGCCTGGGCAGCAGCATCAAGAAGATCGGCACGGCAAAGAATTCCACCTGGGTGATCGAGATCGACCGGTCGGAGGTGAAGAACGACCGGCCTTTGCGGTACCAGCTTCCCCCGGAAAGCGCCGCATTGCTCGAGGAATATCTCGAGACCTGGCGGCCGCACCTCTGGGCCGAGCCCAATGACTGGCTTTTCCCGAGCCCGACCGACGGCCAGCCGAATGCACGATCCCTGGCCTCTTCCATCACGCTGCATTCGAAGCGGATCCTCGGCGTCCCGATCACACCGCATCAGTTCCGGCACGTTTCGGCGACGATCTTTGTCGGGGATGACCCGACGCGGATTGCGATCGCCAGCGAACATCTGGGGCATGCCTCGATCGACACCACCCGCCACTTCTATCTCACGAGCCAGCAGAAATCCGCCTCGCGCCTCTACCAGCAGCGTCTGGGGCTGGATCGGGCCAGGTCCATCGAACGGACCAGGGTCAAGACGCGCAGCCGGCGCTCTCCCGTCAAGCTCCTGAAGGGAGACGAGCTATGAGCGACAGGATGTCTCTGCCGCCCGAGGACTGGTCCGAGCCCGAGCGGCATCTCTGGCAGCAGGCACTCCAGCCCGCAAGGCTGCTGCAGCGGCGAGGCCCCGCCAGCACATGGAGCCAGAAGCGCCAACGCATTGTCGCACAGTCCCTCGGACAATGGTTCGCCTGGCTGGCGCGGAACGGCCTTCTGCTACCGGGGCAGCAACCGGCCGAACGTCTGACCGAGGAACGGGTCATGGGTTTCACCGGGGAGCTTCTCGAACGGGTATCGCCCTGGAGTGTGGCGGTGATGCTCGGCGGGGTGAAGCGCGGCTGTGACGTCCTTGCACCCGCGCAGGACCGCGCCTGGCTGGCGCATATCTGCACCGGGCTGAAGGCCAATGCCAAATCGTCCCGCGACCGCCTCGCCCATATGGTCGCGCCCGGCCAGATCATGGACCTCGGCCTTGACCTGATGGAAGAAGCCAGGCAGCGCGATGACGACCGGACGCATTTCGCCTCCTGCCTCGCGCGCGATGGCCTGATGCTCGCGATGCTGATCAGCTTTCCGGTGCGGATCGGGAACTTCGCCTCGATCCGCATCGGCGAACACCTGGTCTTTCACAACGACCGCTACAGCTTGCGGTTTCCGGAGGAGGAGACAAAGACCGGCCGCGAGCAGAATGGCGAATTGCCTGCCAGCCTCAGCCCCTGGATCGACTGGTACCTGGACGTGCATCGCCGCCGCCTGCTCGCCAAGGCATCGGGGCCTGCAACTTCGGCCCTCTGGATCAACAGGTTCGGCGAACAGTTGGGTGAGAACGGCATCCGCACGCAGATCGAGACACGGACCAGGAAGGCCTTCGGGCTGCCCGTCTGGCCGCATCTGTTTCGCGCGATCGGCGCGACCGGGATCGTCGATGTCGCGCCTGCCGACATATCCATCGCATCGGAGCTGCTCGGCCATGCCTCCATCCAGACCACCAGTCATCACTACATCCTGGCCCGCGGCACCAAGGCGCATCGCGCCGTGCAATCCTCGGTCCTGGATGCGCGGGCAGCGGCGCTGGAACGCCTCCGGTCCCGTTGATACCCGTCCTCCATCCCGTCCCCCGGCTTCGGATATCAAGGAGGGGCGAGAAGAATGATCGGCTTGCCGGCGGCGCGCCCCGCAGCCTATGCTCGCCAGCATCACCCCGAACTCACGGATCACCCCGCCATGCGCGTTGCTCTCTATGCACGTTTCTCGTCGGACCTTCAGGCCGCGGCCTCGGTCGAGGACCAGTTCGGCATCTGCGAGGATCGCGCGCTGCGCGAGGGCTGGCAGGTGGTGGAGCGGTATTCCGATCACGGGATTTCCGGGGCGAGCCTGATGCGCCCGGGGATCCAGGGCCTGCTGCAGCGCGCCATGACCGGCGGTTTTGACCTGGTGCTCGCCGAAGCCCTCGACCGGATCAGCCGCGACCAGGAGGATATCGCCGGGGTCTTCAAGCGGCTGAGCTTCGCTGGCGTGCAGATCGTCACCCTGTCGGAGGGCGCGATCACCGAGCTGCATATCGGGCTCAAAGGCACAATGAATGCGCTGTTCCTGAAGGATCTCGCCGACAAGACCCGGCGCGGCCTGCGTGGCCGGGTCCAGGCGGGCAAATCGGGCGGCGGCCTGTGCTTCGGCTATGACGTGGTTCGGCATGCAGATGCCGCCGGGGAGCCCCTGCGCGGTGATCGGCAGATCAATCCGGCCCAGGCCGGCATCGTGAGGCGTGTGTTCGAGGATTACGCCAATGGCCTGTCGCCGCGCATGATCGCCAAGGCCCTCAATGCCGAGGGCATTGCCGGCCCCAGCGGCAAGACCTGGGGGCCGTCGACGATCCACGGCAACAAGGATCGGGGCACCGGCCTTCTGAACAACGATCTCTACATCGGCAAACTGGTCTGGAACCGGCAGCACTTCGTCAAGGATCCTTCGACCGGCAAGCGGCAGGCCCGCCTCAATCCGCCCCAGGCCTGGGTGACCCAGGAGGTCCCGCAGCTGCGCATCATCGAGGACGATCTCTGGGCCAGGGTGAAGGCGCGGCAGGCAAAGAGCGCGCTTGGCAAGCGGGACCGCGATACCGCCGGCCAGGACGGGTTCTGGGACCGGCGCCGGCCCCGGTTCCTGTTGTCCGGCCTCGTCAAATGCGGCGAATGCGGCAGCGGCTTCGTCAAGATCAGCCAGAATCATTTCGGCTGCGCCGGTGCGCGCAACTGCGGCACCTGCACCAGCACGCGCAGCATTCGCCGCGACCTGCTCGAGGGCACCGTCCTCGACAGCCTGCAGGCCCATCTGATGGATGACGACCTGCTCGATATCTTCTGCCAGGAATACACCCGGCATCTGAACCAACTGCGCATGGCGGCCAGCGGCAACCGGGCAAGGGACGAAACCCGTCTCGGCAAGATCAACCGCGAGCTCGACCGGCTCGTCGATGCGATTGCCCAAGGCGTGCCCGTGGACCGGATCAGGGACCGGATGACGGAATTGGACAAGGAGCGCGCGGCCCTGGAAGCCAGCCTCGCATCCCGGGCGGCAAAACCGCCGCCCCTCCTTCATCCTGCGATGGGCAAGACCTATCGCGAGGCGGTGGCCCGGCTGCGCGATACGCTGGCCAACGGGCCGAACCGCACTGAAGCCGCCGATCACATCCGGGCCTTGATCGAAAGGATCGTGCTGCATCCGGCTCCCGAAGAGCCGGGCGGCTTCCTCATGGACATCGAAGGGGATCTCGCGGGCATTCTTGCGCTGGCCCGGGACAGCAAAAAGGCCGCCTCCCTGTCCGGGGACGACCTTGTGCAAATAAAGCTGGTTGCGGGGGCAGGATTTGAACCTGCGACCTTCAGGTTATGAGCCTGACAAGC
>CAYLSD010000022.1:0-12915 GCA_964386345.1 uncultured Fuscovulum sp.
GCTGACAGGTCTACAGCGGAACCGCCGCGCACGGGCGGGGCGAGGCAGTGCCTCGCCTTTTCCCGCCCGGACGGCCGCCCAGAATGGATTTGCATCGCCCCGGGCCGCGTGGCAGAGGAAACGGCACCGGTTCAACCATGAAGGGTTCCCGCCATGACCAAGGATGCGCTTTCCAGCCTGCTTGCCAGCCGTGACTGGCTGATGGCCGACGGGGCCACCGGGACCAACCTGTTCAACATGGGCCTTTCCTCCGGCGAGCCGCCGGAACTGTGGAACATCGACAAGCCCGGCAACATCCGCACCCTCTACCGCAATGCGGTGGAGGCGGGGTCGGACATCTTCCTGACCAACACCTTCGGCGGCAATGCCGCCCGGTTGAAGCTGCACAACGCGCAGGGCCGTGTGCGCGAACTGAACCGGGTGGGCGCGGAACTGGGGCGCGAGATCGCCGATGCCTCGGGCCGCACGGTCGTCGTGGCGGGCTCGGTCGGTCCGACGGGCGAGATCTTCGAGCCGATGGGCACCCTGACCCATGACCTCGCGGTCGAGATCTTCCACGAACAGGCCGAGGGGCTGAAGGAGGGGGGCGCCGATGTCCTGTGGGTGGAGACGATCTCCGCGCCCGAGGAATACCGCGCCGCCGCCGAGGCCGCCGCCCGTGCCGGGATGCCCTGGTGCGGCACCATGAGCTTCGACACCGCCGGGCGCACGATGATGGGCGTCACCTCGGCGGCGATGGCCGAAATGGTGGAAAGGCTGCCGAACCCGCCGATCGCCTTCGGGGCGAATTGCGGGGTGGGGGCCTCGGACCTGATGCGCACCGTTCTGGGCTTCGCCGCCACCGGCACGGCCCGCCCGATCATCGCCAAGGGCAATGCGGGCATCCCGAAATACCACGACGGCCACATCCATTACGACGGCACGCCCGAACTGATGGCGGAATATGCCGTGCTGGCGCGCGATGCCGGGGTGCGGATCATCGGCGGCTGCTGCGGCACCATGCCCGAGCATCTGCGGTCGATGCGTGCCGCGCTGGAAAGCCGCCCCAGGGGGCCGGTGCCGGGCCTGGAAGAGATCCAGGCGAAACTCGGCGCCTTCTCCTCGGCCTCGGACGGAACCGGGGACGACGCGGGCGCCCCGCGCCGGGAACGCCGCGGGCGCCGGGGATGACGGCCGGGCCTGCCCGCCTCTGGCAACAGGCCGAGGGGGCGCTGGTCCTGCTGGCGGCCCTGTCGCTGGTGTGGTTCCTTGGCCTGCCGTTCCCGATCTGGCTGGCGGTGCTGGTCTTCTTCGCCCCGGACCTGAGCTTCGCCTTCTATGCCTTCGGCCCGAGGATCGGCGCGGCGGCCTACAACACCGTGCATCTCTACGGCTTCGGCGCGGTGGTGGTGATGGCGGCCCTGTTCAGCCGGGTGCCCGGACTGGCAGAGATCGGAACGCTCTGGATCGCCCATGCCGGGTTCGACCGGATGCTGGGCTATGGCCTGAAACTGCCCTCGGGCTTTCAGGATACCCATCTGGGGCGGATCGGCCGCGGGTAATAGCCCGATTTTTCGACGAAAAATCGTATCCGTCAGAACAGCGCCAGTTGATCGCCCGAGGCGAAGGGCACCTGGAACAGGTCGCAACGCAGCGGCGGCAGGGTCTTCTTCAATTCCAGCCGCACCACCGCCTTGTCGAAGCGTTGCGCGATCAGGCGCGACCACACCCCCTCGCCGCGCATCCGCTTGCCCCAGGCGGGATCGTAGTCGCGTCCGCCGTGGGTTTCGCGGATGCGCGCCATCACCTTGGCCGCCCGGCCCGGCTCGGCTTTCTCCAGCCAGTCGCGGAACAGGCCCGAGACCTCGCGAGGCAGGCGCAGCATGATCCAGCTTGCCCCTTGCGCACCGGCCCCTGCCGCCGCGGCAAGGATCGGCTCCAGCTCGTGATCGGTCAGCCCGGGGATCACCGGGGCCACCATGGCCCGCACCGGGATGCCTGCCTGCGTCAGCCGCCGCATCGTGGCCAGCCGCCGTTCGGGCAGGGCCGCCCGCGGCTCCATCCGCCGCGACAGCCCGGCGTCCAGCGTGGTGATCGAGACCCCCACCCGCAGCAGCCCCTGTGCCGCCATCGGCGCCAGGAGGTCGATGTCGCGTTCGATCAGCGTGCCCTTGGTGGTGATCGCCAGCGGATGGCGGAAGGCGGCCAGCACCTCGACCACCTCGCGCATCACCCGCCATTTCGCCTCGATCGGCTGGTAAGGGTCGGTGTTGGTGCCGATGGCGAGCGGTTGCGGGACGTAGGACTTCGCCCGCAACTCGCGCTCCAGCACCCTGGCCAGCCCGGGCCGGGCGATCAGCCGCGTTTCGAAATCCAGCCCCGGCGAGAGGTTCAGCCAGGCGTGGCTTGGCCGGGCGAAGCAATAGATGCAGCCGTGTTCGCAGCCGCGATAGGGGTTGACCGAGCGGTCGAAGGGCAGGTCGGGCGAGCGGTTGAAGGTCAGCGCGGACCGCGCACGTTCGGCCCTGACCTCGGTCTTCAGCAGCCGGTCGTCATGCGGCAGGTCCCAGCCGTCGTCCGCCGCCTCGCGCGCCACCGCCTCATACCGGCCGGTGGCGTTGGAGGTCGCCCCCCTTGCACGGGCGCGGTCGCCCGGCAGCAGGCCGTGGGGCAGGGAGACAGGCGGCTTGGGCATGGGGCAATATTAGAACAAAGATGGAACATTTGCCAAGCCCGCCCTTCACCTTTGCCCTTGCTGTCGGCTTTCAACCGGCGCATGTCGCAATAGAGTAAGTGGACAGGCCCGCGATGGCCCATGCACGCTACAGGTCCTTACCCACGGAGCCCCGAGATGGCCGACGAAGACGACATCATCCTTTCGGAACTTTCCGACGACGAGCTTGTCCTGCAGATGCATGACGACCTCTACGACGGTCTGAAGGAAGAGATCGAAGAGGGTGTCAACATCCTGATCGAGCGCGGCTGGGCGCCCTATGACGTGCTGACCAAGGCGCTGGTCGCCGGGATGACCATCGTCGGAGCCGACTTCCGCGACGGCATCCTCTTCGTGCCCGAAGTGCTGCTGGCCGCCAACGCGATGAAGGCCGGGATGCATATCCTGAAGCCGCTTCTGGCCGAGACCGGTGCGCCGCGGATGGGCAAGATGGTCATCGGCACCGTCAAGGGCGACATCCACGACATCGGCAAGAACCTCGTCGCCATGATGATGGAAGGCGCGGGCTTCGAAGTGGTGGACCTTGGGATCAACAACGCGGTCGAGAAATACCTCGACGCGCTGGATGCCGAGAAGCCCGACATCCTTGGCATGTCGGCGCTGCTGACCACGACCATGCCCTACATGAAGGTCGTGATCGACACGATGAAGGAAAAGGGGATGCGCGAGGATTATATCGTCCTTGTCGGCGGCGCGCCCCTGAACGAGGAATTCGGGCGTGCCATCGGCGCCGACGCCTATTGCCGCGATGCGGCCGTGGCGGTGGAAACGGCGAAGAGCTTCGTCGCCCGCAAGCACAACCAGCTGGGCGTGTGACGCCCCGGGACCATCGCTTGCGTGCAGCTTTCGAGGCCCCGGGGTTCTCCCGGGGCCTCTTGCATTCGTGACTTGGACTCCGCCGGCCGCAGGCCCATCTTGGGGATAGAAGGGGGATAGGATCATGCCACTCACCCATTTCCTCGGGCTTCTCGCCCTGGTGATCGTCGCGGCCGGTGCCACGCTGGCGCTGGCCTTCTGGGCCGGGGCTCCGGTGCTGGCGATCAGCTTGGCGGCGCTGGTGGGCAGCCTGATCCTGGGGATACGGCAATGGCGCTGACCTCCGCCGGCGATACCCCTTCGGATACGGGCCTGACCGAAAAGGGGCTGGCCCCCGCGCGGGCGGGGAAGATCCTGCTGATCGCCTGCGGCGCGCTGGCGCATGAGATCCTTGCGCTGAAGCAGGCCAACGGCTGGACCCATATGGACCTGCAATGCCTGCCTGCCAAGCTGCACCTCTGGCCCGACCGGATCGTGACGGCGGTGGAAGAGGCGGTCCGTGAGCGGCAGGGCGAATACGACAGCATCTTCGTCGTCTATGCCGATTGCGGCACAGGCGGGCAATTGTTGGAAAAGTGCAAGGAATTGGGCGTCGAGATGGTCGAAGGCCCGCATTGTTATTCGTTTTATGAAGGGAATGCCGCCTTCGCCGACCATGCGGACACCGAGTTCACCTCTTTCTACCTGACCGATTTCCTGGTGCGCCAGTTCGATGCCTTCGTCTGGAAGCCGATGGGTCTGGACCGCCACCCCGAACTGCGCGACATGATCTTCGGCAATTACGAGAAGCTGGTCTATCAGGCGCAGAAGGAAGACCCGGCGCTGGACGAGAAGGCCCGCGAATGTGCCGAACGGCTGGGCCTGCAATATGAGCGGCGCTTCACCGGCTATGGCGACCTTGCCACCACGCTGCGGAAGGTGGCGGGGTAGCGATTCCGCGCGGGAATCGCACCGGATTTCGCGCGAAGTCCGGGACTCAGCCGGTGAAATCCGTGATCACCGCAACCCCGGGCGCGGTCGGGCCGTCGAAGGCGCGCAGCTCTTCGGTCGCCCGCGACAATGCGACGGTGCGGGCGACGATGGGCGAGACATCCACCCGCCCGGTCTCGATCAGCGACAAGAGCGTGGGATAGCGCCAGGCGGGCATTCCGCGGGTGCCGAAGACCGCAAGCTGGCGCATGTAGATCGCATTGACGTTGATCTGCATGGTGGCGGTATGGCCGACCGGCAGGCCCACCTGCACATGCCGCCCCAGCGGCCGCAGACAGCGCAGGGAGGCATTGGCGGTGGTCTCGATCCCCAATGCCTCCACGCTGACATGCGCGCCGCCGCCGGTGATCTCTACGATCTGCGCCGCCACGTCGCCCGCGCGGGCATCCACCGCGGCTTCGGCGCCCAGGGCCCTGGCGTGGGACAGTTTTTCGGGAACGACATCGACCACGATCACCCGTGCGCCAAGCGCCTTGCCGATCAGCAGGCACGAAAGCCCGATGCCGCCGGTGCCATGCACGGCCAGCCACTCGCCCGCCTGCAGGGCCGCGCGGCCCGTCAGCGCATGGAAGGCGGTGGTGACCCGGCAGCCGAGGCCCGCGGCAAGGGCAGGCGTCAGGCTTTCCGGCAGGCGGGTCAGGTTGTGGGCATGCGGCACCGAGACGTATTCGGCATAGGCCCCCCGGTCGCCGAAGCCCGGCACGCGCTGCGCCCGGCAGGTGGTGGTCTGGCCCGAGCGGCATTCCGGGCAGTCGCCGCAGGCCAGGATGAAGGGGGCGATCACCCGGTCGCCGACCCGCCATTTCGCCAGCGGCCCGGCCTCCACCACCTCGCCGCAATATTCGTGGCCGGGGATGTCGCCGGGCTTCACCTTCGGATGCTCGCCCACCCAGCCGTGCCAGTCGCTGCGGCAGATGCCGCAGGCCAGCACCTTCAGCACCACTCCATCGGCCTCGCAGACGGGGTCGGACACGGTTTCGATGGAAAGCGGCGCGCGGTAGGCGCGAAGGACGGCGGCGCGCATGGGGCTAGTTCCTCTGGCGGTAGTGGTTCAGGCAGAAGACCCGGATCGCCGAGGCAAGGCCTTCCTCTCCGCGACGCGCGGCGTCGATTTCGGACGCAAGCTGGTTCAGGGGAACGGATTTCTCCGCGGCGATGGTGCGGAAGGCGGCCCAGAACTCGGGCTCCAGCGAGACGCTGGTGCGGTGGCCGTTGAGGGTGAGCGAGTGTTTTTCGGGGCGGGTGGTCATGGCCGCAGGATAGAGCGTTTCCCGTGCGGGACGCAAAGTCCCTGGATGGATTTCGCAGATTTCCCCGGGGAGAACTCCGCCCGGCAGGAAGCCGCCACCGGCCGCATTTGTTGCCCATATCCCGTCAAATCGTCAAAATTATGCCGCATTTAAATCCATGCTGAAACTTGGATGCAGGATTTGGGGATGGATCATGAAGGGCGGCTATCTGCGGACCTATCTTATGAGCCTGATCTACGAAGACTATCTTCGGGCTTTCGCGGCGATCCAGGAAGGTGCCGATCCCGGTGCGGCCTATCTGGCCCATGAAGGGCGGGTTGCCGCGCTCCGCGAGCGGATCGAGGCCATGGACGCCGCAGACCGGCCCGTCTTGCGGCAGGCCAGCTAGCCTAACAGGCCGGACACGCTGTCAAACGGCAAAAACCGGACCGCAGTGCTGCGGCCCGGTTTGTCGTTGCTGTCCGGTGGCTCAGAGCTTTCCGGCGTTCCAGAACAGGGTCTCGCCCGAACTGTCATCGACGCCGTCGTTGTCAGTGACGATCCAGGCATTGCCCTCGTGGTCGAAGGCAAGACCCTCGACCTTGTCGACCACATAGCCGTTGGTCAGCGATTTCAGCACCGGGATCAGGTCCAGCACCTCTTCCTTCGCCACGACCGGCAGGGTCTCGCCAAGCTTCACGGGCTTCAGGTCCTCCAGCTTCACCCGGAAGATCTTCTTCACCGCCGCCGCATCGCCGATCAGGTTGTCGCGCTCGATGACATAGGCATGGTCGCCGTTCACCGTCAGTTCCGACAGGCCCATCCAGCCCTCGCCCTGCGGTTCCAGCGGATAGGCGACCGCACCCCATTCCCCGCTTGCGAGGGTGTAGGAAAGCAGTTTCACCTGCCCCTTCGGATCGTCGCCCCATTCGCGCTGCATCGCGATCCAGAGCGTGTCGCCGACCTTGGCGATGCCCTCGGCGCCGAAGCGGGTCTGATGCGCCAGCAGTTCGACGGGCAGCGGGATCTCCTTCCCGATCTCGCCCTTCGCGTTCACATGCAGGATCGCATGCGGCACCAGTTTCGCGGCGTCGCCTTCATTGGCAAGCCAGAAGCCGCCGTCGCCATCCGAGGTCAGCCCCTCGATGTCGAGCTTCTGCGCCGCATCGCCGTCGCGGGTGATCACCGTCCGCGCGACGATCCGCGCCGGCTTCTGCGTGATGTCGATCTCATGGATCGAGGGCATCGCCGAATAGACGCTGTCCGAGGCGGCGAAGAGGCGGCCCTCCTTGCCCTCGACCGAGGCGAGGGCGCCAAGCGCCCCCCAGCCGATCGGTTCAGCCGCGCCGGCCGAGGTCAACATCGGATAGGCGGCTTCCGCATCGGAAAGCTCGTAGATCATGACATGGGCGCGGGCGCCGCCGTCCTCGCCCAGATCGACCTCGTTGGCGGCCGCCAGCAGATTGCGCGAGGGGATCGCCACCGCGCCTTCGGGCGAGATGCCCGAGGGCAGGATCTGGGTCAGCTTCGGGGCCGCGAGGTCGGTCACGTCATAGACCGCGATGACCGAACTGCGCTCGGAGAGGATGAAGAGGTAGGGCGTCTCGCCGAAACGGGAGAATTCGATGCCTTCGGGCTCGATCCCCTTGGCGCGCGAGCGCTTCTCGGGGTAGTGGCCGATCTCGGCAACCGCATGTTCCAGCGTATTGCCGGAATCGTAGACGACGGTGCCGTCCTTCTTCCAGATGGTGAAACCGCGCGAGCCGCCCTTCCAGTCGCCCTCGTTCGAGGTGGCGAAATGGTCGTCGTCGATCCATTTGATGCCATCGGGTTCGCGCGGGATCGGGCCGGTCGTGGCGGTGAAGTCCAGCTTGCCGTCGGTCCTGGTGTCGACATTCTCAAGCACCACCTCGCCGGCCGAGAAATGCGAGGCCACCGCGCCATCGGCGCCGATCACGACGATATGGTTGTTTTCTTGCAGCGTGACCGCGATCTCGCCAGCCGTGTTGATGGTGACGAATTCCGGCTCGGGGTCTTCACCGCCGACGGCGGCAAGCCCGGTCAGGTCGATCTTCTGCAGGCGGGCGCAATCGGCCTCGCCATCTGGCAGCGGCAGCTTGACGACATAGCCGGCGGGCATCTGCGGCAGGCCGCCATCGCCGGCAGTCTCGTCGCGCTCGTTCTCGACGGCGACGGCAAGGAAGCTGCCGTCGGGTGCGACGGCAACCGAATCGGGCTGGCCGCCCAGATCGCAGGAGGCCACTTCGGTCGCGGTGGCAAGGTCGATCACCGCCAGACGGCCCGAGGGCTCGGCATGGCTTTCCGAGGTGTTGACGCCGACGAAGGCCTTGCCGCCGATGATATGGGCGGTGGTCGGTTCGCCATGCAGGTCGATGTTGCCAAGGGCTTTCGGCGCCTTGGCATTGGTGATGTCGATCAGGCCGACGACGCCCAGCGGGCTGTCGGTGTAGATCAGCGTCTTGCCGTCTTCCGAGGCCGAGATGATCTCGGCCGAGGAGGTGCGCGCCCTGTCCTCACCATCCTTCATGTTGGCGATCACCGGGAAAGAGGCGATGCGGTTGAAACTTTCGGACAGGGCAGGGCTGGTCAGCAGGGCAAGCAGGGATGCGGCGGAAAGCAGACGGACGGTCATGGCGGCTCCTCAGGATATTGCACCATGCGACCTACGTCGGCTTTGCAACACCGGGATGACCCCTTGACGGAAACCTGCCCCCGCTGCCGGACAGGCGGCGGCGCCGGGCGGGGTTGGCGGGCCGAGATCCGGCCGCCTCCGCCTCGACTTCGAGAGGGCGGAAGCGGCCGGATTCGAAGCCGTGGGCTAGTGCGCCGAAGCGCCGTTCAGCGTGGCCTCCGCCGCCTCGGCGGCCTGCTCCACCGACTTGGCGGCGCTTGCTGCGGTCTTTGCCGCGCGGCGCGTGGTTTTCGCGGCCCCGGCCTTCGCCGTGGTCTTTGCCCTGACGCTGGCGGTCTTCGCGGTCTCCGCTGCGGCCCGCACCGCCTTTTCTCCTGCGGCTTCGGCCTTGCGGCTGGCGCGGCGCACGGTCTTGCCTGCGCGGCGGACGGTGTCGCTGGCGGCCTTCTCAAGGTCTTCCGCCGCCTCTTCCACACCACCGCTGCGGCGGCGCAGGCGCAGCGCCATCTCGGCCATGGCGGCGGTCAGCGCCAGCGGGGCCAGCACCTTCAGCACTCCGCGCCCGCGGACCAGCAAGGCGATCAGCCCCGCCCCGACCGCCAGCCCGGCGATCGAGGCGGCGACGGGATGCTCCTTCGCCATGCGGCGGCCCTCGTCGAGCCCGCGCCCGGCGATCCTGCCGCCTTCCTCCATCGCTTCCCAGGCCTTGCGGCGAGCCTCCAGCGCCAGATCGGCGGCCTCGTCGCCCAGATGGCCGAGACCCTGACGCATCGCGGCGGCGACGGCCTCGGCCTGTTCGGCGGCCACGGCGGCGCGGGCGTCGGCGGTGGCGCGGCCCTGTTCATACAGCTCCAGCAGCCGGTCGCGTGCGGCGTCGCGGGCCTCGCGGGCGGCGGCCATCCAGTCGCCGGCCGTCTGGTTGGGCGCATCGGCCTCGGCCGCACGGGGACGCAGCATCATCAGCGCGATGCCCGCGCCCGCGATCCCGGCCCCGGCCAGCGCAACCGGAACCGGATAGGCGCGGGCGACGCTGGCGGCGCGGGCCCCGGCCTTGCCGAGGCCGACGGCGGCGGCAAGTTCGGCAAGGGTCTGGCCCAGATGCGCGTCCTGCGCGTCGATGGCGGATTTCAGGCGGCGGGATTCCGAGGTGAAGAACATGGCGGGTCTCCTTGGATGCGCCGGGGCTGCCCGGCGGTCAGGGGTGAAAACGGGCGGGTTCAGCGCCGCGAGGAAAAGGCCCGGGCCAGCGCCTGCCGGCCGAGGAGAAGAAGGATCAGGCCGACAAGGCCCGCGCCGCCCGCCGTCAGGCCAAGCGAGGCCTGCAAGGACCAGCCGGCTGCGAAAAGGGCGGCGACCACGGCCGCAAGGCCGAGGCCGATGGCGGCAATGGCGAGGATCGCGCCAAGGACGGCAAGCGCCAGCCCCTGTCCGGCAAAGCGCCCCCGCTCGCGCGTTTCCGCCTGCAACAGCGCCATGCGCAGCCGCAGCGACTGCCGGGCCGAAAGCGCGAAGCGCATGAGGTGCCAGAGGCCGGGCTGGCGCGGATCGGTCATGGCTGGCGGTCCGGGATGGTTTCGCAACGCGGTTTCATCGTCACCTCACAGGATTGGCGGGCCGTTAGCCGTGGATGCGGCAACAACGCCGCCGCTGCGGAACGGTTCCCTCTGCATCGCAGAAAAAAGGCCGGGCATGCGCAGCCCGGCCCCCTGATGCCGTCGCGGGCGGTCAGAGCCCGCGCGACCAGTCGTCCAGCTGACGCTCGGCCTCTTCCTTGGCCAGCCCGTATTTCTGCTGCAGCTTGCCGACCAACTGGTCCCGGCGGCCCTCGGCCATGTCCAGCTCGTCATCGGTCAGCTTGCCCCATTGCACCTTGGCCTGGCCTTTCAGTTCCTTCCACTTGCCTTCGATCTGGTCCCAGTTCATCGCGGGCTCCTTTCCGTTGCCTTGGATTGCGGTATGGCGGGGCAACGCGGGACCGGGGCGAATGGTTCCCCGGGACAGTCCGCCACCCGCTCCGGGAACCGATCCCGGACCGGAGGCGTTGTCCTGTCGTAACCGCCAGCGATGGCATCAAAGGAATGGAGATATCCCATGTCTTGCATGAAGACACTTGCTGCCGCCCTGACCGCTACCGTCCTGGGCACCGCCGCCTTCGCCGGGGTCGACAAGATCGCCAAGGTCGATGTGACCGCCGATCTGAGCGCGATCCAGGACGAGCAGGCGGCGGTCTACTGGGGCAATCTTGAGAAGGACCTTGAAGCCGCCATCGGCGCGCGGGTCAGCGACCTGATGGCCGACGAAGGCGCCGAGATCCTGGTGGACATCCGCGAGATCGAACTGGCCAACGCCTTCGAGCGCGAGCTGAACCTCGGCGACGCGGTGCTGGTGGGGCAGGTCAACATCAACGACCAGACCGACAACAGCAACTACGACGCCTACGAGCTGAGCGTCACGCTGGAGAACGCCCAGATCGTGCTGGCCGAAGGCGAGGTGCTGCGGCTGAGCACCACCGACAGCGCCGAGACCTACCGCAAGCTGGTCGATGCCTTTGCCGAGGGCGTGGTGTCGCGGCTGAAGTGACGGGCACGCCCGGTTGACCTTGCAGGGCCGCCCTTTCCGGGGCGGCCCTTTCCCATGCCTCCCCATGCCTCCCCATGCCTCCACGTCATCCGGGAAATTCGCCGCCGGCTTGCGCAGGGGGCGTTGACCTGCGCCCCGCCTTCCCGGATGGTTGACGGCATTCAGCCCAATCCGGGGGAAAGGTCGCAGGAAAACCCATGGTCGGCCTCTTTCCTCCTGCGTTGCACCGGCGCCCTTGCGGGCGGCGCCCGTCCGGGAGCGGGCGGTGAGGCGCCTTTACGGCCGGATCATGCCTCATGCGGCGCTGGCCGGCGCGGTGCTGATGGGCGTGGCGATGACCTGGGCCGTCCATGTCGCCGAACGGCAGCGCGAGGCGGCGGAATTCGCCCGCACGGCCGATCTGGCGATGGACATGATCACCTCGCGGCTGCGGCAGCATGTCGTGGTGCTGCGGGCGGCCAAGGGGCTGTTCGCGGCGCAGCAGGGCGTCGTCGCACGCGATGAATTCCTGCGTTTCATCGAAGAGGTCGGCATCGCCCGGGACCTGACCGGCGTGCAGGGTGTCGGCTTCGCACGGATCGTCCCCGCCGATGATTCCAGCCGGGCCGAGGCCGAAATCCTTGGCCGCTACAAGCTGCAGGTCTCGGTCCATCCCGCCACCGGCCAGCCCTGGCGCGCGCCCATCGTGCTGCTGGAGCCGGCGGATGCACGTAACCTCGCGGCGCTCGGCTACGACATGTATGCCGATCCCGTCCGCCGCACCGCGATGGACCGCGCCATCGCCAGCGGCGGGCCGGAGATGAGCGGCCCGGTGGAACTGGTGCAGGAGATCACCGGCGAAAAGCAGGCCGGTTTCCTGGTCTATCTGGCCTATGGAGGCAGGCCGGACGGCCGCGAACCGCCCGCCGAGGGCTTCGTCTATGCCGCCTTCCGCGGCGCCGACCTGATCCGCGCCGCGCTGGCCGATGCCTCGCATCTGCCCGTGGCGCTGACCATCACCGACGAGGCGGCGCCGGAACGGCCGCTTTTCACGGACGACCCGTCCCTGCCCGGCCTGGGGCTGCGGCAGCTGCGGCGGGTCGAGGTGATGGGACGGACCTGGCGGATCGACATCCGGCACACCGGCGGCATGGCCTGGCACCGGCATCTGGGGACGATGCTGGTCGGGCTGATCTCGGTCCTTTTCGCGGCGGCGACGGGCTTTGCCAGCGCGGCGCGGCGGCATGAGGCGGCGCAGGCGCATGAGGTGGCCGCCGTCGCCGCGCGTGAGGCCGAATACCGCGGGCTGCTGCTGCAGGAGATGAAGCACCGGATCAAGAACCACATCGCCCGCATCCAGTCCATCGCCCGGCAAAGCGCGCGGGGCGCGGAGGATGTTCCGGCCTTCACCGCCGCCTTCGACGCCCGCCTTCAAGCCATGGCTGCGGTGCAGGAGATCCTGGCCGGAACCGCCATGGCGCGGGCCGAACTGGGGGTGATCCTGCGCAAGGAGCTGCAGCAATGCCTCGACACCGAAGAGGTGGAGCATCTGATGGACGGCCCGTCCGTCGTTCTGGACGAACGACGGGCCCATGCCTTCGCGCTGGTGGTGCATGAGCTGGTGACGAATGCGCTGAAATACGGCGGGTTGTCCGAGGGCGGCGGCGGGTTGCGGATCAACTGGCGGATCGAGGAAGGGCCTCCGCCAGAGGTGGTGGTCGACTGGGTGGAGCGGTTCGACGGGGCCGGCGAAATGGAGCCCGCGGCGGCCAAGGGCTTCGGCTCTCGCCTGATCGAGGCCAGCCTGAAGGGCGAGCTTTCCGGCACGATCGAGCGCGGCTTCACGCCCGAGGGGCTACGCATCGCGCTGCGCTTCCCCCTGAAGCCGGTGGCCGATGCCGCAGGCAACCACGGCCGCCGCCAGCGGCAGGGATGACGGCGGGGCAGGGCGCGCC
>CAYLSD010000022.1:13015-59145 GCA_964386345.1 uncultured Fuscovulum sp.
CCCTTTCCCGTCCGGGCGGTCCGGTTCAGGCCACCAGCGTCTCGGTCGAGGCGAAGAACATCGCCTGGCTGACGGCAGAGCGGATCTGTTCCTCGGTATAGGGCTTGTTGATCAGGAAGGCGGGTTCCGGCCGCTCGCCGGTCAGCAGCCGTTCGGGGAAGGCGGTGATGAAGATCACCGGCAGGCCGCCGAACTGCGACAGGATCTCGTTCACCGCTTCGACGCCCGAGGAATTGTCGGCCAGCTGGATGTCGGCCAGGATCAGGTCGGGCCGGTCGGCACTGGCCAAGGCCACCGCCTCGGCATGGGTGCGGGCATTGCCGGTGACGCGGTGGCCCATGCCCTCCACGATGTCGGCGATGTCCATGGCGATGATCGCCTCGTCCTCGATCACCAGCACCGCGCCGCGGATCGAGGCCTCCATCTCGCGCCGGGCCACATCGACCAGATGCTCGGCCTCGTCGGCGCCGACCTGCATGATCGCGGCGATCTGGTCATGGTCGAAGCCCTCGATGGTCTTCAGAAGCAGCGCCTCGCGCGAATTGTGGGTCAGTCCAGCCAGATGCGCCTGCGCCCGGCTGGGGATGCCGGCATCCGGCTCGGCCACAGGGGCGCCGGAGCTGGACCAGATCGAATGGAAGACGGCGAAAAGCGCCAGCCGCGTGTCGGGATGCCCTGCCACAAGGCCGGGATCGGCGATGACGGATTCCAGAACGGCCACGGCATAGGCATCGCCGCTGGCCTGGTTCCCTGTCAGCGCCCTTGCATAGCGGCGCAAATAGGGCAGGTCCTGGGCCACGCGGGAGGTCAGGTCGGTCGCGTCCTGTGCGATCATCTGGTCGGCTCCGATATTTTTCCATTTCAGGGGAACCGAACGCGCGGGCAGGTGTTTGGTTCCACGCGAAAACGTGAGAATGTAGAAAAATGTCAGGCGAGCAGGAAAAGAACGCAACCCGCAGACAGGCGATCCACGCGCAGATCGACGAGAATCTCAAGCGTGTCTATTCCCTTGCCGCGGCGGAAGAGTTGCCGGACAGGTTCAAGGATCTGCTGGCGCAGTTGAAGGCCCGCGACGAGGCCGCAAAGGAAGACAAGGGGGGCGAGTCGTGACCACCGCCCCCCCTGCCGATCCGCGCGACCGGCTGCCGGAAGCGGTTCCCCGGTTGCGCGCCTTTGCGATCAGCCTTGCACGCGACGTGACCCAGGCCGACGACCTAGTGCAGGACACCATCCTCAAGGCCTGGTCGAACATGGACAAGTTCGATCCCGCCAGCAATCTGGACGCCTGGCTGTTCACCATCCTGCGCAACACCTTCTATTCCAGCCTGCGCAAGACCCGGCGCGAGGTGCAGGACAGCGACGGCTTCTTCGCCTCCACCCTGTCCGAACGGCCCGCCCATGACGCAAGGCTGGCCTTGCGGGACTTCCAGCGCGCCTTCGACCAGCTTTCCCCCGAACACCGCGAGGTGCTGATCCTGATCGGCGCCTCGGGCTTTTCCTGCGAAGAGGCGGCGGGGATGATGGGCGTCGCCATCGGCACGGTCAAAAGCCGCGCCAGCCGCGCCCGCCGCCGCCTGACCGAGCTTCTGCACCTGGACGAAGGGGAGGACCTGTTCTCCGGTACCGACGGCGCGACGCGGGCGGTCGTGCTGCGGACATCGACGGCGGCGCGGTGAGTCGGCAGGAAAAGCAGGGGTTCGCGGCCAGCAGTCTGGGATTCCGTCTGGGATCCACCCTGGTCATGGCGCTTCTGCCGCTGGGCATCCTGTCGGTGGTGCAGACATGGGTCGCGCTGGACCAGATGGAGGAGACCACGCTGGACGGCATCGGCGGCGCCTCGCTTGAGGCGGTGCGCCCGCAGATCGACCTGATCCGCGATGCCCGGTCCATGGCGCGCACGCTGGCCGCGATACTGTCGCCGGGAACGGTGGGCGGTGAAGGATGCAGCGCCCGGCTGGCGGCAGCGGCCGGAACCATTCCGCAGGTGACGATGGTGGCCTATGTCCCGGCCGAAGGGCCGATCACCTGCGCCTCAAGCGAGGCGAAGGCGGAAATGGCGGAGGACCCCTTCATCGCCGCCCTGCCGACCCTGCCGGAGCCTTCGCTGCGCTACAGCCCCCGCGGCCCGGTCTCGGGGTTGCCGGTGATCGTGGTCGGCGCGCCGGTGGTGGACAGGCAGGGCGTGCAGACCGGGGCGATCGGCGTCCTTCTGGTCCATCAGGCCGTCACCCCCCGGCCATTCCAGAACGACTATGGCCTGTGGCAGCCGGAGCTGATGGCCACCTTCACCGGCGACGGCAGGCTGCTGGCCTCCGACCGGGACGCCACGGAAATCTCCGGCCTCCTCCTGCCCGGCGATATTGCGGCCGACCGGCTGGAGGCGCAGGCGGGCGAGCCTTTCTACCATCGGGGGGCAGAGGGGCAGCGGCAGATCGTCTCCGTCACCCGGGTCGCGGACGACCTTTACCTGCTGGCGCTGTGGCGGCACGACGCCGCCGCGGGATGGACCACCAGATCCGCGCCCTTCCTTCTGCCCGCCCTGACCTGGGCCGCGGCGTTGCTGGCGGCCTCCATCGCCTCGCAGCGGCTGGTGGTGCGGCATGTGCGGGCGCTTTCGCGGTCGATGACCGCCTATATGGCCAGCCGCAGCCGCGTGTCCGTGCCCGGCATCGCCGGTTCCCCGGTCGAGATCCAGAAGCTGCACGGCGTCTACGAGGAGCTGATCGGCGCCATCGAGCAGGACGAGGCAGAGCTGGAAAACCTGCTGGTCGACAAGGACCGCCTGCTGCACGAACTGCATCACCGCAGCGGCAACAGCCTGCAGGTCATCGCCTCGATCATGCGGATGTATCGCCGCGAAAGCGCCGACCCGGGCCTGCGCGGCGTTCTGGACGGGCTGATCAACCGGGTGATCGCGCTTTCCTCCACCCATACCAGCCTTTACGGGCTGGAAGGCCGCCATGACGTGCCGATGGACGAGGTGCTGAATGCGGTGATCCTGCGGCTGAAGGCGATCCACGGCATCGCGCTCGGCTCCGCCCACAAGCAGTTCGAGCCGATCCTGCTGCCTGCGCAGACCGCCATTCCGCTGGCGCTGGCGCTGGCCGAAACCGTCAGTTGCCACTTCGCCGACAAGGAGGGGATGAAGCGGGGGATCGTGGTGTCGCTTCTGGGCGCGGGACAGGACATCTGCCTGCGGGTCGAGGGCCCCGACGTGCCCGAGTTCCGGCCCGGCACCACCCATGGCCTGGCCTCGCTGCCGCGGCGGATCCTGATGCAGTTCGCCACCCAGTTGCGCGGCCGCGTGGTGACGCGGATCGACGGCGGCCGGTCGATCATCGAACTGACCTTCCCGCGCCACCCGCTCTGATCCGGGCCGGCCCCCGGCCTTCCCCGCAAGCAGGTTTTCCATTGCAGCCGGGAACCCGGGCGGGTCCTGGGGTGTTATCCGTTCGATCACTCGCGGCACCCTATCCCGCCGCGCCCCGATTGAAAGGAGTGTTCCCATGCTTGGTTGGGCAGTCACCTTCCTGGTCATCGCGCTCATCGCCGGTGTCCTTGGCTTCACTGGCATCGCCGGCACCTCTGCCGGGATCGCCCAGATCCTGTTCTTCATTTTCCTGGTGCTTTTCGTGCTGTCCCTGATCGGCCGCGTCCTGCGGAGCGGCTGATGCCTGCCGAAGCGGTCCCGGCGCTGCCCTGAGCGCGCCCCGGCCCCTTCGTTTTCCCTCCTGTCCCTGGAACTGGGCTGCGCCTTCGGCCGCAGCCCTTTTTTGCGCCGCAGGGCTGCGGGGCGCATGAAAAAGCCCGGAGATGCGGTTGCGCCTCCGGGCCAGGCAAGGGACGGGCAGAATACGGGCGGTCAGGCGGCGGGAATGGAAGACGGCACCGACACCTCCAGCCCGACCGAGATGCCGTCGCGCCGCAGCCGGGGGACCAGCCGCCGCAGGAACTCCTGCAGGGAGGCAAGGGCGGGTCCGTCGTCCAGCAGCAGCGTGATCCGCGCCCGGCCGGGGCGGCGCAGCGCAGGCAGCAGGCTGAGGATGGCGCACATGACCGAGAACACCGCCTCGGCCCTTGCGCCATCGGCGGCGAGGATCAGCCGGTCCAGCCCGCCCAGGGCGTCGATCCGATGGTGCAGGCGGCCAAGGGCGCTGCTCTGGCGGAAATCGGTCCAGATCATCTGTGCGCCCGGCAAGGCCAGGCCGGCAAGCGTCATGTCGACGATCCCGCTGCCCGCGACGATCACGATGCCCTCCGGCCCCGGCGCAGGCAGGCGCGACAGGGCGGTGGCGTCGATCAGGGTGACGGAGGGGCGGGCGGTTCCGGGCATCGTGTTCTCCCTCTGGCTGCGGGGCCTTGCGCCGGGAAAACGCGCGATTCCGGCAAAGGTTCCCGCCGGGCGGGAACCGGTGCCGCCCTGCATCGTTACCTCCTGCGGAACCGCCTCCGGGAAAGGGGGCAGGCAGGGGGACAGGGATCATGCAGGCGCCGGATCAGGCAGGGGCGGGGCCGCGCGGCCCGGTGAAGGGCCGGATGGCCGCGACAGGACGCACGGCCGCGGACCGGATCCGCGCCGACCTGCATGACCAGGCAGAGCGGGCGGGCCATTCCATCGTCTCGCTGACCGCGCTGGCGGTGATCACGATGGTCTGCGTCATCCTTGCCGTGGGCAAGGAGCTGTTCCTGCCGCTGGCGCTGGGGATGCTCTTCGCCTTCATCCTGACGCCGGTGGTCAACGCGCTGCGGCGCCTTGGCCTTGGCGACAAGGTGGCGGTGGTGCTGACGGTGATCGCCGCCGCCGTGCTGGTCGGGGCCTTCGTGCTGGTCTTCGCCTACCAGCTCAGCCAGATCGGGGCCAACCTGCCGCAGTATCAGGGCAACGTGATCTCGAAGATCGACGGCCTTCTCGACATGGGCAAGGACAGCGGGGTGGTGGCCCATCTGCAGGAGATGGTGGCCGACATCGGCGCCCGGCTTCAGCCGCAGGAGGGCACTGCCGCCGATCCTAGCGCGATGCGGGTCGAGGTGGTGAATCCTTCGGGCCTGGGTGACTGGCTGGGCGTCCTTCTGCCCGCGCTCAGCCCGGTGGTGATGTTCGGTCTGGTCGCCGTGGTCGTGGTATTCGCGCTTCTCGAACGCGCGGCGCTGCGCGACCGGCTGGTGCTCCTGATCGGCGGCAGCAACATCCTTGCCACCTCGCGCCTTCTGGCCGAGGCGGGCGCGCGTGTCTCCACCTATCTTGTGGCGCAACTGGTGGTGAACATCATCTATGCCGTGCCGATCTGGCTGGGCCTGTGGCTGATCGGAGTGCCCAATGCGCTGTTCTTCGGCATCGTCACGCTGATCCTGCGCTTCGTGCCCTATCTCGGCACGGCGCTTTCGGCGATCCTGCCCTTGATCATGGCCTTCGCCGTCTCGCCCGGCTGGTCGATGGTGCTGTGGACGGCGGCGCTGTTCCTGGCGGTGGAATTCGTCACCTCCAACGTGATCGAGCCCTGGTTCTACGGGCGGCGCACCGGGGTCAGCCCGCTGGCGGTGATCGTCTCGGCGATGTTCTGGACCTGGCTCTGGGGGCCGATGGGGCTGATCATCGCCACGCCGCTGACGGTCTGCCTTGTGGTGGTCGGCCATCACGTGCCGGGCCTGCGGGTGTTCTCCATCCTTCTGGGCGACAACCCGGTGCTGGAAGAGACCGCCCGGCTTTACGACCGGCTGCTGACCGGCCACGCCTTCGCCTTCGACGAAGCCACGGCATTGGCCGCAGGAGAGGCGGCGGCGGACGAGATCGTCGGCTATTACGACCGGCAGGCGATCCCGGTGCTGGCGATGGCGCAGGCCGACCATGACGCCGGCCTTCTGACCGACCGGCAGGCGCATAGCATCGCCCATGCGGTCTTCGACCTGACCGAGCGGCTGGAGCCGGTGATCGAGGACGAGGTGTCGGAGGAGGCGGAGACGCTTCCCGGCGCGGGCCGCCGCGTCGCGGTGATCGGGGCGCGGACGCTGCTGGACGATGCGGCGGCGGAACTGCTGGCGCAGGCGATGCGGGCGAAGGGCGCCGAGACGCTGGTGCTGCCGCATCGCGCCGTGCCGGGGCCGAGCCTGCGCGACTTCGGGGCCGAGACGGTGGTGATCGCCGCGCTGGACGATGCGGCGCGGCCCTCGACAGCGGTGCAGATGCGCCAGTTGCGGCGGCGCTTCCCCGGGCTGCGGCTGGTGCTGGCGCTCTGGTCCGCCGCGGGAGAGGCGGAGGCGCCCGAGGCCCGCCTTGGTGCGGATGCCGTGGCGGCGGGGATGGAGCAGGCGCTGGTGCTGGCCTTCGACCGGCCGCTGGAGCGCGAGGGGTGAGACGGAGATTCCGCCTTCCCCCACCCGGCCCGGCGGCCTACCAGCCGTAGACCACCTCATGCATCGCCAGCTGGATCAGGTCTTCCGGGCTGACCGCCGGGTTCCAGTCCACACCCGAGGCGACGATGCAGGAAATGTCGTCCTCGCCATGGTGCAGCGCGGTCCAGGTGCCCATCAGGTCCGAGGTCCACAACTCGATCCGCAGCCCGTCGCGGTTGACCTTCTCGGCCCGCAGCGTCTCGGCGAAGTCATGGGCCAGCGCGCC
This sequence comes from uncultured Fuscovulum sp., assembly GCA_964386345.1. Taxonomy (GTDB): domain Bacteria; phylum Pseudomonadota; class Alphaproteobacteria; order Rhodobacterales; family Rhodobacteraceae; genus Pseudogemmobacter. The sequence goes on from CAYLSD010000022.1 coordinate 19,632, forward strand.
GGTCACCACCTCGTGACGGTCGCAATAGGTCTGCGCGGGCGAGACCTGTTCATGGCCAAGCGCATCGTAGACCGATGGCGAATGCCGGATCCCGGCGGGCATGGCGGAATGGACGACGATCTCTTCCGCCTTGCGGTCGGGCAGGGCGAGCGTGGAGACCGCCACTGCCCCGGCGGCCAGCGTCGAGGCGATGGCCAGGGCGGTGCTGTGCAGGAACATGTCACTCCCTCCGGTCGTTGTCCCGAAATACCGGAAACAACGCCGGAGGGGGCGGGGGGTTCCCTGCGCGCCCTTACACGTCGACGCTGACCTTCCCCATCGGGCGCGAGCAGCAGGCGAGGATCCAGCCTCCGGCCACGTCGTCATCGGAGATGCCGCCGTTGTGGACCATGTGGACCTCTCCTGCCGTCTTCCTCACCTTGCAGGTGCCGCAAAGGCCGAAGGTGCAGCCCGAAGGGATGTTCAGCCCCGCCTGTTTCGCCACCGCCAGCACCGTGTCGGTTTCCGTGCATTCCGCCGTCACGCCCGAGGCGGTGAAGGTGATCGCCGCCCCCGCCGCCGCATCCGGCACGGTATCGTCCAGCGGCTGCGCCTCGGCCTCGGACCTGACCGGGGCGCCGAAGCTTTCCTGATGGTAGCGCGCCATGTCGTAGCCAAGCGCGTTCAGCATGTCGCGCACGCCCTGCATGAAGGGCTCCGGCCCGCAGCAGAACACTTCGCGCTCAAGGTAGTCCGGCGCCATCAGCCCCAGCATGATCTGGTTCAGCCGGCCGGTATAGCCGGGCCAGGCGCGGAACGGGTCCGGCTCTTCCACCGTGAAGCGCAGGTTCAGGCCGGGGACGCGGTTCGCCATCTGCTCCAGCCGCTCGCGGAAGATGATGTCCGAGGGGCGGCGGGCGGCATGGACGAAGGCGATGTCCGGCATCTCGCCCGAATCCCAGGCCCAGGTCGTCATCGACATCATCGGCGTGATGCCCGATCCGGCCGAGATGAACAGGTATTTCCGCGCCGGATGGCGGTGGAAGCTGAAGATGCCGCTTGGCCCGTAGGCCTTCAGCCGCATCCCGGGGCGAAGGTGGTCCAGCATCCAGCGGGTGCCGATGCTGTCCTTCTGCGCCTTGGCGGTGATCGAGATCGACAGCGGCCGCGAGGGAGAGGAGGAGATCGTATAGGTCCGCTGCACGTTGCCGCCCGGCACGGGCAGGTCCAGCGTCACGAATTGTCCCGGCTGGTAGTCGAACCACGCCCCCGAGGGGGCGCGGAAGGTGAAGGTGGCGGTGTCGGCCACGTCGGGCACGATCATCGCGCATTCCAGCGGCTCGGCATCGGTCCAGGGCTCGGCGGCCCAGTTCAGGCGCGCCATGTCATTCCGCCGCCATGGCGGGCTGCGGCGACAGCCGCCGGGTCATCGTCCCGCGATACCAGTCGATGAACTGGATCACGCCCTCTTCCTGCAGCCCGGAATAGGGGCCGGGCTCATAGGCCGGCGACAGGATGCCCTTCTGGTTCTCCTCGACCACCTGCCGGTCCTCGTCATTGGTGGCCAGCCAGACCTCGGTCAGGGTCTTCAGGTCGTAGTCGCGGCCCTCCACCGCATCCTTGTGGACCAGCCATGTCGTCGTCACCTCGGTCTCCATCGGGCTGATCGGCAACATGCGGAAGGTGATGGCATGGTCGGGCAGGAAGTGGTTCCAGCTGCTCGGATAGTGATACATCAGCAGGCTGCCCGCATCGTCGAAGGGGATCGAGCCCATCCGCTTCGCCACCGCGGCCTTCGTGCTCATGGTGAAGCTTTCGGCATCGTTCAGCAGCGGGATGCGCGCCAGCCGCCACTGGAAATCCGCAGCGTTGACGAAGCGCGAGGGCAGGCCCGCGGCTTCGCAGCGCTGCCAGTGGGTCAGGATATGGCCGCCGGCCTGGTCGGGGCCATACATCGCCGTCATCCTTGGATTGTCCGAATAGGTCCGGCAGAGCGAGGGATGCGCGCCGCCGCAGTGATAGCATTCCCGGTTGTTCTCCATCACCAGCTTCCAGTTGCCCTTCTCGACGATGGTCGAGGTGAAGGCGACCCTGGCCTCGGCCAGGCTCGAAGGGGCAAGGTAGCTCATCGCGGTCTTCGCCAGATCGGCGATGGGCGGCGGCACCTCGGCAAGGCAGATGTAGACGACCCCGCCCAGATCGGCGCAATGCACCTTCTTCAGCCCGTAGGAAGAGGCGTCGAAGCCCTCGCCCATGTCGCGGGCGAAAAGCAGTTTTCCGTCAAGGTCGTAGGTCCATTGGTGATAGGGGCAGACCAGCTTCGGCGTGGTGCCCGCGGTCTTCGGGCACAGGCGCTGGCCGCGGTGGCGGCAGACGTTGTGGAAGGCGCGGATGCGGCCGTCGCCGCCCTTGACCACGATCACCGGATAATCGCCAAGCTGCAGCGTCTGGTAGTCGCCCGCCTTGACCAGCGCGCAGGAGGGCAGGGCGAAGACCCATTCCCTGTACCAGACCTGTTCGAGGTCGGTGCGATAAGCCCCGGGGTCGCAATAGAGGTCGCGGGTCAGCGAGAAGGCGGGTTTCAGCGCGTCGATCCGCGCCAGGATGTCGGTTTGGCTCAGCATGGTCGGCCTCGCTTGGCCCATGCATCCCCGCATGGGTCCGGTTGCTGGAATGCTGCGGGATGCGGGGTTGACGGCGGACCTGCGCACAGGGACGCCATCGTCCCGCCGCCCGCCGCGGTTGACGTCTCTCGCAAGGCTGGTTTCCGGGCTGGGGGAACGGGCCTTCATGGCCCGGGCGCAGCGCCTTCCCGGGGGAATGTCCCCAGTGGCTCTTGCTGCGCCGCTTTCCCGTCACCGTTGCGGGGGCAGCGCCGGTCTTTCACCGGCTTCCCAATTCTCCGCTGTCGCCAGCGGCACCTTGCGAGGTGGAGAATAGACCTGCCCCGGGCGCTGCCTGTCCCGCAGGCGACGCTGGCGTGATGCTTTCCGACAGAGGCTCAGAGCGCCGCGTAATCGGCCGCCGCGCTGTCCCAGGTGAACTTGACCGGCACCGGCAGGTCGGTCCGCCAGACCCGCGCCGCGCCGCCGCCGATCAGGGCGCAGGCCCGGGCGGTATCGGCGACGGCCCCGCCGTAAAGACGGTTCGCCATGTTCAGGACCGCGGTCTGGTGCATGGCATCGCTGCCCGAGCCGCAGGCGTCCTTGACCAGCAGCATATGCGTCCCGCGCTCCACCCCGTCCTTGACGGTGGCGGCGACGCAGGCTTCGGCCCAGCAGCCGCCGACGATCAGCCAGTCCAGCCCCAGCCGCTCGATGGCCCCGGCCAGCGCGGGCGCGGTGAAGACGCTGGCGTCGCCCTTGACGATGACCTCCTCGCCCGGCAGCGGCGTGACCTCGGGCGAGATTTCGGTGCCCGGGGTGCCCGCGTCGGAGAAGGCCGACCTGCCGTCGGCGCCGGTGGGGTGGAAGGGCCGGGCCGCCGTCTCGACCAGATAGACCGAATGCAGCACCGGCGTCCCCGCCGTCCGCGCCGCCGCCAGCAGCCGCGCGCAATTGGCGGCCACGGCATCGTAGTCGGGAACCAGATAGCGGCTGTCGGTGCGGTGTTCCTCCTGCATGTCGATCAGCAGAAGGCCGGCGCGGCCCGGCGGCAGGGTCAGTGTCTGGTGCATCTTTCGTTGTCCGGGCTGGCGTGGCTGCGGGCGTGGCGGTCGCGTTGCGTCCGCATCTCGCGCGGGGTGCAGCCGAACTCCAGCCGGAAGGCGCGGCTGAAGCTTGAGGGGCTGAGGAAGCCGCAGGACAGCGCCACCGCGTCGATCTGCGTGCGCGAATGCAGCAGGAGATCGGCGGCATGGCGCAGCCGCAAGCGGCGGAGATAGGCGGCGGGGGCAAGGCCGGTCTCGCGGCGGAAGGCGCGTTCCAGCCGGTCGGAAGAGGCGCCGAGCGTTGCGGCCAGCCGGGGGATTTCCAGCGGCTCGTCCAGCGCCCGCTCCATCGCCGCGACGGCCGCAAGGACCAGCGGATCGCGGATGCCGGTGCGGATGCGCAGGTCCATGTGCTGGCGGTCGGCATCCTGCCGCAAGGGATCGTGGACGAACCATTCGGCGACGGCGGCGGAAAGCTCGGCCCCGAAATCGGCGGCGATCAGCGCCAGCATCATGTCCAGCGCCCCGACCCCGCCGCTGGCGGTAAAGCGGTTGCGGTCCAGCACGAACAGGTCCTGCCGCATGTCGATCTGCGGGAAGCTTTCGCGGAAGGCGGGCTGGCTGGTCCAGTGCAGGGTGCAGGCATGGCCGTCCAGCAGCCCGGCGCGGGCAAGGAAGAAGGCTCCGTCCGCCACCGCGCCAAGCGCCGCCCCGCCGCGCAGCTGGCGGCGGATCCACGACAGCGCCCGGTCGGCGGTCAATTGTTCGGCGTCGCCGCCGGAACAGGTGACGATCCGGTCGGCATCCGGGGCGGTGGCCGCGCCGTGGTCGGGCTCGATCCGGAGGCCGTTCGAGGCGCGCAGGGGGGCCGGGGTCTCGGCCACCACGGTCCAGTCGTAGAGGCGCTTGCCGGACAGGAGGTTGGCGGCGCGCAGCGGCTCCATGACGGCGGAGAAGGCCATCAGCGGGAAGCCGGGAAAGACCAGTATGGCGTGGCGCAGCGGCGCGGCCTCGCGCGGGACCGCGCCGGAGGGCGGGATATGGGGGCCGGGCGGCGGCGGGCGGATCATCGCGCGATCCCCAGGGCGCGGCGCAGCCATGACATGGCCGGATCGCCGGGCAGGGCGGCGAGGAAGCTGTGGCCCTGCCCCTCGGCCGTGACCAGCCTTGCGCCGGGCAGACGGGCCAGTGCCTCGGACTGGTTGAAGATCGGATCGGCGCCTGCGCCGAGGATGGTCATCGCGCGGGGCAGGGGGAAGCCCGGGACCAGCGGGTCGAAGGCGGGGTTGCCGGGCGACAGGTCCGCCGGGTCCAGCCTGCGGTGGTAGGAGGCCAGCGAACGGGGGCCAAGGCCGGTTTCCTCATCCTCCGTCGTGGGCGGTGGGGCGGCGGGCAGCCCGCCGGGGTAGAGCAGCACGGCATCCTCGATCCGCGCCCGGTCCTCCGGCGGCAGCCCGGCATGGCCCCAGAGCGCGACCAGCCCGCCGGCGCTGTCGCCCATCAGCCGCAGGCGCGGGTGGCGGGCCAACTGGCGGCGGATGGCGGCCGCGGCATCCTCGGCCTGCGCGGGCAGCGGGTGTTCCGGGGCCAGCCGGTAGCGGATGGAAAAGACCGGCGCGCGGGTCAGGCGGGCGATCCAGGCGGTGACGATCCGGTGCGTCTCGGGCGAGCCGACGACGAAGCCGCCGCCGTGGAAATAGACGATCGGAGTGCCGCTGGCCCCTTCGGGCGTGAAGGACAGCCCGCCGGGGCAGGGGCCTTCCGCCGGCAGGGCCGAGATCGCCACGTCTCCGGGCAGGACCGGCGACAGCACCTCGGGCTGGCTGGCGCGGATGCGCCGCAACTCTTCGGGGTCGCCGTTGATCCAGTCGGTGGTCATTGCCAATCGTGCTTGCGGAACAGTTCGGCCGCGCGGGCCACCGCATCCTTGTTCAACGTGAAGCCGAGGCCCGGCTTGCCCGGCAGCGACAGGCGGCCCTTCACCGGCGTCAGGCCGGGGTCCTCGACGATGTCTTCGCGCAGCAATTGCCACATGATCTGGTTGCCGTCGTCAAGGTTCGGGATCGCCCGGGCGGCGTGATGCTCGGCGCAGGTGGTGATGCCGGTGGTCATCGAGGAATGGATGCAGAGGTTCAGCCCCGCCGCCTCGGCCACCGCCGCCGCCTTCATCGTGCCGCGCAGGCCGCCGATCTCGCGCGGGCCGACGGCGATCATGTCGGCCGCCCCGGTGGCGCAGGCGCGGTACACCTCGTCCAGCGTGAACACCGCCTGATCGGCGCCGATGGCGATGGGCGCGCGTTCGGTGACGCGGCGCAGGGCCTCCAGCGAGCGGCTGGTGGTCGGCTGCTCGATATATTCGATGCCATAGGGGGCGAATTCCGTCATCCGGCGGATGGTGGTGGAGACATCCCAGGCCTCGTTGGCGTCCAGCCGCAGCCGGGCATCGCCGATGGCCTCGCGCACCAGCCGCACCGCCTGCCGGTCGTGTTCCGTACCGACGCCGACCTTCAGGTAGATCACCGGCTCGCCGATGCTGGCGGCGTGACGGGCGTCGGCGGCGATTTCCTCGGGGCTTTCGCCCTGAAGGAAGTAGAAATAGCCCACGTCCTTGCGCCTTTGCCCGCCCAAGAGATCCCAGACCGGGCGGCAGAGAAGCTTGCCCTGCAGGTCCAGCGCCGCCATCTCGATGCCGCTTTGCAACTGGTTGGCATAGCGGGGCATGTTGCCGCCGAAGGTCAGGAACAGCGCGCGATAGGCATCCGCCCAATTCGCCGCGATGTCGAAGACCGGGGTGCCGACCAGCCTGCGGCCGATCTTTTCCAGCACGCGCGCCTGCGCTGTGGCATCCGGCGCGGTGGTGGTTTCGCCATAGCCGATGGTGCCGTCCTCGGCCTCCATCTCGATCAGGTTGACGTGGAAGGCCTCTTCCACCCCCTGCGACCAGATATAGGGCGTCTTCAGCGGCAGGCGCAGCGAGGTGATGCGGAAGGATGTGATGTTCATGATGACCCGAGGGAAAAGACCCCGCCCCCCGTGACCGAGGGGCGGGGCAAGTTCACGCCGAAAGCCAGACGGTGTCCAGATGCGCCTCGAAGGCCTGCTGCATCCGCAATCCGTTCACCCCCTCGCGGTAGGAACGGTAGACCGAGCGCCAGTAGGGCTGGATGATCACGCCGGAGTCGCGCAGGATGGTCTGCACCTCCTGCATCAGGGCGCGGCGGGCCTCCACGTCCGGGGTGGCGAGGGCCTGGTTCAGCACCTCGTCGAAACGGGTGTCGGAGAAGGCGCTTTCGTTCCAGGCCTCGCCGGTGCGATAGGCCAGCGCCAGCACCTGCACCCCCAGCGGGCGGCCGTTCCATTCGGTGCCCGAGAAGGGGTATTTCGTCCAGTTGTTCCAGAAGGTGGTGCCCGGCATGATGGTGCGCTTCACCTTCAGCCCGGCATCGCGCATCTGGCCTGCCACCGCATCGCAGGTATTCGCCTGCCATTCGTCGTCCAGCGAGACCAGTTCGAATTCGTGGTCGCTGGCGCCCGCCTCGGCCAGAAGCGCCCTTGCCTGTTCCGGGTCGTAGGTGGCGGGGCCGATGTCGAAGAATTCCTCGTGCATCGGGCCGACATGACAGTTCGCCGCCGGGCTGCCCGCGCCGTTGACGCCAAGCTCCAGCACCACGCTGTTGTCCACCGCCAGAGCGGCGGCCCGGCGGATGCGGACATCGGTGTAGGGCTCCTGCTCGACGTTGAAGCGACAGACGATGGTCGACCCGGTGGCGATCTCCGAGGTGTGGGTGCCCGCCGCCTCGAACCGGGCGAGGCTGTCGGCGGGGGTCTCGTCGGTGGCGTCGATCTCGCCCGCCTCCATCGCCGCGACGGCGTTCGACGGGTCGAGGCCGAGGTCGATGAACTTCACCCCGTCCAGCCAGAACTCGCCCTTCCACCAGGGCGCGTCCTTGCGGCGGACCTCGGCGCCGACCGAGGGCTCCCAGCTGACCAGCTCGCAGGGGCCGGTGGAGATCGCCAGCGCCTCCATCGGGTCCTCGTTGCCGTCGTAGCTGCGGTGCATGACCAGTGCGGGATAGTCGGTCAGACCGGCGATCAGGGTGATGTCGGCGCGCGGCATGTGGATGCGGACGGTGTGGTTGTCCACCTTCTCCAGCGCGTCGGAGAGGATGGTCTTGGTGGAAGGGTCCACCAGCACGCCGAAGCGCGAGGCCATCGAGTTGCCCTCGATGTTGGCGTCGCACCAGCGGGTGATGTTGTGGATCACGTCCTCGGCGGCGAAGGCGTCGCCGTTCGACCATGTCACGCCCTGCCGCAGCTTCAGCGTCAGGGATTTCGCGTCGTCCGATGCCTCCCAGCCCTCCAGGAGCCAGGGGTCGAAGGTAAAGTCGCTGGTCCAGCGGACGAGGTATTCGTTCACCTGCCGGGCGACCTGCGCGATCTGGTGCCCGTCGAAGATGCGCGGGTCGCGGAAGGCCTTGACGTTCATCGCCATGCGCAGGGTGCCGCCCTTCTGCGGCATGCCCTCCTGCGCCCGGGCGGGCAGCGCGATGCCGCCAAGCGCCGCGGCCCCGGCGGTGGTGACGCCGAGCGCGGCCATCGAGGCGAAGAACTCGCGCCGGTTCAGACGGCCGGCCCTGTAATGGGCGGCGGTCGGTTCGGCCAGCGGATGAAGCGGGCGGTCTGTCAGCATGAAGCGGGTCATGGCGGCTCCTCTTGCGGGGGAATGGGGATAGTATCGGCCGGGCGGGGCCGCGCGACTTTGCGCCATGGCGCATGGAATGTGCCGCAGGGCGCATAGCGCAGGTGCTTGGGGCAGGCGAGGCTGGGCGATGGGAAGGAGGAAGCGATGGCAGGGGTGACGGTATCGCGGGCCGGGGCGGAGGCGCTGGCCGAGGCTGCGCTGGTGGCCCATGGCGCAAGCCCGGCGAATGCGCGGCCGACCGCCCGGGCGATGTGCCTTGCCGAGGCCGAGGGCAATCCGGTCTGCGGCCTTTTCTACCTGCCGCATTTCTGCGCCCAGTTGGCGGCGGGCAAGATCGACGGCAGGGCGGTGCCGGTGGTGCGGGCCGGGGGCGCGGTGGTGCGGGTGGATGCGGCGACGGGTTTCGCGCACCCTGCCTACGATGCCGGGCTGCCCGCGCTGGTGCAGGCCGCGGCGGAGCAGGGGCTGGCGGCGATGAGCATCGGCAATTCCGGCAATGCGCTGGCGCTTGGTCATTTCGTGCGTCCCCTGGCCGAGCGCGGGCTGGTCGGGCTGGCTATGTCGAACGCCCCTGCCTCGGTCGCGCCGCCGGGGGCGGTGAAGCGGCTTTTCGGCACCAACCCGCTGGCCTGGGCCGCGCCGCGAGAGGGTGCGCCGCCCATCGTGGTGGACCAGAGCCTCAGTGCGGTGACCAAGACCGCGGTGATGATGCGCGCCGCGGCGGGCCGGGCGCTGGAGCCCGGCTGGGCGCAGGATGCGGGTGGCCAGCCGACGCTGGATGCGGCTGCGGCGCTGGCCGGGTCGCTTCTGCCTGCGGGCGGGCAGAAGGGGGCGAACATGGCGCTTTTGGTCGAGGTGCTGTCGGCGGCGCTGGCGGGGGCGCATCTCAGCCCCGAGGCCAGCAGCCTGGGCGATGCCGAGGATGGGCCGCCCCGTCTGGGGCAGTTCGTGCTGGCGCTGGACCCCGCCCGGTTCGGAGAAGGGTTTGCCGACCGGATCTCCGCGATTGCCGGTTTCTTCGCCGATGCGGGCTTGCGGTTGCCCGGCGCGCTGCACGCCCCGGCCGAGAGGCTGACCCTGCCGGAAGACCTGTGGCAGCGGGTGCAGCGGCTGGCGGGAAGCGCCTAAAACGGGTTCGGAGGCGAAGGCCGTTGCCTTCGCCACGCGATGCGGGTTCCGCTGAACCGCCGACCGCCCCGATCCGGGGATCGCGTCCCTGCCAAAACCAGGGCAGATCCGGCCAACATGCCGGAAAGATAGGCGCTTTCCCGCCCATGGCACGGCGAAGTGATGCCGGTTCCCCCGTCCGGGAATTGACGCCGCGCCTGTCCTCGCGCATTTCGCAGGTGCAGCATGTGTGCGGGTCCTCCCCGGCCCCCGGCTTGCGCGCCATGCAGGGCAGACCTGCATCGACCGCATGTCCCAGCCGTAGGAACAATGCGCTACAAGCTGCCAGCTTTGTTGAGTTTTCCCGAATCGGGAAGCAGGAGTCGCCATGTCCGGCCGCCCGGATTCCTTTCCCGTCCTCTCGCGCCGCGGCGCCCTTGCCCTGATGGGCTCCGCCGCGTTGTTGCGCGGCACCACCGTCCTTGCCGAAGGCGTTCAGCCCGCCCAGCCTGCAGGCCCGGCCGCTGCGGGCGGGGAGCCGTTCGATTTCGATCTTCTGACCGAGGCGATGCGCGCCCTTGCGGCCCTGCCGCACGCAGGCACGGCGAAGGCCGAGGGTTTCTTCACCGGTTTCAGCTACGACGACTACCAGTCGATCCAGTTCGACCCGAAACGCGCCCGCTGGGCGGGGCCGGAGGCGGGCTTCCATCTCCACGCCTTCCACCTCGGCTGGCTTTTCGCCGAGCCGGTGCAACTGTTCGAGGTTTCCGAAGGCATCGCCCGGCCGATCACCTTCTCGACCGACGATTTCCTTTACTACGACCGGGTGAAGGACCGCGTGCCGCTGCACGAGCCGCTGCCCGGCGTGGCGGGTTTCCGGCTGAACGCGCCGCTGAACCGCGCCGACATGTTCGACGAGGTGGTGGCCTTCCTCGGCGCCAGCTATTTCCGCGCGCTCGGCCGGGGCAATGCCTATGGCCTCTCGGCCCGGGGCCTTGCCATCAACACCGGCATGGGCCACCCCGAGGAATTTCCCCGCTTTTCCCGCTTCTGGCTGGAAAAGCCCGGCCCCTTCGCCCGCGAGGTGACGGTCTTCGCCAGCCTGGAAAGCGAAAGTTGCACCGGGGCCTACCGCTTCGTGATCCGCCCGGGCGAGGATACCGTGGTGGAGGTGACGGCCCGCCTTTTCTTCCGTTCCGAGGTCGGGCAGGTCGGCATCGCGCCGCTGACCTCGATGTTCCTGTTCTCCGAGAAGAACCGCGCCAGTTTCGACGACTATCGCCCCGCGGTGCATGACAGCGACGGGCTGGCGATCCACCGCCGCGACGGCGACCGGATCTGGCGGCCGCTGAACAACCCCGTCCGGCTGACCGAAAGCTGGCTGGCCGAGGACAGCCCGCGCGCCTTCGGCCTGATGCAGCGCGACCGCAGCTTCGAGAGCTACCAGGACGCCGCGGCGCATTACGAACGCCGCCCCTCGGCGCTGGTGGAGCCCTTGGGCGACTGGGGCAAGGGTGCGGTGCGGCTGGTGGAGATCCCGACCGACCTGGAGGTGAACGACAACATCGTCGCCTTCTGGGTGCCCGAGGCCAAGCCCGTGCCCGGCCAGATGACGGAATTCGCCTACCGGCTGGTCTGGGGGGCGCTGACCGCCGAACACGGCGACCTTGCCTGCGTCAAGGAGACCCGCGCGGGGGTGGGGGGCGTCTCGGGCGTGGAGAACACCGCGGGCACGCGGAAATTCGTGGTGGATTTCGCCGGCGGAATGCTGGCCGACCTGCCCGCCGATGCCTTGCTGGAACCGGTGGTCACCGTCAGGGGCGGCGAGATCGCGGTGCAGACCCTGTCGAAGATCGAGGGAACCGGCACCTGGCGTCTGGTGTTGGATGTGCTGCCGCAGCAGGGCGCGACGGTCGAGTTCGTCGCCCATGTGGCGGGCTTCGGCCGCAAGCTGACCGAGACCTGGGTCTATCAATGGGTGACCGCATGACCGCGCATCTGCCGATCGTTCCGCGCAAGGCCGTGGATCGGGCGAGGGCCCCGGACTTCGCCCCGTCGAGCTTCGCCCCGCCGGGCGCGCCGCTGCATATGCCGAAGCAGGTGCTGACGCCCACGCCCGGGGTGCTGCGGCGCGGGGTGGCGCGGATCCTGTCCGTGCTGCCCACCGGGCGCCGCAGACCGGGCTGATCATGGCGGGCAGGGCGGAAACCGGGGGGAATCGCGCGGGCGGCCCCCGCGCGCTGGCCGTGGCGGCCTCGGTCCTTGCCGCGGCGGCTGCGGGGATGGTCTTCTACATCTACGGCGCCGCCGATGGGGTGGACACGCTGGACATCCTGCGCGCCGGGCTGATCTTCCTGTCGACCTGGTGGCTGGCCTGGGGCGCGGCGACCGCGCTTCTGGGCCTGACCTCGCGCCAGCGCCCCCTTGTGCCCCGTGTGCCGGGCGCGATCCGGGGCCGCACGGTGGTGATCGTGCCGGTCTACAACGAGGACCCGCGCGTCACCTTCGCCCGCGTCGCTGCCATGGACGATTCGCTGCGCGCCGCCGACCCGTCGATCCCGGTGGATTTCGCCGTGCTCTCCGACACCCGGGACGAGCGCATCGCCGCCTCCGAGCTGCGCTGGTTCGCCCGCCTGCTGGCCCGCCAGCAGGGCGAGGGGCGGCTGTTCTACCGCCGCCGCGAGAAGAACACCGGGCGCAAGGCCGGCAATATCGAGGAATTCGTGATGTCCTCGGGTGCCGCCTGGGACTATGCGGTGATCCTTGACGCCGACAGCCTGATGGAAGGCGCGACCATCCACGAGATGATCCGCCGGATCGAGGCCGATCCGCGCCTTGGCCTGTTGCAGACCTTGCCGAAGGTCGTCCGCGCCCGGTCGGTCTTCGGCCGGGCCATGCAATTCGCCGCCGGTTTCCATTCCCCGGTCTTCGCCCGCGGGCTGGCGGCGATGCAGGGCCGCACCGGGCCGTTCTGGGGCCACAACGCCATCGTCCGGCTGCGCGCCTGGGCCGAATGCTGCGGCCTGCCGGAACTGCCGGGCCGCCCGCCCTTCGGCGGCCATATCCTCAGCCACGACTATGTCGAGGCCGCGCTGCTGGCCCGCGGCGGCTGGACCGTGCGGCTGGACGACGATCTTCAGGGCTCCTACGAGGAAGGCCCCGAGAACATCATCGACCATGCAAAACGCGACCGCCGCTGGTGCCAGGGCAACCTGCAACATGCGAAACTGCTGAACGCCCCGGGCCTGAAGCCGTGGAGCCGCTTCGTCTTCGTGCAGGGCATCTTCGCCTATGTCGCGCCGCTGATCTGGCTGGCCTTCATCGCCGCCTCGATCGCCGCCGTCCACTGGATGGCGGAGCCGAACTACTTCCCGCAGGAGAACTGGCCCTTCCCGGTTTTTCCCAACGACCAGACGGCGAAGGCGGTGGGGCTGGCCGTCGGTGTCTTCGGCCTTCTGGTGATGCCGAAGCTGCTGGTGGCGCTGGATGCGATGGCGACCGGCCGGGCGCACGGCTTCGGCGGTGCGGGTGGGGCGCTGCGTTCGGTCCTGTGGGAACTGCTGTTGTCCTCGCTGATCGCGCCGGTCCTGCTGGCCTTCCAGAGCCGCTCGGTCTTTCAGGTGCTTCTCGGCCGCGATGGCGGCTGGCCGCCGAACAACCGCGGCGACGGCGGGCTGCGCTTTGCCGAGGCCTGGGCGGCGGGGCGCTGGATCAGCCTCTGGGGCCTTGCGGGCATGGCGGCGACGCATCTTCTGGCACCGGTGCTGCTTTACTGGTTGCTGCCGGTGACGCTGCCGATGCTGGCGGCGCCGCTGTTGATCTGGTGGACCTCGCGCCCCGCCGGCCCCTCGGCCTTCCCGGTGCCCGAGGATGCCGGTGCGCCGCCGGTCCTGGCCCGGCACGACGCCGTTCTGGCCGCATGGGCCGCCCCGGAAAGCGAGATGCAGGTTGCCTGAGCCCCGCAAACAGCGCGACCACCGGATCGACTTCCTGCGCGGGCTGGCGCTGGTGATGATCTTCATCAACCATGTCCCCGGCACGGTCTGGGAGAATTTCACCTCGCGCAACTTCGGCTTCTCCGATGCGGCCGAGGGTTTCGTGCTGATGTCGGGCATCGCCTCTGGCCTGGCCTTCGGGCCGGTCTTCATGGGGGCGGGCACATGGGCGCAGCGGCTGCGGCCCTGGCGGCGCGCGCTGACCCTCTGGGCCGTGCATGTGCCGGTCTGCCTTGCCGTGCTGGCGCTTTTCGCGCTGACGCTGGCCGATCCGGGCGTGGCGAAGATGGCGGCGGCGCGCAACATCGCGCCCGTGCTGCAAGAGCCATGGCCCTTCCTGCCCGCGCTGGCGATGCTGAGCCATCAGTTCGCCTATGCCGACATCCTGCCGCTTTACATCGTGCTGCTGCTGGCCGCCCCCGGCCTGCTGGCCCTGGCGGTGCGCTGGCCAAGGGCGCTGATGGCGGGGTCGCTGGCCCTGTGGTTCCTGACCGGCTTCTTCCGGGTGAAATTCCCGACCTGGCCGCAGGAAAACGCCTGGCTCTTCAATCCGCTGAGCTGGCAGGTGCTGTTCGTCGCGGGCATCCTGACCGGGCTTGCCCTGCGGCAGGGGCGGCGGCTTCTGCCGGTGCGACGCTGGGCGCTGTGGCTGGCCTGGGGCTTCGTGATCATGGCCGCGGTCTGGGTGCAGGTGCCTGCGGTGGCAAAGGCGGGCGGTCACGGGCTCTGGCTTCTGGGCGAATATCTCGACCTGCCGCCGGTGATGATCTCCTTCAACAAGAGCTACCTCTTCCTGCCGCGCCTCCTGCACATCCTTGCGCTTGCCTATGTGCTGAGCGCGCTGCCGGTGCTGAAACGGGTGGCGGCGGGTCCGGGCGGGGCGGGGCTGGCGTTGCTGGGGCGGCATTCGCTGCCGGTCTTCGCGGCGGGCACGCTGATGGCCTATGCGGCGCAGGTGGCGAAGGTTCTGGCGGGGCCGTCCTTCCTGCTGGATACCGCGATGATCGCGGGCGGGATCGTCGTGCTGTTCCTTGTCGCCCGCGTGCAAGAGGAAAGGCAGTCCCGCAGCCGCGCCGCACTGGCTGCGGCCTGAGCGGTCAGCCCCGGTCCCCGGCAGGCAGGCGGCATTCCACCCGGCGCAGCTTCCTGCCCGGCTCCAGCGGCAGCGGCGCGCGGGTCAGGGTAAGACGGATGGGCGCGTGGGCGGAGAGCAGCCTTTCCACCGCCCGGGCGGCAGATTCGGCGCTTTCGCCGGGGATTTCGGGCGGCAGGATCAACTGCACCTCTTGGGGCGCCAACTGGATCAGGCGGAAGTCGGTGATCGCCCGGCTGGCATCCAGCACCGCGTTGCGGAGGACATCGGGCGTCAACAGCGCCTGCCCGGGCAGGTGGAAGCAGTCGTCCATCCTGCCCACGATCCCGGCCACATGCCGCAGCGGCGATCCGCAGGGGCAGGGGGCTTCGGCCAGCCGCAGCAGGTCGTTCATCCGGTAGCGTGCCATGATCTGGGTCTCGCGCCGGAAGGCGGTGACGAGGGGGGCGACCAGCCCGTCGCCCGCCGGTTCGAATTCGAAGAACACCGAATCCTCGGCCAGATGCAGCCCGCCGTGGCGGCAGGTGGTGGCGAAAAGCCCCTCGGTCGCCATGTAGATCTGGTCGAGCGGGCGCTTGAACCAGCCCTCGATCACCGCACGGTCGGGCGGGTCCAGCGTCTCGGCGGCGGAGAAGATGCGGACGGGCGTCAGGCGGAAGCGGGCTTCCGCGAAATGGCGCAAGAGGCGCGGCGGGGCGATCAGGACGGTGGGGGCGAAGGTTTCCAGCGCCGCGCGCCAGCGGCCGGGGCCTTCGGTCACGTCGAAGAAGCGCAGGTCCAGCCAGGGCAGGCGGCGGGCGGAATGGTAAAGCCGCGTGTCGCGCGGCAGGACCACGGCCACGCGCTGCGGGCGGGTCAGCAGGTCGGCCAGGCATTTGGCAAGGATGCTGCCCAGCCAGCGGTATCTTTCCGCCTCGGAGATCACGAAAAGCCCGCGATTGCCCGAGGTGCCGGTGGAGCAGCCGACGGTCAGGCCCTGCGGGGTTTCGCCTGCGGCAAGGGCCTCCCATGCCTGATCGGCGGTGATCCCGGCGCGGTTGTAGCGGTGGAACCCGGCCATCAGGCCGGCCTTGTCGGTGACGGGCAGGTCCTGCAGCCGGGCCGGGGCGTGGCGGTAGGCCGCGACGCGGGGCAGGTCGCGGGCAAGCCAGCGGTTCAGGGCGCGGGCCTGTGCCGCCTCGAACGCCGGGCGGGAAAGGCCGGGGCGCGACAGGCGCAGGGTGCGGGCGAAGGAAAGGGCTGCCTCGGCGAGGGGGATCATGCCGGGGCCTCGTCGAAGGGCGTGGGGGCGGGGTCGTGGCAGAGCATGACCTCGGCCCCTTCGCTGCGCAGGCGGTGGAGGATGCCGGTCGAGGGGGCAAGGGCGTGGGGGGCCTCGGCGAAAAGCCGCATCGGTCCGCCGGGGCGGCGGCCGGGGTCCAGCGCCGCCAGCAGCCATTGCGCATCGGTGCCGTAGACCAGCGGTCTGCCGCCGGGGAAGAGCAGGCCGAAATGGCCGTCGGCATGGCCGGGCAGGTCCAGCGCGATCACGCTGCCGTCGCCGAAGAGGTCGCGGCCCTGCGGTGTGGCGGCGGCGTCCTCGATGGCGTCCAGCCGGCCGGCGAAATCCGGCGGCAGGAGTTCGGGGAAGGTGGCGCGATGCAGGTTGGCCCCTGCGCTGCGGGTTTGCAGGCGCCGGAAGGCCGCGCGGCTGGCGGTGAAGCGGGCGTTGGGGAAAAGGCGCAGGCCCGAGATATGGTCGACGTGGTAATGGGTGACGATGACCCGGCGGATGTCCGCGGGCCGCAGGCCGTGGCGGGCGAGGAAGGGTTCCGGTTGACCCTCTGCGATCAGCCTTGGCCGCAGCAGGTGGCGGTAGAGCCGCAGGCCGATGGAGCGGCCGGGGGAGGTGACGGAATGCGCGGTGTAGCCGGTGTCGATCAGCGCCGGGCCGGAGGGGTGCAGGATCAGCCCGTAGCGCACCCGCAGCCGCAACTGCCGGAAGCGGCCGCCCTTCAGCAGCAAGGCCTCGGGTCCCGGAACATGGGCGCTGTTGCAGAAGACGGGGCGGATCATGGCGCGGGTCCGAAGCTGCGCTCCAGCCCCTCGGCGAAGGGGATGCGCGGCGACCAGTCCAGCAGGCGGCTGGCCTTCGAGATGTCCAGGCTTTGCGCATAGGCGAAAAGCGCGAGGCCGTAGCGGGTGACGGCGGGTTCGCACCCGCCGGTCAGCAGGGCAAGGCGCTCCATTGCGCCTGCGGCCAGAAGGGCGGGGGCCAGCGGCATCCTGCGCCAGCGAAGCGGCACGCCCGCCCTTGCGCAGGCGCGGGCGGCGATCCCGGTCACCGGCAGCACCTCGCCGCCCGAGATGTGGAAGATCTGGCCCGCGGCTTCCGGCCCCGCGTCGAGGGCGGCAAGGACGGCGGCGGCGGCGTCCTCGACATGGGTCAGGTCGATCCGCGCCTTTCCGCCCCGGAACAGCGGCAGCGGGCGGGTTCTTGCGGCCTGCAAGAGGCGCGGCAGCAGGGCGGTGTCGCCCGCGCCGTAAAGGCCGCGGGGGCGCAGGATGACGGGCGAGAGGCCGGGGGCGGCAAGGACCAGCGCCTCGGCCTCGGCCTTGGTGCGGGCATAGGGCGTGTAGGGCGGCGGCAGCGGGGCGGTCTCGTCCAGCGCCAGCTGGTCGCGCGGGGCGAACAGGACCGAGGGTGAGGAAATGTGGACGAAGCGGCGGACCCCCAGCCGCTGCGCCAGGGCCAGCACCGCCGCCGTGCCCGCGACATTGGCGGCGTGGAAGTCCGCCAGCCGCCCGAAGGGGGAGGAGAGGGCGGCGCAATGGATCACCGCATCGACCCCGGCCAGTTCGGGCATGTCCGGCGGAGGCTGCGTCAGGTCCCACCGCAGCACCGGCGCGCCCAATCCCGCCAGCCGCGCCGGATCGCGCC
Organism: uncultured Fuscovulum sp.; assembly: GCA_964386345.1. Taxonomy (GTDB): domain Bacteria; phylum Pseudomonadota; class Alphaproteobacteria; order Rhodobacterales; family Rhodobacteraceae; genus Pseudogemmobacter. The sequence goes on from CAYLSD010000022.1 coordinate 37,077, forward strand.
CCTGCGCCAGCACCGGGCGCCCTTGCGCCCGCAGCATCCGCAGCACGGTCCCGCCCAGAAAGCCGGTCGCGCCGGTGATCAGCACGCGCCCGCCCATCAGACCTCCAGCGCGAGGCCGCCGAAGGAGACGCCCGCCGAGGTGCCGAGGAACAGCACCCGCATCCCGGGGCGCAGCCGCCCCTCGCGCCGGGCGATGTCCAAAGTGAAGGGGATCGAGGCGGCGATCTGGTTGCCGTAACGACTGGCGATCTGGATCACCCGTTCGGGCGCGAAGCCGGTCTGGCGGATCATATGGGCCAGCGCGGCGGGGCTGGCCTGATGCGGGATCACAAGGTCCACGTCGCCATGGTCCCATCCGGCGCGGGCCAGCAGGTCGGCGACGAATGTGCCGAAATGGCGGGAGGCGAGGCGGAACAGTTCCTTCCCGTCCATGGCGAAAAGCGCGTGGTCGCGGAAGGCGTCGGGCTGGGAGGCGAAGTCGAAGCGGGTGCCGCCCGCGCCGATGCCGCAGGCGGCATAGGCGGAGGGGTAGGTCCGCATCAGGCTGGCGGCGATGCGGGCGCTGGATCCTTCGGGCGCGGGCCGCAGCACGGCCGCCGCCGCGCCGTCGCCGAAGAGCCCGGCGATTTCCGGCGCGCTTTCCCAAGGCAGGGCGCGCGAGGCGAGTTCGGAAGAGAAGACCAGCGCCGCGCCGCTCGGCAGCATCCGCGCGGCGGTCTCGAAGCCGGTCAGGAACGACAGGCAGGTGCTGTTCACGTCGAAGGCGGCGGCCTGCCCCTCGGGGATGCCGAGGCGGGCCATGACAAGGGGCGCGGTGGCCGGGATCGGCTGGTAGGGCACGGCGCAGGCGCCGATGACGAGGCCGATCTCCGACGGCGCCAGACCTGCGTTTTCCAGTGCCGCAAGGGCGGCGGCTGCGGCAAGGTCGATCTGGCTTTCGTTCCGGCAGACGGCGCGGGACGTGACGCCGGTCAGCGCCTCGACCCGGCCCTCGGGCAGGCCGAGGCGGCGGTCGAACTCGGCCGAGGGGACCATGGCCTCGGGCAGGGCCCGTCCGGTTCCGGCAATCTCAACGCGCATGGCACATTTCTCCCGGGGCCATCCCGGCTGGCCCCGATGGTGACATATTCTGCGCCTGCGGCGGGGGAAAGGCCGGTCGGGGATTCCCGACCCCCGATGAAAAGACCCCGGGGAAAGCCCCGGGGTCAGGTTTCTTCGTCTGGAACGGCCTAGCGCTGGTTCTCGCCCATCCTGGCGAAGCGCGCCGGATCGGCCGATTTCAGCCGCGCCGCCAGCAGGAGACCGACCACGGCCGCCAGCGGGATCAGCGAGGGCAGGATCCAGCCCAGCGAGCCGCCGGTGGTGCCGGTCAGGTCGCCGTAGTTGGCGAAGATGTAGAAGAACAGCCCGGCCATGATCACCGCCGCCACGATCGGCAGGAGCAGGGTCGAGATCGGCGAGGCGGCGATCCCGGTCTTGCGGAAGAACAGGATGACCGAGATCGAGGTCACGCACATCATCGCGATCACGCCCAGCGTGCCGATCTGGCTGATCCAGGTGAACATGTGCAGGATCGGGTCCAGCCCCAGCCCGGCGAAGAGCGCCAGCACCACCAGCGCCCCGATGGTCTGGGTGACCGAGCCGATATGCGGGCTTTCATGGGCGATATGGGTCTGGCCGAAGACGGCCGGAAGCAGGCCCTCGCGCCCGGCGACGTAGGAATAGCGGGCGATGTAGTTGTGGAAGGCCGAAAGGGCCGCGAAGAGGCTGGTCACCAGCAGGATGCCCGCGATCATCGCAACCGCCGGCCCGGCGTAGATCTCGGCCAGCACGAAGAAGAACGGCGCCGGATCGACTTCGCCGGATTCGGTGGTGAAGCTGGTCAGCATCGGCAGCAGGTTCTCGGCCCCGGCCCCGGCGATCAGGAGCCAGGTGGTGAAGACGAAGAACAGGCCGATCATCAGCACCGCCAGGAAGGTGGCGCGCGGGATGGTCTTTTCGGGATCGCGGGCTTCCTCGCCGTAAATCGTGGTCGCCTCGATGCCGATGAAGGAGCCGAAGCAGAACAGGATGGCGGCGGTCAGCGAGCCGGTCGTCAGCGCGTTGAAGTCGAAGATGTTGACGGCAAGGCCGGTGCCCTCATGCCCGCCGGTGAAGAGGATGCCGAAGTCGACGATGAAGACCACCAGATATTCCAGCGCGACGACGACGATCAGCACCCGGGCCGACAGGTCCACCTGGCGATAGCCGAGGATGCCGACCAGCAGGATGGCGATCAGGCTCCAGCCCCACCAGGGCAGGTGCAGGCCAAGCTCGCCGAAGACCGGGGCCGCGATGCCGCCCAGAAGGCCGATCAGGCCGAATTGCATGGCGTTGTAGGAGACCATCGCCGTGATGGCGACGGCGCCCCCGGCATGGCCGCCGATCCCGCGCGCGGCATAGGCGTAGAAGGCGCCGGCGTTCTTGACGTGGCGGCTCATCGCCACATAGCCGGCGGCGAAGGCCAGCATGACCAGCGTCAGCAGAAGGAAGGTCAGCGGGATGCCGGTGCCGTTGCCCAGAAGGAATGCCAGCGGCATGGCGCCCGCGACGCCGGTCAGGGGGGCTGCGGCCGAGATCACCATGAAGGTGACGGCGATCAGCCCCAGCGAGTTTCGACGAAGCTGGTTCGTCGGGGTGGCCTTGATTTCGTTCATTGTCCTCTCCTTGTCGGAACCCCGGGGGCCGGTCTTCGCGCCGGTCTCCCCGTCATTGGCCGCGCCCTTGCCGGGCCGCGGGTTGTCAGTCGGGCGGTATCTTAACTGGTCAGTAAAATAAATCCATCTGAGATGTGGAATTCTTTATCCGATTTCGTTGCATCTGCAATGGTTCTTTTGCCGTCCGCCGGGAGAGCGCGCGAAGCTCATTCCGCCCGCACTGCGGCCTTGGCCCTGGTGTCCACGATCAACTGGAACACATCGGGGCGGGCGTAATGGCCGGTGACGTCGAAATCGTATTTGGCGCGCATCACCTCGGCCGGGTCGATCTCGGCATAGAGGATGGTCTCGCCGTTGAAGTCCGGCCCGGCGAGGACGCGGCCCATCGGCGAGACGATGGCCGAGCCGCCGCGCATCATCACAAGGTCGGGGTCGTCGCCAAGTGCGCTTTCGTGGCCCGGCGGATAGGCCGCGCGGGTGATGTGCTGGCAGGCGGTCAGGACGAAGGTGCGGCCTTCAAGCGCGATGTGCTGCATGGTGGGCAGCCAAGTGTCGCGGTCGTCGGCGGTGGGGGCGCAATAGAGGCTGACGCCCTGGTGATACATGTGCATCCGCAGCGCGGGCATGTAGTTTTCCCAGCAGATCACCGCGCCGATGGTGCCGAGTTCGGTCTTGAACACCGGCATCGTGGAGCCGTCGCCGAAGCCCCAGATCAGCCTTTCGCCCGCGGTGGGCATCAGCTTGCGGTGCTTGCCGACCAGCCCCTTCTCGCCATCGAAGTAAAGCGCGGTGCAGTAGAGCGTGGCGCCGTCGCGCTCGATCACGCCGATGACGGCGAAGGCGCCGGTCCCGGCTGCGGCTTCCGTGAGAAGGGCCACTTCCGGTCCGTCCAGGTCGATGGCGGCGGCGTGGTAGCGGGCGAAGGCCTCGCGCCCCTCGGGCTTGCGCATGCCGATGGGGGCGCCGAAGCTGGCGCCCTTGGGGTAGCCGCCGACCAGCGCCTCGGGGAAGACCACCAGCTTCGCGCCCTGTCCGGCGGCCTCGCGCAGGCGTTCGGCGGCCTTTTCGGCGGTGGCCAGCGGGTCGGCGGGGATCGAGGCCATCTGGACGACGGCGGCTTTGAAGGGGGCGGACATGGCCGGCGGTCCTTTCGGTGGACAGGGCCGGGGGTTTCACACCCCCGGACCCCCGTGGAGTATTTGGGCCAAGATGAAGGGCGAAGGGGGCGTTCCCGTCAATCCTCCGGCGTGGCGTCGACGACGGGGTGGCGGATCGTGCCGATGCCCTCGACCGCCGCCACCACCACGTCGCCGGGCTTCAGCCATTCCTGCGGCGTGCGGCCCGCGCCGACGCCTTCGGGCGTACCGGAGGCGATGATGTCGCCCGGCTCCAGCGTGATGCCCGAGGAGATGTCCGCGATCAGCTCGTCCACCTTGAACAGCATGTGCCGGGTGTTCGACCGCTGCTTCTCGACCCCGTTCACCGTCAGCCAGAGGTCGAGCGTCTGGGGATCGGGGATCTCGTCGGCGGTGACGATGCAGGGGCCGAAGGGGGCGTAAGTATCCATGCCCTTCGAGAAGATCCACTGCCCGGCGCGGCGGTTGTCACGGGCCGAGACGTCGATCATCACCGAATAGCCGAAGACATGGTTGAGCGCGTCGGCCTTGCGGATGCGCCGCGCGGTGGTGCCGATGATCACGGCCAGTTCCACCTCCCAGTCGAGTTGTTTCGTCATCTTCGAATTGTGCTCGATCCCCTCGCCGGGGCCGATGACGGTGGTCGGCGGCTTCGAGAACACCACCGGCTGTTTCGGCAGGTCCTTCGAGGTGTCCAGCGAGGCCGCGCTTTCGGCGACATGCTCGACATAGTTCAGCCCGATGCCGAAGATGTTCTTGCGCGGCCGCGGGATCGGGGCCAGCAGCTTCACATTGGCCAGCGCCGTGGCGGTGCCGGGGGCGTGGCGGCCCTCGGCGGCGTCGAGGCAGTCCTGCAGCGCCTCAAGCCCCGGGCGGCCTGCGTCGATCAGGCCCAGCATGCTGTCGGGCAGGTCCTCGCCATGGGTCGCGCCGAGCGCCTCGACATCCACCACAAGATCGCCGTCGATCACGCCGAGACGCGCCTCGGCCTCGACAGAGGCGCGGTAAGTTACCAGTTTCATTCGTGTTTCCCTTGGAGGATGGGCTGGAAGCCGCCGTTTTCGCCGAAGGCCTGCTCGCGGTAGAGGCCAAGCGCCCGCATCACCGGCAGGTCGTTCAGGCAGAACAGGCAGGCGTCGTCGCGGTCCGAGCCGTTGACATGTTCGTGCCAGGCCCAGCTGGGCACGCAGAAGATGTCGCGTTCCTGCCAGTCGAAGCGCTTGCCGTCGATGATGGAATGGCCGCGGCCCTTGGCGACGTGGTAGAGGTAGCTGCCGGTATGGCGATGCGCCTTGGTATGTTCGCCGGGCCGCAGCATCTGCATCGAGGCGCCAAGGGTGCGCATCACCGGGCCGTTGGTCACCGGGTTGACGTATTCCATCATCACCCCGTCGAAGGGGCTGCCCGCTGTGCAGCCGGAATATTTCGTCAGCGCATCGTAGGTCGGCGCCCATTCGTATTTGAACATCGGGCTGTAGCCCTTCTGCCAGCTTTCCCCATAGGGCGTCAGGCCGGGGTTGCCCCAGGTGCGGGTCATGTCATCGACCTCGAAGCCCACGGCCTGGTTCATGTCGGGGTGGACCTCGTAGAAATTCGCCTCCATCGCGTTGACGAAGGGGATGTCGAGGCCGTCCTGCCAGAGGCAGGTGGAGCCGTCCGCCGAGACGCCGTGTTCGTGCCAGGTGCCGTTCGGCGTCAGCACGAAGTCATTGGCGCCCAGCGTCATCTTGTGGCCGTCCACCACCGTATAGGCGCCCGAGCCTTCCATGATGAAGCGGATCGCGCTGGCCGAATGGCGGTGCGCGCCCGCGACCTCGCCCGGGTTCATCACCTGCAGCCCGGCGTAGATCCAGCCCACGGCGGCGGCCACGTCGCTGCGGCCGGGGTTGTTGAGATAGATCACCCGCCGCCCCGCCTTTTCCGGCGTCACCAGATCGACCGAGCGGATCACATGGTCGCGCAGGTCCTTGTAGCGCCAGACCACGGGGACGGATTGCGACTTCGGCTCCCACGGCTCGATCTTGTTGGCGACGGTCCAGAGCGCGCCCGCGCTGAAGCGGTCAAGCTCGTCGTAATAGGCCAGCAGTTCCGGCGTGTCCTCGACATTGGCGCGGCCCGCCACGTCTTCCCGGTGATTTTCACGTGCCTTTGCCATGGACGGCCTCCTCCGCTGCAAGCTCTCTCATCGTGGAGAATGCAGCAGGGCTTTGTCGATTACAACAGGAATTATCGAAAATCCTGAGAACGAGAGTGGGAGGTAGGCTTCCAACGGTTTGGGCGGGCGGGAGCAGGCGAGGCACTGCCTCGCCCCCGCCCGTGCGCGGCGGATCAACTGTAGACCTGTCAGCGAGAGACCCCACGAGGCCAGCGCCTGACCCGGCGGGCGAGAAGCGCCCGCCGAGGGCGGGCGGGCGCTGGCCGGGACTGATGGTCCCGGCCGGTTGGGTTGAACCCGCATCGCAAGGCGAAGGCAGGGGCCTTCGCCATTGCAAGGCCGTCTCTCGTCAGACCCGATGAAGCGCCAGCGCCACCCCATGGCCGACGCCGACGCAAAGCGTGGCCAGCGCCGTGTCGCCGCCGGTGTCCGCCAGCCTGCGGGCGGCGGCCCAGGTGATGCGGGCGCCGGACATGCCGAGGGGGTGGCCGATGGCGATGCCGCCGCTCTGCCCGTTCACCCGGGGATCGTCGTCGGCCAGCCCCCAGGCGCGAGTGCAGGACAGGACCTGCGCGGCGAAGGCCTCGTTCAGCTCGATCACGTCATAGGCCGAGGCGGCAAGGCCGTTCCGGGCCTGCAATCGCTCCAGCGCCGCGACCGGGCCGATGCCCATGATCCGCGGTTCCACGCCCGCGCTGGCGGCAGAGCCGAGACGGGCGAGGGGCGTGAGGCCGTGCCGCTTCACCGCGGCTTCCGAGGCCAGCAGCACCGCCGCCGCGCCGTCGTTCACCCCGGCGGCATTGCCCGCCGTCACCGTGCCGCCCTTGCGGAACGGGGCGGGCAGGGCGGCCAGCTTTTCGAGGCTGGTGGTGCGGGGATGTTCGTCGGTCCCTACCGCGGCGGTGGTGCCCTTGGGGCCGGGGACCGAGACGGGCAGGATGTCCGCGGCGTGCCAGGCGGCGTCATAGCGCGACTGGCTGCGGAAGGCGTAGGCGTCCTGATCCTCGCGCGACACATTGCGCTCGGCGGCAAGGTTCTCGGCGGTTTCCGGCATCGATTCGATGCCGTATTCGGCGGCGATGCGCTTGTTGACGAAGCGCCAGCCGATGGTGGTGTCGTGGATCTCGGCCCTCCGGTCGTAGGCGGATTCGGCCTTGGGCATCACGAAGGGCGCGCGGGACATGCTTTCGACGCCGCCCGCGATCACCAGATCGGCCCCGCCGGTGGCGATGGCGCGGGCGCCCGCGATCACCGCGTCCAGCCCGCTGGCGCAGAGGCGGTTCACCGTCAGGCCGGGCACCGTGACCGGCAGGCGGGACAGGAGGATGGCCATCCGGGCCACGTTGCGGTTGTCCTCGCCCGCCTGGTTGGCGCAGCCGAGGATCACCTCGTCCACCGGCAGGTCGTCGGCGCCAAGAAGGCCGTCGATCACCTGCGCGGCCATGTCGTCGGGGCGCAGGCGCGCAAGCGCGCCGCCGTGGCGGCCGACGGGGCTGCGCTTGCCGCGGCAGAGGAAGACTTCGGTCATGCAAGGGCCTCCAGATAGGGCGAGGGATCGTAGCGCGGTTTCAGCGCCTCGGGTGCGGCGGCGCGCAGGCCGGAAAGGATGTGCAGCACGGCTTTCGCGCCGCCGAGGCGATCCAGCATCCCGAACGGCCCGCGCGGGAAGTTCAGGCCCAGTTTCAGCGCCGTGTCGATGGCGTCGCGGGCGGTGCCCGACTCCTGCGCCAGCCAGCAGGCCTCGTTCACCAGCAGCGCCTCGACGCGGGCGGCGATGGCCCCGGCATCTTCGGGGGGCAGGGCAGGGGCCTCGGCCGGGGGGGTGACGAAGCCCGCGCCGGACTTGCGGCCAAGGCGGCCTGCGGCCACGGCCTGTTCCAGAGCGGCGAATACGTGATAGCGCGGATGGCCGCCCATGGTGGCGTTCAGAGATTTCGTGGCGGCAAGGTTGATGTCGGCGCCGATCAGGTCGATCAGCGCGAAAGGCCCCATGCGGTAGCCCGCCGCTGCCAGCGCCGCGTCGATCTGCGCCGGGTCGCGGCCTTCCTCCAGCATCGCCAGCGCCTCGCCGTAGAAGGGGCGGGCGCAGCGGTTGACGATGAAGCCGGGGCTGTCGGGGGCGCTGACCACCACCTTGCCCGCCGCCTCGGTCAGGGCGCGGGCGCGGTCGCCCGCTTCCTCGGCCCCGGCGGGGACGACCAGTTCCACCAGTTTCATCACCGGGGCGGGGTTGAAGAAATGCAGGCCGACCACCCGCATCGGCCGGGCCAGCGGGTCGCGGATCGCCCGGACCGAGAGGGAGGAGGTGTTGGTCGCCAGCACGCAATCGCCCGACACCGCGGCCTCCACCGCGGCGAAGAGGTCCTGCTTCACCGCCAGATCCTCGGCCACCGCCTCGATCACCAGCGCGGCGCCGGCCAGCCCTTCGGGACCGTCCACCACCTGAAGCCGCGAAACGATGGCCTCGGCCTCCGCCGCGTCCAGCTTGCCCGCCTTGACCCGGGGGGCCAGCCCCGCCGCCAGCCGTTCGCGCGCATTGGCGCGGGCGGGGGCAAAGGCATCCGTCGCCCGCACCACATGGCCCGCCTGCGCATAGACCTGCGCGATGCCAAGGCCCATGGTCCCCAGACCCACCACTCCGATCACCGGCTGATCCATCGCGGCCCCTCCTGATCCCACTGACAACGCCATCCTGCGCCACAGGGTCCCGCTGTCCAGCCCATTTCATCCCATCCGAAAAATATTTCAAGACTAAAACATTCAAGCTTGAAATGAATCGGAACCCGTGTCAGCTTTTCTCCAGACGCGCAGACGATCCATGGGAGGATTCGGGAATGAAGGTGCTTTGCCTTGGCGGCGGCCCGGCCGGGCTTTACTTCGCCATTTCGATGAAACTGCGCGATCCGTCGCACCAGGTCACGGTGCTGGAGCGCAACAAGGCCAACGATACCTTCGGCTGGGGCGTGGTGCTGTCGGACGACGCGCTGGGCCGGATGCAGAAGAACGATCCGGTCAGCACGGACGCCATCCGCAGCCATTTCGCCTATTGGGACGACATCGCCGTGGTGCATGACGGGGTGCGCACCGTCTCGGGCGGGCACGGCTTCGCGGGCATCGGCCGCAAGCAGATGCTGATCCTCTTGCAGGCAAGGGCGCGCGAACTGGGCGTGGACATGCGCTTCGAGACCGAGTTCAAGTCGGCGGAAGAGTATCGCAAGGACTATGACCTCGTGGTCGCCTCGGACGGCATCAACTCGCTGGTCCGCAAGGAATATACCGATATCTTCCAGCCCGACATCGACACCCGGCTGTGCAAGTTCGTCTGGCTGGGCACCCATCAGAAATTCGACGACGCCTTCACCTTCATCTTCGAGAAGACCGAACACGGCTGGGTCTGGGCGCATGTCTACCAGTTCGACGACAAGACCGCGACCTTCATCGTCGAATGCCTGCCCGAGACCTGGGACCGCTGGGGCTTCGAGCATATGTCGAAGGAAGAGACGGTCGAGACCTGCCGCAAGATCTTCGAACGCCACCTTGGCGGGCATGACCTGATGTCCAATGCCGCCCACCTGCGCGGCAGCGCGGTCTGGATGCAGTTCCCGCGGGTGATCTGCGGCCAGTGGTTCCACGAGAATGTGGTGCTGATGGGCGATGCCGCGGCGACGGGGCACTTCTCCATCGGCTCCGGGTCGCGTCTGGCCTTCGATTCGGCCATCGCCCTGGCGGAGTATCTGCATTCGGAACCCGACATGCAGGCCGCTTTCCAGCGCTATCAGGACGAGCGGCGGGTCGAGGTGCTGCGGCTGCAATCCGCCGCCCGCAACTCGCTCGAATGGTTCGAGCAGGTGGAGCGCTATCTCCACATGCACCCCACCCAGTTCGCCTATTCGCTGCTGACCCGGTCGCAGCGCATCAGCCACGAGAACCTGCGCCTGCGCGATCCCGAATGGCTGGCCGGGGCCGAGGACTGGTTCCAGGGCCAGGCCGGGGGCCAGAAGGGCCGCCGCCCGATGTTCGCGCCGTTCAAGCTGCGGGACATGGAGCTGAAGAACCGCATCGTCCTGTCGCCGATGGCGCAATACAAGGCCACGGACGGCATTCCGAACGACTGGCATTTCGTGCATTACGCCGAACGCGCCAAGGGTGGGGCGGCGCTGATCTACACGGAAATGACCTGCGTCTCGCCCGAAGGCCGCATCACCCCCGGCTGCCCCGGTCTTTACGCGCCGGAGCACGAGGCGGCGTGGAAGCGGCTGGCCGATTTCATCCATGCCGAGACCTCGGCGAAGTTCTGCATGCAGATCGGCCATTCCGGCCGCAAGGGCAGCACCTGCGTTCCGTGGGACGGCGGCATCGACGCGCCGCTGACCGATGGCGCCTGGCAGGTGCTGGCGCCCTCGGCCATTCCCTACAAGCCCGGCAATGCCGTGCCGAAGGCGATGGACCGGGCCGACATGGATGCGGTGAAGGGGCAGTTCGTCACCGCGGTGCAGATGGCCGACCGTGCGGGCGCCGACATGATCGAGATGCACGCGGCCCACGGCTACCTGCTGGCCGAGTTCATCTCTCCGGTCACCAACAAGCGGACCGACGAATACGGCGGATCGCTGGAGAACCGGATGCGCTATCCGCTTGAGGTCTTCGCCGCCATGCGCGCGGCATGGCCCGAGGCGAAGCCGATGTCGGTCCGCGTCTCGGCCCATGACTGGATCGACGGCGGCGTGACGCCGGGCGAGGCGGTCGAGATCGCCCGCATGTTCCGCGCCGCCGGGGCCGATATCATCGACGTGTCCTCGGGCCAGACCGACCCGGCGGAGAAGCCGATCTACGGCCGGATGTTCCAGACCCCGTTCTCGGACCGTATCCGCAACGAGGCGGGTATCCCGACGATGGCCGTCGGCAACATCAGCGACTGGGACCAGGTGAACGGCATCCTGATGGCGGGCCGCGCCGATCTGGTCTGCCTTGCACGGATGCACTTGGCCGATCCCTACTGGACGTTGCATGCTGCGGTCGAGCAGGGCGATCAGGCCAGCGAATGGCCCGCCCCCTACAAGGGCGGCCGGGACCTGATGTTCCGCCTGCGCGAACGGCAGGAGGCACAGATCAGGGTATGACGGATCTCGCGGGGAAACGGGCACTGGTGACGGGGGGCGGGTCGGGCGCTGGCGAGGCGCTGGCGCTGGCCTTCGCCGCCGCTGGGGCCGAAGTGGTGATCTCGGGCCGCAGGGCCGGGGCATTGCAGGCCGCCGCCGCCCGCCATCCCGCGATCCGCGCCGTGCAGGCGGATGTGACAGACGAGGCTTCGGTCAAGGCGATGTTCGCCGAGGCCGGGCCTTGCGACATCGTCATCGCCAACGCCGGGGCGGCGGAGTCCGCCCCGATGGGCCGCACCACGCTGGAACAGTGGAACGCCATGCTGGCGGTGAACCTGACCGGCGTCTTCCTGACCTTCCGCGAGGGGCTGGCGCAACTGCCCGGCTGGGGGCGGCTGATCGCCGTCGCCTCCACCGCGGGGTTGAAGGGCTATTCCTACGTCGCGCCCTATGCGGCGGCGAAACATGGTGTGGTCGGCCTCTGCCGGTCGCTGGCGCTGGAAGTGGCGAAGAAGCCGGTGACGGTGAACGCCCTGTGTCCCGGGTTTCTGGACACGGAGATGACCGACCGTTCGGTGGCGACCATCGTCGAGAAGACCGGCATGTCGGCGGACGAGGCCCGCGCCACCCTTGCCGCCACCAACCCGCAGAAGCGGCTGATCCAGCCTGCCGAGGTGGCCGCCGCGGCGCTGTGGCTCTGCGCGCCCGGGTCTGAGGGAATCACCGGGCAGGCGCTGGCAATCGCGGGAGGCGAGGTATGAGCGAGCTTTCCAAACGCCGCCTGAAGACCTGGATCCGGCTGCTGGGCGTCACCCGCTCGGTCGAGGCCGAGTTGCGCGAATTCCTGCGGCTGAAGCATGACACCACGCTGCCGCGCTTCGACGTGATGGCCGCGCTCTGGCGGCGGCGCGACGGGCTGACCATGTCGGAGCTGTCGCGGATGCTGCTGGTCTCGAACGGCAACGCCACCGCGGTGGTGGACCGGCTGGAGAAGGACGGTTTCGCCCGCCGCCGCCCGTCCGAGACCGACCGCCGCACCGTCTATGTCGCGCTGACCGACGAGGGGCTGCGCGCCTTCGAGGGCATGGCGGACCAGCATGAGATGGAAGTGGACCGCCTTCTGTCCGACCTGTCGGACGAGGATATCGAGGCGCTGACCGCGATCTTCCGCAAATTCGGCAAGAGGGACGCAAGATGACGACGATGGCAGGGCTGCGCCCGCAGTATTTCCTGTGGGAGGTGAAGGACCGGGTGGCCGTGGTGCGGCTGAACCGGCCCGACCGCAAGAACCCGCTGACCTTCGATTCCTATGCCGAACTGCGCGACACCTTCCGCGCGCTGGTCTATGCGACGGATGTGGACGTGGTGGTCTTCACCTCGAACGGCGGCAATTTCTGCTCGGGCGGCGATGTGCATGACATCATCGGCCCGCTGATCGGCCTGCCGATGAAGGACCTGCTGGCCTTCACCCGGATGACCGGCGATCTGGTCAAGGCGATGATCGGCTGCGGCAAGCCCATCATCGCGGCGGTGGACGGCGTGGCGGTGGGGGCGGGGGCGATCATCGCCATGGCCTCGGACCTGCGGCTGGCGACGCCGGCGGCGAAATGCGCCTTCCTCTTCACCCGCGTCGGGCTGGCCGGCTGCGACATGGGGGCCTGCGCCATGCTGCCCCGGATCATCGGGCAGGGAAGGGCGGCGGAACTGCTCTACACCGGCCGGGTGATGGGGGCCGAGGAAGGGGAGCGGTGGGGCTTCTGGAACGCGCTTCACGATGCGGAGGCGCTGGAGGAACAGGCGATGGTGCTGGCGCGGCGGCTGGCGGCGGGGCCGACCTTCGCCCATGGCATCACCAAGACCCAGTTGAACCAGGAATGGAACATGGGGCTGGAGCAGGCCATCGAGGCCGAGGCGCAGGCGCAGGCGATCTGCATGCAGACCAGGGACTTCGACCGGGCCTATCGGGCCTTCGTGGCCAAGGAGAAGCCGGTCTTCGCGGGCGACTGAGCGAAGGCCGGGGGGCCAGCCCCCCGGACCCCCCGGGATATTTGTGGACAGATGAAATGAGCGACACGTCCTTTCTTTCCTGGCCCTTCTTCGAGACCCGCCACCGTGAGCTGGCGGCGGCTCTGGAAGACTGGTGCGCGGCGAACCTGCCGGTGGACCATTCGGACGTGGACGCGGCCTGCAAGGGGCTGGTCGCTTCGCTGGGGGCGGCAGGGTTCCTGCGGCATTCCGGGGCGGGCGAGGGTGAGAAGCTGGATGTCCGCAGCCTCTGCCTGATCCGCGAGACCCTGGCCCGGCATGATGCGCTGGCCGATTTCTCCTTTGCCATGCAGGGGCTTGGCATGGGCGCCGTCTCGCTGTTCGGCACGGCGGAGCAGCGCCAGTGGCTGGAGAAGACCCGCGCGGGCAAGGCGATTTCCGCCTTCGCGCTGACCGAGCCGGGGTCGGGGTCGGACGTGGCGAATACCGCCACGGTGGCCGAACGGGTGCCCGAATCACAGGGGGGCGGGTTCCGGCTGACCGGCGAGAAGACCTATATCTCCAACGGCGGTATCGCGGACATCTACGTGATCTTCGCCCGCACCGGCGAGGCACCGGGCGCGCGCGGCCTTTCGGCCTTCCTGATGCCCGCGGATGTGGACGGCCTGTCGGTCACCGAGCGGATCGAGGTCATCGCGCCGCATCCGCTGGCGACGTTGAAGCTGGACGGTGTTTTCCTGCCGGAGGCGGCGCTGATCGGCAAGGCGGGCGAGGGCTTCAAGCTGGCGATGTCGGTGCTGGACGTGTTCCGCTCCACCGTGGGCGCGGCGGCGCTGGGCATGGCGCGGCGGGCGCTGGACGAGGCTTTGGCCCGCACGCAGAGCCGGAAGATTCAGGGCGAACCCCTGTCCGGGCTGCAACTGGTGCAGGGCCATCTGGCCGACATGGCGCTGAAGGTGGATGCCGCCGCGCTGCTGGTCTATCGCGCCGCCTGGACCAAGGATCAGGGCGCGGCAAGGGTCAGCCGCGAGGCGGCGATGGCGAAGCTTTACGCCACCGAGGCCGCGCAGGAAGTGATCGACGCCGCACTGCAACTGCATGGCGGCGACGGCGTGCGGCATGGCGTGAAGGTCGAGGAGCTTTACCGCGATATCCGCGCCTTGCGCATCTACGAAGGGGCCAGCGACGTGCAGCGCGTCGTCATCGCCCGCAGCATCCTGGGATAGGGAGGGAACCATGGGCAGACCACTGGACGGCGGCATCACCCGTAGCGGCGAGGGCTTCGAGGGTGTGGAATGGAACATCCTCGGCCAGCGCTATTTCCCGAAATCCAGCTGCGCCAGCAGCTTCTCCTTCGAGACCAACAGCGAACCGGGCCAGTTCGTGCCCGTCCACATTCACCCGCATCAGGACGAATTCATCCTGGTGCAGGAGGGCGAATTGCATGTGAAGCTGGACGGCGTCTGGTCGGTGGCCAAGGCCGGCGATCTGGTGCGGATGCCGCGCGGCATTCCGCACGGCTATTTCAACAAGTCCGACAAGCCCGCGCGGGCGCTGTTCTGGGTGTCGCCCGCCGGGCGGCTGGAAGACCTGTTCCGCACCCTGCACGACATGACCGACATTCCCGCCGTCATCGAGGCCAGCGCGGCCCATGACGTAGACTTCCTGCCGCCAGAAGCCAACGACTGAGGCCGACGACCGATGCTCTACCGCCTGCCCATCCGCATCGAGTTCAACCATTGCGACCCGGCGGGGATCGTCTTCTATCCCCGCTATTTCGAGATGACGAACTCGGTCTGCGAAAACTTCTTCCGCGAGGTGGCGGGCCTGTCCTATGCCATGATGATGGAGCGCGGCGAAGGCTGCCCCACCGCGCGGATGGAGGTGAACTTCCACGCCCCGAGCAGGCTGGAGGAGGTGCTGGACTGGCGGCTGCAGGTCACCCGCCTCGGCACCACCTCCATCGCCCACCGGATCGAGGCGCATGGCGGCGGCATCCACCGGCTGACCGCCGATCTGACCCAGGTCTACATCACCGCCCAAGGCCGGCCGCAGCCATGGCCGCAGGCGGTGCGCGACCGTATCACCGCCCATATGGAGGCCCCCGATGAGCCTTGAATTCCTTCACCCGAGCAACTGGAAACCGGCCATCGGCTATTCCAACGGCGTCGCCGCCAGGGGCCGGATGGTCTTTACCGGCGGCATGATCGGCTGGAATGCCGATGCCGAATTCGAGACCGACGACTTCGCCGGCCAGGTGGCGCAGGTGCTGCGCAACATCGTCGCCGTGCTGGCCGAGGGCGGCGCGAAGCCGGAACATATCGTCCGCATGACCTGGTATGTCACCAGCAAGGCGGAATACCTCGGCTCGCTCAAGGAACTGGGCCGCGCCTACAAGGAGATCATCGGCCGCCACTACCCGGCCATGGCCCTTGTGCAGGTGGTGGCGCTGGTCGAGGACCGCGCCAAGGTGGAGATCGAGGCAACGGCGGTGATCCCCGACTGAGGGGGCGTGCTGCCGCCCCTCGGAAGAAGGGGCGGATCAACGGGAGGGAATGCAATGAAGGGCAATGCGCCTTTGGGCCCCACGGGCCATGTCGATACTTTCACGCGGGACAACCTGCCCCCGGCGGATCTTTGGCCCGAGATCGAGCTTGGCCCGTTCAGCTATCCCGAATGGCTGAACGCAGGCGTCGAACTGACCGACCGCATGGTCGAGAAGGGCTTCGGCGACCATACGGCGCTGATCGGCAACGGCCGCATCCGCACCTACAAGGAACTGTCGGACTGGACCAACCGCATCGCTCATGCATTGGTTGAGGATTACAAGGTAAAGCCTGGAAATCGCGTGATGATCCGGTCGGCCAACAACCCGGCCATGGTGGCGGCCTGGCTGGGGGCGACCAAGGCGGGGGCCGTGGTGGTCAACACCATGCCGATGCTGCGGGCGGGCGAACTGGCCAAGATCGTCGACAAGGCCGAGATCACCCATGCGCTCTGCGACACCCGGCTGATGGAGGAACTGGTCACCGTCTCGAAGGGCAGCCGCTTCCTGAAGACGGTGGTCGGCTTCGACGGCACGGCGAACCACGATGCCGAACTGGACCGGATGGCGCTGTCGAAATCGGTGCGCTTCGAGGCGGTGAGGACCGGACGCGACGACGTGGCGCTTCTGGGCTTCACCTCGGGCACCACGGGCGAGCCCAAGGCCACGATGCATTTCCACCGCGACCTGCTGATCATCGCGGATGCCTATGCGAAAGAGGTGCTGGACGTGCAGCCCTCGGACGTCTTCGTCGGATCGCCGCCGCTGGCCTTCACCTTCGGCCTTGGCGGGCTGGCCGTCTTCCCGCTGCGCTTCGGCGCCGCCGCGGCGCTGCTGGAACAGGCGACGCCGCCCAACATGATCGAGATCATCCAGAAGCACCGCGCCACCGTCTGCTTCACCGCGCCGACCGCCTATCGCGTCATGCTGCGGGCGATGGAGGAGGGGGCGGACCTCTCGTCCCTGCGCGCCGCGGTCAGCGCGGGGGAAACCCTGCCCGCCCCGGTCTATGACGACTGGGTGCAGAAGACCGGCAAGCCGATGCTGGACGGCATCGGCTCGACCGAGATGCTGCACATCTTCCTGACCAACCGCTTCTCGGACCACCATCCGGGCTGCACCGGGCGGCCGGTGACGGGCTATCAGGCCCGTATCATCGGGCCGGACGGGGCGGAGCTGCCGCGCGGCCAGACCGGGCGGCTGGCGGTGAAGGGGCCGCTGGGCTGCCGCTATCTCTCGGCGCCCGACAGGCAGCGCGACTATGTGAAGGACGGCTGGAACCTGACCGGCGACAGCTTCTGGCAGGACGAGGAGGGGCGCTTCCACTTCGCCGCCCGCACCGACGGCATCATCCTTTCGGCCGGCTACAACATCGCCGGGCCCGAGGTGGAGGCGGCGCTGCTGTCGCACCCGGACGTGGCCGAATGCGCCGTGGTCGGCGCGCCGGACGGCGAACGCGGCCAGATCGTCGAGGCGCATGTGGTGCTGGCGGGGGGTGTCCAGCCGACCGATGCCGAGGTCAAGCTGCTGCAGGACCATGTGAAGGCGACCATCGCCCCCTACAAATACCCGCGCCGCGTGGTCTTCACACCGGCGCTGCCCAAGACCGAAAGCGGCAAGATCCAGCGGTTCAAGCTGCTTGAAGGGCGGGTCTAGCCGGTCACACCCTGCCCCAGAAGACGAACGACCAACAGGAAAGGACACCAGATGACATTGAAAACCCTCCTTCTTCCGGCTGCGGCGGTGCTGTCGCTTGCCACCGCCCCGGCCATGGCCGATGGCGTGAAGGTCGGCCTGATCACCACGCTTTCGGGCGGCGGCGCCGGGATCGGCGCCGATGTGCGCGACGGCTTCATGCTGGCGCTGAAGAACGCGGGCGAGGCGGGCGCGCAGGTCGAGGTCATCCTCGAGGACGACCAGCAGAAGCCCGACGTGGCCGTGCAGATCGCCGACAAGATGATCCAGTCCGACAATGTGGACGTGCTGACCGGCATCATCTGGTCGAACCTCGCCATGGCCGTGGTTCCCGCCGCCACCGCGCAGGGCAAGGTCTACCTGTCCACCAATGCCGCGCCCTCGGCGCTGGCGGGGGCGGGTTGCAGCCCGAACTACTTCTCGGTCTCCTACCAGAACGACAACCTGCACGAGGCCGCGGGCGCCCATGCCTCGGAAAAGGGCGTGCAGAAGATGTTCATCATGGCCCCGAACTATCCGGCGGGGCAGGACAGCCTTGCCGGGTTCAAGCGCTTCTACACGGGTGAAGTGGTGGCCGAGGTCTATACGCAAGTCGGCCAGACCGACTTCGCCGCCGAGATCGCCCAGATCCGCGCCTCGGGCGCCGAGGAAGTGTTCTTCTTCCAGCCCGGCGGCATGGGCATCGCCTTCCTGAAGCAATATGCCGAATCCGGCGTCGGCATCCCGCTGATCGGCCCGGGCTTCTCCTTGTCCGAGGACATCCTTCCGGCGGTGGGCGATGCGGCGCTTGGCATCAAGAACACCTCGCACTGGTCGACCGACCTCGACAACCCGGCCAACAAGGCCTTCGTCGAAGGCTTCCGCGCCGATTTCGGCCGCTTCCCGTCGCTTTACGCGGCACAGGCCTATGACACGGCGAACCTGCTGCTGTCGGCCATGGCCAAGGCCGGGCCGGACGACCAGGCCGCCTTCCTTGCCGCGATCAAGGAGGCCGATTTCGACTCGGTCCGCGGCAAGTTCAGCTTCGGCCCGAACCAGCACCCGATCCAGGACATCTATGTGCTTGAGGTCGAGAAACGCGATGGCGAGCTGACCAACCACATCGTCGGCACCGCCATGACCGACCGCGGCGACGCCTACGCCGAGCAGTGCCAGATGTGATGCGACTTGGGGCCGGGCGCGATCCTTCGGCGAAGGATCGTCTCCCGGCCCTCCCCGAACAGAAGGAGGCAGGGCCGTGATGCTACTGGCCGAGCAGGTGCTGAATGGCCTGCAATACGGGATGATGCTGTTCCTGATGGCCGCCGGACTGACGCTGGTCTTCGGCGTCATGGGACTGATCAATCTGGCGCATGGGTCGCTTTACATGATCGGCGCCTTCGCCTGCGCCGCCGTGGCCGCCTGGAGCGGATCGTTCTGGCTGGGGCTTGCCGCCAGCCTTGCCGCCGCCGCCGGTGCGGGCGCGCTGGTCGAGATGCTGGTGATCCGCCGCCTCTACAGCCGCGACCACCTGGATCAGGTGCTGGCGACCTTCGCCCTGATCCTTGTGTTCTCCGAGGGTACCCGCTGGGTCTTCGGCTCCTTCCCGATGTATCTGACGCTGCCTCCGGTGTTGTCCGGCGCCGTCACCCTGCCGGGCGGGCTGCAATATCCGTTCTTCCGGCTGGTCATCATCGCCGTCGGCGCCGCCGTGGCGCTGGGCCTGTGGCTGCTGATCACCCGCACCCGCCTTGGCATCCGCATCCGCGCCGGTGAGGCCGACCGCGAGATGATCGGCGCCCTCGGCGTCGATATCGCCCGGCTCTACACCATCGTCTTCGCCCTTGGCGCGGCGCTGGCCGGGCTGGCCGGGGCGCTGGTCGGTTCGATCCAGTCGGTGCAGGTGGGGATGGGGGAACCCGTGCTGATCCTGGCCTTCGTCGTCATCGTCATCGGCGGCATCGGCTCGATCAAGGGCGCACTGATCGGCGCGCTTCTGGTCGGCATGACCGACACGCTGGGCAAGGCGGTGATCCCGCCGATCTTCGCCCGCTTCATGGAGGTTTCGGCGGCCAATACCACGGGCTCGGCCGTCGCCTCGATGCTGATCTACATCCTGATGGCCGCGGTGCTGCTGGTGCGCCCGCAGGGCCTGTTCGGCGCAAGGGGCTGATCCGATGACCATGAGCCGCGACCTGATCGTCAACCTTGTCATCTTCGCCCTGCTGGTGGCCACCGCCGTCGGCGCCAATCTGGCGGGGCAGGGCTTCACCGTGACCCTGGCCACCAAGGCCGCCATCCTTGGGCTTGCGGGCGTGGGGCTGAACCTCGCCCTCGGCTACGGCGGGCTGGTTTCCTTCGGCCATGCCGCCTTCTTCGGCATCGGCGGCTATGTCACCGGCATCTTCGCCAGCCATGCCGCCAACGGCGACCCGATCACCACGCTGCCCTTCACGCTGATGGGCTCGAACGAGATGCTGGGGATCTGGCCGATGGCGATGCTGGCCGCCGCCGTCGCCGCCCTGCTGATCGGGGCGCTGAGCCTGCGGACGACCGGCGTCTACTTCATCATGGTGACGCTGGCCTTCGCGCAGATGATCTATTACTTCGCCATCTCCTGGCCCCGCTACGGCGGCGAGGACGGGCTTTCCTTCTACGTCCGCAACAAGTTTCCCGGGCTGAACACGCTGGTCCCGATCCAGTATTTCGCCATCTGCGCCGGGCTGCTGGGGCTGGCGCTGCTGTTCACCGCCGTGGTGACGCAATCGCGCTTCGGCCTTGCCCTGCAGGCCACCCGCCAGAACGAACAGCGCAGCACCGCCGTCGGCATCCGCGCCACGCCGGTCCGGCTGACCGCCTTCGTGCTGTCGGCGATGATCACCGCGCTGGCGGGCGCGCTTTACGCCGACCTGAACCGCTTCGTCAGCCCCTCGATGTTCAGCTGGCACATGTCGGGCGAGATCATGGTCTTCGTCATCCTCGGGGGCGTGGGGCGGCTGTGCGGCCCGGTCGCCGGGGCGGCGGTCTTCATCCTGCTGGAGCATCTGCTGGGGCCCGTTTCCGACCACTGGCAGGCGCTTCTGGGGCTGATGCTGCTGGCCATCGTCCTGTTCGCCCCCGGCGGGCTGATCGGGCTGGTTCTCAAGGCGCTGCGGAGGGCCGATCATGTCTGACCCGATCCTTTCCATCCGGGGCCTGAAGAAAAGCTTCGGCGCGCTGACCGCCACCGACAACGTGTCGCTGGACCTGTTCCCCGGCGAGATCCACGCCCTGATCGGCCCGAACGGCGCGGGGAAATCCACCCTGATCAAGCAGATCGTCGGCGAGATCCGCCCGAACGAGGGCACGATCAGCTTCGAGGGGCAGGTGATCGACCGGCTGGACGCCGCCGCCCGCGCGCGCCTCGGGCTGGCGCGCAGCTTCCAGGTGTCGTCGGTCATCCCGGATTTCACCGTGCTGCAGAACGTCATGCTGGCGGTGGCCGGGGCGGACGGCCATGTCTTCCGCTTCCATCTTCCCGCCTTGTCGGACAAGACCCTGACCGAGCCCGCGATGTTCCACATCGCGCATGCCGGGCTTGCCGGGCGCGAGGGCACCTTGGCCTCGGTCCTTTCCCATGGCGAGCGCCGCAAGCTTGAGATCGCCATGGCGCTGGCGCTGCGCCCGCGGGCGTTCCTGCTGGACGAACCTATGGCCGGGATGGGGCTGGAAGGGGCGAAGCAGCTGACCACGATCCTGTCGGACCTGCGCACCGAGGCGCCGATCCTGCTGGTGGAACACGACATGGATGCCGTCTTCGCGCTGGCCGACCGCATCTCGGTGCTGGTCTACGGACGGATCATCGCCACCGGCACCGTGGCGGAAATCCGCACGAACCCGCAGGTGCGCGAATCCTATCTGGGAGAAGAGGCATGAGCGCGCTTCTGGAACTGTCCGAGGTTACCGCCGCCTATGGCACGGTGCAGGCGCTGTTCGGCGTCACGCTGCGGCTGGACGAGGGCAAGGTGCTGGCGCTGATGGGCCGCAACGGCATGGGCAAGACCACCACCATCCGCTGCATCAGCCGCCTTCTGCCGCATCGCGGCGGGACGATCCGTTTCCGCAGCAGCAACCTTGCCGGACTGAACGCGCCGAAGGTGGCGCGGCTGGGCATCGGGCTGGTGCCCGAGGGCCGCCGCTGCTTCGCGCCCCTGACCGTGGCCGAGAACCTGACCGTCGCCGCCCGCCCCGGCCCGTGGGACACCGCCCGCGTGGTGCGGCTGTTCCCCCGGCTGGGCGAGCGGATGGGACAGGTCTCGCGCACGCTTTCCGGCGGCGAGCAGCAGATGCTGGCGATCGGCCGGGCCCTGATGACCAACCCGCGCCTGTTGATCCTGGACGAGGCGACCGAGGGCCTTGCCCCGGTGGTGCGGCAGGAGATCTGGGAGGGCGTCCGGCGGCTGAAGGCCGACGGGCTGTCGATCCTTGTGGTCGACAAGTCGCTGAAGGAACTCGCCTCCGTCGCCGACAGCGCCGTGGTGCTGGAACGCGGCCAGACGGTCTGGACCGGCGGGCTGGAAGACCTGACGCCGGAAATGGCCGACCGCTGGCTGGGGGTGTGAGGCTGCGGGGGACTTTTGCCCGCTCTTCGCTGTGACTGGCGAAGGCGCTGGCCTCACTTGGCCTTGGGCTGACAGGTCCATTAGGTGCCCCCTCGCGCGGGCAGTGCGAGGCAGTGCCTTGTCTTCTCCCGCCCAGTCCGGGTTTCGGTCGCCGCAACTGTTGTCTGCGAGGGCAGT
>CAYLSD010000022.1:59245-60905 GCA_964386345.1 uncultured Fuscovulum sp.
CTTCTCCCGCCCAGTCCGGGTTTCGGTCGCCGCAACTGTTGTCTGCGAGGGCAGTAGTAGGCGCGGCAGGACGCGCAAGCGGCGGGGTTCATGCGATGAATCCGGTTGTCTTGTCCCCGCCCGCCGTCGCGCATGTCGCCTCGTCCCCGCGCAATGCCTTCGCAAAACCTGACCGCAGCGTCCTCGCCGACAGGTTGCTTGCAACTTAATAGTCGGTCCGTATTGCGTTTCTTCGGCAACGGGGGCTGAGCGATGCCCGGTCCCCAGTTTTTCCATGTCCAGACCTATTCCCGCAAACCGAACGAGAAGGGCCAGTCGGTCGAGCAGGTTCTGGCCAAGGCTGGCCGCGCGCCGAAGTTCTCGCAGCATGTGGCGGCGCGTCAGGCGGCGGGCCTGCATGAACTCGCCCGCTACAATGGCCGGATGTATCGGGTCTTGGCGCGCGACTGACGATCAGTGCAAAGCCAGCAGGTCTTGCCCCAGCTGGTGCAGGGGTATGACCTCGATCCCGTTCGGCAGCGGGAATGTCTCGGTGCCGGGATAGATGACGATGCGCCGTGCGGGCTTCAGGTCTTCGCAGGCCGAATGGAAGCCGCGCTCGACCTTGGGCGCGAGGCTGCGCTTCACCTCGATCGCCCAGACCTCGCCGCCGGGCAGGGTCAGGACCAGATCCACCTCGGCCCCCGCGCCGCTGCGGTAGAATTGGGCCTGAGTGTCGTCGGGCATCGTGGCATGAGCGGTCTCGATGACAAGACCTTCCCAACTCGCCCCCGCGACGGGGTGGCCGAGAACGTCATCCAGCGTCGTCAGCCCCAGAAGGGCGTGCAGGATGCCGGTATCGCGCACATAGATGCGGGGAGATTTCACCAGCCTCTTGCCGATATTCGCGTGCCAGGGGGCCAGGCGGCGCACCAGCATCAGGTCGACCAGCAGGTCGAGATAGGAGGCGACGGTCTTGGCATCGACCCCGAGCGCGCGGCCGAGTTCGGCGGCGTTCGACAGGCCGGATTGCCGATGCGCCAGCATGGTCCAGAATCGCCGCAGGGTCTCGGCCGCGATGCGGGGGCCGAGGGCGGGAATGTCGCGCTCCAGATAGGTGCGGATGAAGTCGCGCCGCCAGCGCAGGCTGGCCTGATCGCCCCTGGCGAGGAAGCTGTCGGGGAAGCCGCCGCGCAGCCAGAGGCGATCCAGATCGGCGGCGGGAACCTCCAGCGCGTCGAGGGGGGCGAGTTCGGCATAGGCGATCCGGCCCGCCAGCGTCTCGCCCGACTGCCGCAGCAGGTTGATGGAGGCCGAGCCGAGCAGCAGGAACCGCCCCGCCCGCAGCCCCTTGCGCCGCCCCCGGTCGATCAGCCCGCGTAAGGATTGGAACAGGTCCGGCACCCGCTGGACCTCGTCGAGGATGACCAGCTTGTCCTCATGCGCTGACAGGTAGAGTTCGGGATCGGAGAGCTTCGCCCGGTCGGCGCTGGATTCGAGATCGAGATAGAGCGAGGCGCGCGCATCGCCCAGTTCCTGGGCCAAAGTGGTCTTGCCCACCTGTCGCGGCCCCAGCAGGGCAACGGCAGGGCTGTCGTTCAGAAGGGACTTGAGGGTGTCGGCTATGCGGCGCTCGATCATCATCCTTGCAATTAGGGAGTTTTGATCCCGATTTGCAAGG
>CAYLSD010000023.1:0-60709 GCA_964386345.1 uncultured Fuscovulum sp.
CTGGTGCTGCTTGCGGCTATTCCGTCGCGCGGGGTGCGGGCGGCCGGGCGGGAAAAGGCGAGGCACTGCCTCGCCCCGTCCGTGTGAACGGGTTCCGCTGTAGACGGTTCAGCCCGAGACCTACGGAGGCCAGCGCCCGCCGAGGGGCGGGCGCTGGCCGGGTGCTTTGGGCACCCGGCCGGGCAAGGGGGATAAGGCACCGCGTGGCGAAGGCACGCGCCTTCGCCAGACTGGCCGGGCAGGACAGCGCCTCAGGCCGGCGGGGCGGCGTCCAGCCAGTCCAGCACCGCCTGACGGTCGCCGTCCAGCAGCGGCGCAGGCGGGCGGCGGGCGATCTCGGGCAGGCTGGACATCTTCACCGGATTGCCCGGCGCGGTGAAGCCGGGGCCGCCGGGCCGCGCATCGACCGGCAGCACCATCGCGCGCGCCAGAAGCTGCGGGTCGCGCAGCACCTGACCCATGTCCTGCACCCGCGCCGTGGGCAGGCCCGCGCCTTCCAGCACCGCGATCCAGTGATCGACCGGCGCTTCCAGCAGCACGGCCTCCAGAAGCCGCTTCAGCAGCGCATGATTGTCGCAGCGCGCGGCATTGCTGGCGAAGCGCGGGTCGTCGGCGACGGGCAGCGGCAGCGCGTCGCACAGCCTGCGGAACATGGCGTCGTTGCCGGCGGCCACCACAAGGAAGCCGTCGGCGGCGCGATAGGTGGAGAAGGGGGTGATCGTCGGATGCCGCGCGCCGGTGGGGCCCGGGGGGATGCCGGTGGCCGAGGCGATGGCGACGGCATGTTCCTGTATCGCCAGTTGCGCATCCAGCATGGCCACGTCCACCTTGGCGCCCTTGCCGCTGCGCTCGCGGTCGTAAAGGGCCGCCAGCACGCCCTGCGCCAGATACATCCCGGCCACGATGTCGCCGATGCTGGCGCCGACGCGGACCGGCGGGCCGCCTTCCTCGCCGGTGATCGCCATCACGCCGCCGCGGGCCTGCACCACCATGTCATAGGCGGGTTTCTCCGCATCCGGCCCGCTGTGGCCGAAGCCCGAGACCGCCCCGTAGATCAGCCGGGGATGGAGGGCGTGAAGGGCCTCCCAGCCGTATCCCAGCCGCTCCATCACTCCGGGGCGGTAGTTTTCCAGCAGCACGTCCGCCCGCGCCAGCAGCCGCTCGAAGATCGCCCGGTCCTCCACGGCCTTCAGGTCCAGCGCGATGCTCTGCTTGCCGGCGTTCAGCGTGGCGAAATAGGCGCTTTCGCCCTGCACGAAGGGAGGGAAGGCGCGGGTGTCGTCGCCGGTGCCGGGCCGTTCGACCTTGATCACCCTTGCGCCAAGGTCCATCAGCCCGCTGGCGCAGAACGGACCCGCCAGCACATGGGTCAGGTCGAGGATGGTGATGCCTGTCAGCGGCGCCATGGTCTTCTCCGGTTTCCGGCCACAGTCTTGCCACGGCTGATGACAGGATCGCAACGCCGGGACGTTGACGCGGGTCAAATCCGCGACTAACCCGCCGCCATGGCCCGCGCACCGCTTCTGCAACTTTCCGACATCTCGCTGACCTTCGGCGGCAATCCCGTTTTCGACGGTCTTTCCCTGACCGTGCAGCCCGGCGACCGGGTGGCGCTGGTGGGCCGCAACGGTTCGGGCAAATCGACGCTGATGAAGGTGATGGCCGGTCTGGTCGAGGCCGACCGCGGCAGCCGTGTCGTGCCGCAGGGCGTGACCGTGGGCTACATGGAGCAGGACCCGGATCTTTCGGGCTATGCCACCCTTGGCGACTATGCGGCCTCGGCCTTGCCCGAGGGCGAGTCCTATCGTCTTGCCGTGGTGGCCGAGGGGCTGAAGTTCGACCCCGCCACGCCGGTGGCCACCGCGAGCGGGGGGGAGCGCCGCCGCGCCGCGCTGGCCAAGCTGCTGGCCGAGGCGCCGGAGCTGATGCTGCTGGACGAGCCGACCAACCATCTGGACATCCAGGCCATCGAATGGCTGGAGGCCACCTTGCGCGACACCCGCGCCGCCTTCGTTCTGATCAGCCACGACCGCGCCTTCCTGCGGGCGCTGAGCCGCGCCACGCTCTGGATCGACCGGGGCGAGATGCGCCGGCGCGAGGCCGGGTTCGAGGGCTTCGAGGACTGGCGCGAGGAAATCTGGGCGCAGGAGGACGAGGCCCGCCACAAGCTGGACCGCAAGATCAAGGCCGAGGCCCGCTGGGCGGTCGAGGGCATCTCGGCCCGCAGGAAGCGCAACATGGGCCGGGTGCGGGCGCTGCAGGCGCTGCGGGCCGACCGGGCGGCGCAGATCCGGCGGCAGGGCACGGCGGCGCTGGAGCTGGACGGCGGCCCGCAATCGGGGCGCAAGGTGATCGAGGCTGCGGGGCTGGCCAAGGCCTATGGCGGCAAGACCATCGTCAAGGGCTTCGACCTGCGGGTGATGCGCGGCGACCGGGTGGCTTTCGTCGGGCCGAACGGGGTTGGAAAGACCACGCTTCTCAAGATGTTGACGGGTGAAGTTCAACCTGATTCCGGCACCGTCACCCACGGCACCAATCTGGAAATCGCCGTCTTCGACCAGACCCGCGCCGCGCTGGACCCCGAGGCGAGCCTCTGGGAGAACCTGACCGGCGACCCGTTGATGAAGGTCTCGGGTGCCGCCGATCAGGTGCTGGTGCGCGGGCAGCCGCGGCATGTGGTGGCCTATCTCAAGGATTTCCTCTTCGACGAGGCGCAGGCCCGCGCCCCGGTCCGCAGCCTGTCGGGCGGGGAAAAGGCCCGGCTGCTGCTGGCCAAGCTGATGGCGAAGCCGTCGAACCTGCTGGTGCTGGACGAGCCGACCAACGATCTGGACGTGGAGACGCTGGACCTGTTGCAGGATATCCTGGGCGAGTTCGACGGCACCGTGCTGCTGGTCAGCCATGACCGCGATTTCATCGACCGCATCGCGACCCAGACCGTGGCGATGGAGGGGGACGGGCGGGCAACGGTCTATCCGGGCGGCTGGTCGGACTATGCCGCACAGCGGCCTGCGCTGCAGGAAAATCCTGCCAAGACAGTTTCTTCCGCGCCAAAGTTGAAGCAGGACGCGAAGCAGGACGCGGCCCCGAAGAAGGCCGAGGGCCTGACCTTCACCGAACGGAAGCGCTTCGACGACCTGCCCGCGCTGATGGACCGGCTTCAGGCCGAGATCGGCAAGCTGACCGAGTTCCTGTCGCAGCCCGACCTTTTCGAGAAGGAGCCGGTCAAGTTCCGCAAGGCCTCTGACGGGCTGGCAGAGCGGCAGGCGGCGCTGGCGGCGGCCGAAGAGGAATGGCTGGCGCTGGCCGAACGGGCCTGATCCGGGCCTTTCGGCCAGCCCTTGCCGATTCCGCCACGTTCCCCCCGGCGGGGAATGGCCGAAACCGGCCGTCCCGGCCCTTCTCCCGTCACAGGGGCGTGAGAACCCATTGCCCCCGCCGCGCCGCAGCACCAGCCTTGCGTCACCCGCCGCCCGGACCCACCGGGCGGAGCAGGAGACTATGGAGAGATAGTGATGAAAAGAGCAGTAATCTTCCTGACCGCCACCGCCCTTGCCGCCCCCGCCTTCGCAGGCGGCCCGGTCGAGATCGCGCCCGAGCCCGTCGTCGTGGCCGAGCCGGTCGCCGTGGTGGACTATGGCAACGACTGGTCCGGCTTCTACGCCGGTGCGCAGATCGGCTATGGCGACCTCGACTCGAACGGTGCAGGCATCGACGGCAACGGCGGCTATGGCGGTGTCCATGCCGGTTACCGCTGGGACCTGGGCCGGACCGTTCTCGGCGTCGAGGCCGACTGGGACAAGACCGACCTCGACCTTGGCCCGGCGGGCGCGGATACGCTCGACAGCATCGCGCGGCTGAAGCTGCAGGCGGGCTATGATGTCGGCCCGGCGCTGATCTACGCCACCGCGGGCGCGGCGCGCGCCAAGGCCACCATCGGCGGCACGGGCCTGTCCGACAACGGCTGGGTTCTCGGCGCGGGCGCGACCTATGCGATCAACGACCAGTGGACGCTGGGCGGCGAGGTGATGACCAACCGCTTCGACGATTTCGACGGCTCGGGCGTCGATCTGGATGCCACCACCGCCACGCTGCGGCTCGGCTTCCAGTTCTGATCCGAACTCCTCCGGGCGGGCCATCCCGCCCGGGGCCTCACATCAGCCGCGCGATGGTTGCCGGGACTTCCATCACATCCTCGCGCGTGCAATCGAACTGGCCGACCTGCACCCGGATCACATAGCGGCCCCGGTGGCGGGTCTGGGTCAGGTAGATGCGCCCCTCGTCGTTGATCCGCGCCAGCAGCGCCTCGGTCGCCGCCTCGTCCTTCAGCGCGAAGGTGAACAGCGACAGCCGCGGTTCCGTCACGATCTCCACCCCCGGCAGGTCGCGGATCGCCGCGCAGGCCTCCGCCGCCCATGCGACATGGTTGCGGATGCGGGCGCGCAGGCCATCGAGCCCGTAGGCGCGCAGCACGAACCACAGCTTCAGCGCCCTGAACCGGCGGCCGAGCGGCACGGTCCATTCGTTGAAATTGACGATCTCCTCGCGCCCGGCGGTTTCCAGATAGCTGGGGCGCAGGCCAAGGGTGCGGACCTGCGGCCCCGGATCGCGCAGGAACTGCACCGCGCATTCGAACTGCACGCCCAGCCATTTGTGCGGGTTGAAGACGATGGAATCGGCACTCTCGACGCCCTGCCACAGCGCGCGGAACTCGGGGCAGATCATCGCCGATCCGGCCCATGCGGCATCGACATGCACCGGCAGGTCTTCCGCTTTCGCCACGGCGATGCAGTCGGCGATCCGGTCGAAGGCGCCCACGCTGGTGCCGCCCGCGCAGAGGATCACCCCCGCGGGCAGCATTCCCGCCGCCCGGTCGGCGGCAATGGCCCCGGCCAGCGCCTGCGGGTCCATCGAGAGGCGGTCGTCCGTCGGCACCTTGACCAGATTGTCCTGCCCGATCCCGGCCAGCCGCGCCGCCTTGTCCACCGAGGAATGCGTCTCGGCGCTGGCGTAAAGCCGCAGGCGGGGCGCGCCGGACAGGCCCTTTTGCACCCCCTCCCAGCCGAGCGCCTGCTCGCGCATGGTCAGCACCGCCGAGAGGGTGGCGGTGGTCGCCGAATCGTGGATGGTGCCGGAAAACCCCTCGGGCAGGCCAAGCGCGCCGCGCAGCCACTGGATCATCACCTGCTCGACCTCGGTCGCCGCCGGAGATGTCTGCCAGATCATCCCCTGGCAGGCCATGGCATTGGCCAGTTGCTCGGCCAGGATCGAGGCGGGGGCGGCATTGGCCGGGAAATAGGCGAAGAAGCGCGGGTGCTGCCAATGCGTCATGCCGCCGGGGATCAGGCGTTCGAAATCGGCCCAGATCCTCTCCATCGGCTCCGCCGTTTCGGGCGGGGCGGAGGGCAGGGCGCCCGCGATGGCGCCGGGCACCAGCGGCGCGCGGACGGGCCGGTCGCGCAGCGTGGCATGGTAATCCGCCGTCCAGTCCGCCGCCCGCTTCGACCAGTCCCGCAGGTCTTCGTGATCCATCCTGCACCTCCGATATGGGCGGCATTCTGCGCAGAGGGGGGCGGATCGGCAAGGTTCGCGCCTTCTTGCCGCATGCTTTCCTTTTTGCCGCCATCAAGGGCGGCTATGCAGGCGCGATGAAAGATGCCTGTGGGGTTCCATGTTCCTGACTCGTCGCACTACCCTTCTGGGCCTCTCCGCAACGCTTCTCTCGGCCTGCGTCGGCGGTTCCAGCTTCGAAACGGCCTATGATCCGGTCCCGCCCGATCTGGCCAGGGGCTGGCGCCTGGCCGAGGTGCGGGTCTCGGTTCCGAAAACGCTGACCGTGTCCGAGGCCAAGACGCTGTTGCCCAATGCCGATATCGTCTGGCGGGAGGATCCGCCGGGCGATCGCCACGCCCAGGTCGCCACGATCATCCAGACCGCCGTCCGAAGCGGTGCGCAGGGGCTGCGCGGCCCGCGGCCGGTGATCATCGACATCACCGTGACCCGGTTCCATGCCCTCACCTTCGAGGCCGAGCTTCGCAACAGGGACTGGGGTGTCCACAATATCGACTTCACCGCCCGGGTGCTGGATGCCCGCAGCGGCGCGGTTCTGCTGCCCGCGACCACCATCCGCGCCGAACTTCCCGCGCTGTCCGGCCCAAGGATGAGCGAGGCCCGCAGCCGGGGCGTGACCCAGAAGTCCATGATCGTCAGCCATGTCTCGAAGACGATTGCAGGCTGGCTGGGCCTTGGCCCCGACAACCGCGGCAAATTCAGCCGTCAGGGAAACTGAGGCCACGGCCGCCGGGGCCGCCGCGTCCTGCGGGCACTTTCCCGCGGCAGGGAAGGGCGCCGCGGGAAGGCTTGCACGGGCGGCAGGGCCTGTGCTACCGCCTGCGCCATGACGACATTGCGCAACATCCGCATCTGCTGCATTACCCGCTGACCAAAGGTCGCGCGGGCGCTTCGTCATTCCCTGATCGGATGCCAGGTCCCGCGCGGGAAGCCGCGTGAAGAAGGCCGAAGACATGGTGACGATCCGCCTGACCAACTCGAAGACCCGCCGGAAGGAGGCGTTCGCGCCGCTCGATCCGGCAGACGTGCGGATGTATGTCTGCGGGCCGACGGTCTATGACCGCGCCCATATCGGCAATGCGCGGCCCGTCATCGTCTTCGACACGCTCTACCGCCTGCTGCGGCATGTCTACGGCGCCGATCACGTGACCTATGTCCGCAACTTCACCGACGTGGACGACAAGATCAACGCCGAGGCGCAGCGGAGAAAGGCCACTGGCCGGCCCGAGAGCCTTGAGGCGCTGATCCACGAGCGGACCGAGGAGACCATCGCCTGGTATCACGCCGACATGGACGCCCTCGGCGCCCTGCGCCCCGATCATGAGCCGCGGGCGACCGAATATATCGGCGCGATGATCGCCATGATCGAGGGGCTGATCGAAAAGGGCCACGCCTATGCGCGCGAGGGGCATGTGCTGTTCCGCGTGCGCTCCTACAAGGACTATGGCGCGCTGTCGGGCCGGTCGGTCGACGACATGATCGCGGGCGCAAGGGTCGAGGTCGCGCCCTTCAAGGAAGACCCGATGGATTTCGTGCTGTGGAAGCCCTCGGATGCCGACCTGCCGGGGTGGGACTCGCCCTGGGGCCGGGGAAGGCCGGGCTGGCATATCGAATGCTCGGCGATGTCCTATGAGCTTCTGGGCGAAAGCTTCGACATCCACGGCGGCGGGCTGGACCTGCAATTCCCCCACCACGAGAACGAGATCGCCCAAAGCTGCTGCGCCCATCCGCACGGCGCCTTCGCCCGCTACTGGCTGCACAACGAGATGCTGCAGGTCGAGGGGAAGAAGATGTCCAAGTCGCTTGGCAATTTCTTCACCGTCCGCGACCTGCTGGAGCAGGGCTATCCGGGCGAGGTGATCCGCTTCGTCTACCTGATGACGCATTACCGCAGCCCGATGGACTGGACGGCGGAAAAGGCGCGGCAGGCGGAGGGAACATTGCGCAAGTGGCGGGCGGCGACGGCGGATGTTGCTGCCGGGGGCGTTCTTTCGGGCGTGGTCGAGGCATTGGCCGATGATCTGAACACGGCAGGCGCCCTTGCCGCGCTCCATGCCGCCGCCGGGGCGGGGGATTGGGCCGGGGTGAAGGCCTCGGCCGGGCTTCTGGGCCTGTTGCAGGACGGGATGGGCGATTGGGCGGCTGCGCCTGCGGTGGACCTGTCGGCCCATGCGGCGCGGCTGGCCTCCCTGCGCGAGGCGGCGATGGCGTCGAAGGACTTTGCCCCGGTCGATGCGCTGAAAGCGGCGCTGCTGGCGGCGGGGGTCGAGGTGCGGATGTCGAAGGCGGGGGTGGAACTGGTGCCCGGGCCGGGCTTCGATGCCGCGAAGCTGGAGGCGTTGCTCTGATGGACATGGCAGAAGCCGGGGGGCCGTCTGCCCCCCCAGCGCATCGGTTCCTTGAACCGATGGCGAAACCGGCGGGCTACCCCCGGGGATATTTGAAGACAGGTGAAGGGGAAAAGCAGGGATGAAGGAACGGCTTTACCTCTTCGACACCACGCTCCGCGACGGGCAGCAGACGCAGGGCGTGCAGTTCTCCGCCACCGAGAAGGCGCAGATCGCCGGGGCGCTGGATGCGCTCGGGGTGGACTACATCGAGGGCGGCTGGCCCGGGGCGAACCCGACCGACAGCGAGTTCTTCGCCGTCGCCCCGCAGACGCGGGCGAAGATGACCGCCTTCGGCATGACCAAGCGGGTCGGGCGCAGCGCGGAGAACGACGACGTTCTGGCTGCCGTGCTG
Source organism: uncultured Fuscovulum sp. (assembly GCA_964386345.1). Taxonomy (GTDB): domain Bacteria; phylum Pseudomonadota; class Alphaproteobacteria; order Rhodobacterales; family Rhodobacteraceae; genus Pseudogemmobacter. The sequence goes on from CAYLSD010000023.1 coordinate 8,314, forward strand.
GATGCCGGGACCGGCACGGTCTGCCTTGTCGGCAAGACCCATCCCTTCCATGTCGCCACCGCGCTTGGCGTCAGCCTTGAGGAGAACCGCGACTCCATCGCCGCCACCTTCCGCCATCTGGCGAAGAAGGGCCGCGAGGCGCTGTTCGATGCGGAACATTTCTTCGACGGCTACCGCGCCGATCCCGGCTATGCGCTGTCCTGTCTGCGCGTGGCGCTGGACGAGGGCGCCCGCTGGGTGGTGCTCTGCGACACCAACGGCGGCACGCTGCCCTCCGAGGTGGGCCGGGTGGTGGCCGAGGTGATCGCGGCGGGCATCCCCGGCGACCGCCTCGGCATCCATTGCCATGACGATACCGGCAATGCGGTGGCCAATTCGCTGGCGGCGGTGGAGGCCGGGTGCCGCCAGATCCAGGGCACGCTGAACGGGCTGGGAGAGCGCTGCGGCAACGCCAATCTCGTCACGCTGATCCCGACGCTGCTGCTGAAGGAACCCTATGCCGGCCGGTTCGAGACCGGGGTGACGCCCGAGGCGCTGAAGGGCCTTCTGAAGACCAGCCGGATGCTGGACGACATCCTGAACCGGGTGCCGCAGCGGGCGGCGCCCTATGTCGGTGCCAGCGCCTTCGCCCACAAGGCGGGGCTGCATGCCAGCGCCATCCTGAAGGACCCGACGACCTACGAACACATCGACCCGGCGCTTATCGGCAACGAACGCCTGATCCCGATGAGCAATCAGGCCGGCCAGTCGAACCTGCGCGCGCGGCTTGCCGCCGCGGGGCTGGAGGTCGATCCGAAGGATCCGCGTCTGGCGCGTATCCTCGAGGTGATCAAGGCGCGCGAGGATCAGGGCTATGCCTATGACGGCGCGCAGGCCAGTTTCGAGCTGGTGGCCCGGCGTGAGCTGGGGCTGTGCCCGGAGTTCTTCGAGGTCAAGCGCTACCGCGTCACCGTCGAGCGGCGGAAGAACAAATACGACCGGATGATCAGCCTGTCGGAAGCCGTCGTCGTGGTCCGCATCGGCGGCCAGAAGGTGATGTCGGTTTCCGACAGCATGGACGAGGGGCTGTCGGACCGCGGCCCGGTCAATGCGCTCTACAAGGCTTTGGTCAAGGACCTCGGCCCCTGGCAGGGCTGCATCGACGATATGAAGCTGGTGGATTTCAAGGTGCGGATCACCCAGGGCGGCGTGGATGCCGTCACCCGCGTCATCATCGACAGCGAGGACGGGCAGGGCAGGCGCTGGTCCACCGTGGGTGTCAGCGCCAATATCGTCGACGCCAGTTTCGAGGCGCTTCTGGACGCGATCCAGTGGAAGCTGATCCGCGATGCGGGGGCGCCCGCGTGACCATCGCGGATTGCGCGGCGCTGGTCGAACGCGGCGACCCGGACCGTTTTCTGGCCGTGATGGCCGCGCCTCCGGCGGCGCGGGCGCGGCTGTTCCCGCTTTATGCCTTCAATCTCGAAGTCGCCCGCGCCCCCTGGGTGACGCAGGAGCCGCTGGTGGCCGAGATGCGGCTGCAATGGTGGCGCGACGTGGTGGAGAACGCCGCCGCCGGGGCCGCGCGCGCGCATGAGGTGGCCGAGCCGCTGCATCTGCTGATCCGCGAGGCCGGGCTGCCGCCGGACATGCTGGACCGCATGGCCGCGGCGCGGCGGTGGGATTGCTGGCGGGAGCCGTTCGGGGATGTGGCGGCGCTGGAGACCTATCTGGAGGATACCGCCGCCGGGCTGATGTGGCTGGCGGCGCTGGCCCTTGGCGCGCCTGCGGCAGCCGGGGCGGCGGTCAGGGCCTATGGCCGGGCCGCGGGCATGGCGGGTTTCCTTGCCGCGGCGCCGGAATTGCAGGCGCGCGGGCGGCATCCGCTGCCCGAGGGGACGAGCGTGGAAGAACTGGCGCGGCTGGGGCTGGACTGGCTGGCCACGGCGCGGGCGGGGCGGGGGACGGTGCCGAAGGCGGTCAGGCCCGCGCTGCTGGCGGGCTGGCAGGCGCCGGGCATGCTGCGGCGTATGGCGGCGGGAGAACCGGCGCAGCTTTCGGAGTTCTCCCGTCGCGGCGGGCTGTTGTGGCAGGCCGCCACCGGGCGCTGGTAGGCGGATTTTCGACGAAAATCCGGGACCTCAGCCGCCCCGGAATTCGCGCGGTTTCAGCCAGAGCCAGATCAGCGCCCCTCCGGCCAGCACCAGGAAGGGCAGCATGGCGAGGTTCACCATCTGCCACCCGGCCTCGACCGACCCGCCCGAGCAGTTCATCAGCCCGCCCGAGGAGAAGCTGGCCATCGTCACGCCTCCGAAGACCACGAGGTCGTTCACCCCTTGCAACCGGCCCTTTTCCTCGGGGCGCTGCGCATTGGTCAGCATGGTCGTGGCGCCGATGAAGCCGAAGTTCCAGCCGATGCCCAGAAGGATCAGGGCGATGAAGAAGTTCTCAAGCTCCACCCCGGCCATGGCGACGGCCCCGGCGGCGGCAAGGATGACGAGGCCGAGGGCGATCACCTTTTCCACCCCGAAGCGGGCGATGATATGGCCGGTGACGAAGCTGGGCGCATACATCGCCAGCACATGGGCGCTGACGATATCGGCGGCGTGCCCGGTCTCGAAACCGCAGCCGACCACGGCCAAGGGCGAGGAGGTCATCACCAGGTTCATCAGCGCATAGGAAACGGTGGCGCAGATCATCGCGACGGCGATGGCGGGGGTGCGGATCAACTCGCCCACCGGCCGGCCCTGTGCTGCACCCGCGCTGCGCGCTGCGGGACGCGGGATGCGCAGCAGCAGGAACAGCGCGACGCCCACGACGTTCAGCGCGATCACGGCAAGATAGGTGCCGAGGAAGGGGATCACGAAGGCCTGCGAAGTGCCCTTCACCAGTTGCGGCCCGAAGACGGCGGACAAGAGGCCCCCGGCCATGACCAGACTGATCGCCTTGGGCCGGAACGCGTCCGAGGCGGTGTCGGCGGCGGCGAAGCGGTAGAAGCCCTGCGCGCTCATGTAGATGCCGGTGAAGAGGGCGGCGATGCAGAACAGCGCGAAGCTGTTGACATACAAGGCATAGGCGCCGAGCGCCCCGCCGATGGCGCCGCCCAGGGCGCCGACCGCGAAGCCCGCCGCCCGTCCGTGGCGCTGCATGAAGGCCGAGATCGGCGTGGCGGTCAGCATGGAGCCGATGACGGCGCAGCTGATCGGCAGCGTGGCCCAGCAGGCGTTCGGGGCCAGCGCCGACCCCGCCAGCCCGGCAACGGTGAAGATCATCGGCATCTGCGCGCCGAGGATGGCCTGGGCCGCGACCAGCACGGCGACGTTGCGTTTGGCGATGGCGTCTGACATGGCTGGCAGGGGTAGGGGGTTCCTTGGGCCCCCGCAAGGGGGATTTGGGTCGCATGGTGGGGCGGATCATCCGGGGGCCGCAGGACCTTGAGGAAGGCGCCGAGGGGCTGCTGCGGGCCGAACCCCGCTTCGCGCCCGCGCTGGCGCTTGGCCCCCTGCCGCTGCGGCGCTGGCCCGAGGGGTTCGCGGCGCTTCTGGATGCGATCATCGGCCAGCAGGTCTCCACCGCCTCCGCCGCCGCCATACGGGCGCGGATGGAGGCGGCGGGGTTTCTGGACGAGGAACGGGTCGCCGCGGCCTCGGAGGATGACCTGCGCGCCGCGGGCCTGAGCCGCCAGAAGGCGCGCTATGCCAGTGCCTTGGCGCGGGCGCGGCTGGATTATCCGGGGCTGGCCGTGGTTCCCGATGCCGAGGTGGTGGCCCGGCTGGTGGAACTGCCGGGGATCGGGCGCTGGACGGCAGAGATCTATGCGATGTTCTCGCTGGGCCGGGCGGATGTCTTCGCGCCGGGGGATCTGGCCTTGCAGGAGGCGGCGCGGATGCTGTTCGCCCTGGAGACGCGGCCGACGGAAAAGGCGCTGCGCGCCATGGCCGAGGGCTGGAGCCCGTGGCGGTCGATTGCGGCGCGGGCGTTGTGGGCCTATTACCGGGCGGCGAAGGGCAGGGAAGGGATCAGGGGATGAGGCAACTGGCATCCGGCCGCAAGGGCGCGGCGAAGGGGCAGGCGAAGGCGGCGGTGGTCTTCCTGCACGGCTATGGCGCGGACGGGGCGGATCTTCTGGGTCTGGCCGACGCGCTGGCCCCGCATCTGCCGGGGGTGGCCTTCTTCGCGCCGGATGCGCCGGAACGTTGCCCGGGCGCGCCGTTCGGGCGGCAGTGGTTCCCGATCCCGTGGATCGACGGCTCGACCGAGGAAGAACAGGCCGCGGGGCTTGAGGCGGCATCCGTGGACCTGAACGGCTTCCTCGACGGGATTCTGGCCGATGAGGGGCTTGAGGCGGGCGCGCTGGCGCTGGTCGGCTTCAGCCAGGGCGCGATGATGGCGATGCATGTCGCCCCGCGCCGGGCGCAGGCGGTGGCCGGGGTGGTCGCCATTTCCGGGCGGCTGCTGGCGGAGGAGCGGCTGGCGGAAGAGGCGGTGGTGAAGCCGCCGGTGCTGCTGGTGCATGGCGACCGCGACGATGTGGTGCCTTTCGAGAACATGCAGCTTGCCGGGAACGCGCTGGTCGCGGCGGGGTTCGAGACCTACGGCCATGTCATGCAGGGCACCGCCCACGGCATCGCGCCGGACGGGCTGGGGGTGGCCTTGCAGTTCCTGAAAGAGCGGCTGCCGGAGTAGCCGGCGGTTCAGCCCTGCGCTTCCAGCCAGGCGGCGCAGCCGGTCAGGGCGGCATAGTCGTCCTCGACCACGGAAACCGAGAAATCCTTGACCAGCAGGTCCACCCGGCGATCCTCGCGGAAGGTTTCCGTCAGGCCGAGGCGGGCGAAGAACGGGGTCATGGCCCGGGCCATGCCGCCGATCAGGTAGATGCCGCCATAAGGCAGGTGGATCAGCGCGAGGTCGGCAAGGGTCTGGCCGAGGATGCGGGTATAGGCCCGGGCGGCATGGATGGCGATGGGGTCATCTGCCTCCAGCGCCGCGAGCACCTCGGCCGAGGTCAGCGTGGCGGGCGCCCCGGCGTCGGTGGCGGCGAAGGCGTGGAGGTTGGCGAGGCCGCGGCCCGACAGCACCTCTTCCACGCCGCAATGGGCGATCTCGCGGCGCGAGGCCAGCAGCGCCTCGACGAAGCGCATCAGGCGCAGGTCTTCCTCGGACCGCACCGCCATGTTGACATGGCCGCATTCCGAGGGCGGCACGATCCGCCCCGCGCCGGTGCCGTGGACCGGGGCCGCATTGACCCCGGTGCCCAGGCCGACGACCAGCATCGGCGCGCCCGGGACGGCGGGGCCATCGATCACGCTGTGCAGCCGGTCGGCGGGGATATGGCCAAGCGCATGGCCCTGCGCCTGCAGGTCGTTCAGGATCGCCACCTTGCGCGCCCCGGTGGCGGCGGACAGCAGCGCCGCATCCATCACCCAGTCGAGGTTGGTCATGGTGGCCACGCCGTCCTGCACCGGCCCCGCGGCGGCGACGCAGACGCCCGTGACCGCCTCGCCCGCCGTGGACAGGTAGTCGCGCAGGATATGGCCGATGTGTTGGCCGCGCGCCTTGTAGTCGGCGTTCGGGAAGCGGCGGATGGTCTCGGTCAGCACGGTTTCGCCGCGGGCCAGCGCCACGCGGGTGTTGGTGCCGCCGATGTCGGCAAGGATGGCAAAACTCATCTTCGGGCCTCGCGGTCGTTGCGGGCGATGGCCCGGGCCAGCGCGTGATAGGAGGATTTCGGGGTGCGCTTCAAGCTGTCGAAATCGACATGGACAAGGCCGAAGCGTTTCTCGTAGCCCTCGGCCCATTCGTAATTGTCGAGAAGCGACCAGTAGAAGAAGCCCCGGACATTGGCGCCCCCGGCGATGGCCTCATGGGTGGCGGCGAGGTGGGAGAACAGGAAATCCTCGCGGATACGGTCGGTTACGGCGCCGTCTTCAACCGTGTCGGCATTGGCCATGCCGTTTTCGGTGACGTAGATCGGCAGGCCGCCGACATGATCGCGCGCCAGCCGCGTCAGGAAGCCTTGCAACCCTTCGGGATAGATTTCCCACCCCATCTGGGTTTTCGGCAAGGGCCCCGGAACCTCTTGCGTAGAGGGCCAGGGCGCGTCCGGCGCGGCGGCATGGAGGTGACGGGTGTAGTAGTTCACCCCCAGCCAGTCGAGCGGCTGGCCGATGGTCTCCATGTCCTCTTCCCAGTCGGCGGGCAGGTGCGGGGCAAGGCCCTCCATCGCCTCGGCCGGATAGGCGCGGCGGGTGATGGCTTCGATGAACCAGCGGTTGAAGATCGCGTCCTGCCGGGCGGCGGCGGCGATGTCCTCCGGCGCCTCGGAGGCCGGGGCGGCATGGTCGAAATTCAGCACGATGCCGAGCGGGGCCTTGCAGCCCATTCCCCGTAGCCGCTGCACCCCCAGACCATGCGCGAGAAGGATGTGGTGCATCGCCCGGGCGGCGGCGCGGATGTCGCGCATCCCCGGCGCATGGGCGCCGAGGAAATGCGACAGCCAGGCCACGCACCAGGGCTCGTTGATCGTGGCGATGCTGGCCACGCGGTCGCCGAGGCGGCGGGTGATCGCCTCGGCGTAATCGGCAAAGCGGTGGCAGGTGTCGCGGTTGGCCCATCCGCCGCGGTCGGCCAGCGTCGAGGGCAGGTCCCAGTGGTAGAGGGTCTGGAACGGGCGCAGCCCGCGTTCCAGCATCCCGTCCACCAGCCGGTCGTAGAAATCCATGCCCTCGGGGTTCACCGTCACGCCATCGGGCATCACGCGCGGCCATGAGGTCGAGAAGCGGTAGGCGTCGAAGCCCGCCGCCGCCATCAGGTCAAGGTCCCCGGGCCAGCGGTGGTAATGGTCGCAGGCCGTGCTGCCGTCCTCGGCTCGCACCACATTGCCGGGGGTGGCGGCGAAGCTGTCCCAATGCGAGGGGCCGCAGCCGCCGAAGCGGGTGCCCTCGATCTGATAGGCGGCGGTTGCGGCGCCGAAGAGGAACCCCTCGGGGAAATCGAAACGCGAAAGCCGGGTCATCGGGGTGCGGGCCCGGTGGACTGGCCGATGATCAGGTCGGCCTCCAAAAGGCGGCTCGGCATCTCTTGCCCGGGGGCGGCGATCAGGCCGAGCAGCATCTCGGCGGCGATGCGGCCCGCCTCGCGGACGGAAGAGCGGGTGGCGGTGTAGATCGGCACGTCCTCGCCGTTCTTCATGTAGGACAGGTCGTCGTCATGGATGATCACGCTGACATCGCGGCCCATGACCAGCCCGCGTTCCTCGATCGCGCGGCGGACGCCCATGCCGGAGATCATCGACGATGCAAGGAAGGCGGTGGGCGGATCGGGCTGCGCCAGCATCCGCGCGCCGATCCGGTGGCCGGAAATCTCGGTCATCTCTTCCGAGGTCATCAGCGCGGGATCGGCCCCGATGCCGCGGGCGGCCAGCGCGTCGAGGTATCCGGTGCGGCGGCGGATGGCGAAATCCATGAACTCCAGCCCGTTGACCAGCGCGATGCGGCGGTGGCCGAGGTCCAGCAGGAACTCGGTCGCGCGCTGGAAGGCGCGGCGGTTGTTCACATCGACCCAGGCGTAAGGGGAGGCGGAGCCGGTGGAGCGGCCATGCACCACGAAGGGCAGGCCGATCTCGCGCAGCAGCGGGATGCGCGGGTCGTCCAGCCGGGGGGCGTGCACGATCACCCCGTCCACGTTGCCCTTGGACCGCAGCGTCCGGTAGGTGGTTTCCTCGTCGGCATCGGAGACGACCGACAGCACCATGTCATGGTCGTTGCGCGAATAGGTCTCGCCCGCGCCGGCGATGAAATCGGCGAAGACCGGGTTGACGATCTCATGCCGCGTGGCCAGCGGGATGACATGGCCGACCGCCATGGCGCGGCCGGTGGCAAGGCGGATGGCGCGGGTGTTGGGGCGGTAGTTGTGGCGCTTGGCCGCAGCCATGACGCGGGCGCGCGTGGCCTCGTTCACCTCCGGGTAGCCGTTCAGCGCCCGGCTCACGGTCGTGGGCGACAGGCCCAGTTTCGTGGCGAGTTCCTTCAGGTTCATCGGGGATTGGCTGCCAAAACGGTTTCAACTGCGCAATCCTTACCCAGCGGCCGGGGGCAGGTCAAAGAGAAAGACCTGCCCCGGATTCAGGCGAAGGTTGCAGAATCGTCCCGGATTCGGGCAGGATTCAACGGCGGCGGGCGCGGGATCGCCCGGGTCCGGCCGCGCTTTCGTTTGACTTGAAGGCCGGGATCGGCAAATCTGCGCCATCCAAAGCGGTTTGAATCGATTCTGCGCCGGGCGCGGGACAGCCCGGACCGAGGGGGACGAAAAACGCCCGGCTGAAAGAACAGCGGGCATGTCGGGAGGAAGACCATGAAGATGAAACTCGCCGTCAGCGCGGCGACGCTGGCGCTGGCCGCCGGCGGCGCCTTCGCGCAGGACCTGAAATTCCCGGTGGGCGAAGGCGCCTTCAACTGGGACAGCTACAAGGCATTCGACGAGGCGCACGACCTCGACGGCCAGACGCTGACCATCTTCGGCCCCTGGCGGGGCGAGGACCAGGTGCTGGCGGAATCGGTGCTGGCCTATTTCAGCGCGGCGACCGGGGTGAGGATCAACTATTCCTCGTCGGAGAACTACGAGCAGCAGATCGTCATCGACACCGAGGCGGGCAGCCCGCCCGACATCGCCATCCTGCCGCAACCGGGCCTGATCGCCGATCTGGTGCGCAAGGGCTTCGTCGCGCCCCTGGGCGAGGACACCCAGGCCTGGCTGGCCGAGAACTATGCCGCGGGCGACAGCTGGGTCGGGCTTGGCTCCTATGCGGCGGCGGACGGCACCAGGGCGCTTTATGCCTTCCCCTACAAGATCGACGTGAAATCGCTGGTCTGGTATGTGCCCGAGAACTTCGAGGATGCGGGCTACGACGTGCCGCAGACCATGGAGGAGCTGAAGGCGCTGACCGAGCAGATCGTCGCCGACGGCGGCACGCCCTGGTGCATCGGCCTCGGCTCGGGCGGTGCGACCGGCTGGCCGGCGACCGACTGGGTGGAAGACATGATGCTGCGCACGCAGCCGCCCGAGGCCTATGACCAGTGGACCACCAACGAACTGGCCTTCAACAGCGCCGAAGTGGTGGGCGCCATCGAGGAATTCGGCTGGTTCGCCAAGAACAACGCCTTCGTGGCGGGCGGTTCGGCCGCGGTGTCGTCGACCGATTTCCGCGACAGCCCGAAGGGCATGTTCACCTCGCCGCCGCAATGCTTCATGCACCATCAGGCGAGCTTCATCCCCTCCTTCTTCCCCGAAGGCACGGTGGTGGGCCAGGATGCCGACTTCTTCTACATGCCGGCCTATGAAAGCAAGGATCTGGGCAAGCCCGTCCTCGGCGCCGGGACGCTGGCCTTCATCACCAAGGATACCGAAGCCAGCCGCGCCTTCATCGAGTTCCTGAAGACCCCGATCGCGCATGAGATCTGGATGGCGCAGAAGGGCTTCCTGACCCCGATGAAGGGCGTCAACGCCGACCTTTACGGCGATGCGACGCTGAAGAAGATGGGCGAGATCCTGCTGAACTCCACCACCTTCCGCTTCGACGGGTCGGACCTGATGCCGGGCGCGGTGGGCGCGGGCACCTTCTGGACCGGCATGGTGGACTATGTCGGCGGCAAGTCGGCGCAGGACGTGTCCGACGCGATCCAGGCCAGCTGGCCGAAGTGATGCACGGGCCCGGGGGCGATCGGCGCCCGGGCCTTTCCGCAAGGAACGGGGGAGGGGGAAGATGCATCCTGCATTGCAGGCGCTGGTCGTCATTCTTGTCGGTGTGGGCGGGTGCGTGGGGTATTTCTACGCCTCCAACCTGATCCTCGACAAGCTCATCTTCCCGGCCCGCGGGCCGGAAGCGGGGCGCAACATCAACCGGGCGAATGCGGTGCGGCCATGGCTGTTCCTGATGCCCGCGCTGGTGGCGCTGTCGCTCTATCTCGCCTATCCGGTCGTCGCGACGCTGTGGCTGTCGTTGCTGGACACCAAGGGCGACGGCTCCTTCGTCTGGTTCCGCAACTACAGCCGGATGTTCGCCGAGCCGAAATTCGGCGAGAGCTTGCGCAACAACATGCTGTGGCTGATCGTTGTGCCCGCGGCGGCGACGGGCTTCGGCCTGCTGGCGGCGCAACTGACCGACCGGATCAAATGGGGCAACATCGCCAAGTCGCTGATCTTCATGCCGATGGCGATCTCTTTCGTCGGCGCCTCGGTCATCTTCAAGCTGATCTACGACGCCCGCGACGCGGCGGTGGCGCAGATCGGCCTTCTGAACGCGGTCTGGATGCGGTTCGACGGCGGGATCGGGTCGTTCCTGATCCTGCGGGTGCTGCCGGGATTGCTGGTCGCCTCGCTGCTGCTGGCCTTCGCCTATGCCGCATGGTCGGTGATCCGCCCGGTGCTGCAGGGCCGCGCGAAAGGCTGGGCGCTGGCGGGGCGCATCCTCGGCGCGGTCATCGCCGCGGGGCTGGCGGTGGAGATGGCGATCTGGCTGAAGGGCGTGGTCCTCAACGACCTGCCCTATGGCACGCCGCAGGTCTGGTTGCAGAAGCCGTTCTGGAACAGTTTCTTCCTGATGGCGGTGCTGGTCTGGATCCAGACCGGCTTCGCCATGGTGATCCTGTCCGCCGCCCTGCGCGGCGTGCCTGAGGAAACGGTGGAGGCCGCGATCCTCGACGGCGCCAATCCGTTCCAGAGCTTCTTCAGGATCAAGGTGCCGCAGATCATGGGCACCATCGTCGTGGTCTGGACCACGATCACCATCACCGTGCTGAAGGTCTTCGACATCGTGCTGGCGATGACCAACGGCCAGTGGGAGACGCAGGTTCTGGCCAACTACATGTATGACAAGCTGTTCCGTTCGCTCGACTGGGGCATGGGCTCGGCCGCGGCCATGATCATCATGGCGCTGGTGACGCCGATCCTGGTCTGGAACGTCTGGAACGCCCGCAAGGAGATGCGCTGATGGACCCGATTGCCGGAAGGAAACCGGCCCTGATGTGGGCGGTGCATCTGTCTGTCATCGCGCTGGTCCTTCTCTGGGTGGTGCCGACCTTCGGGCTGCTGGTCTCGTCCTTCCGCACCGGCGACCAGATCAGCGGCTCGGGCTGGTGGCAGGCGATGACGACGCAGGAGCAGCAGCTTTCGCCGATCCGCGTGGCGGGGGAAGAGGCCGAAAGGGACGGAGTCTTCGTCATCGAGGGCACGCTGTTCCCCAGAGGCGGCACCACGGTCAGCGCCTGGGGCACCAACTCGCGCGAGCCCGAGGCCTATGCGCCGGGCGACACCGCCGATCTGGGCGACGGGGCGACGATCACGCTGCAGGCGGACGGGGCTTTCGTGCTGGCCTCTCCGGTCTCCACCAGGGACCTGCGGCTGCCGCGGGTCTTCACCACCGCCTCGGCCCCGCCGGAGTTCACCACCGAGAACTACACCAACGTGATCTCCTCTCCCATGGCGGGGCAGTCGATCGGGCAGGCCTTTCTGAACACGCTGACCGTGGCGATCCCGGCGACGATCATCCCGATCCTGGTGGCGGCCTTCGCGGCCTATGCGCTGGCCTGGATGGATTTCCCCGGGCGCGCCCTTCTGGTGGCCTTCATCGTCGGCCTGCTGGTGGTGCCGCTGCAACTGGCGCTGATCCCGCTTTTGCAGTTCCACAACTGGATCGGCATCGGCAAGGGCTATCTCGGCATCTGGATGGCCCATACCGGCTTCGGCCTGCCCTTGGCGATCTACCTTCTGCGCAACTACATGGTCGGCCTGCCGCGCGACATCATCGAGAACGCCAAGGTCGACGGGGCGACGGATTTCCAGATCTTCGTGCGGATCATCCTGCCGCTGTCCTTCCCCGCGCTGGCTTCTTTCGCCATCTTCCAGTTCCTCTGGACCTGGAACGACCTTCTGGTGGCATTGGTCTTCCTCGGCACCGGCAACGACCAGCAGGTGCTGACCGGCAACCTCGTCAACCTGATGGGCTCGCGCGGCGGCGACTGGGAGATCCTTTCCGCCTCGGCCTTCGTCTCCATCGCCGTGCCGCTGCTGGTGTTCTTCTCGATGCAGCGCTTCCTTGTGCGCGGGCTGCTGGCGGGGTCGGTGAAATGAACCTGATGCAGGTGGAGGGGCGCAAGGTGCTGGCCAAGGACCCGGACTGGTGGCGGGGCGCGGTGATCTACCAGATCTACCCGCGCAGCTTTCAGGACAGCAACGGCGACGGGATCGGCGACCTGCCGGGCATCACCGCGCGGCTGGACCATGTGGCGGGCCTCGGCGCCGATGCGATCTGGATCAGCCCGTTCTTCACCAGCCCGATGAAGGACTTCGGCTACGATGTCAGCGATTACTGCGGCGTCGATCCGATGTTCGGGACGCTTGCCGATTTCGACGCGCTGGTGGTGCGGGCGCATGATCTGGGCCTGCGGGTGATGATCGACCTGGTGCTGTCGCATACCTCGGACCGGCATCCGTGGTTCGCGGAAAGCCGCCGGGACCGGAGCGATCCGAAGGCGGACTGGTATGTCTGGGCCGATCCGAAGCCCGACGGCACGCCGCCGACCAACTGGCTGTCGATCTTCGGCGGCTCGGCCTGGCAATGGGATGCGCGGCGCGAGCAGTATTACCTGCACAACTTCCTGACCAGCCAGCCCGACCTGAACTTCCACAACCCGGCGGTGCAGCAGGCGCTTCTGGACGTGGCGCGGTTCTGGCTGGACCGCGGGGTGGACGGATTCCGGCTGGATACGATCAATTTCTACTTCCACGACAGATACTTGCGCGACAATCCTCCGTTGCCGCCCGAAGACAGGAACGACCGCACCGCGCCGAAGGTGAACCCCTACAATCACCAGATGCACCTGTTCGACAAGAGCAGGCCGGAGAACCTTGAATTCCTGAGGAAATTCCGCGCCGTGCTTGCGCCCTACGGTGCCGCCGCGGTGGGCGAGGTCGGCGATGCCGAGCGCGGTTTGCAGATCATGGCCGAATATACCTCGGGCGGCGACAAGGTGCAGATGTGCTATCCGTTCGAACTGCTGCAACCGGCACGGGTGACGGCGCAGGAGGTGAAGGCCACCTTCGACCAGTTGGCCGCCGAGGCCCCCGACGCCTGGCCCTGCTGGAGCTATACCAACCACGACACCGTGCGCCACATCACCCGCTGGGGCCTCGATGACCGGGCGGTCCGCACCTACCTGATGATGATCCTGTGCCTGCGCGGCTCGGTCTGCCTTTATCAGGGCGAGGAACTGGGCCTGCCCGAGGCCGAGATCGGGTTCGAGGACCTGCAGGATCCCTATGGCATCGAGTTCTGGCCCGAGTTCAAGGGCCGCGACGGTGCCCGCACGCCGATGGTCTGGCAGACCGACAACGGGCAGGGCGGGTTCTCGACGGCGGCGAAAAGCTGGCTGCCGGTGACGGCGCCGCATCTGGCCCGCTCGGTCGCGGCGCAGGCGGGCGACCCGGGCAGCCTGCTGGAATACTACCGCGCCGCGCTGGCCTTCCGCCGGGCGCATCCGGTGCTGGCCTCGGGCGCGATGTCGCCGGTGACGGCGCAGGGCGATGTCGCCAGCTTCCTTCGTCAGGGCGAGGGGCGGCTGTTCTGCGCCTTCAACCTCGGCCCGCAGGGGGCTGCCGCCGCCGTCCCGCCGGGCAACTGGAGGCCGCTGGCGCCGGATCTTGGCGGCGCTTCCCCCGCGGGCGGCAGCGTCGCGCTGCCCGGCTGGGGCTTTGTCATTCTCGGAGAGGGGTAATCCATGGCCGATCTGAAACTCACCGGCGTCGAGAAGGCCTATGGCGAGGTCAAGGTGTTGAAGAACATCGACCTCGACATCAAGACGGGGGAACTGATCGTCTTCGTCGGCCCCTCGGGCTGCGGCAAGTCCACCCTTTTGCGGATGATCGCCGGGCTTGAAAAGATCACCGCGGGCGATTTCACCATCGACGGGGCGCGGATGAACGACGTACCCCCGGCGCAGCGCGGCATCGCCATGGTGTTCCAGAGCTATGCGCTCTACCCGCACATGACGGTGCGCGAGAACATGTCCTTCGCGTTGCGGATCGCCAAGAAACCGCAGGCCGAGATCGATGCGGCGGTGGAGCGGGCGGCGAAGATCCTGCAACTGACGCCCTATCTCGACCGCCTGCCCAAGGCGCTGTCGGGCGGGCAGCGGCAGCGGGTCGCCATCGGGCGCAGCATCGTGCGCGACCCGAAGGTCTATCTCTTCGACGAGCCGCTTTCCAACCTCGATGCCGCGCTGCGGGTGGCGACGCGGATCGAGATCGCCCAGTTGAAGGAGGCGATGCCGAATTCCACCATGATCTATGTCACCCATGATCAGGTGGAGGCGATGACGCTGGCCACGCGGATCGTGGTGCTGACGGTCGGGCAGGGGATCGGGCAGGTCGGCACGCCGCTGGAGCTGTATGAGCGGCCCGAGAACGAATTCGTCGCGCAGTTCATCGGCAGCCCGGCGATGAACCTTCTGCCGGGCGAGGTGACGGGCACCGGGGCGGAGACCACGATCCGGCTGGAAGGCGGCGGCGTGGCGCGCTCGGCGGTGCCGACACAGGCCGCGGACAAGGGGTTGAAGGTGAATGTCGGCGTGCGGCCCGAGGATTTCGTGCCGACCGAAGGCGAGCCGATCTTCTCCGGCAAGGTGGAGATCACCGAGGCGCTCGGCGAGGTGACGCAGCTCTACTTTGAGAAGGGCGGCCGCGAGATGCCGGTGATCGCCAAGCTGCCGGGCATCCACCCGCAGTTGCGGCACAGCGAGGTGAAGCTGACCGCCGACCCGAAGAAGGTGCATCTCTTCTCGGGCGGGCGGTCGCTGCTTTACCGCTGATCCCGAAAACCGCACGATTTTCGGGGGCGATTTCCGCGCGGAAATCGCCTAGCGGTTGGCGCGGGCGTGGAAGATGAAGCCGAGGAAGTTCAGCAGCACCTGCGCCGCAAGGATCGCGGTGGAGCCGGAATGGTCGTAGTCCGGCGCGACCTCGACCAGATCGACGCCGACGATCTCGTGGTCGCGGGCCACGCCTTGCAGGATCTCCAGCACCTCGTAATAGAGGAAACCGCCATGCGAGGGCGTGCCGGTGCCCGGAGCGATCGAGGGACAGAAGCCGTCGATGTCGATGGTGACGTAAAGCCGCGCGCCCTTGGGAATGCGGGCCAGCACGCCGTCGCGCCCCAGCTCGCGCACCTGCCGCACCGACAGGATATCGTCGCCCATGGCGCGGGCCGCGTCGTAGCCGTCCTTGGCCGTGGACGAGACGTTGCGGATGCCAAGGGCGGTGATCCCGGTCACATAGTCCTTTTCCGCCGCCCGGCGCATCGGGTTGCCGTGGCCGTGGCGGACGCCGTGGCGCACGTCGACGAAATCGAGATGGGCGTCGATCTGCAGGATATGGATCGGGCCGCGGCCTTCAAAGGCGCGGATGCAGGGGATGTTGACCGAATGGTCGCCCCCCAGCACCACCGGCAATGCGCCCGCATCGAGAATGGCGCGGACGCCGGACTCGATATTGGCGTGGCTGGTCTCGGTGTCGGTATGGATGATGTCGGCATCGCCGATGTCGACGATGGTGACGTCCGGGCCAAGATAGGTGCAGTCGTCCTCATGGTCGTAGGCGCCGGCATGGCCGAAGGAGAACAGGGTCGAGGCCTCGCGGATCGCCCGCGGCCCGAAGCGGGCGCCGGCGCGGAACTGGGTGCCGAAATCGAAGGGCGCGCCAAGGATGCAGGCATCGGCCTTGATCGCCGACCAGTCGCCGACATAGGGCTTCTTGCCGAAGGTGGAGATCCCGACGAAGGGCAGGTTCAGCCGCCCCGATTCATAGCCATGGCCCGACATGTGTATCCTCCGCTGCGTGCGGCGCCACACTGGCGGGCGGTGGCGGAAAGGGCAAGAGGCCGGGAAGCGCCCCCGCCAGCCGCAGGGCGGCGGGGGGCAGGGCCGGGCCGGGGGCATGGGCCAGCACCAGCGCCTCGGTCCCGGCATCGGTGATCGGGCGGATTTCCAGCGGGCGGCCGTCGGGCGAGGCATCGGGCAGCGGGCGGCTGTAGCCGAGGCCGACCCCCAGCCCGTTGGCGGCAAAGCTGCGCATCAACTCGGCGCTGGCAGGGCGGTGGGCGATGCGCGGGGCAAGGCCGCGGGCGGCGAAGAGGCTGCGGAAATGCGCGAGGCTGAGCGCCTGGTCGGTCAGGATCAGCGGCTGGTCCGCCAGATCGGCCAGCGTCAGGGCATCGCGCGCCGCCAGCGGGTGCCCGGTCGGCAGCACGGCATGGGGGGCGATGCGGGCCAGGGTCCGGCGGCTGCACCCGGGCGGCAGGCCGAGATCCCAGGTCAGCGCCAGGTCGATGCGGCCTTCGGTCAGCGCGGCGGAGAGGGTCTCGAAGGCCATGACCCCGGGGTCGATCTTCAGGCCGGGAAGGCCGGTCGCGGCGCGGGCAAGGATCGGCGCCAGCAGCATCGGCGCGAGGTCGTGGAAGACGGCCAGCCGCACCGGCGCCTCGGCCCCTTCTCCTGCCATCAGGCGCGACAGGGCGGCCAGTTGCGCCTCGGCCGCCTGCAGCCAGCCGCGGCCGAAGGCGGTGGGGGCGATCTTTCCGGCCCGGCGCAGGAACAGCGGGCGGCCGAGGTGGCCCTCAAGCTGGCGGATGGCGACCGATAGCGCGGGCTGGCTGACATGCAGCGCCTGCGCCGCGGCGGTCATGCCGCCATGGCGGGCGACGGCGGTGGCGTATTCCAGTTGGCGCAGGGTGATGGATAGCATGTGGTTATGGTTAGCATTGAAAAGCATTATTTGAAACTATCGTTTTCCCATGGGATGAGGGGACCGGGAAACGCAGGAGGCGCAGATGGCGGTGCAGGTGACGGACGAGATGGTCAGGGCCTATCAGGAGGACGGTGTCGTCCTGGTGAAGGGCCTGTGGGACGGCTGGGTGGATGTGCTGCGCGAGGGCGTGGCGCGCAACATGGCCAATCCGACCCACCAGATGGCGACACTGAAGCCGGGCGAGCCGGGGTCTTTCTTCGACGACTACTGCAACTGGACCAGGGTGCCGGAGTTCGAGCGCGCGATCCGCGACTCCGGCGTGGCCGAGGTGGCGGCGAAGCTGATGGGATCCGCGCGGGTGCAGCTTTTCCACGACCATGTGCTGGTGAAGGAGCCGGGGACGGCAAAGCCGACGCCCTGGCACACCGACGGGCCGTATTACTTCGTCGAGGGGCGGCAGACGGTCAGCTTCTGGTCGCCCCTGGACCCGGTGAAGGAGGCGAGCCTGCGCTGCGTGGCGGGCAGCCATCTGTGGAAGAAGGACGTGCTGCCGACCCGCTGGCTGAGCGAGACGAACTTCTACCCCGGCGGTGACGACTACATGCCGGTGCCGGACCCCGAGGCCGAGGGGATGCGGATCATGGAATGGCAGATGGAGCCGGGCGATGCGGTGGCCTTCAACTATCGCACCCTGCACGGCGCGCGGGGCAACACCACCACGAACCGCCGCCGGGCGTTCAGCCTGCGGCTGGTCGGTGACGACGCGCGCTATGTCGAACGGCCCGGCCCGACCTCTCCGCCCTTCCCGGGGCACGGGATGAAGCCGGGAGAGCGGCTGCGCGAGGATTGGTTCCCGGTGATCCACGGGTAGGGGAGGCGGACCTGTGCGGCTTCCTTGGCGAAGGCGCGCGCCTTCGCCATGCGGTGCGGGTTCCACTGAACCGTCCGGCCCTGTCGCGGCTGCATGCGGCACCGCCGCCGCTTGCGGCTCCCTCCGGCGCGTGGTTCGCTGGCGGCAAGGAGGATCGCCCATGCCGCAGGACCCCGCCCGCTTCCGCCCGAAAGCCTATCCGCCGCCCGAGTTTCCGCCGCGGCGGGCGGCGCGTTTCGCCAGGGTGCCGCCCGCGATCTTTCCGCCCATCCTTGGCGCGATCGGGCTGGTTCTGGCGCTGCGCCGGGGACTTGCGGCGCTGCATCTGCCGGTGGAGCCTGCGGATTTCCTTGCCGGTCTGGTGCTGGCGCTCTGGGCCTTCGCCGCCTTCGCCTATGCGGCCAAGCTGGTGCGGCGGCCCGGGGTGTTGTGGGAGGATCTGCGGGTGCTGCCGGGCCGCGCCGGGCTGGCCTCGGCCACTGCCGGGGCGCTGGCGGCTGCGGCGCTGCTGGTGCCCTTCGCCCCGGCGCTGGCGCGGGTGCTGCTTTTCGGCGGCCTCGCCCTGCATGGGGCGCTGGCGCTGGCGGTGCTTGCCACGCTGGCCCGGATGCCCGCCGAGGCGCGCGGCGTGACGCCGGTCTGGCACCTGAGCTTCGTCGGCTTCATCATCGGCGGGCTGGCGGCCGTGCCGCTGGGGCACGAGGCGCTGGCGCAGGGCCTGCTCTGGGCCACGCTGCCGGTGGCCGCGGCGATCTGGGGCATCAGCCTGGCGCAACTGGTGCGCCGCGTGCCGCCCGCGCCGCTGCGGCCGTTGCTGGCGATCCATGTCGCCCCGGCGGCGCTGTTCTCGCTGGTGGCGGGGGCGGTCGGCCAGACAGGGCTGTCGCTGGCCTTTGCCGGTCTGGCGCTGGTCCTGCTGCTGGCCCTGCTGGCCGCCGGGCGGTGGGTGGCGGCAAGCGGGTTTTCCCCGCTCTGGGGCGCCTTCACCTTTCCGCTGGCGGCCTTGGCCTCGGCGCTGCTGGCGCAGGACGGGATGTTTCTCTGGTCCGGGATCACCGTGCTGGCGGTGGCGCTTGGCTTCATTCCCTATGTCGTGTGGCAGGTGCTGAAGCTGTGGCCCGGCGGCAGGCTGGCGGCAAAGACCAACGCGGCCGAGGCCTGATCGCTCAGATCAGCCCCACCCAGGCCCGGGCGATGGCCAGCCCGTGGGCATCGGCGGCAAGGCCCAGGCTCGCGGCCTCTTCCTCGAAGCGCCAGCCGGGTTTCGCGGCCTCGATCGCCCCGGCGAAGGCCGTGCGCCAGTCGCGGACCACGGCGCGGCTGGCCTCGAAATGGAACTGGGTGGCATAGGTCGCCCGGCCGATGCGGAAGCCCTGCTGCGCCGCGCCGGGCGACGTGGCCAGTTGCACCGCGCCTTCCGGCAGGGTGAAGGTGTCGGAATGCCACTGGTAGATCGGGAAGGTCCGGGGCAGGGCGGCGAACAGCGGGTCCGCGGCGCCCTGATCGGTCAGCGTCACCGGGCACCAGCCGAATTCGGGCGCGGCGCCAAGCACGTTCTGCGCCCCGAAGGCCCGCGCCGCCAGTTGTGCGCCGAGGCAGATGCCAAGGACCGCACCATCCGCCGCCGTATGGTCGGCCATCAGTTGCGCCAGGGCCGGAAGATACGGATGCGTATGGTCGTCCAGCGCCGATTGTTCGCCGCCGAAGACCACCAGCGCGTCGGCATCGACCCTTTCGGGCAGGGGCTGGCCGGTCCAGGGCTTGTAGACATCCACCCGCGCCCCCGCCTCATGCAGCGCCACGCCGACCTGGCCGTGGCTGGTGGCGGCGGTGTTCTCGACGATGGCGACGCGCATGTCCTGCCCCTTGCTGTCCAGCGCCTCAATCTGCACGGCCGGGCGGCGGGTGCAACCCCGGGCCGCCGGATTCCGGCTTGCCAATCCCCTGCGCCCGTGAAACAGGGAACCGCCAAACGAACATCCCATGGAGACCCCGATGGAGATTCGAGAGGCCCTCACCTTCGACGACGTGCTTCTGGTTCCGGCCGCCTCTTCGGTGCTGCCCTCGGACGCCGATACCTCGACCCGCGTCACCGCCTCGATCCGCATGAACATCCCGCTCTTGTCCAGCGCGATGGATACGGTGACCGAGGCGCGGATGGCCATCGCCATGGCGCAGGCGGGCGGCATCGGTGTGATCCACCGCAACCTGGACGTGGAGGCGCAGGCGACCGAGGTCCGCCGGGTGAAGCGCTTCGAATCAGGCGTGGTCTACAAGCCGATCACCCTGACGCCCGACCAGACGCTGGCGGACGCCAAGGTGCTGATGGAGCGCTACAACATCACCGGCTTCCCGGTGGTGGACGGACAGGGCCGTGTCCTCGGCATCGTCACCAACCGCGACATGCGCTTTGCCAGCGACGACAAGACGCCGGTTTCCGTGATGATGACCGCAGACAACCTTGCCGTGCTGCGCGAGCCGGTGGATCGGGGGCAGGCGATTTCCCTGATGAAGGCGCGGCGGATCGAGAAGCTTCTGGTCACCGATGGCGCGGGCAAGCTGACCGGCCTTCTGACGCTGAAGGACACCGAGAAATCGGTGCTGAACCCCAATGCCTGCAAGGATGAACTCGGCCGGCTGCGGGTGGCCGCGGCCTCGACCGTGGGCGATGCGGGGTTTGAACGCAGCCAGGCGCTGATCGATGCGGGCGTGGATCTGGTGGTGATCGACACCGCGCATGGCCATTCCGAGGGCGTGGCGATTGCGGTGGAGCGGATCAAGAAACTGTCGAACACGGTGCAGGTGGTGGCCGGCAACGTCGCCACCGCCGAGGCGACCCGGGCGCTGATCGGCGCGGGGGCGGATGCGGTGAAGGTGGGGATCGGCCCGGGGTCGATCTGCACCACGCGGATCGTCGCGGGCGTCGGCGTGCCGCAGCTGACCGCGATCATGGATGCGGCGGGGGCGGCGGGCGGCACCCCGGTCATCGCCGACGGCGGCATCAAGTATTCCGGCGATTTCGCCAAGGCCATCGCGGCGGGGGCCTCCTGCGCCATGGTGGGCAGCGCCATCGCGGGCACGGACGAATCCCCGGGCGAGGTGATCCTGTGGCAGGGGCGGTCGTTCAAGGCCTATCGCGGCATGGGCAGCCTTGGCGCCATGGCCCGGGGCAGCGCCGACCGCTATTTCCAGAAGGATGCCGCCTCGGACAAGCTGGTGCCCGAAGGGATCGAGGGACAGGTGCCCTACAAGGGTTCTGCCGCCGCGGTGATCCACCAGATGGTGGGGGGGCTGCGGGCGGCCATGGGCTATACCGGCAACCGCACGGTCGAGGAGATGCGGACGAAGTGCAATTTCGTGCGCATCACCGGGGCAGGGCTGAAGGAAAGCCATGTCCATGACGTGCAGATCACCCGCGAAAGCCCGAACTACCGGGGCGTGTGATGACCCCCGCGGCGCGGGCGGCGGCGGCCATCGCCGCGCTTGACCGGATTCTGGCGGGCGAGGCGGCGGAGAAGGTGCTGACGCTCTGGGGACGGGCCGCGCGCTATGCCGGTTCGGGCGACCGGGCGGCGGTGCGCGATGTGGTCTATGATTGCCTGCGCTGCAAGCGGTCTTTCGCGGCGCTCGGCGGCGGGATGACCGGGCGCGGGCTGGTGCTGGGGGCGGCGCGTGCGGCGGGGGCCGCGGCGCTGTGGTTCGACGGTTCTCCCCACGGGCCTGCGGTTGCGGCGGACGGGCCGGGGCGCCAGCCGGAGGGGCTGGAGGCGCTGGACTGCCCGGACTGGCTGGCCCCGCGCCTGCGGGCGGCTTTGGGCGAGGATTTCACGCCGGTGATGCAGGCGCTGCGCAGCCGCGCGCCGGTCTTCCTGCGGGTGAACGCGGCGAAGGCGACGGTGGTGGAAGCCATCGCCGCGCTGGCGGCGGAGGGGATTGCGGCGGCCCCGCATCCCTTGTCGAACTTCGCGCTGGAAGTCACCGGGAATGCAAGGAAAATCCAGCATTCGGCAGCCTATGGCCAGGGGCTGGTGGAGTTGCAGGACGCAGCCTCGCAGGCCGTGGCCGAGGCCGTGCCGCTGGCCGATGGCGCCAAGGTGCTGGACCTCTGCGCCGGAGGCGGCGGCAAGACGCTGGCGCTGGCGGCAAGGGCGGATGTGAAGATCTTCGCCCATGACGCCAGCCCGCGCCGGATGGCCGACCTGCCGGCGCGCGCCGCCCGGGCAGGCGCCCGGGTGACGATCGCGGAAAATCCCGACAAGACAGCGCCCTACGACGTGATCCTCACGGATGTTCCCTGCTCCGGTTCGGGCAGTTGGCGGCGCGACCCCGAGGGGAAATGGGCGCTGACCGGGGAGAAGCTGGCCGCCTTGCTGGTGATGCAGGCCGAAATCCTTGACCGCGCCGCCCGGCTTTGCGCGCCCGGCGGCGTGATCGCCTATGCCACCTGCTCGCTCTTGCGCGAGGAGAACGAGGATCAGGTTGCGGCCTTCCTGACCCGCGCCACCGGCTGGAGCCTGCGCGAAAGCCGCCGTTTCACCCCCTTGCAGGGCGGCGACGGCTTCGGCCTGGCGCTCTTGGCGCGGGAGTGAACGGATTTCGCAAATCCCGTCGGTTTTCCGGCTGCGGTTAAGTCCTGATTAACACCTTGCATCTCCTATGGGCGGGCGGAGAGCCGATTCCGCGACGGAGGGGCAGGTGCTGCGACTGGAAGCCGAACTCAGGGCCGTGACGCTCGCTTCGCGCGGGCTGTCGCCGCGCGCCGCCTGGCTTCTGGGCGCTGCGGCGGTCAGCCTGGGGCTGGCGCTGCTGGCACAGGGGCGGGCGGCGCAGGCCTCGCTGGTGACCGCAGGGCTGGTGCTGGCCGGGCTGGCGCTTCTGGTGCGGGCGATCGCCTGGGCCGACCATCTGCGGGAGGCGCGGCTTGCCGCCCGGCTGTTCCTGCTGGTGGGCGAGGATGTGGCGCCCTGTTTCTCCACCGACGAGCTGGGGCAGATCCTGTTCCGCAACGCCTCGGCCATCGCGCGTTTCGGCGACAACGCCACGGCGACGCTGGTGGCCGTGCTGCATGAACAGTTCGCCTCGCCCTCGGCGGTGTTGTTCCGCCTGCAATCGCGCGCCGCCGATGTCGGGGCCGCGCGCGAGGATGTGGCGACGCGGCGCGGCCACATGCGGCTGTCGGTGCATCGCGTGGCCGCCGACCGCTTCCTCTGGCGGATCGAGGAATTCCAGGACCGCAGCCCCACCGGCCGCGGGGCCGAGGGGCTGAGCCTGCCGATGGTCGTCGCTAACCGCGCGGGCGTGGTGCTGTTTTCCAACGAGGCGATGCGGAAACTGCTGGGCGAGCGCCCGAAACGGCTGGACCGCATCTTCCTGCAGCCGCGCTTCACCAGCGGCGAGGAGGTGCAGGTCTCCGGCCGTGACGGCCCCCTGCGCGCCATCGTTGCCGAGGTGGAGGGGCTGGGCGACCGGCGCGAGATCTTCCTTCTGCCCGCCGCCGGACGGCATGACGCCGATACGGTCAGCACGGATTTCGAGAACGTGCCGGTGGCGCTGATGAAATTCGCCGCCGACGGCAACCTGCGCAGCCTGAACCGGCAAGCGCGTGAGCTTCTGGGCGACATGCCGTTGGTGCAACTGTCGTTCCATGACATCTTCGAGGACCTCGGCCGCCCGGTGGCCGACTGGCTGTCGGACGTGGTCGGCGAACGCCTGCCCGCGGGCTCCGAGGTGCTGCGGGTGCGGCGGGCGACCGAGGAAAGCTTCGTCCAGGTGCAACTGCGCCGCATCGTCGAGCGGGGACGCTCCGGCGCGCTGGCGGTGCTGTCGGATGCGACCGCGCTGAAGAAGCTGGAGGCGCAGTTCACCCAGAGCCAGAAGATGCAGGCGATCGGCCAGTTGGCGGGGGGGATCGCACATGATTTCAACAACCTGCTGACGGCGATTTCCGGCCATTGCGACCTGCTTCTTCTGAACCACGCAAGAGAGGATTCCGACTACGCCGACCTTGAACAGATCCGCCAGAACGCCAACCGGGCGGCGGCGCTGGTGAACCAGTTGCTTGCCTTCTCGCGCAAGCAGACGATGAAGCCCGAGACGCTGGACCTGCAGGAGGTGCTGTCCGACCTGACCCATCTCTTGAACCGGTTGGTGGGCGAGAAGGTGGTGCTGAAGCTGGCGCATGACCCGGGTCTTGCGCCGATCCGCGCCGACAAGCGGCAGTTGGAACAGGTGCTGATGAACCTGGTGGTGAACGCCCGCGACGCCATGCCCGAGGGCGGCGCGATCCGCATCGAGACCGAGGCGATGGTGCTGGCCGGGCCGCTGGCCCGCGACCGGGCGACGATCCCGGCGGGGGCCTGGTCGCTGGTCCGGGTGATCGACACCGGCACCGGAATTGCCGCCGACAAGCTGGGAAAGATCTTCGAGCCCTTCTTCACCACCAAGAAGACGGGCGAGGGCACCGGTCTCGGCCTCTCGACGGTCTATGGCATCGTCAAACAGTCGGGCGGCTATATCTTCGCGGCCAGCGACCCCGGCCGCGGCGCCGTCTTCGAGCTGTTCTTCCCGGTGCATGAGGCGGTGGAGGAACCGGAGCCCGCCCCGGCCGAGGAACCGGCGAAGCGGCCGGTGATCCGCAGGAGCGAGGGAGTCGTCATGCTGGTCGAGGACGAGGCCCCGGTCCGCGCCTTCGCCAGCCGCGCCCTTCGCCTGCGCGGCTATACCGTGCTTGAGGCCGAGAATGCCGAGGAGGCGCTGAAGGTGCTGGCCGATCCGGCGCTGGAGGTGGATGTCTTCGTCACCGACGTGGTGATGCCGGGCATGGACGGCCCGACATGGGTCAAGCGCGCGCTGGAGGAGCGGCCGGAGGTCCGGGTGGTCTTCGTCTCCGGCTATGCCGAGGACGTGCTGTCCGCCGACCAGGCACGGATCCCGAACTCGGTTTTCCTGCCGAAACCCTTCTCGCTGAACGACCTGACGCAGACGGTGCAGGGACAGATGCAGGGGCGGCAGTAGCGGGCGGTCACCCGAGGGGGAGAGGTCGTGGAGAGGCTTGAGAACCGGACCGCAGGGGGCCGCACCCTCGTGCGGCGGTCATCCTTCGGGATGCGTCAGCCGCTCATACAGCGCGAAATCCGCTGCGGCGGTCTCGCGCAGCAGCGCCTCGGTTTCGGGCGACAGTTCCGTCTGCCCGGGGGGCGAGACGTTCAGGCGCGGCAGGATGATCTCGCAGCCCAGCCGGTCTTCGAGGAAATGCACAAATGTGTCGATCTCCTCGTATCGGAACAGACGGTCCACCCCCTGGCCCTGGCGCGGGCGGAGGAAGCGTTCCTGGCTGCCGACATCGGCGAATGCAGGGCGCGGGTCGGAACACCAGGCGCGGGTGAAGGCGTCGAAATCCATGCCGCGGGTGGATTTCTCCGCCTCGGTCTCCTCGCGCTGGCGGAAGCGGTACCACGATCCCAGCCAGTCGCGCGGCTCCCGCATCAGGGCGACCACGGTCCAGTCGGCCTTGGAGGCGGCCTCAAGATAGGGGCCGACGAAGCGGCGGAAGCGGTGGACGGTGGTGTGCTTCAGCATCGGCGGCCGCTGCACCGACACCGCCGCCAGCGATTCGAGCGCGGCGGCGATCGCCGTCGATCCCGTCTTCGGCGTGGCCAGGAACACCAGCCGAGCCTCCCAGAACACCAGCATACCCGCCCCTTTCACCACATCCGGCCCTTTGCGGGCCATTTTTTACTGCCGCCGTAAACTATCCCTTAAGGAAATCGCGCAAAAGCTGAATTCGTGACAATCTGGTTGAAATGTTCCTGTTTTGATCGCATAAGGGGCGGAACATAGGCGGAACACGGGCAAGCATTGCCGCCCCGGGGTGGCTGTGAAATAAGGAGACGATGATGGCGGTCGCCAATCTTTTCGACCTTGGGAGCAAGCGGGACATGGACAAGCAGAAGGCGCTGGAAAGCGCACTCCAGCAGATCGAGCGGCAGTTCGGCAAGGGCTCGATCATGAAGCTGGGCTCGGGCACCGCGATGGACATCGAGTCGACCTCGACCGGCTCTCTGGGTCTGGACATCGCGCTTGGCATCGGCGGCCTGCCCAAGGGGCGGATCGTGGAAATCTACGGGCCGGAATCCAGCGGCAAGACCACGCTGACGCTGCATGTGGTGGCGGAAGAGCAGAAGAAAGGCGGCGTTTGCGCCTTCGTCGATGCCGAACACGCGCTCGACCCGCAATACGCCAAGAAGCTGGGCGTCAACCTGGACGAGTTGCTGATCAGCCAACCCGACACCGGCGAACAGGCGCTGGAGATCGTCGATACGCTGGTGCGCTCGGGTGCGGTCAGCCTGATCGTCGTCGACTCGGTCGCGGCGCTGACGCCCAAGGCCGAGCTTGAGGGCGACATGGGCGACGCGACCGTCGGCGCGCAGGCGCGGCTGATGAGCCAGGCGATGCGCAAGCTGACGGCCAGCATCGGCCGCAGCAATTGCATGGTGATCTTCATCAACCAGATCCGCATGAAGATCGGCGTCATGTTCGGCTCTCCCGAGACCACGACGGGCGGCAATGCGCTGAAATTCTACGCTTCGGTGCGCCTCGACATCCGCCGCATCGGCGCGATCAAGGACCGGGAAGAGGTGGTCGGCAACACCACCCGCGTGAAGGTGGTGAAGAACAAGGTGGCGCCGCCGTTCAAGCAGGTGGAATTCGACATCATGTATGGCGAGGGGATTTCCAAGACCGGCGAACTGGTCGACATCGGCGTCAAGGCCGGCGTGGTTGAGAAGTCCGGCGCCTGGTATTCCTATGGCGACGAGCGTATCGGCCAGGGGCGCGAGAATGCCAAGGCCTTCCTGAAGGCGAACCCCGCCGTCGCCACCGCCATCGAGGACAAGATCCGCGCCGCCAACGGCCTGGACTTCCACATGGAAGGCGGCGCCAGCGAAGATGATGTGATGGAGGGCTGAGGCCCGGACCCATCCTTGCATCTGCAACGACCGAAGGGCCGGGGGCGCGACCTCCGGCCTTTTTGACGGCGCGGGGTTGCGCGGCTGCAATCGCCCCGTGGACAGGCCGGGAAAGCGGGGCTAAACGGGGTCCGATTGGCTGGAATTCCCCGGAAAGGCCCCCGCAACATGGCGTCCCTGAACGACATCCGCTCTACCTTCCTCGACTTCTTCGGACGCAACGGCCACCGGATCGTTGACAGCAGCCCCCTGGTGCCCCGCAACGACCCGACGCTGATGTTCACCAACTCGGGCATGGTGCAGTTCAAGAACCTGTTCACCGGCACCGAACACCGCGACTACACCCGCGCCACCACGGCGCAGAAATGCGTCCGCGCGGGCGGCAAGCACAACGACCTGGACAATGTGGGCTATACCGCGCGCCACCATACCTTCTTCGAGATGCTGGGGAATTTCAGCTTCGGCGACTATTTCAAGGAAACCGCCATCCCGCTGGCCTGGGAGTTGTTGACGAAGGACTTCGGCCTGAACAAGGACCGGCTTCTGGTCACGGTTTACCATACCGACGACGAGGCCGCCGCCATCTGGAAGAAGGTGGCGGGTCTGCCGGACGACCGGATCATTCGCATCGCCACCAACGACAACTTCTGGATGATGGGCCCGACCGGCCCCTGCGGCCCCTGCACGGAAATCTTCTACGACCACGGCGACCATATCTGGGGCGGCCCGCCCGGTTCGGCGCAGGAGGACGGCGACCGGTTCATCGAGATCTGGAACAACGTCTTCATGCAGTTCGAGCAGTTCGAGGGCGGCTCGCGCCGCGAACTGGAGGCGAAGTCGATCGACACCGGCATGGGGCTGGAGCGGATCGGCGCGCTCTTGCAGGGCAAGCACGACAACTACGACACCGACCTGATGCGCAGCCTGATCGAGGCCAGCGCCCATGCCACCCATTCCGAGCCGGACGGCCCGGGCAAGGTGCATCACCGCGTCATCGCCGACCATCTGCGCTCGACCTCGTTCCTGATCGCCGATGGGGTGATGCCTTCGAACGAGGGGCGCGGCTATGTGCTGCGCCGCATCCTGCGCCGGGCCGCGCGCCATGCGCATATGCTGGGCGCGAAGGATCCGGTGATGCACCGGCTGGTCCCGGCGCTGGTGCGCCAGATGGGCGCGGCCTACCCGGAGCTGGTGCGGGCCCAAAGCCTGATCGAGGAAACGCTGAAGCTGGAGGAAACCCGGTTCGGCCAGACGCTGGACCGCGGCCTGCGGCTCTTGGACGACGAACTGGCGAAGATCCCCGAGGGCGCCGACCTGCCGGGCGCGGCGGCGTTCAAGCTCTATGACACCTACGGCTTCCCGCTGGACCTGACGCAGGATGCGCTGCGCGAGAAGGGCCGGGCGGTGGATGTGGCGGGCTTCGACGATGCCATGGCCGAGCAGAAGGCCAAGGCGCGGGCGGCCTGGGCGGGCTCGGGCGAGGCGAAGGACGCCAGGATCTGGTTCGAACTGGCGGAAGAGCGCGGCACGACCGAATTCCTCGGCTACGACACCGAATCCGCCGAGGGCGTGGTGCTGGCGCTGGTGCGCGACGGGGCCGAGATCGGCGCGGCGCAGACCGGCGAGGCGGTGCAGGTCGTGGTCAACCAGACGCCGTTCTATGCCGAATCCGGCGGGCAGGTCGGCGACACCGGGCTGATCCGCACCGATACCGGCATGGTCGAGGTGACGGATACCAGGAAGGCCGCGGGCGTCTTCATCCACATCGGCCGGGTGGCCGAGGGCGCGGTCAGCAAGGGCCAGCCGGCCAAGCTGGAAGTGACGCATGTTCGCCGCGGCCAGATCCGCGCCAACCATTCGGCGACCCATCTGCTGCATGAGGCCCTGCGCCGCGCCCTTGGCGACCATGTGGCGCAGAAGGGCAGCCTGAACGCGCCCGACCGGCTGCGTTTCGACTTCAGCCATTCGCAGGCGCTGAACCCGGCGGAACTGGCGCAGGTCGAGGCCGAGGTGAATGCCTTCATCCGCCAGAATGCTCCGGTTGAGACGCGGATCATGACGCCGGACGATGCAAGGGCGATCGGCGCGCAGGCGCTTTTCGGCGAGAAATACGGCGACGAGGTGCGCGTGGTGTCGATGGGCTGGCAGGACGGCTCGGGCAAGGGCGCGGACGGGCGGACCTATTCGCTGGAACTGTGCGGCGGCACCCATGTCGCGCGGACGGGCGACATCGGCGCGCTGGTGATGCTGGGCGACAGCGCTTCCTCGGCGGGTGTCCGGCGGATCGAGGCGCTGACCGGGCAGGCGGCGCTGGACCATCTGCGGGGGCAGGGCGCGCAACTGGCCGAGATCGCCGCCGCCCTGAAGGCCCCGCTGGGCGAGGCGGTGGACCGGGTGAAGGCCCTGGCCGAGGACCGCCGCAAGCTGGAGAACGAGGTCGCCACGCTGCGCCGCGAACTGGCCATGGGCGGCAAGGCCGCGGGGCCTGTGCCCAAGGAAATCAACGGCGTGAAGCTGATCGCCCAGGTGCTGCAAGGCGTCTCGGGCAAGGATCTTCCGGCGCTGATCGACGAGATGAAGCAGCGCATCGGCTCGGGCGCGGTGCTGTTGATCGCCGACACCGGGGCGAAACCCGCCATTGCCGCCGGGGTGACGGCGGACCTGACCGGGCGGCTTTCGGCCGTGACGCTGGTCAAGGCCGCGGCCGAGGCCATGGGCGGCAAGGGCGGCGGCGGCCGTCCCGACATGGCGCAGGCCGGAGGTGCCGACATCGCAGGGGCCGAGGCCGCCATCAAGGCCGCCGAAGCCGTGATCGGAGGTTGACCCCATGCCCACCGCTCTGTGGATCGCCCATGTCCATGTGACCGACGCCGAGGCCTATGGCCGCTACGCCAAGGAGGCCGGTCCCGCCATCGCCGCCCATGGCGGGGTCTTCCTCGCCCGCGGCGGGCGCTATGTGCAACTGGAGGGCAACGACCGCGCCCGCAATGTGGTGGCGCGCTTCCCCAGCCTTGAGAAGGCGGTGGAATGCTACCACTCGCCCGCCTACCAGGCCGCGCTTGCCCATGCCAAGGGCGCCAGCATCCGCGACCTGATGGTGGTGGAGGAAGTGGGCGAATAGCGCCTTTCGCGCGAAACCGCCCGCAGGATTTTCATCATTCAGCGCCGAACCGCCCCGGGGCGGACGGGCGCGTGGTTCCCTTTGGTGCCATGCAAGGCGAATCGGCCCGGATCGGGGCGCCCCGCGCCGCTTTCCGGCTGCCGGGGTGCCACCCGTTTTCTGCAAAAGCCGAAATTTCCGTTTCTTCTTTGTAACTTTTTCAAAAAATCACGAAAAATCCTTTCGGCTTTGCCTTGATTGTTTCCCTTACGGAAAGCGCGCTAGCTGGGCGCACGGACAAGCCCCCGATCAACGGGGCAGCCATTCCGGCAAAAGGAAGGGACAGTCATGCAACTCGTCAATCCATCACCCTCGTTGCACAACGAGGACCTTGCCCCCGCCACCGAGCGGAAATGGGGCGCCTTCTCGATCTTCAACGTCTGGACATCCGATGTTCACAGCCTCTGGGGCTACTACCTGGCGGCCAGTCTGTTTCTTCTGTGCGGCAGTTTCCTGAATTTCGTCATCGCCATCGGCATCGGCTCGATGGTGATCTTCGTGCTGATGACGCTGGTCGGCAATGCCGGGGTGCGGACGGGCGTTCCGTTCCCGGTGCTGGCGCGGGCCTCCTTCGGCACCTTCGGGGCCAATGCCCCGGCGCTGATCCGGGCCGTGGTGGCCTGCTTCTGGTATGGCGCGCAGACGGCCGCCGCCGCGGGCGCGCTGGTTGCGCTTCTGGTGCGCAGCCCGGCGCTGCTGGAGTTCCACCAGACCAGCACCTTCCTCGGCCATTCAAGCCTGATGTTCATCTGCTTCCTCATCGTCTGGGGCGCACAGCTGATGATCATCCAGAACGGGATGGAGACGGTGCGCAGGTTCCAGGACTGGGCCGGTCCCGCGGTCTGGGTCGTCATGCTGGTGCTGGCGGTCTATCTGGTGATCAAGTCCGGCACCTTCTCCTTCGGGTCGGAAATCCCGCAGGACGTGCTGATCGCCGCCACCCGGGATGCCGGCGTGACCGCGGCGCCGGGCAGCGTTGCGGCGCTTGCCGCGGTGGCCGCGACATGGATCACTTATTTCGCCGCGCTTTACCTGAACTTCTGCGACTTCTCGCGCTATGCGACCGATGAGAAGGCGCTGATGAAGGGCAACCTCTGGGGCCTGCCGGTCAACCTGCTGGCCTTCTGCCTGGTCGCGGGCGTCACCACCACCGCCGCCTATTCGGTCTATGGCGAGGTGCTGATCCACCCCGAGCAGATCTCGGCCAAGTTCGACAGCCTGTTCCTGGCGATCCTTGCCGCGCTGACCTTCGCGGTGGCGACGCTGGGGATCAACGTGGTGGCCAACTTCGTCTCGGCCGCCTTCGACTTCTCCAACACCTTCCCCTCGAAGATCAGCTTCAAGGGCGGCGGCTATATCGCGGCGCTGATCAGCCTGGCGCTGTTCCCCTGGTCGCCCTGGGAGACGGGGGCGGCGAATTTCGTCAACTTCATCGGCTCCACCATGGGCCCGATCTTCGGGATCATGATGGTCGACTACTACCTGATCCGCAAATCGCAGTTGAACGTCCCTGACCTCTATCAGGAAAACGGCGAGTTCCGGTTCCAGAACGGCTGGCACGTCAAGGCCTTCATCGCCCTTGGCGTCGGCATCGTCTTCTCGTCGCTGCTGCCGACCTTCACCAGCATCCTGCCTGCATGGTGGGCCACCTATGGCTGGTTCTTCGGCGTGGCCATCGGCGGCTCGGTCTATTACGCGCTGCGTCAGGGCCAGGCCAGGGTCTGAGCAAAAGGGAAGGGGGAGGGCGCACAACCCTCCCCCTTTCATCTGTTCATAAATATCCCACGGGGGTGCGGGGGTGTGAAACCCCCGCATCTGCCGTTTCAGATCAGTCCATCGCCTTGAAGTTCAGCGCCGCGCCGTCCTTGATGCCGCTGAACCAGCGCGCCGTCACCGTCTTGGTCTTGGTGTAGAAGCGGAAGGCATCCGGCCCGTACTGGTTCAGGTCGCCGAAGGCCGAGCGTTTCCAGCCGCCGAAGGAATAATAGGACAGCGGCACCGGGATCGGGAAGTTGATCCCCACCATGCCCACGTTCACCCGGCTGGCGAAGTCGCGCGCGGTATCGCCATCGGCGGTGTAGATCGCCGTGCCGTTGCCGTATTCATTGTCCATCACCAGATTCAGCGCCTCGTCGTAGGACTTGGTCCGCACGGTGGACAAGACCGGGCCGAAGATCTCCTGCTTGTAGATCTCCATCTCGGGGGTGACGCCGTCGAACAGCGTCGGGCCGACGAAGAAGCCGTTCTCGTAGCCCTGGATCTTCAGCCCGCGGCCGTCGACCACCAGCTTCGCGCCCTGTTCCACGCCCGAGCCGATCAGGCCCATGACGCGCTCTTGCGCCTGCTTGGTGATCAGCGGCCCGAAGTCCACGTCGTCGCCTGCGGTATAGGGGCCGACCTTCAGCTTCTCGATCCGCGGCACCAGTTTCTCGATCAGCGCGTCGGCGGTCTGTTCGCCCACCGGCACCGCGACCGAGATCGCCATGCAGCGTTCGCCCGCCGCGCCATAGCCCGCGCCGATCAGCGCATCCGCCGCCTTGTCCAGATCGGCGTCGGGCATGATGATCATGTGGTTCTTGGCGCCGCCGAAGCATTGCGCGCGCTTGCCGTTGGTGGCGGCGCGGCCGTAGATGTATTGCGCGATCGGGGTGGAGCCGACGAAGCCCACGCCCTGGATCACCGGATGGTCGAGGATGCCGTCCACCACCGACTTGTCGCCGTTCACCACCTGCAGCACGCCGTCCGGCAGGCCCGCCTCTTGCAGCAGTTCCGCCAGCAAAAGCGAGGTCGAGGGCACGCGCTCGGACGGTTTCAGGATCATGGCATTGCCGCTGACCAGCGCCGGGGCCATCTTCCACAGCGGGATCATCGCCGGGAAGTTGAAGGGCGTGATGCCCGCGACCACGCCGAGCGGCTGGCGCATCGCGTAAAGGTCGATGCCGGGGCCGCCGTTGTCGGTGAATTCGCCCTTCAGCATGGCGGGCGCGCCCATGCAGACCTCGACCACCTCAAGCCCGCGCTGCACGTCGCCCTTGGCGTCGGGCAGGGTCTTGCCGTGTTCGCGGCTGACCAGTTCTGCCAGCTTGTCCATGTTCTCGTTGATCAGGGCGCCGAATTTCATCATCACCCGGGCGCGGCGCTGCGGGTTGGTGGCGGCCCATGCGACCTGCGCCTTCGCCGCCTCGGCGATGGCGTGGTCCAGTTCCTCGGCGGTGGCCAGGGCGACCTTCGCCTGGATTTCGCCGGTGGCGGGGTTGTAGATGTCGGCGAAGCGGCCCGATTTGCCTGCGACGCGCTTGCCGTTGATCCAGTGACCGATCTCTTGCATGGAATCCTCCGATAATGGCTGGGGTGGTTTTACCCTTGCGGAAACGCCAGACAAAGAGACAATATTCCAAAAGGGTTTTGCAGGATTGCAATGATGGGCCGATCTTGATGGATTGGGACGACCTGCGGGTGTTCCTTGCGGTGGCGCGGACCGACAGCCTGTCGGGGGCGGGGCGGCGGTTGAAGATCGACCCGGCCACCGTGGGCCGCCGCATCGCCCGGCTGGAAGAGGCGATCGGCGCGCGGCTGTTCCAGAAGTCGCCGCAGGGCTATGCGCTGACCGACGAGGGCACGCGCCTGCTGCCCCATGCCGAACGGGCCGAGGCCGCCGCCCGCGACGCGGCCGAAAGCCTGACCGGGCCGGAAGGGCTGACCGGCCAGATCCGTCTGGGTGCGCCGGACGGTTGCGCCAACTACCTGCTGCCGCAGGTGATAACCCGGATCTGCGACGCCAATCCGGGGCTTGAGGTGCAGATCGTGGCGCTTCCCCGCCTTTTCAACCTGTCGAAGCGCGAGGCCGACATGGCCATCGGCGTCAGCCGCCCTTCGGCCGGGCGGCTGACGGTGCAGAAGCTGACCGACTACCGCCTGCACCTTGCCGCCAGCCGCGCCTATCTGGCCGCGCATCCGGTCATGGGGCCGGAGGACCTGCAGCGGCACCGCTTCGTCGGATATATCCCCGACCTGATCTTCGACAAGGAACTGGACTATCTGGCCGAGATCGGCGCGCCGCCGGTGATGTTCTCCTCGAACTCGGTCTCGGTGCAGCTGAACTTCCTGCGCCATGGGGCGGGGATCGGCATCGTCCACGATTTCGCCCTGCCGGCTGCGCCCGAACTGACCCGCGTCCTGCCCGAAGTGCTGCGCCTGACCCGCAGCTTCTGGCTGATCCGGCATGCCGACGACGCCCGCGTCCCCCGCCTGACCCGCTTTGCCGAGGCGCTTACCCGCGAGGTCCGCGGCGAAATCGCGCGTCTTGAATCAATCCCTTGACAGAAACCGGCCCAGGTCCGACCCTCCCAAGGACAGACACCGGAAGGAGCAGCCGATGCTTGTCAGCCAGATCCTGAAATCCAAGCCCGAGGGCAATGTCATCACCATCGCGCCCGGCGCCAGCGTGGCCGAGGCGGTGGCGCTGCTGTCGTCGAAGAAGATCGGGGCGGTGATCGTCTCCTCCGACGGCAAGCACGCCGCGGGCATCCTGTCGGAACGCGACATCGTGCGCGAACTGGGCAAGCGCGGGCCGGATGTGCTGTCCGACAGCGTGTCCAGCCTGATGACGGCCAAGCTGGTGGGCTGCGCGCGCGGCGACCTGACCCATGCGGTGCTGCAGAAGATGACCGACGGCCGCTTCCGCCACATGCCGGTGCTGGACGACGGGGTGATGGTCGGGCTGATCTCGATCGGCGACGTGGTCAAGGCGCGGCTTGAGGAACTGGCCGCCGAGAAGGATGCGCTGGAAGGAATGATCAAGGGCTTCTGATCCCGGGGGCGGAAATGCCCTTGCGCTTCTGCGCGCAATATTGTTGCGTGCCAGCCGGGCAGGGGGATCAGACGGAGGAAACTCGATGCGCATCGGCCTTTACCCGGGCACCTTCGATCCGATCACCCTTGGCCATACCGACATCATCCAGCGCGCCATGGCGCTGGTCGACCGGCTGGTGATCGGCGTCGCCATCAACCGCGACAAGGGGCCGCTGTTCCCGCTGGAAGAGCGCGTCGCCATGGTGCAGGCGGAATGCGCCGCCATCACCGCGAAGACCGGCGGCGAGATCGTGGTGCATCCGTTCGAGAATCTGCTGATCGACTGCGCCCGCGACGTGGGGGCAGGGGTGATCATCCGCGGGTTGCGGGCGGTGGCGGATTTCGAATACGAATTCCAGATGGTCGGGATGAACCGCGCGCTGGACAGCACCATCGAGACGGTCTTCCTGATGGCCGATGCGCGGCGGCAGGCCATCGCGTCCAAACTGGTTAAGGAGATCGCGCGGCTTGGGGGCGATGTGTCGAAATTCGTGCCCGATCCGGTGCGCGATGCGCTGGCGGCCAAATATCGCTAGAGATGCAAAAGGGGCCCCAGGGGGCCCCCGGCAATCGCCTTTCGGCAGGGCTCAGCGCCCGTAGACGGCCTCATGGGCGATCCTGGCCGCGTCGCCGGGGTAGATGTCCAGGTCCAGCGCCACATCCAGCGGCAGCCGGGCGATCTCGTCGCGGGTGCGGACATAGGCGGCGCGCTTGCGGGCGGCGGCCCGGAGGTTTTCGATCATCGTCATCATCTTCTTCGTCCTCTTTGTGCGCCGGGCTGGATTGCCCTTTGCATGAGGTGAAGATAGGCGCGGCAGTTATCGCTAACAATCGCCAATGCTGCGGTGCGGCTATGTGCGAAGCGCATGGCTTCCGGCAGGCAAAAAGGGCGCCGGAAGGCGCCCTTTCTCCTGATTTTCGACGAAAATCAGATCAGCTTGCCCATCGCCACGGCGGTATCCGCCATGCGGTTCGAGAAGCCCCATTCGTTGTCATACCAGGTCAGGATCGAGCACATGGTTCCGTCCATCACCTTGGTCTGGTCCATGTGGAAGATCGAGGAATGCGGGTCGTGATTGAAGTCCGAAGAGACGTTCTTGAAAAGCGTATAGCCCAGGATGCCCTTCAGCGGGCCGTCCGCCGCCGCCTTGATCGCGGCGTTGATCTCCTCGACCGAGGTTGCCCGTTTGGCGATGAACTTCAGGTCCACGACGCTGACATTGGGCGTCGGCACCCGGATGGCGAAGCCGTCCAGCTTGCCCTTCAGCTCGGGCAGCACCAGACCCACGGCCTTGGCGGCGCCGGTGGAGGTGGGGATCATCGACAGCGCGGCGGCGCGGGCGCGGTAGAGGTCCTTGTGCATGGTGTCCAGCGTCGGCTGGTCGCCGGTGTAGCTGTGGATCGTGGTCATCATGCCCTTCTCGATCCCGATGGCATTGTTCAGCACATAGGCTACGGGCGACAGGCAGTTGGTGGTGCAACTGGCGTTCGACACCACGATGTCGTCCTTCGTCAGCGTGTCGTGGTTGACGCCGTAGACGATGGTCTTGTCCGCGCCCTCGCCGGGAGCCGAGATCAGGACGCGCCTGGAGCCGTTTTCCAGATGGGCCGCGCATTTCTCCTTCGAGGTGAAGATGCCGGTGCATTCCATCACGATGTCCACATCGCCCCAGGGCAGGTCCGCCGGGTTCCTCAGCGCCGTTACCCGGATCGGGCCGCGGCCGACGTCGATGCTGTCCTCGCCGGTGGTCACGGTGGCGGGAAAGCGGCCATGCACCGAATCGAAGCGCAGCAGATGCGCGTTGGTCTCGACCGGGCCAAGGTCGTTGATGGCGACGACCTCGATGTCGGTGCGGCCCGATTCGATGATGGCGCGCAGCACGTTGCGCCCGATCCGTCCAAATCCGTTGATGGCAACCTTGACGGCCATGACCTTCTTCCTCCGAAGCTGCGCCGGCGCCGACCGGCAGCGGTGTCCGATAGCGCTAACAATGCGAAAACGGCAGCAAATGCAACCTCAGTCTGACGTGGTCAGCGCCAGAATGCCACCCAATCCATCAGGTCGAGGAACTTGCGGGCCAGGAACAGCAGCGAAGCGCCCCCGGTCAACAGGAAATCCGCCCCGATCAGCAGGATCAGGACGGCCGCCAGCCACAATGCGATGCGATCGGTCAACTCGCCCCCTCGGGGACGTGCGGCCCCTATTGCAGGAGCCGCCCCATGACGCCGGCCACGTCGGCCATCCGGCAGGAGAAGCCCCATTCGTTGTCGTACCAGGCCAGCACGCGGACCGAACGGCCCACCACCTTGGTCTGGTCGGGGGCGAAGATAGAGGAAAACGGCGTGTGGTTGAAGTCGATCGAGACCTTGGGCTCGGGATCGTAGGACATCACCATGCCCATGTAACCGGCGCAGGCCTCGCGCACGATCTGGTTCACGTCCTCGGCGGTGACGGATTTCGCCGCGATGAAGGTCAGGTCCACCGCCGAGACGTTCGGGGTGGGGACGCGGATGGCCGAGCCGTCCAGCTTGCCCTTCAACTCGGGCAGCACCTCGCCCAGGGCCTTGGCGGCGCCGGTGGAGGTGGGGATCATCGCCATGGCGGCGGCGCGGGCGCGATACAGGTCCTTGTGGCGGCGGTCCAGCGTCGGCTGGTCGCCGGTGTAGCTGTGGATCGTGGTCATGATGCCGGATTCGATGCCGATGGCGTCGTTCAGCACCTTGGCCAGCGGCGCAAGGCAGTTGGTGGTGCAGGAGCCGTTCGAGACCACCAGATGATCGGCGGTAAGCTGGCGGTGGTTGACGCCGTAGACCACGGTCTTGTCGGCACGCTTCGCCGGGGCGGAGACGAGGACGCGCTTCGCGCCGCGGCCCAGATGGACGGCGGCCTTGTCGCGGTCGTTGAACTTGCCGGTGCATTCCAGCACCACGTCGACGCCCTGCCAGTCCAGCTCGTCGGGGTTGTAGGTCGACATCACCCGGATCGGCCCGCGGCCGAGGTCGAGGCCCCCGTCGACCACCTTCACCGTGCCCGGGAAGCGGCCATGGACCGAGTCGTATTTCAGAAGATGCGCGTTGGTCTCCACCGGCCCGGTGGCGTTGATCGCCACCACCTGCACGTCGTTGCGGTTCGATTCCGCGATATGCGCCAGCGTGCAGCGCCCGATCCGCCCGAATCCGTTGATGCCGATGGTGATCATGTCGCGCCTCCGGTGTGACTCGTTACCCCGCACCTAGCCTGTATGCTACCGTATTCCTAGCCGAAAAACGACGGTTTTTCCGTATGTTAGCGTGAACATCCGCCGTTTGCGCTAACGCCGCATCGCTTTTGCCGAATCCCCGGGGCTGGTTTATTGCGGAAGGGTGCATGGGTGAGGTGAAGGATGAGCGGTCTTCTCGCGCTACTCGACGATGTGGCGGCTATCGCCAAGGTTGCAGCGGCTTCGGTCGATGACGTTGCTGCGGCGGCGGCCAAGGCCGGGGCCAAGGCGGCGGGCGTGGTGATCGACGACGCCGCGGTCACGCCGAAATACGTCCACGGCTTCGAGGCGAAGCGGGAACTGCCGATCATCGGCCGCATCGCGCTCGGCTCTGTCCGCAACAAGCTGGTGATCCTGCTGCCCGCGCTGCTGGCGCTGAACCATTTCCTGCCTGCGGCGATCACGCCGCTTCTCATGCTGGGCGGGGCCTATCTCTGCTTTGAAGGCGCCGAGAAGGTGTTCCATGCGCTGTTCCCGCATGGCGATGCGGCGGTGGAGGAGGATTTCGCCACCGGCGACCCGCGGCGTCTGGAAGAGGAAAAGGTCGCGGGTGCGATCAAGACCGATTTCATCCTGTCGGCCGAGATCATGACCATCGCACTGGCCACGGTGGAAAGCCCGAACTTCTGGATGCAGGCGGCGACGCTGGCGGTGGTGGGGGTGCTGATCACCGTCGCCGTCTATGGTGCTGTGGCGCTGATCGTGAAGATGGACGACATCGGGCTGCATCTGGCGGCGACGGCGCGGACCGGCGCCGCGCGGGCCACGGGGCGCGGGCTGGTGGTGGGAATGCCGAAGCTGATGGCGCTCTTGTCCACCGTGGGCACGGCGGCGATGCTCTGGGTCGGCGGGTCGATCGTGCTGCACGGGCTGGAGGTGACGCATCTCTGGGAATGGCCCTACGAGACGATCCACCACATCGCCGAGGCGGCGGCGGAGGCGGTGTCGGTGGCCAAGGGCTTCACCGCCTGGGCAGTGCAGGCGGGTATCGACGGGGTGTTCGGCCTTGGCCTGGGTATCCTGCTGATCCCGCTGGCGACGCGGGTGATCGGGCCGATGTGGGCTGCGGTGACGGGGAAGAAGACAGCGGCGCATTAGAGTTCTGCGGCAGCCAATGGTCTGGCCGGGCGGGACAAGGCGAGGCACTGCCTCGCCCCCGCCCGTGCGTGCGGGTTCACCTTGTAGACCTGTCAGCCCGGGGCCACGGAAGGCCAGCGCCCGACCCGGCGGGCGAGTAGCGCCCGCCATGGGCGGGTCGGGCGCTGGCCGGGACTGATGGTCCCGGCCGGTCCAATTGAAATGTCGCGCTGTGGCGAAGGCACGCGCCTTCGCCAGCGAAGCCGGGGAGGGGCGAAGACCGATCCGCCCCTTTCCCTTACAGCAGCCCCTTGGCCGCAGCCACCGCGGCCTCGGCGGTAATGCCGAACTCCTTGTAAAGCCGCTCGTAGGGCGCGCTTGCCCCGAAGGTGGACATGCCGATGAAGGCGGCCTTGCCGTCGCGGCCGCGCTCGCCCAGAAGCCAGCGGTCCCAGCCCTGCCGCACGCCCGCCTCGATGGCGACGCGCACCGGGCCGGCGGGAAGAACCTTCTTCCGGTAGGCCTCGTCCTGCGCCGCGAACAACTCCATCGACGGCATCGAGACGACGCGGGCGCCGATCCCCTCGGCTTCCAGCGCCTCGCGCGCCTTCAGGGCGATCTCGACCTCCGATCCGGTGGCGATCAGGATCACCCGGCGCTTCGCCGTGGCTTCGGCCAGCACATAGGCGCCTTTCGCCGAAAGGTTCTGGTTCGTATGCGCGGTCCGCACCGCCGCAAGGTTCTGCCGCGACAGCGCCATGACCGAGGGCGTGGTGCGCTGCGACAGCGCCACTTCCCAGCATTCCGCCACCTCGACCAGATCAGCCGGGCGCAGCACCAGCGTGTTCGGCGTGGCGCGCGAGATCGCCAGATGCTCCACCGGCTGGTGGGTCGGGCCGTCCTCGCCCAGGCCGATGCTGTCATGCGTCATCACATAGACCACCGGCAGGCCCATCAGCGCCGAAAGCCGCATCGAGGGGCGGGCATAGTCGGTGAAGGCCATGAAGGTGCCGGAATAGGGCCGCACCCCGCCATGCAGCGCCATGCCGTTCATCGCCGCGGCCATGCCATGTTCGCGGATGCCCCAATACATGTAGCGGCCCTTGCGGTCCTCGGCCGAGAACACGCCCAGATCGGCGGTCCTGGTGTTGTTCGAGCCGGTCAGGTCGGCGGAGCCTGCGAAGGTCTCGGTCATCACCGGGTTGATCGCCGTCAGCGCCTTTTCCGAGGCCGAACGGGTGGCAAGCTTGGCGGGCGCTTCCACCGCCGCCTTCTTCACCGCGCGGATGGCCGAGGCCAGCTTCGCCGGGGCCTCACCCGCGAAGATCCGCGCGAACTCGGCCTGCTTGCCCGCCGAGAGGGCGGCAAGGCGGGCCTCCCATTCCGCGCGGGCCTTGGCGCCTTTCGCGCCGAGGCTTTCCCACCAGGCCTTGATCTCGGCAGGCACCTCGAACGGGCCGCCCGGCCAGCCGTAGCCGTCCTTCGCCGCCTGAAGCTGCGCCTTGTCGGTCAGCGCGCCATGGCCTTTCGACGTGTCCTGCGCGGCGTGGCCGATGGCGATATGGGTCTTGCAGGCCACCATCGCCGGGCCGGGGCTGGCCTTGGCGGCGGTGATCGCCCGGTCGATGTCCTCGGGGTCATGGCCGTCGCATTGGAACACGTCCCAGCCGGAGGCGGCGAAGCGCGCCTTCTGGTCGGTCACGTCCGACAGGCTGACCTTGCCGTCGATGGTGATGCCGTTGTCGTCCCAAAGGACGACCAGCCGCGACAGCTTCTGCCGCCCGGCGATGCCGATGGCTTCCTGGCTGACGCCCTCCATCAGGCAGCCGTCGCCCGCGATGACATAGGTGTAATGGTCCTGCAGCTTCGCCCCCCAGCGGGCGCGCAGGTGTTCCTCGGCCATGGCGAAGCCGACGGCATTGGCGATGCCCTGGCCCAGCGGGCCGGTCGTCGTCTCCACCCCCGAGACATGGCCGTATTCCGGGTGGCCCGCGGTGATCGCGCCCCACTGGCGGAAGTTCTTCACCTGCTCCAGCGTCACATCCTCGTAGCCGGTCAGGTGCAGAAGCGCATAGATCAGCATCGAGCCATGGCCCGCCGACAGGATGAACCGGTCGCGGTCCGGCCAGCGCGGCGCCTTGGGGTCGAACTTCAGATGCTTCGAGAAAAGCACGGTCGCCACGTCGGCCATGCCCATCGGCATGCCGGAATGGCCCGAATTGGCGGCGGCGACCGCATCCAGCGCAAGGGCGCGGATCGCGGTGGCGCGCATCCAGTGATCGGGGTGGCGGGAACGGAGCGTTGCGATGTCCACGGGGCTTGTCCTTCGGAGTAGGGGGCGGGTCGGGAGGGACTCTCGGCCCCGCGCATAGCCGCCGCCCCCGGCAAGATCAAGCGCGTCGCCCAAGGCCTTGGGAAGAAAGAGAAGACGCGCGGGGCGGGTTTCGGCATAAGATGGCGCAAGGACCGGCGGCCCGCGATTCGTCTGCGATGCGGAGGGGGCTGCCCAAGGGGACGGCACCGGAATGGGGCAGGACATGCAGGATGTAGGCGAGCTTGAACGGCGGATCAGCGCCGCGCTGGAACGGATCGGCCGGGGCCTGGACGCGCTGGCGGCACCGCAGGAGGCGGGCGAGGCGCCGCCCCCGGTGGACCCGGGCGAGATCGCCGCGCTGCGGGCGCAGCTTGAGGAGGAGCGCACCACCAACGCCCAGTTGCAGGAGCGGCTGCGCGCGGTGAAAGAGCGCGAGGCGGCCCAGCAGGCGCAGACGCAGGACAGGGTGGAAAAGCTGACCCGGCAACTGGACGTGCAGGGGCTGGAGTTGCAGCGGATGCGCCGCACCACCATCGGCCTGCGCGACCAGTTGCGGCAATTGCGCGAGGCGCAGGCGGCGGGTCTGGCCGAGCCGCATCTGATCAACAAGGCCATGCTGACCGAACTGGAAGCGCTGCGCGCCACCCGGCTGACCGAGATGGCGGAACTGGACGAGATCGCCGCCGCGCTGGACGAACATCTGACGGAGGCCGAGAATGCCTGATCTGGAAATCACCGTCGGCGGCAGGCCCTTCCTGGTCTCCTGCCAGCCGGGCGAGGAACACTTCCTGCGCGCCGCCGCTGCCATGCTGGACGCCGAGGCGCAGCC
This sequence comes from uncultured Fuscovulum sp., assembly GCA_964386345.1. GTDB lineage: Bacteria > Pseudomonadota > Alphaproteobacteria > Rhodobacterales > Rhodobacteraceae > Pseudogemmobacter. The sequence continues at coordinate 50,415 of CAYLSD010000023.1, forward strand.
GCTGATCACCGCCATGGGCCGCCTGCCCGAGGCGAAGATGCTGCTGATGGCGGGGCTGATGCTGGCCGACCGCACCGCGGCGGGCGAGGATGAATTGCGCCAGTTGAAAGCCCGGCTGGCCGAACTGGAGGGCCGCCCCACGCCCGAGCCGCAGCGGGTGGAGGTGCCGGTGATCCCGTCGCAGCTGATGGAGACGCTGGCCGAGATCGCGGCGCGGGCCGAAGCCCTGGCGGCGCGGGCGGAAGAGAAGGCCCCGGCATGATGCTGCGTATATGCCTGCCGCTGACCCTTGCAGCCGCTCCGGCGCTGGCCGAGACGCAGGTGCAGACCCTGCGCTACGCCTGCGACAGGGGCGTGGAAATCCCGGCCACCTATGTCAATGCCGAGGACCTGTCTCTGGCGGTGATCCATGTCGAGGGCGGCCAGATCACGCTTTACAGCGATATCTCCGCCTCCGGCGCCCGCTACGGCTGGCCTTCTGACGGCGCCGGTTATGTCTGGTGGAGCAAGGGGCCGGAGGCCACGCTCTACTGGAAGGAAGGCGGCGAGGAGACACCGCTTCTCACCTGCACCGAACAACAATGACAAAGGCCGCCCCGAGGGCGGCCCTTTCTTTCGGATCAAGGGCTTGCCGGCCGGCCTTCAGGCATTCGCCTCGCGGATCTTGTCGGCGGCTTCCTTGTTGTAGCCGACGCCCTTCTGGTCGAACAGCGTGTCCAGCTCGCCCGACAGCGTCATCTCCGTCACGATGTCGCAGCCGCCGACGAATTCGCCCTTGACGTAAAGCTGCGGGATGGTCGGCCAGTCCGAGAATTCCTTGATCCCCTGCCGGATCTCGGGGTCGGACAGCACGTCGACGTCGAGGTAATCCACCCCCATGTAGTTCAGCACCCCGGCCACGCGGGAGGAGAAGCCGCATTGCGGCATCATCTTGCTGCCCTTCATGTAAAGCACCACGTCGTTCGCTTCGATCGTCTGCTGGATCTGGTCCTTCGCGCTCATCTCTCGCTTCCTTTCCGATGCCCTTTCGGGACATGTATCCTGTCCGGAGTCCCGGCCTATTCCGGCACCTTGGTCGTCAGCGCCAGCGCGTGCAATTCGCCCTGCGGCCCGTCCATCCGCCCCTTCAGGCTGGCATAGACCGCGCGCTGCTGCTGGACGCGGTTCATGCCGCGGAAGCTTTCGTCGATCACCTCCGCCGCCCAGTGGTTGCCGTCGCCTGCGGTGTCGGTCACGGTGATCTTCGCCTGCGGGAACGCGGCCCGGATCAGCGCCTCGATGTCCTTGCCTTCCATGGCCATGGCTGGGGTCTCCTTCAGGGTCTTCCCGGCCAAGATGTATGCCGCGGGGCAGGGGGCCGCAAGAGCGTTGGGGTGGGCCCGGCAGGATCGGCATTCTGCGTTTCTTGCCCGGTTTGTCTGGCGAAGGCCTGTGCCTTCGCCATGCGGTGCGAGTGCCACCTTCCCGGCCGGGTGCCCAAAGCACCCGGCCAGCGCCCGACCCGCCCATGGCGGGCGCTACTCGCCCGCCGGGTCAGGCGCTGGCCTCTCTCGATCTCGGGGTGACAGGTCTACAGGGTGAACCGCCGCGCACGGGCGGGGGCGAGGCAATGCCTCGCCTTTTCCCGCCCGGCCATGCCGTGGGCTTCCCCGACACCAACCAAGTGAAGATCTGCCTACCCCTGTGCCGCCAGCCATTCGCCGCGCAGCAGGCCCATCAGGTGCAGGTCCACCGCCCGGCCGAGGCAGGGGCGATACCAATGCGCCCGCAGGACACCCTCCTGCCGGAAACCGGCGCGGGTGTAGATGCGGATCGCCCTCGGGTTCTCGCCGCTGGCGTCCAGCCAGACCCGCGCGGCGTTCAGGTCGAGGAAGGCGAAGCGCAGGAGGCTGGCGAAGAAGGCATCGCCCCGCCCGCCGCCCGCCCGGTCCAGCGCCAGCCGGAACAGTTCCACCCGGCCCGAGGGATCGCCGATCTCGCGGAAGATGGCGAAGCCCTTGGCGGGGCCGTCCTCCCAGATCAGCACCCGGGAGGCGGGGCTGGCGGACCATTCGGCCAGTTGCGCCTCATCCGAGTCGCCGATGAAGGGCGTGTAGTCCGCCCTTGTGGTCAGGCTGCGGATGAAGGCGAAATCGGCCGGGGCGGCGGGGCGCAGGGTCATCTCCGCGCCTCCCATTCCCGCCGCAGCATCGAATAGGCGTGGCAGTCGGTCCAGATGCCGTCCGGCCGCAGCCAGCATTCGCGCATGGTGCCTTCGCGCACGAAGCCCGCCGCCTCGAAGGCGCGCAGCCCGGCGGCGTTGTCGGCGGCCACGTCGAGGAAGATGCGGTGCATCGTCCTGTCGGCGAAGACCATGTCCTGAACTGCCGCGATCAGCGCGCGGCCCTCGCCCCGGCCCCGTGCGGCGACAGCAAGGTTCGACAGGTTGACCACGCCGGGATACATGCCCTCCACCATGGCGAACCCGGCGAAGCCGCCGCGGTTCCAGACCATCAGGCGGCTTTCGGCATCGCCGGCAAGCGTGGCAAGGAAACCCTCGCCCCGGTCCAGCAGTTGCTGCGGAAACTCGCGGATCAGCGCGTGGATGCGCGGCAGGTCGGCCGGTTCCGCCCGCCGCAGCATCAAAGGCCGAGCGCGGCGGCGAAGGCGCCGCGGTAGAGGGCGGAGAGGTCTTCCATCGGGGCGGCATCCGCGCCGAAGGCGACATTGCCGCCGCCGAACCGGCCGACCGGCGCCAGCGGCACGCCCGCCGCCTCTGCCGCCGCCTTCAACCCGTCCAGCGCTTCGGGCGCCACCGCCAGCAGGTAGCGCGCCTGATCCTCGCCGAACAGGAACCCGGTTTCGCCGCTGTCGATCCGAAGGCCGGTCCCCGCGCCCTCGGCCATCTCGAAGGCGGCCAGCGCAAGCCCGCCATCGCCAAGGTCGGTGCAGGCGCGGATCGCCGCGCGGTTGGCGCGGATGAATTCGCCATGCCGCCTTTCCGCCGCCAGATCGACCGGCGGGGCATCGCCTTCCTCGATCCCGAAGGCCTCGGCCAAAAGCGCCGACTGGCCCAGATGGCCGCGGGTCTCGCCCAGCAGCACCGCCATGTCGCCCTCGGCGGGCCGTCCGGCGATGATCCGGTCGACCGACTCCAGCAGCCCGACCGCGCCGATGGTCGGCGTCGGCAGGATGCCCGAGCCGTCGGTCTCGTTGTAGAGGCTGACGTTGCCCGAGACGATCGGCATGTCCAGCGCAAGGCAGGCCTCGCCGATGCCCTTCAGCGCGCCGACGAACTGGCCCATGATCTCGGGCTTTTCCGGGTTGCCGAAGTTCAGGTTGTCGGTGGTGGCAAGGGGCAGGGCGCCGACGGCAATCAGGTTGCGGTAGGCCTCGGCCACCGCCTGCTTGCCGCCCTCGTAGGGGTTGGCCTTGACGTAGCGGGGCGTCACGTCGCTGGTGAAGGCCAGCGCCTTGGCCGTGCCATGGACGCGCACCACGCCCGCGGGCAGGCCCGGCGTCACCACGGTATCGGCGCCGACCTGCGAGTCGTATTGCTCGAACACCCAACCCTTGTGGGCGTAGGAGGGCGAGCCGATCAGCGCCTTCAGCCCCGCGATGGCGCCGATCTCCGGCACCTTGCCCAAGGGGGCGGGCTTCGGCGTCTCGACCCAGGGCCGGTCGTATTCCGGGGCGCTGGAGGACAGTTTCGACAGCGGCAGGTCGGCCTTTACCTCGTTGCCGTGCAGGATCAGGAAGCGGTCCTCGGGGATGGTCTCGCCGACGATGGCGAAGTCGAGGTCCCATTTGACGAAGATCGCCCGGGCGACGTCCTCCATCGCGGGGTTGAGGACCATGAGCATCCGCTCCTGCGATTCCGACAGCATCATCTCGTAGGCGGTCATGCCGGTTTCGCGCTGCGGCACGTCGTCGAGCTGCAGCTTGATGCCCAAGCCCCCCTTGTCGCCCATCTCGACCGCCGAGCAGGTCAGGCCGGCGGCGCCCATGTCCTGAATGGAAATCACCGCGCCGGTCTGCATCAGTTCCAGACAGGCCTCCAGCAGGCGCTTTTCGGTGAAGGGGTCGCCCACCTGCACCGTGGGGCGTTTTTCCTCGATCGTGTCGTCGAATTCGGCGCTGGCCATGGTGGCCCCGCCCACGCCATCGCGCCCGGTCTTGGCGCCGAGATAGACCACCGGCATCCCCACGCCCGAGGCGGCGGAGTAGAAGATGCTGTCCGTCTCGGCCAGACCCGCCGCGAAGGCGTTGACCAGGCAGTTGCCGTTGTAGCTGCGGTGGAAGCGCACCTCGCCGCCCACGGTGGGCACGCCGAAAGCGTTGCCGTAAGAGCCGACGCCCTCGACCACGCCCTTCACCAGATGGGCGGTCTTCGGATGGTCCGGCAGGCCGAAGCTGAGGCTGTTCATCGCCGCGATGGGACGCGCGCCCATGGTGAAGACGTCGCGCAGGATGCCGCCGACGCCGGTCGCGGCGCCCTGGTGCGGCTCGATGTAGGAGGGGTGGTTGTGGCTCTCCATCTTGAAGATCACCGCCTGCCCGTCGCCGATGTCCACGACGCCCGCGTTCTCACCGGGGCCGCAGATGACCTGCGGGCCGGTGGTGGGCAGCTTGCGCAGGTGGATCTTCGAGGATTTGTAGGAGCAATGTTCGTTCCACATCGCCGAGAAGATGCCAAGCTCGGTGAAGGTCGGCTGGCGGCCGAGGATCTCCAGCAGCCGCTCCCATTCGTCCGGCTTGATCCCGTGCGCGGCCACCAGATCGGGGGTGATTGCGGGATCGGACATGGGCGGCCTCCGGTCTGTGGATGGGGCGGGCGGGATGTTCCGCGCGTCCTAGACGAAAGGCGCAGGAAGGGGAAGGTGCGATGCCCGCAGCGGGCGCGCGATTTTTCGGCGAAAGATCGCTCCGGCCCGACGGCCGCCCGAAAAACCGGCGGCAAGAAAAAAAGAGGCCGGACACGAGGTCCGGCCAAGTCCAACAGGGAGGTATGAGGCGGTGAGAGAAAGCTCAATCACCGTCTCGTTGCCCGATTTATGGGCTGGCGGCGAAAGCTGCAAGGGAAGGAATGCCGCACTTGCATCATGTCCGCCATGCGTGGCTTGCATGGCTTTGACAAAACGCCGGAAATCAGGGCTGCTGGCGCTTGCGATAGGCCATGATTTCATCAAGCACGAAATCGCGGAAGACGCCGACGCGCTTGGAATGCCGCAATTCCTCGGGATAGGCGAGGAAGACCGGCACCTCGCCGCTTTCCACCTCGGGCAGCACGCGCACCAGATGGGGGAAATCCTCGGTGATGTAATCGGGCAGGACGCCTATGCCGAGGTGGTTCAGCACCCCCTGCAAGACGCCGAAATAGTTGTTCACATGCAATGTCGACGGCACGTCATGCGTCATCAGTTCCGCCACCAGCAGCGCGCCCGCGGCCACCTGCGCCGTTCCGGGGTGCTGGCAGATCAGGCGGTGCTGGCTCATCTCCTCCATATGCTGGGGGGTGCCGTGGGCGGCAAGGTATTCCGGGCTGGCGTAAAGCCGCATCTTGATGTTCATCAGCCGCTTGCGGATCAGGTCGGCCTGTGACGGCTCTTTCATGCGGATCGCCACGTCGGCCTCGCGCATGGGCAGGTCGAGGACGCGCTCTTCCAGCATCAGGTCGATCTTCAGGCTGGGGTATTTCTCGTAGAGCCGCGCCAGCCGCGGCGCCAGCCAGAGCGTGCCGAAGCCGGTGGTGGTGGTCACCCGCAACTCGCCGAAGACCTCGTCCTCGCTGTCGCGGATGCGGGCGGCGGTGGCGTCCAGCCGCTTGACCATGGCCTGGGTCGCATCGAACAAGAGTTCCCCCTGTTCGGTCAGGATCAGCCCCCGCGCGTGGCGGTGGAACAGGGTGACGTTCAGGCTTTCCTCCAGCGCGCGGATCTGGCGGCTGACGGCGGACTGGCTGAGGTGCAGCACATCCCCGGCATGGGTCAGGCTGCCCTTCTCGGCCACCGCGTGAAAGATGCGCAACTTGTCCCAATCCATCGCCTGGCCCCTTCAAACCCGCAACACCCTAGCATGAGCCATGCTTCTGGCGAAAACCCGATCTTCTGTAAATGCCGTGGCTGGTAGAAAAATCCCCCTCCGCGGCCTTCGCCCTTCCGCATTCCCTGCACTCTGCCTATGATAAGGGCCAAGTCGGGCAAACATGACCCGCGGGCAGGTGGAAGGGCAGAGATGGCGGTCGGGATCTTCGATTCGGGTCTGGGCGGGCTGACGGTGCTGGACGCGGTGGCGCGGCGATTGCCGGAGGTGCCCTTCGTCTATTTCGGCGACAATGCCCATGCGCCCTATGGGGTTCGCACCGCCGACGACATCTTCGCACTGACCTGCGCGGCGGTGGAAAGGCTGTGGGACGAGGGTTGCGATCTGGTGATCCTGGCCTGCAACACCGCCTCGGCCGCCGCGCTGCGGCGGATGCAGGAGACATGGATTCCGCCCGAAAAGCGCGTTCTCGGCGTCTTCGTGCCGCTGATCGAGGCGCTGACCGAACGGCAATGGGGCGACAATTCGCCGCCCCGCGAAGTGGCGGTGAAACATGTGGCGCTGTTCGCCACGCCGGCGACGGTCGCCTCCCGCGCGTTCCAGCGCGAACTGGCGTTCCGGGCCATCGGGGTGGATGTCGAGGCGCAGCCCTGCGGCGGGGTGGTGGATGCGATCGAGCAGGGCGACGAGATCCTGGCCGAGGCGCTGGTGCGGTCCCATGTCGAGGCGCTGAAACGCCGGATGCCCGACCCGGAGGCGGCGATCCTTGGCTGCACGCATTATCCGCTGATGGAGAAGATTTTCCAGGAGGCTCTGGGACCGCAGGTCAAGGTCTATTCCCAGGCCGATCTGGTGGCCGAAAGCCTGGCCGACTATCTGGAGCGGCGGCCGGGCTTTCACGGTTCGGGGAAGGTATCGCGCTTCCTGACCACGGGAGACCCGGCGGGGGTGTCGAACAAGGCCACCCAGTTCCTGCGCCGCCGGATCACCTTCGAGGCGGTCTGATCCGCTTGGGCGCCGCCCCGTCCGGCGCCGCGCGGCCTTGCTGGCGCGCGACTACCGGAGGTTGAAAAGGGGGGCGTCCTCAGTCGGCCATCGCGCCGATGCTGCTGCCCGAGCGGCGGGAAAGGAACATGACGACATTGCGGCGGTTACCGGCATGCGACCGGGGGTCATGGGCGAAGATATTGGTGATCTGGGCACCATTGTTGCGCAGGGCGACCAGGCGGCCATGGCGGGCTTTGTTGGCAAGATCAGTCATTTGGATACCCTTTCTTCCGCAGTCTGGATTGTTTCCGGCTTTCGCCACAGTTTTATCATATGAATGACATTGTTTTTAAAATGGGGCCAAATCGCGGGCGGAACTTGTCGGGAAGGTGTTAAGGATAAGGTGTTTTTTTGGCAACCCTTACGCGAACTTCTTCAACCAATACGTGTTTCGTCAAGGCCAAAAGGAAAAGGCAGGCCCCGGGGCCTGCCTCTTGTTCTCACCCAATCGAAACAATCGCCGCGGTGCTCAGTCCTTGGCGCGTTCCACGTAGGAATCGTCGTCGGTGTTGATGACGATCCGCGTGCCCGACCCGATATGCGGCGGCACCATCACCCGCAGCCCGTTCGAGGTCATCGCGGGCTTGTAGCTGGACGAGGCGGTCTGGCCCTTCACCACCGGCTCGGTCTCGGTGATCTCGACGGTGATCTTCTGCGGCACCTCGATGGCGATCGGCACGCCCTCGAAGGTCTTCAGGTAGCAGCGCATGCCTTCCTGCACATAGGCCTTGTTGCCGCCCATCACGTCCTCGGTCACCACGACCTGGTCGTAGGTCTCGGGCTGCATGAAGTGGAAGCCCTCGCTGTCCTCGTACAGGAAGTCGTAGTCGCGTTCGTCCACCGTGGCCTTTTCCACCTGGTCGGTGGTCTTCCAGCGCTCCGACACCTTCACCCCGTCCGAGATGCGGCGCATGTCGACGCTGGTCGTGGGCGTGCCCTTGCCGGGGCGGTAGGTCTCGGCCAGGAGGACGACATAGAGCTTGCCGTCCATCTCGACGACATTCCCCTTGCGCAGGGACGAGGCGATGACTTTCACGGGGCGTGATCCTTTGATATGGGCGCGAACGGGCGCGGATGGGCGCCCTTAGCGCAACCTTGCCCGAATTTCCAGCCGGAACCGCGATGACGACCGAAACCCCCCAAGGAACCCCGTGGTGGCACCCCTCGCGCCACGCCGACCGCCGGCCGCTTCTTCTGGCGCGCAACCGTATCCAGACTGCGCTGCGCGGCTGGCTGGCGGCGGAGGGGTTCCTTGAGGTCGATCCCGCCGCGTTGCAGGTCAGCCCGGGGAACGAGGCCCATCTGCACGCCTTCCGCACCACCGCCATCGGCAACGACGGGCAGGGGCATGAGATGTATCTGCACACCTCGCCCGAATTCGCCATGAAGAGGCTGCTGGCGGCGGGAGAGCGGCGGATCCACAGCTTCTCCCACGTCTGGCGCAACCGGGAGCGCGGGCCGCTGCATTCGCCCGAGTTCACCATGCTGGAATGGTATCGGGCGGGGGAACCCTATGAGCGGCTGATGGAGGATATCGCGGCATGGGTCCGGCTGGCGGCAGACGGCCCGCTGCGCTTCCGCGACCGGACCTGCGATCCTGCGGCGCCCTGTGAACGGGTCTCGGTGGCCGAGGCTTTCGCCGCCCATGCCGGGATCGACCTGCTGGCGACGATGGATGCCGGGGGCGCGACCGATGCGGGGCGGCTTGCGGCGCAGATGGATCGGGCGAGGATCGGCCATATGCCGGGGGAAAGCTGGTCGGACCTGTTCTCCCGCGTCCTGTCCGAGAAGGTGGAGCCGCGGCTGGGGCAGGGGCGGCTGACCGTGCTGGACCGCTACCCCGCTGCCGAGGCCGCGCTGGCGCGGCGCTGCGCCGACGATCCCCGGGTGGCGGAGCGTTTCGAGGTCTATGCCTGCGGGGTGGAACTCGCCAACGGTTTCGGCGAGCTGACCGACCCGGCGGAACAGCGCCTGCGCTTCGAGGAGGAGATGGCGATCAAGGCGGCGACCTATGGCGAGCGCTATCCGATCGACGAGGACTTCCTTGCCGCGCTGGCGCTGATGCCCGCCGCCTCGGGCTGCGCCCTGGGCTTCGACCGGCTGGTGATGCTGGCGACGGGCGCGCCCTCGGTCGAGGCGGTGCAATGGGTTCCGGCGGGCGGCAGCCCGCTGTGACGGGCTGACGCGGGGGCGGCCTCTCGACAGGAGGCCCCGGCAAGCCTATCTGAAAAGGTATCGCGCAGACCCGGGATTGACCGAGGTCAAGGCAGCCCGCCGCCGCACCGTCTATGCGGGGGCAAGGCAAACCGGGAGACAGGAATGCAAGCGACCCAAGCCACCGGCAAGACCCAGTTCCGCGGCCTGAAGGGGTTGAAGAAGCAACGCCGCATCCAGGTGATCGTGCTGGCCTTCTTGGCGCTGGCGCTGGCGACCGGGCTGATCGGCTATGCCATGCAAGACGGGATCAACTTCTTCCGCTCGCCCACCGAAGTGGTGGAAACCCCGCCGGCCGCGGATGAGGTGTTCCGCATCGGCGGGCTGGTCGAGGAAGGCAGCCTCGTGCGGGGCGTGGGCACCACGGTGACCTTCCGGGTGACGGACACCAACGAAAGCGTGCCGGTCAGCTATACCGGCGTGCTGCCGGACCTGTTCGCCGAAGGGCAGGGGATGATCGCGCTTGGCCGGATGGAAGGCGGGACCTTCATCGCCACCGAGGTGCTTGCCAAGCATGACGAGACCTACATGCCCAAGGAAGTGGTGGATGCCTTGAAGGAACAGGGCGTCTATCAGGACCCGGAAAGCTGAGGCGAGATCGGGCTTTCTGGCGAAGGCGCGTGCCTTCGCCATGCGACTCCAGTTCCGCTGAACCGGCCGGGACCATCAGTCCCGGCCAGCGCCCGCCCCGCCCTCGGCGGGCGCTTCTCGCCCGCCGGGTCAGGCGCTGGCCTCACAGGGTTTCTGGCTGACAGGTCTATAGTGGAACCCGCTCGCACGGCCGGGGGCGAGGCAGTGCCTCGCCTTTTCCCGCCCGGCCCAAGCCGTGCGCTGCGCACAGGTCCCGTTAACCCCGTCCCGACAGATTGCCCGGCGAAGGGGGAGCTTTGCCCGACAAGGAACGCTCATGCTGTCTGTCAGAGAGATTGCGCAGGAAATCGTCGCCCGCGAGGGCGGCTTCGTCAACGATCCCGACGATCCGGGCGGCGCCACCAACCACGGCGTCACGCTCA
>CAYLSD010000024.1:0-58807 GCA_964386345.1 uncultured Fuscovulum sp.
GACATGGACTTCCGGCTTGCTTCCTGTGCCGCCCCGGCGGTGGCCAGCGTCCCGTGATGCCTCGGCGCATCGTCGGGGATTTTCCACTCCGCCGTGCGGTAGCGGTGCGGGATAGGGCTTGCGAAGATGAATTCTTAACCAACTGATTTCATTATGGGAATCCTTTCACGCGGTAAGTCCCGCAACAATGCCCCCAAGCGGCGGTATCAAAGGAGGAATGAACTAGACAAACGGATGAAACATGAGCGGTGCATGTCCTGCGGCAGTTTCCATCCAGGCAGGAGCAAAGACATGCCCTTCTTCACCGTCATCCGGCATTGCCGGCGCGCGCGCCGGAAGCTGGCGGCCAACCGCCACCGGCGCGCCATCACACCCGCCTGATACGAGGGGGAGGGCCGGTGTATCCGGAAACCCTCGAACGGCATGAGGCACAGCCCGCCCGGACAGGCGGCGATGCGGCACGGCCGTCGGCATCGGGTAGAATCGGGGGCGGGGACCGGCGTCTCATGCTCCGCCCCCCGTGTTCAACCCTGGGGTATATCCGGCCGGTGCGGCTACAATCGGAATGCGGTGGCAGGGATTGTTTCGGTGCAGGTCGATACTTGCCTAAAAAGACAACTGGGCCGCAGCCTCTCTCTCACATAGGTAGAATGCATTGGGGAATATCATTGATGTCGAGTACATGTCATGTGCTGCCAAGAGCGTGATACGACCGGGAAGTCCGGGTTTTTCTGTCCCTGCCGCCCTGACCGGCCGGCTGCGGGGCCCTTGCCATTGTGTGCGGGGCGCTGACAATGACCATCAGTTTTCCCGAGTTCCAGAGCGGCCGGGCCCTTGCCATGGTCGCGACCGATCCGCAGGCCGTCGCCCCCGGCAAGGGGGACCGTCTGGCCCCGCGGCGCCACGGGGTCTATCGCGGTTTCTGCAAGCGCCTGCTGGACATCACCGCGATCGTCGCGGCGGCGCCGGTGGTGGTGCCGATGGTCGCCGCCATGGCGGTGATGGTGGCGCGCGACGGCGGCCGCCCGTTCTACGGCCAGGTCCGCATCGGCCGGGGCGGCAGGCCCTTCCGGATGTGGAAGCTGCGCACCATGGTCAACGATGCGGATGAGCGGATGGAGGCCTATCTGGCCGGGAACCCCGAGGCGCGCGCCGAATGGGACAGCACCCAGAAGCTGCGCAACGATCCGCGGGTGACGCCCTTCGGCCAGTTCCTGCGCAAGTCGAGCCTGGACGAGCTGCCGCAGCTGTGGAACGTGCTGAGGGGCGACATGAGCCTTGTCGGCCCCCGGCCGATGATGCTGAACCAGCGGGCGCTTTATCCCGGCGAGGCCTATTACCGGCTGCGCCCCGGCGTGACGGGCTACTGGCAGACCTCGGGGCGCAACAAGACCACCTTCCAGGCCCGCGCCGATTTCGACGCGGCCTATGAAGAGGATGTCGGCCTCTTGACCGACCTGCGCATCCTGGCCCGCACGGTGGGCGTCGTGCTCAAAGGAACAGGCTGCTGAGGTCCGAGCGCGCGTTGCGGATATGCAGCATCTTCCTGCGCGTATTGTAATCGGTCCGGGTGCCGCGACAGATTTCGCCCTCCCGCATGGCCGACGGTCAGCTTCGTTCATACGCCACAGCGCAGCTTCCCCGAACCGGCCATTCATGCTTGCCGCAGCGAGGAATGCTGACCGATGGCATCGCTGCGGATCTTGCGACAGTTCGGAAAAAATCCGGGAAGCCCGTTTGATTTTCCGGACGTGGGGTCAGGTAAGCAGCCCTTCCCGCAAGGTTGCAAGGGCCTCACCGATGGCACCTTCTCCGACCTTCTCGGGCAGCAGCAGGCCGTCGAGCGCCAGCATCGTCAGCCCGTGCAGCTGCGCCCAGCAGGCGGCCGCCTGGCCGCGGACGGGGCGCTTGCGGATCAGCCCCGCCGCCTGACCCCGCTCCAGAAGATCGATCACCACGTCGAAGGCCCCCATCGCCCTCGGGTCCAGGTGCAGGCCGCCAGCATGGGCGGCCTCGGCCCCGAACATCAGGCGGTAAAGCGCCGGATTGGCCTGTCCGAAGGCCAGATAGACCCCTGCCATTGCCTCGAACTCCGCGCCGATATCGCCGCCGGATTGCGACCGCGCCGTCGTCAGCGCCTCCCGCAGCCGCTCGAAGCCGATCAGCGCGATCTCGGCCAGAAGGGCGGCCTTGTCAGCGAAGTGCTTGTAGGGCGCGGCATGGCTGACGCCGGCGCGGCGGGCGACCTCGCGCAGAGTGAACTGCCAGCCCCCGCCTTCGGCCAGCATGGTCATGGCCGTCTCGATGACGGTGCGGCGCAGGTCGCCGTGGTGATAGGGGCGTTCGGTCTTGTCTGTCATGGCCTGATGTTGTCAGTGAAAACTTATGTTGACATTGCCTACTTTCTGCTCCAAGTCAACAGGCGCAAGTTTCCACTGTCAACATGAGGTCCCGCCATGAACATCCTCGCCGATCCGACCCTCGACGATATCCTCGCCCGCCAGCGCGCCGCCTTTCTGCGCGACGGCCCGCCGACGCTTGCGCAGCGCAAGGCCGATCTGAAGAAGCTGCGCGCCTCCATCATCGACAATCGCGGGCTGATCGAAGCCGCGCTGATGGCCGATTTCGGCCACCGCTCGCGCCATGAGACCGCAATCATGGAACTGGTGCCGCTGGTGCAGGGCATCGACTATCTGACCCGCAACCTGCGCCGCTTCATGCGCCACCGGCGGCGCCATGTGGCGCTGACCTTCCGCCTTGCCAGCGCGCGGATCGAATATCAGCCGCTCGGCGTCATCGGCATCGTGGCACCCTGGAACTATCCTGTGTCGCTGGCGCTGATGCCGCTGGCCACGGCCATTGCGGCGGGGAACCGGGCGATGATCAAGCCCTCGGAGTTCACGCCGGAAACCAGCGCCCTGCTGGCCCGGCTGCTGGCCGGGACCTTCCCGCAGGACCAGGTGGCCGTCGTCAACGGCGATGCGGTGGTCGGCGCGGCCTTCACCGCGCTCGCCTTCGACCATCTGCTGTTCACCGGCAGCACGCAGGTCGGCAAGGCGGTGATGCGCGCGGCGGCCGAGAACCTCGTTCCGGTCACGCTGGAGCTTGGCGGCAAATCGCCCGTCATCGTCGCACCGGGGCAGGCGAGCCGGGAAACCGCCTCCGGCATCGCCTTCGGCAAGCTGGCCAATGCCGGGCAGACCTGCATCGCGCCGGATTACGTCATGGTCCACGAGAGGGACGCCGAGACCTTCCGCACCGCCTATGACCGGGCGGTGTCGGACCTCTATCCGCAGGGTCCGGCCAGCGCCGACTATACCTCGATCATCAACGACCGGCATTTCGACCGGCTGAACGGATTGCTGCGGGACGCCGAGGACAAGGGCGCCCGTGTCCTTCCCGTCGGGCAGCCGGCCGAGGGCGCGCGCGCGCATACGCTGGCGCCCATGCTGGTGCTGGATCCGACCGAGGACATGACGATCCTCCAGCAGGAGATATTCGGGCCGATCCTGCCCGTGCTGACCTATCGGCAGATCGACGAGGCCATCGCTTATGTGAACGCGCATCCGCGGCCGCTGGCGCTGTATTACTTCGGGCCGGATGATGCGGATCGCCGCAAGGTGCTGTCGCGGACCACCTCGGGCAATGTCGGCATCGACACCACGCTGATGCATTACGCGCAGGACGATCTGCCCTTCGGCGGTGTCGGAGCCAGCGGCATGGGCGCCTATCACGGCATCGAGGGCTTTCGCGCCATGAGCCACGCCAAGGGCATCTACACCCAGGGCCGCTGGAACGCCGCGACCCTGCTGCGCGCACCGTTCGGACGGCTGGCGGACAGGATCCTGGACAGGATCCTGCGTTGACCGGCAGCCGCATGTCGGGCTTTGGCTCAAGACGTCACGCGTCAGCATGACGGCGAGCCGACCGGCCGGCGAAGGCGCGGAGCAGTGTGCTGCGGACCAGAGCTGCCGATCGACCGGTGCCCCAGCGAGATTCTCGCCTTCGTTGCGAACAAGCGAAGAGTGGCTGAATTTGACATCCGTGACTGCTTGCCGGATACCAACCGCATGATCGAAAAGGACATCCGGATTGTCTCTTGCGCGTCCGTTGTCCCTTCCATGGGATGCCGGGACGACAATCACGTGGCCTGACCACAGACATTGCCAACCCTGGCCTTGCCTTTCGGACAAGGTGCTGTGGCGCAAGGCAAGCCTCGTCCTCCCTTTCTTCCAGAGATGAACATGGCACAGAATATCTACGACAATCCCGAATTCTTTGCCGGTTACAGCCAACTCCCCCGGCAGGTCCTTGGGCTGGACGGCGCCCCCGAGTGGCCCGCCATCCGCGCACTGCTGCCCGAGATGGCGGGCCGCCGCGTGGCGGATCTGGGCTGCGGTTTTGGCTGGGCCTCCCGCTGGTTCCGCGAACAAGGCGCGGGCTTGGTCCTGGGGCTGGACCTGTCAAGCAACATGATCGAACGCGCGCGGGCCGACACCGCCGACAGCGCCGTCGACTACCGCATTGCGGATCTTGAGACGCTGGAGCTTCCAGCAGAGGCCTTTGAACTGGTCTATAGCGCGCTGACCTTCCATTACATTCAGGATTTCGGCCGGTTGGTACGCATGATCCACGCCGCGCTGGTACCCGGTGGCGATCTGGTCTTCACGATCGAGCATCCGATCTTCATGGCCGCCGCGCATCCGCATTGGACGCAGGATGAGGATGGCCGCAAGACCTGGCCGGTAAACGGTTACTCCATCGAGGGCGAGCGCCGAACCGACTGGTTCGCCAAGGGCGTGCTGAAGCATCACCGGACGCTGGCCACGACGATCAACACCCTGCTCGATGCGGGTTTCGCCCCTCGACGGATCGTCGAGTTCGCACCGACCCCCGCGCAGATCGAGGCCATGCCCGCACTGGCCGAAGAGCTGGACCGCCCGATGATGCTGCTTGTTGCGGCGCAAAAGACCTGATCCCAGGTTGATCCGGGTGGCAGTCTTTAGTGGCCCTTAAAGCCTACACACAACTTGCAGCGGAGCAGGCAGGACAGGTATTGGAGCAATGCACGCTCCAGCCTCAGGGGAAGTAAGAGCGGCCGAGGCTGTGTGAATACTCCAGTTCCGATAGTTTTCGAAGAACAGGTTCCTCAGGAATCCGTTCGCGGCGGCCCGCTTGAGAACGAAGTCTTTCTGCAATGCCTGTGGGCGAACTTCCTTCCGCATCCTATCATGCTCGACTGAGTTTCCACACAGCCTCGGCCCAAAGCCGCCGGTCGCCCGGACAGGATGCTGCTTCGCCGCCTCACGGATGATCTCGGCCGCGAGTTCTTCGACCATCTTTTCTTCACTGCGCAAGCCCTCGGTCTGTTCTTCCAGCGCCATATGGGCCCGTGTGCGCTGGATGATGCGCCTGGCCTTCTTGCGGGCCTGGGCCATGACGATCTCCTCGACCGATCCCTCGCGCGGGATAATGGCATACACGAGCCGACCACCCATCGCCTCGGCGATCTTGTCGAGTTGGTTGAGCGAGATGGTTCCCGCCTGCTCGTTCTGGATCGAGCCGTAGACGCTGTTGCGCGAAATCCCGAGGCGCTCCGCCAGCGCAGGCGCACTCATGCCGATCGCCTCCTGAAAGGTTGCGATCCAGCCGCCGAGCGGTCTGGTCAGGGCTTGCGCCAGTGGCGTGATCTTGTTGATCTTGTCCTGGGCTTGCCGCTGCTTGGCGCGTGAGATGGACATATGCAAACCTTCAGCATTGCTAAGTTTGGCGTATTGTAATGCTATGATATGGCATAATGTGGACATAAGAAATTCTATAGCATTGCATACTTAGTAGAAATGCCATGTGTTAGATTGGCAATTCTCGCCGCTGTCCCGCCCGCGGCAACCTGGCTTTCCTCCGAAAGGGAACGTGCCAAGTCGCGCGCGCAGCGGAGCGCATACGTTACTTTCTCCCGATGCGGCACCGGGAAGAAGTCGATGGTGCCCTGCACGCCCCTAGTCGCCGAAGGCCAGCGTGCGGTCACAGTTCTCGATGGTCAGCGGGTAGATGGTGGGATTGGTTTCGGCGATGGCGCAGAGCTGCCCCATACGGGTGGCAAAATCTCCACCGCCTGGGCTTCCGTCGCCCGGGCAAGGGATCACATCCTTCCCCGCAAAGCCGTTGCGAATCTTCAACCTAATCGTTTAGTCTTTGTCGCGGGGGAGAGGAATCGCACATGGCGGGACGGGTCACGCTGCGCGAGGTGAGCGAACGGGCGGGGGTATCGACCTTCACCGCCTCCCGCGCACTCGGCGGTGGCGAGGGCGTCTCGACCGAAACGCGCGAGAGGGTCGGCCGCATCGCCCGGGATCTCGGCTACGTGCCGAACCGCATGGCCAGCAATTTCCGCACCGCTTCTTCCCATCTGATCGGCGTGCTGACGGCCAACAGCGAAAACCTGTTCTATGCCGGGTTGATCGCCGCCTTCCAGCGCGAGATGCAGGCGCAGGGCTACAACTGCTCGATCACCGACGCCTTCGAGGACGGCTCCTACAGCGCCCGCAGCGAGGACCTGTTCATCGGAACCATGCTGGAACAGCGGGCCGCGGGGATCGTGCTGGTCCATCCACCCTCGGCCGCAAACATGGCGCGGCTGAAGGCCTTCGGCATTCCGCTGGTCTTCGCCGACTGCCTGCCGCCGGAGGACAAGGCCGGGCTGTCCGGCGTCACCACCGACAACTTCCGCGCCGCGCGCGAGGCTGGCGAGGTCTTCGCCGCGCAGGGCCGCCGCGACTGGCTGTTCGTCGGCCACCCCGCCGGCTTCGGCACCCGCGAGGGGCGCGAGGCCGGGTTCCGCGCCGCGGCTGTGGCGGCAGGCGCCGCGCTGGCGGTGGTCGAGGGGCGGAACGATCCAGCCTCGGCGGCGGCAGCGGTGCAGGGCCGGCTGCAGGGCGGAGCGCCGCCAGACGCCATCCTGTGCAGCAACGAGGTGCTGCTGAACGGCGTGCTGCGCGCCCTGTCCGCGGCAGGCCTGGCCGTGCCGAGCGACGTGGCGGTGATCAGCTTCGATGACTTTCCCTGGGCCGAACTGCTTGCCCCACCGGCCACTGTCATCGCCCAGCCCACCCGCGAGATGGGCGAGGCGGCAGCGAAGCTTCTGCTGAAGCGCATCCTGTCCCCCGACGCCCCGGCCGAGCGCATCGTCCTGCCGGCGAGGCTGGTCCGACGAAGGTCCTGCGGCTGACTCCCATCCCTGCAAACCTGCCGTCCCTCCAGCATCCGACCACCCGAACCTAAACGATTAGGAGAGCAAGATGACACTGATCATGGGCCTCAACAGCGGCTCGTCCTTCGACGGGATCGACGTGGTCCTGTGCGAGATCGGCACCGCGACGGACGGCCTGCCTTCGCGCCCGAAATTCCTGACCGGGAAAAGCTTCGACTGGCCCGAGGAGGTGGCGCGGCAGGTGCTGGCCTCGTTCGAGAACGGCATCACGGTCTTCGATCTCTGTCGGCTGAACTACCTGGCCGGCGCGGTCTATGCCGAAAGCGCCCGCAGCCTCATGCGGGAAGAGGGGCTGCAACCCGGCGAGGTCGAGGTCATCGGCTACGACGGCCAGACCATTTATCAGGAGCCCCCGGCGCGCGAGAAGCTGTCGGACTACCACGGCTGCGACGACCTGGTCGAACGCTGGGCCAGCGGCGCCTATCCTTGCGGGCTGCAGATCGGCGAGCCCGCCATCGTCGCCGCCGCCTGCGAGACGCCGACGGTCACGCATTTCCGCACCATGGACCATGCGCTCGGCGGCAATGCCGCGCCCCTGATGCAATACCTCGATTTCATCGCCTTCCGCGACATCGGTCCGGTGATGACGCTGAACATCGGCGGCATCGCCAACGTGCAGGTCGCCAATGCCGACCGGGCGCAGATGATGGCCTTCGACACCGGCCCCGGCAACGTGATGATCGATCACGCCATGCGCAAGTTCTTCGGCAAGCCCTACGACGCCGACGGCGAGACCGCGGCCACCGGCGAGGTCAATGCGCCGATGCTGAAGGCCCTGCAGGACCATTCCTATTTCGCCCGCCCCATCCCGCGCTCGGCATGGCGGCTGGACTTCGGCTCCTCCTATGCCGACGAGGTGCTGGACCGCTTCGGCCAGGTCGCGCCCGCCGATGTGCTGGCCACGCTGACCGAGTTCTCTGCCTGGGGGATCGTGCGGTCGATCACCGACAACGTGCCGAACCTCGCGGGCTTCCGCGAGGTCATCGCCTCGGGCGGCGGGGTCAGGAACGGCGCGCTGATGCGGCGGCTGGAGGCGAACCTGCCCGCGGGCCTCGCGCTGGTGACATCGGACAAATACGGAATCCCGCCGCAGTTCAAGGAGGCGGTGAAGTTCGCAACCCTGGCCCATGCCACGGTGAACCGGATGGCGAACAACATCCCCGCAGCCTCGGGCGCCTCGGCCTTCGGCATCCTGGGCAAGCTGGTGCTGCCGCCCCGGATGGCCCGGATCTGACCCAATCCCCGCGCATCAACCATAGGGAGGAAACCATGCGCATTTCCCGGAAACTGACCACAGCCGCCGCCGTGCTTGCCCTTTGCACGGGGGTCTCCCGCGCCGAGGATGTCGAGGTGCTGCACTGGTGGACCAGCGGCGGCGAAGCCGCGGCGCTGAACGTGCTGAAGGAGGACCTCGCAGCCAAGGGCATCGGCTGGATCGACATGCCGGTCTCGGGCGGCGGCGGCGAGGCGGCGATGACCACCTTGCGCGCCCGCGTCACCGCCGGCGACCCGCCTGCTGCCGTGCAGCTTCTGGGCTTCGACATCCAGGACTGGGCGGCGGAAGGCGCGCTCGGCAACCTCGACGAGGTCGCTGCGGCCGAGGGCTGGGATGACGTGATCCCCGCGCCGTTGCAGGCGTTCTCGAAATACGACGGCCACTGGATCGCGGCGCCGATCAACATCCATACCTCGAACTGGGTCTGGATCAACAAGGCCGCCCTCGATGCCGCAGGCGGCAAGGCGCCGGAAACCTGGGACGAGTTGGTCACCCTGCTGGAGGCGATGAAGGCGAGCGGCATCGTGCCGCTGGCCCACGGCGGGCAGGCCTGGCAGGACGCGACGGTGTTCGACTCCCTTATACTGGCCGAAGGTGTCGACTTCTATCGGGCCGCGATGATCGACCTCGATCCCGCGGCGCTCGGCGGCGCGCAGATGGCCGCGGCCTTCGACAAGCTGCTCCAGCTGCGCGGCTACATGGACGACAACTTCTCGGGCCGCGACTGGAACCTGGCCTCGGCCATGGTGATCAACGGCGAGGCCGGGATGCAGATCCTGGGAGACTGGGCCAAGGGCGAGTTCCTGAATGCGGGGCAGGTTCCCGGGCAGGACTTCGTCTGCATCCGCTTCCCGGGCACCCAAGGCGCGGTGACCTTCCTGTCGGACCAGCTGGCGATGTTCAACGTGCAGGGCGAGGGCAAGCAGGCGGCGCAGGCGGCGATGGCCTCGGCCGCGGAAAGCCCGGCCTTCCAGTCGGCCTTCAACGTGGTCAAGGGCTCGGTCCCCGCACGGATCGACGTGCCGGACACCGGCTTCGACGATTGCGGCAAGAAGGGCATCAAGGACCTGGCCGAGGCCAACACCGCGGGCACCATGGTCGGCTCGATGGCGCATGGCCATGCCAACCGCGCCTCGGTCAAGAACGCCATCTACGATGTGGTGACGGGCGCGGTGAACGGCGACTACACCGACGGCGCCACCGCCGCGACAGCGCTGGCCGAAGCCGTGGCCGCGGCGCAGTGACCGGTTGAAGGCCGGGGCCCGGGGCAATGCTCCCGGGTCCCGGCTGGCTGCGATAAACTTGTAGGCGCATGGCCGCGATACGACACGCAGGCAACCCGATCAAAACTGCTGAGGTGCTGTCGCATTGGCCCTCGCGGCAGAAGCGCTACACAAGCTGCGGCAAGATTGCCCGTTTCCCAGATGGTAGCCAGCGTCCAGCTAGGTGTTTGCTCCCATGGTTTGATGGCTCGATCCTTTCGTTGGACCTGCAACCTCATATCTGATCAGGATGCGGGCACCGCAGCAGCTTTGGAGGCGCCGAGACAGGGTTGACCCGTTTCGGGAGCCCGACAATCCGGGCGCGCTGTCTGTCGTATCACCTGAAGGATTTCCGCCAGTGCGGAGGTGGCAAGCTCCGAGGCATTCCGCAGCGAGGGAACCAGGCCGATCGGGCTGTGGATTCGTGCTATCGCCTCGGGCGGAACCCCCGCCTCCACAAGGGCGGCGCAGCGCAGGGCGTGGGTTTTGTGGCTGCCGAGGCAGCCGATATAGGCCGCTTCCTGTTTCAGCACGGGCGCGAGGATCGGGATTTCCCATTCGTGATCATGAAACAGCAGCAACACTGCGGTATCCGCGTCGCAAGGCAGGGTCACTCCGGCGGTGGGGTCGACAAGATGCTGGCTTAACACCGGACCGGTCTCTTGCAGCGCGGCGAGATCGGCGGCATCCGGCGAGGCGAGCGCAATCTCCATCCCCATCAGGCGTGCCTGCCGGGCGACGGCTTGCAAAACTGCGCCGCGACCGGCCAGCGACAGCCGTGCGCGCGGCCGGCAAAGGCAGCGCAGGCCACCCTCGGGATGCTCTCCCGTCTCGATCGCGACCAGCCCCGCATCGGCGGCGAACTTCAGAACCGAGGGCTTGCGCGCGATGAGAAGCCTGTGCGCCTTTGTGATCAGCGCGGCTGTCGGCGCCGGATCAACCAGCAGATCGACCGATCCGCCGCATGGGAGCCGCAGGTCGAAAAACGGCGAGCCGCGCCCGTAGCGAAGGCGCCTCACTCGCCCTTCGGCCATGGCCGATTTCGCCTGTGCGACCAGATCCTGATCGATGCAGCCGTTCGAGACATAGCCCGCCATCTGCCCGTCGCCCCGCACGGCGATCAATGTGCCCGCCGCCCTGACCGACCCGCCCTCGGTATTGGCGACAAGAACAAGCGCGCAGGGCCTGCCCGCATCCCGGCACCGCACCACATAGTCCAGCACGTCGGCGGGATGTTCGAGGTAGAGGGGGGGCGGGTTCGGCATGCGAGTGGCCAGTCAGACGGATTCCGGATTGCCGACGCGGGCGGCGAAGGCCGTGAAGAACTGCGCTGCAAGTTTTGTTGCGGTGCCCTGGATCAGCCGGCTGCCCAGTTGGGCGAGCTTGCCGCCGATCTCGGCCGTGGCCGTATAGCGCAGCAGCGTCTGGTCCCCCTGTTCCTCCAGCCAAACCTCGGCCCCGCCCCGCGCGAAACCCGCGACCCCGCCATTGCCTTCGCCGGTCAGCGAAAATTTTTCGGGCGGGTTCTCTGGGGTAAGCGTCACATTGCCGGAAAACCGTGCCTTCACCGGGCCGACCTTCAGCACCACTCTGGCCTCCAGCGCGGTATCGGAATGCTTGATCAGTTCTTCGCAACCGGGGATGCAGTTTTTCAGAACCTCGGGATCGTTCAGCGCGGCGTAGACCAGAGCGCGCCGGGCCGGGATCATGATTTCGTCCTGAAGTTCCATGGTGTTCCTTTCAACAGCAGGGGAATTTCACGTGGGCCAACAGGTCGGCCTGTTCGCGGGTCAAGGTCGGAAACACCCGCCGCCAGCGCCTGCGGAGGCCGGGAAACGGGTTCTTTGGGAAGGCATCTTCGGCACGGCCATGCGCCTCGCGTTCCCGCGCGAGATCCTCGGGCGTGTCGATATCCACGAAGAAGGCATCGCAATCCGTGACATGGCGGTGGACCAGTTCGGGATGGTCGCGCGTCAGGTTGCGGCAGCCGAGATTGGCGTCGCCGTCCAGAATCCGGGCGCGCAGACCGGCCGGGATCAGGATCGGGTTGCCCCGCTCTTGCCCCGTGCCCCTGTCGCGCAAGGGCACGGTGATGCGCTCGCCCGCTTGGGTCAGATGGGCGCCGATCAGCGGGTACAGCACATCGGCCGTCATCCGCGGCTGGTCGCCGAGCGCGATCAGGCAATGCCCCTCTGGTGGCGCTGCCCTCAGGCCGCAGGCAACCGAGGTCATCTGCCCCGACGCGTGATCGGCGTTCAGCACCGCCCGGATCGCCAGCCCGTTGAGAGCCGCAGCCACCCTGTCCGCCTCGTGCCCCAGAACCACGATCGGCGGCGTGCCGGTCGCTTCGGTGCAGGCGCGGACGACGCGGAGGATCAGCGCCTCACCTCCGATCTCCAGCAGCAGCTTGTTCGGCGCCCCCATCCGGCGCGACAGGCTGGCTGCCAGAACGATTGCCGTCACCTCAGCCATGCGCCTGTCCTCCGCTGCGGGTATCCGCGCGCCTGATGCCGACGATCTGGGCCAGGATCGACAGCGCGATTTCCTCGGCGTTGACGGCATGGATGTCCAGCCCGGCGGGGGCCACCACTGCCTTCAGCACCGCCTCATCGACGCCGTTGGCGGCCAGCCGCGCGGCCAGCGTCGCGAATTTGCGGCGGCTGCCGACGAATGCGGTATAGGCCGCGCCGCTTGCCACGGCGGTGCGCAGGGCGGCCTCGTCCTCCTTTCCCTGGGTCGCGACCACCAGATAGCCCCCGGCGGTGGTGTCGGGGTCGAGGGCGAAACCGTCGCGATGCAGTTCCACCTCGGGCGGGGCCGGAAGATCCTCCCCCGGCGCGCAGAGAATGCGGTGGAAGTCGAACCGCCCGGCCAGTTCGATTAGTGCCGTGGCGACCGGTCCCGACCCCAGAACGACCAATCGCGGCGGCGGCAGGACCGGTTCGACGAAAATGTCCATTGAGCCTTTGCTTGGGCAGCCGTTGCGGGCAAAGCGGATGCCGTCGCGTTCATCGCCCGGCGCCACGCCCTCGGCGGCCAGCAACTCTTCGGGGCGCAGCGAGACGAATTGCGCCTTGCCCTGCGCGATGGCCTCGCGCGCTGCACGCGCCACCGCCCCCCTGGCGCAGCCACCGCCGATCCAGCCTTCGAGGATCGTGCCATCCCTGGCCACCAGCGCCTTGCCGCCGGCCTTGGCCGAGGTCGCGTCAAGCGTGCGCACCACCGTGGCGATGGCAAAGGCCGCCCCCGCGGCGCGCAGCCGCGCCATTTCACTGTCAAGACGGATCTGGGCATGGGCGGATAGGGTCATAGGCGTGCAAGCTCCGGTTCCAGCGCCGCGAGATCGCCAAGCGTGGCGGCAGCGGCGAAAAGATCGAGATGGGGCAGGGCGGTGGCCATCCCCCGAGCTACGGGGGCGTAACCCCGCCACCCCTTGAGCGGATTGAGCCAGATGATCCGGCAGCCGCGTCTGCGCAGCCGCGCAAGCCCGGCATCGAGTAGGTCGGGCGGGTCGCTGTCATAGCCATCCGACAGGATCACTACGACCGTCCGCCCGTTGACACAGCGGCCGGCGGGGCCGCGCGCGAAGGTGTCGAGGGTCGCGCCGATCCTCGAGCCGCCCCCGAAGCCCTCGGCCAGCAGCGTGATCCGGTCGAGCGCGCGCAGCGGATCGTCATCGCGCAAGGCTCCAGCGATCCGCACCAGACGGGTGTGGAACATATAGGCATCGCTGTCGGGATCGGCGCGCAGCAGGCCGCCGAGAAAGGCAAGGAAGGGCCTCGCGTAGGGGGTCATCGAGCCGGATACGTCGCAAAGCGCGGCGATTCTGACCGGGCGGTCAGGACGTGTGCGGCGGGCCAGCCGCAGGGGTTCGCCCCCGGTCGCAAGGCAAAGGCGCAGCGTGCGGCGCAGGTCAACCGCCGCGCCCCTGCGGGCCGCCCGCCGCCTGCGCGACCGGCGGTCGCGGATCGCCTGACCCAGCCGCCGTGCGACGGCCTCGGCGGCGCGGATATCCCCGGGCGAGACCAGTTCGCGCAGATCCTTGCGCATCAGGTTGCGCACGGCCGAGGCGATCAGCCGGCCGGTTCCGTCTGCCTCGACCGTGCCGTCATTACCGCTGTCGGGCGCATGGATATTGCCGGTGCTCCGGCTTTCCCTCGCGTGATCCTCAAGCGTGCCGCGGGCCTGCCCGGCTCCCGTGCCATCGCCCGCCACGATCTTGCGCCGCACCCTGCCGTCGTTCAGCCAGAAGGCATCGAAGAGCGCATCGAACCTTTGCGCCTCTTCCGCCGATCCGGTGCAGACCGCGCGCAGCGCAAGGCGGGTCTCGTCTGGGTCGGCGGAGGCGACATGGGTCAGCGCGGTCAGCGCCGTTCCTGTCTCGGCAACACCAAGGCGAAAGCCATGTATCCGCAGATGCGCGAGAAAGCCCGCGATTCGGGCCGAGGGGCCGGGATCGACCCCAGCGAAGCGCGTGACCCGGCTCATGCCGCCCTCCCCACCAGCCGGGCCGCGACCTCTGGAGGGACCGCGGCGCGGTCGGCCATGGTCTTGAGCAAAGTGGCCAGTGTCGTGTGCAGCACCAGGGGATCGCGGCTCAGGTCGTTGACACCCAGCCCGGACAGGGCGGCGGCGAAATCCAGCATCTCCGCTACGCCTGGCTTTTTTTCCAGCATCTCGTGGCGCAGCGCCTGCACGAACCCGACAATCTGGCCCGCCAGCCGCGCCTCGACGCCAGGGTAGCGGCTGGCGAGGATCGCCAGTTCGGTCTCGCGGTCGGGATAGTCGACATGGGCGTAAAGACAGCGGCGGCGCAGCGCGTCGGACAGATCGCGCGCGCCATTGGCTGTCAGGATCACATGGGGCCGGGTCAGCGCAGGAATTGTGCCCAGTTCGGGCACGGTGATTTGGAAATCCGACAGGACCTCCAGCAGATAGGCCTCGAACTCCTCGTCGGCGCGGTCGATCTCGTCGATCAGCAGCACTGGGGCCACGGGGCGGCGGATCGCCTTGAGCAGGGGGCGTTCCAGCAGGAAGGCCTCGGAAAAGATCCGCTCCTCTACCGCGCGTCCCGTTTCGCCATGTTCGGCGGCGGCGCGGATCGCCAGAAGCTGGCGCTGGTAGTTCCATTCATAGATCGCCTGCGCGGCATCCAGCCCCTCATAGCATTGCAGGCGGATCAGCTCGGTCCCCTTCACCGCTGCAAGGGCACGCGCCACCTCGGTCTTGCCGACCCCCGCCGCGCCCTCCAGCAGCAGCGGCCGGCCAAGCGCCATCGCCAGATGTAGCGCCATCGCCAGATCGGGCGCGGCGATATAGCCCTGCACCGCCAGTTCGTCGCGAAGAGTTGTCCAGTCGTTCATGGCGCTTTCCCGGCCCTGAAAGGGGCCTCCTGTCGTCAGCCGTGCAGGCCGAGGTCATGGGCGGTCTTCCAGATCCGCCAGTGGTCGTGCGGCATGTGGCTTTGCCGCAGCCCGAAGGCGCGGAAAGCGTCGTGTACCGCGTTGGAGAACATCGGCACCCCGCCCACGTTCGGGCTTTCGCCCACGCCCTTTGCCCCGATCGGGTGATGCGGGCTGGGGGTTTCGGTGTGATCGGTGGTGTAGTGCGGCGTCTCCCAGGCGGTGGGGATGAAGAAATCCATCAGCGTGCCGGTCTTGCAGTTGCCGATGTCGTCATAGGCGATCTCCTGCCCCATCGCGATGGCCAGCGCCTCAGTCAGACCGCCATGCACCTGCCCCTCGATCACCATCGGGTTGATCCGGGTGCCGCAATCGTCCAGCGCATAGACCTGCCGGATCTCTGGAACGCCGGTATCCGCGTCGATCTCCATCACGCAGATATAGGCGCCGAACGGATAGGTCATGTTCGGCGGGTCGTAATAGCTGACCGCCTCCAGCCCCGGCTCGATACCAGGGATGGCCTGGTTGTAGGCAGCATAGGCGATGTCCTTCATGGTCTTGAACCGCTCCGGCGCGCCCTTGACGGTGAAGCGGTCCACGTCGAATTCCACATCGTCGTCATGCACCTCCAGCAGCCAGGCCGCGATCATCTGAGCCTTGGCACGGATCTTGCGCCCCGCCATCGCGGTGGCCGCCCCCGCGACGGGGGTGGAGCGCGAGCCGTAGGTGCCAAGCCCATAAGGCGCGGTATCGGTGTCGCCCTCCTCGACGGTGATCGAATCCGCCGGAAGGCCGATCTCGGTGGCAAGGATCTGGGCGAAGGTCGTCGCATGGCCCTGGCCCTGGCTGATCGTGCCCAGCCGCGCGGTGGCCGATCCGGTGGGGTGGATGCGGATCTCGCAGCTGTCGAACATGCCCATGCCGAGGATGTCGCAATTCTTGACCGGCCCCGCCCCAACGATCTCGGTGAAATGCGCCAGGCCGATGCCGAGGAGCTTGCGGGTCTCGCCCCGCCGGAACGCCTCGACCCGTTCGGCCTGTTCCCGGCGCAGCGCCTCATAGCCCACGGCCGCCAGCGCCTTGTCCCAGGCGGTGTGGTAGTCGCCCGAGTCGTATTCCCAGCCCAGTGCGGACTGATAGGGGAACTGGTCCTTGCGGATGAAGTTGATGCGCCGCAGCTCGGCCGAGTCCATGTCCAGTTCGATGGCCAGCACCTCGATCATCCTCTCGATGAAATAGGCGGCTTCGGTGACCCGGAACGAACAGCGATAGGACACGCCGCCCGGTGCCTTGTTGGTATAGACGCCATCGACGCCCAGATAGGCGACCGGGATGTCATAGCTGCCGGTGCAGATGCTCATGAAACCGGCGGGGAATTTGGTCGGGTCGGCGCAGGCGTCGAAGGCGCCGTGATCGGCGGTCACATGGCAATGCAGCCCGGTGATCCTGCCCTCTTTCGTGGCCGAGATCCGGCCCTTCATCCAGTAGTCGCGGGCGAAGGCGGTGGCCATCAGATTGTCCATCCGATTCTCGATCCATTTCACCGGCTTGCCGGTGACGATCGAGGCGACAATCGAACAGACATAGCCGGGATAGACCCCCACCTTGTTGCCGAAGCCGCCGCCGATATCGGGCGAGATCACGCGGATGTTGTGTTCTTCGATCCCCGACAGGAGCGAGGCGACGGTGCGCACCACATGCGGGGCCTGAAAGGTGCCCCAGACCGTCAGCTTGCCGTTCACCTTGTCCATCGAGGCGACGCAGCCGCAGGTTTCCAGCGGGCAGGGATGGGTACGATGGTAGTAGACCATCTCTTCCGCCACCACCTCGGCCTCGTCCAGCGCCTGGTTGGTCGCGGCTTCGTCGCCGACTTCCCACAGGAAGATATGATTGTGGTGGCGGCGCTCGCCATGGGCACCGCGGGTCTGGCCCGCCAAATCCTCGCGCAGGACCGGCGCGTCGGGTTCCAGCGCCTTGAACGGACTGGTGATGACGGGCAGTTCCTCGTAATCCACCATGACCGCCTCGATACCGTCGGCGGCGGCATAGCGGTCGGTTGCGACGACAAAGGCCACCTCCTGCCCCTGGAACAGCACCTTGCCATCGGCTAGCACCATCTGCTTGTCGCCGGCCAGTGTCGGCATCCAGTGCAGGTTGAGGGGGGCCAGATCCTGCGCCGTCAGCACGGCCAGCACGCCTGGCACCGCCATCGCCGCCGCGGTGTCGATGGACTTCACGCGGGCATGGGCATAGGGCGAGCGGACGAAATCGCCGAACAGCATGCCGGGCAGTTTCACGTCATCGACGTAGTTGCCCTTGCCTTGTGTGAAACGGACATCTTCGACCCGTCGGCGCGAGGTGCCGAGGCCCTTGAGATTCGCGATACGCTCCTCGCGGTTCGGAGGGGTATGGTCGTTCATTCCGCAGCCTCCCTTGATGTGGTGTTGATCTCCGAGGCGGCGGCAAGGATCGCCTTGACGATGTTCTGGTATCCGGTGCAGCGGCAAAGGTTGCCCGCCATGCCGAAGCGCACCTCTGCCTCGGTCGGGTCCGGGTTCTCCTGAAGCAGACGGTGGGCGCGGGTGATCATGCCGGGCGTGCAGAAGCCACATTGCAGCCCGTGGTGTTCCCGGAACGCTCGTTGCAGGGCGTGAAGATTGTCGGGGGTTCCCAGACCTTCGATCGTGGTGATCGCCCCGCCGTTGGCCTGCGCGGCGAAAACGGTGCAGGATTTGACCGATCTGCCGTTCAGCTCGACCGTGCAGGCGCCGCAATGGCTGGTGTCGCAGCCGATATGCGGGCCGGTGATGTTCAGCCTTTCGCGCAGGACATGGATCAGCAGCTCGCGCGGCTCGGCCAGCGTCTCATGCGCCTCGCCGTTGACAGTCAGCTTGATGTGCATCTTGGACATGGTCCCCTCCCTCAGGCGCGCGACCAGGCGCGGGTGATGGCCCGGCCCAGGATTGCCCTCGCCACATGCCGCTTGAACTCGATCGGGCCGCGGTTGTCGGGGCTCGGGTTGATATCGGCCAGCGCCGCCTCGACCGCCGCGCCGACCGAGGTGGTATCGCAACTGCTGCCAACCAGCGCTTCGCCCGCCGCCTGCGACCAGATCGGCGTGTCGCTGAGGTTGGTCAGCGCGACCGAGGCGCGGGTGCAGATGCCCCCCGCCGCCTCCAGCAGGACGGCGGCGGCGGCGGTGGCGTAGTCCCCGATCTTGCGTTTCTGCTTTTCATAGGCATAGCCGCCTGCCCGCACCGCAAAGGTGATCCGGGTCAGAATCTCGTCATCTTCGCGCGCGGTCATGTAGGCAGCTTCGAAGAAATCCCGCGCGGCGACCTCCCGCGCGCCATCCGGGCCGACCAGCGTGAACCGCGCGTCCAGACATTGCATCAGCGCCGGCATGTCGTTGCCCGGATCGCCATTGGCGACATTGCCACCCACCGTGCCCATGTAGCGCACCTGCGGATCGGCGATCTGGAGCGCAGCCTCGCGCAGGATTGGCGCGGCGTGCGCCAGCGGCTCCGATGTGATCAGTTGATACTGTGTGGTCATCGCACCGATATCGACCTGCCCGCCGCCGACCCGGATTCCTTTCAGGTCGGGAATGTCCTGAAGATCGATTACATGGCTCAGCCCGGCCATCCGCAGCTTCATCATCGGGATGAGGCTGTGGCCGCCGGCAAGTACACGCGCCTCGTCTCCGTGCTCGCGCAGGATGGCCAGTGCTGACGGAATGTCGGACGGCCGGTGATAGGCGAAAGGCGCTGGTATCATTGTCTCCTCCCCTGTCCCTCGGATGGGAACGTCGCGAAGGTCGCATGGCCTCCATGGATCGAGGCGAGGCAGGCACCGGCGCCGCCGGGATTTTCACCAGCCGCGCCTGTGTCGCACGAACTGCGTATGCATATGCAGAAAACCGTCCCCGGACCCGGTGGCGGGGTGAGCCTGACGTCTTGGGGCGGTCATGAGCGGCCCGCGAAGGGGTGCATTCCGCCCGCGCCCCAAGCCAGGCGGCGGCTGGTGCTATTGACAGCCCGGCAAAACGCGCCGGATACATTATGGCAAGCGTGCCGATACCCAGGGAGGGGCGGGAGTACCGAGGGAGGGAATGGAAGTCGCGTCGCGGCTTCTTCGCGATGCTTATTTACAGCTACAATATCTGGATGGTCCTTGCATCCGTTGCCATTTCGATGATGGCGGCCTTCACTGGACTTTCCCTGACGCGCGGGCTGTCGCTAGTGTCCGAAGGTGTGCGACACCTGCGCATAGCCATGGCCGCGATCGCACTGGGCGGCGGCATCTGGTCGATGCATTTCGTGGCGATGCTTGCCATGCGCTTCGATGTGGCGGTCTACTACGCGGTGCTGCCAACTGTTGCGTCGATCCTGATCGCGATCCTCTTGGCGGGGCTCGCGCTGGTACTCATGCATTTCGGGCGGCGGACACGGCGCAAAACCATCCTTGCAGGCGTGATCCTCGGAGCGGGGATCGTGACGATGCACTATGTGGGTCTGCTGGGGATCGAGGGCTGCGAGCCGCTTTTCCGGCCCGCCGGATTCATCGTCGCGGGCATCCTCGCCACGGGCATGGGGATCGCCGCCATGCGCGTCGCCTATGGGCGCAGAACGGAACGCGACATCCTGCTGGCAACGCTGATCTTCGGCGCCTCGGTGGTGATCGTGCATTTCTCGGCAATGTTCTGGACGGATTTCGTGGCGGCCCTCGATGGGGCGCTGTCCGGTCCGGGGATGGACAATGCGCAGCTTGCGATCATCGTTCTGTTGTCGGCCTTCGTGATCTCGGGGGCGTTCCTGTTGTCGGGGGCAAGCTTCCTGTCCGTCAAGCAGCAGGCTGGACCGGAGCCGGTCCGCCCGCCTTCCTCCGTCACCGGCTCATTGCCCGCCGATCCGCCTGCGCCCACCGTCCCCGCAACGGGCGATCTGCGCCTGCCTTTCGAGCGTGATGGCATGATTCATTTCATCCCGGTGAGTGGGGTTGCCGCGCTGCGGGCCGAGGGCCATTACACCATCGCC
This sequence comes from uncultured Fuscovulum sp., assembly GCA_964386345.1. GTDB lineage: Bacteria > Pseudomonadota > Alphaproteobacteria > Rhodobacterales > Rhodobacteraceae > Pseudogemmobacter. Next base: position 20,247 of record CAYLSD010000024.1, read on the forward strand.
TATTCGGCCGAGGGGCGCGTCTTCTGCCCGTGGTCGATCTCCGAGGCGGAGCGGCGGCTGCTTGGCACGAGGTTCTTCAGGGTGCACCGGAGCTATCTGGTCAATACCGAGCATGTGACCGCTGTCGTGCGACGCAAGGATGGTGGCATCTGCCGCTTTGACGGCAGCAAGGGGCTGGAGCAACTTCCGGTCAGCCGCTCGCGGATTCCGGCGCTGCTGGAACTGCTGGGATTGTGAGGGGCAGCAGGGTTTATCACCCGGGCCAGCGGTGTGGATCGCTCCGGATCGATATGGGGTCAGCGTTGAAGCCGCAGCTTCCCGTCGGATGCGTGATGCCCGAGACCACCCCCGCATCTGGCCCGCTGACACTATCGCCCACTAGCGCACATGCGTTTCGCAGGTCTCGCGGATCCGCAGTTCGAGGCCGACCTGCTCGGTGCGACGGGATTTGTAGTGGTGGCTTGGGGTGTCGAACCGAAGGGTCCCGCAAGCCCGCCGGATCGGCACATCGTAGTCGACCAGAATCTCGTCGACAAGCTTGCGCTTCCGGGCAGGTTTCAGAGCTTTCGCCGGATGACATCCTGCGGCATCTCGCGATCCAGCGTCAGATCCGCCACGATCTTCTTCAGCCGGCTGTTCTCGTCCTCGAGCGCCTTCAGCCGCCGTATCTCCTCAGGCAACAATCAGCCATACCGCTTCTTCCCGTTGAAAAAGGTCGCCTGGCTGATCCCGGCCTTGCGGCTGATCTCTGCAACCGGTGTGCCCTCCTTGCCCCGCCTCAAGATGAATGCCTTCTGCGCATTCGTGAACTTTGACGCTTTCATCGTCCTCAGCCCCCCTCCCAGCCAGGGATGCGTAGCCGAAAACTCTAGCCTCGAACGGTCCGGTCCTAAGGGGCAGGGCAACGCAGCATATTGCGGGTCATCCTTTGAGGGCGCTCAAGCCGCCACTGTCGAGGCGGCGGAGAGAGAGGTCGAGTTTTGCTTCGGCCTCGCGTATCTCCCGCGTCGCCCTGCGCAGGTAGATAAGATGTTCGTGTGCTGCGGATTGTGCGGTGTCCGGCCGCTTCTCGACGATCGCTTGTGCGATCGCGAGGTGCTGATCACGCAAGAGGTCGCGAACGTAAGGGATGGTGAACAAGCGCTGTCGGTTGTGCAGCACGTCCGTCTTCAGATTTCCCGACAGAGCGCGCATGATCTGCAACAGCACGAGATTATGGCTGGCTTCATAGATGGCCATGTGTAGTTCAGCGTCGGCGTCCGCCTCTTCAACAGGATCGTTGGCGGCGTGCGCGCGTTCGATCCGGTCGATGCATTGTCTGATGCGCTCGATATCGACCTCGTTCGCTCGCTGAGCGGCCATCGCGGCGGCCGAGCTTTCCACGACATCGCGAAACTCCAGATAATCGTCGGCGACCTCACTCCGCTCGGCGAGCATGGCGATCAAGGGATCTGTGATGCTTTTCGCCCCGATCTGCGCGACCTTCATTCCTCTTCCCTCCTTGCTGGTCAGGAAGCCGCGCCCCTCCAGCGATTTCAATGCGTCTCGAAGCGTCGGCCGGGAGACATTGAGCTTCAGGGCCAGTTCGCGCTCCGGCAGCAACGGCTCACCGGGGCGCAGGGATCCCTCGAAGATAAGCTGTTCAATGTACTTCGTCACCGAGTCGGCGGCTCTTTCAGGACGGTTCGGCGTACTGTCGTTCATGTCGATCTCGGGCGTCGGTAATCTCCTTTAACCAATAGCTTATCCTGCGCCGATGGCGCAATCACTGATCATGTTTGTAAAATATATGTACCCATTTACATATTGGGTAAAGTTATTTTACCAATGTCTCGGCGCCCGCGGGAGGAGCGCCCAACTTCATCAAGCGCTGCCGTCGTTGCCCGATCGCACAGCCAGACGTGCACACGATCGGCCATAGGGAGGAAACCAAAGATGCCTTGGTCACAGGTATATGACCCGTTCAACAGCATGGTCATCTCGACCCTGCTTGCCGCTCTGCCGATCGTCGTCCTTCTCGGCGGGATCGGTATATTCCACATGAAGGCTCATCGCGCCGCAGTGCTTGGTCTGATCGTCGCACTCCTGGTCGCCATCGTCGCTTTTGGCATGCCCGCCGGCATGGCGGGAACGACCGCCGTCTATGGGGCAGCCTATGGACTGCTGCCGATCGGCTGGATCATCCTGAGCGTAATCTTCCTTTATCGGCTTACCGAAAAGACAGGACAGTTCAGCATCCTTCGCGACAGCATTGCTGGCCTGACCCCGGATCGCCGCCTACAATTGCTCTTCATCGCCTTTTCGTTCGGTGCGTTCTTCGAGGGTGCGGCGGGATTCGGTACACCGGTCGCAGTGACTGCAGCGATGCTGATGGGCTTGGGCTTCGCACCACTTAAGGCTGCCGGTCTCTCGTTGATCGCCAATACTGCGCCAGTGGCCTATGGTGCGCTAGGGACACCCGTCATCGCCCTTGCCGCCGTTACCGGACTGGATTTGCATGAGCTCTCCGGGATGATCGGTCGTCAGCTGCCCTTCTTCTCGGTGATAGTGCCGTTCTGGCTGGTCTGGGCCTTCGCGGGCCGCAAGGGGATGTTGGAAGTCTGGCCGGCGCTGCTCGTCGCCGGGGTGTCCTTCGCGGTCCCGCAGTATCTCGTGTCTAATTTCCATGGACCCTGGCTGGTGGACATTGTCGCCGCGATCTCGTCCATGCTGTGCCTTGCGGGCTTTCTGCGGATATGGTCGCCCGAGCGGATCTGGACTTCGACCGGCAATGGCGGAGAAGCCGAGGCCGTGCAGCCCAAGCACTCGCATTCCAAGGCCGCAGTGCTTAAGGCGTGGCTGCCCTGGCTGATCCTGTCGGTCTTCGTGTTCGCCTGGGGCACGCCGCAGATCAAGGTCTGGCTGGATTCTATCTGGATCTACAGGCTGCCGGTTCCCGGTCTGCATGAGATGGTGCTGAAGGTCCCGCCGGTGGTCGAGGCACCGCATGCGGAAGCCGCTGTCTATTCGCTTAACCTGCTTTCGGCGACCGGAACGGGCATTCTGCTGGCGGCGATCGTGTCGGGCTTTGTTCTGAAGTTCTCGCCCATGGCTCTGGTGCGCGAATATTTCCACACAATGTATGTGGTGCGCTTCTCGCTGATCACCATCGCTGCGATGCTCGCCCTCGGCTTCGTCTCCCGCTTTTCCGGGACGGACGCGACCCTTGGTCTGGCCTTCGCGCAGACCGGCTGGATCTATCCGTTCTTCGGGACGCTGCTTGGCTGGATGGGCGTGGCGCTGACCGGCTCCGATACGGCTTCGAACGTGTTGTTCGGTGGTCTCCAGAAGATCACCGCGGAGCAGATCGGCGTCTCTCCGGTGTTGATGGCCTCTATCTGATCAAGGACATGCTGGAAAACAGCAAGGTCCCCGACGAAAAGACCGTCAAGCATATCGACCGCTGCCTGAGCTGTCTCAGTTGCATGACGACCTGCCCCTCGGGGGTGCATTACATGCATCTGGTCGATCACGCGCGGGAATATATCGAGCAGAACTACAAGCGCCAATGGGACGACCGCGCCCTGCGCTGGCTGCTGGCGTTGATCCTGCCGTATCCGGGGCGCTTCCGCCTGGCGCTGATTGGCGCGAAGCTGGCACGGCCGTTCCGCAAGCTGCTGCCCGATACACGGTTGAGGGCGATGCTGGAGATGGCGCCAGCCCGACTGCCCTCGCCAAGCCCGAATGACCGCCCCCAGACCTTCGCGGCCCGGGGCGGGCGGCAGAAGCGGGTCGCGCTGCTGATCGGCTGTGCGCAGCGCGCGCTGAACACGGATATCAACGACGCGACGATCCGGCTGCTGCGTCGGCATGGCTGCGAGGTGGTCATTCCCAGGGGGATCGGATGTTGCGGCGCGCTGACGCATCACATGGGCAAGACCCACGAGAGCCACGCGATGGCTGCCGCCAATATCCGCGCGCTTGCGGCGGAGCTTGACGGCGAGGGGCTCGATACGGTGGTCATCAACACCTCGGGCTGCGGCACCACGGTCAAGGATTATGGCCATATGTTCCGCAACGATCCGCTTGCCGCCGATGCGGCTCGGGTCGCGGCGCTTGCCAGGGATGTCTCTGAGGTCATGAGCGATCTCGGCTTGAAAGATGCGACCCATGCCGAGCCGTTGCGTGTGGCCTATCACGCGGCCTGTTCGCTGCAGCATGGCCAGCAGGTCCGTTCCGCGCCCAAGGACCTACTCAAGGCTGCGGGGTTCCAAGTAGTCGAGCCGCGTGACAGCCATATCTGCTGCGGCTCTGCAGGCACTTACAACCTGATGCAGCCCGAGATTTCCGAGCAGTTGAAATCGCGCAAGGCCGAGACGCTAGAGGCCACCCGACCGCAGGTGATCAGCGCGGGCAACATTGGCTGCATGATGCAGATCGGATCGGGGACCAGAATTCCCGCCGTCCATACTGTCGAACTTCTGGACTGGGCTACGGGAGGGCCACGGCCACATAGCCTTGAGGGTGTCAGGGCTCCCGAGTTGGTGAGTGCATAGAGGCGTCTGGACGGGAGCCTTGAGGGCGCGCCTCTTTCTACTAGGTGCCTGATCGCCCCGCACGGGCATTGCTCGCGCTTCGAGATCGGTGGAGAGCATGATGCCCGCGCGATCCGCGTCCGGCCGCAACAGCGCCTCGACGTTGCGCACGGCCTCCGTGACGAGGCCGTGCTGATCTGTTTCGACCGGAGGACGCGTCCAGTTGCGCAGCTGCTCGATGATGGCGGATGCCCGCCTGGCCTGTTCGGCGATACCTTGCAGCACTGCTTCGACCGCATCGGCGTCGCCGCGCCGGGACAGGTGCCGGCCGGCCTGGGCCTGGCTCAGGATGGCGGTCAGAGGCTGTGTCAGTTCATGCGCCATGCCGCTGGCCATCTCGCCAAGCGCGTTGACCCGCGAGGCGTGGGCCAGCCGGGCTTCCTGCGCGCTCAGATGTGCCAGCCGCTCGGCCCGCCGCACCCGCGCAAGCTGGCGCAACCCCAGCACGGAAATCGCATAGAGCAGCGACGCCAGGATCATGAGGGCCGCCAGCCTGTCGCCGGGCAGCAGGTCGGACAGGCCCGGCGCGATATCGGCTTGAAAGAGGAGCGGCTGCGACCTGCTGCCAAGCACTTTTTCGAACCGCGCGTCCGCGATGCGCCCTTTCCCGGTGAGGGCGGTTCCGTCGGCATAAGAAGCGTATGCGTCACCGACTGTCGCTCCCAGATGGTGGAGTCAGTCTCCAGCAAAGCTGACGCATGAACTTCAAGCGCGAGCCCGAAGCGGGCGTCGTCCGAATTGGGACTGCGCTTGATCAGCGATAGTTCTCCAGCGTATCTAGGCGTGGAATGCAACGCAAGCTGCCCATCCGATGCGGCGACCGTCAGCCTGATGATGGCCAGTTGTTGTTCTGAAAGCCCGGTTCTCGTGGTCAGGTACGGCGCAGAGGGCTTCAAGGGAACGAGATCGATCGCCTCGATCCGGGGGTAGAATTGCCTGATGGTGGAGGCGACAGCCAGAAACAGGTCCCGCCGGCCGGTTCCGTCAGCCACGGCAAGCGCCGACAGCGATGTCAGATGCGCATCGTGCTGATCGGCGCGTTGCGACGCAAGGCGGTGCAGGATCGTGGCCTCGCTCTGAAACTCGGCAAACAGTTTCCAGCGCTCGTAGAGCATCGTCGTTGCGACAACGACACCCAACATGAGGATCCATCCGAGAAGGATGAAACCGTCGCCACCCCAAAATCCCCGATATCGCATCTTGTCGCTCATGCCGGAAATTTACCGGGTTTCCGCTGCCGGGCAAGCAGCCGCTGTCCATCCCGGTTGCACTGCCGATGCGGAGTCTGCTCGTCCAGAAGCCCTGTATAGCGTGCAGGCGTCGGCCTGGATCGGGGCGACAGAGGCGCCCAAGAGCTGCCGGGGCATGGACCGCTCACCCGGACGATGCCGCGGGGGCGGATCGCGACCGGCCCCTGACCCGGGCCAGCGTGTCATGGATGGCGGTCTGAAGCCCCTCAGCGACCGTCCGCACCACCTGGGTCAGCGGCTTGCGCGCGTCGATCGCGACGCTGATGCTTTGCGCCTCGGCCCCGCTGTCGCGGACGGGGACGAAGACAAGGCTGCCCTCGGCCAGTTCCGGGGCGGCATCCAATTCCGAGGTGAAGGCGACATATTCGCCGCTGCGGGCCAGCGACTTGACCAGTTGCAGCGAGTTCGTCTCGACGATCCTCCGGTTTTCGGCCAGAAGCCAGCCGTAGCGGGATTCCAGGAACCTGCGGATCAGGATGGCCCGGCTTTGCAGGGCGATGGGATAGGCTGCTGCCTCTTGCAGGCTGGTGTCGGCGCCCTTGGCCAGATCATGCGCCGGGGCCACCACGCAGCCGAGCGGCAGGTCGGTGGTCCACAGCACATCCAGTTCGCGCCGGGGGGGCAGATTGAACACCGCCGCCACATCCACGTGCCCGGCGGCAAGGGCCGCTGTCGCCTCGTCCGGCGTGGCGATCACCACTTCAAGCTGGATACGCGCATGTTCGGCCGCCATCCGCGCGATGAAATCCGGCAGGAAGCCGTTGGCATGGCTGTCCATGGCGACAAGCCGGACCTGGCCCTGGTTGACGCCGCGCAACTGCTGGATCTCGGCCGCCACCTGCCGTTCGTCGGATTTCCAGCGCCGGACCATCGCGATCAGGGCATCTCCGGCCGCGGTCAGCTTCATACCGCGCGGAACCCGTTCGAACAGCGCGACGCCCAGGGTTTCCTCCAGAATCAGGATCTGGCGATCGACGGCCGAGGCCGCGATGTTCAATTCTTTCGCCGCGCGCTGTATCGAACCGGCGCGGGCGACCTGATCGGCATAGCGGAGCGAGGCGAGGATGAGGGAAGCCGACATGCAGGACCAACCATTCTGAAAACGCGAAGGAATTGTGCGGAGCAACCGGGAAGCCGATGATGGTGGATCGCCGGGATGTGGTCATTGTATTCTAATTTCGGCAATGAAGGTGCCATTTTATTGTTATGGACGGCAATGGCAGGCAGCGCCTAGCCTGTTTCTGCGAACCGCAGGAGCACGCAGATGCCCAACCCGAGCTTGCCGATCCGCTTCTTCCTGAACACCACCTTTTCGGGCCCGCAGGCCCCGTTCTTCCTGGCCGACGACCTTGGCCATTTCGCCGGGGAGGGGCTGGAAGTCACCTTCACCGAAGGGGAGTCCCTGGCCTATGCCGTGCCGGTCCTGGCGGACGGCGGCTATGAGGCGGCCTATGGCGACCTGAACACGCTGATCGAGATGGCGGCCGCCGAGAAGGCCACGCCCGTGGCGGTTTTCGCCATGCACAACCGTTCCCCCTATACGATCGCCGTCGATGCCGACGGGCCGATCCGCACTCCGGCGGACCTTGCCGGACGGCGGCTGGTCTCGCACCCGGAAGATGCCGCCTGGAAGTTCTTCCCCGAGTTCTGCCTGGCCACCGGCCTGGACCCCGCGTCGGTCTCGGTCGAGCCGTCGGACCTTGGCCATGACGAGATGGTGGTCGAGATGCGCAAGGGTCGGTGGGAGGGCATCTTCGGCTTCGTCAACACCATCCGCGCCCATACGGTCGAGGCCGGGCTGGACCCGGATCGCGTGCTGCGCCATCTGGAATGGCGCCAGCACCTGCCCGCGCTCTATGGTGGGGCGGTGATGGTGACGCGCGAATTTGCGCAGGCCCACCCCGGGGCCGTGCGCGGGCTGGTCGCCGCGATCAACCGCGGCCTGAAGACCGCCATCGCGGACCCTGACGCAGCCGTCGAAGCGGTGGCGCGGCGGAACCCCGCGATCGACCGCAAGGCGAACCGGCAGCGACTTCTGGGGACTCTGGCACTGGAGATGGCGCATCCCGATGGCGGGCGGCACGGGATCGGCGATGCCGACGATGCCCGCCTGGCCGAGGTGGCGCGGCTGGTCGCGGGCGGCAAGGGCCTGCCCCGCGTTCCCGCGCCGGCAGAGGTCTTCGACCGCAGCTTCCTTCCGCCGCTGGCCGAGCGTGTCACCTCGCTGGCGCGGCCATGACCGGGAAGCTGAGCCTTGCGCAGGTGAATGCGCTGACGGATGCGGCCTTCGTCGAGCTTCTGGGGCCGGTCTGGGAACATGCGGCCTGGGTGGCCGAAGTTGCCGCTGCCGAGCGGCCCTTCGCCACCGTTGCCGCCCTGCACGCTGCGATGCTGGCCAGGATCCGCGGGCTGTCCGCGGCCGAGATCGACGCCTTCCTTGCACGCCACCCCGATGTCGGCGGGACGGAAGCGCAAAGGGGCCGGATGACCCTTGCCTCGACCATCGAGCAGGGCGGGCTGGCGCTGACCGGCACCGCGGCGGCAGAGGCAGGCTGGGATGCCCGCAATGCGGCCTATCGCGCCCGCTTCGGCTTTCCCTTCATCCTTTGCCTGCGCCGGCACAGCCGTGCCTCGGCCGAGGCGGCGTTCCACAGCCGCATCGGCCGCACCCTGGCCGAAGAGCGGCGCGCGGCGCTGGACGAGATCGCCCATATCTCGCGGCTGCGGCTGACCGACCGCGTGCATGACCCTGACGCCGCCGCGCGCAGCGGGCGCATCGTCGTGACCGTGACCGATCCCGCAGCGGGCGGCCCCGCACGGGGGCTGGCGATGCGGCTGGTGCCCGCCTCGCCGGAACTGGCCGCCCGGCCCGGGCTGAGCGATTCCGCCGGACAGGCGGTCTTTGCCGAAGAGACCGGGCCGCTGCGCGTCGGCGTCTACACACTGGAACTGCAGGTGTCGGACTATTTCCGTGCACCGTTTCCCAGCCTGTCCGATCTCGCCCTGCCGCTGATCGTGACCGACCCGGACTCCGACCTGCATTGCCGGGTCGCCCTGACTCCCCAGGCTTTCGAAGCCACCACCCTTCCCGTCGACCCCGTCGGCCGGAACATGAAGGAGATTGCCAGATGCTGAACCGCCGGACGTTCCTCTGCTCCACCGCCTCTCTTGCCGGGCTGGCTGCGCTGCCCCGCATCGCCCTGGCGGACACCCCGGCCGATACGCTGGTGGTGGCGCTGATCATGGATGATGCGATCACCTTCGATCCGGCGGAATCCTACGAGACGACTCCCTTCGAGATCCTGCTGAACACCTATGACACGCTGGTCCGCTACGAGGCGGAAGACCCTTCGGCGCTGGTGGGCAACCTTGCCGAAAGCTGGGAGGTATCGGCGGACGGCAAGACATTCACCTTCGCGATGCGGCCCGGCGTCACCTTCGCCTCGGGCAATCCGGTGCGGGCGCAGGATGTGGTCTGGTCCTTTACCCGCGTGGTGAAGCTGGACAAGACCCCGGCCTTCCTGCTGACGCAGCTTGGATGGACGGCAGAGAACATCGGCCAGATGCTGGAGGCGCCCGACGACCGGACCTTCCGCATGACGATCGGCGTCGATTTCGCGCCCTCGCTGGTGCTGAACATCCTGTCGGGCGGCCCGGCCTCGGTCCTTGACGAAAAGCTGGTGCTCGAGAACGAGACGGACGGCGATCTGGGCTCCGCCTGGCTGAAGGACAAGTCCGCCGGCTCCGGCCCCTTCGTGCTGAGGACCTGGAAACCGAACGAGACGATCATCCTGCAGGCCAACGAAAGCTACTGGATGGGGCCGCCGGCGATGAAGCGGGTAGTGATCCGCCACGTCTCGGAAGCAGCCTCGCAACGCCTGCTGCTGGAGCGGGGCGATGTAGACATGGCCCGCAACCTGCCCGGAGACCAGTTGGACCAGCTTGCCGCCAATCCCGATCTTGCCATCAGCAGCCATGCGACGGGGCGCAACCTCTATATCGGCCTCTCGCAGACGGTCGAGCCGTTCCAGAACCCCAAGGTGCGCGAGGCGATGCGCTATCTGGTGGACTACGACGGCATGACGAAATCCTTCCTGAAGGACAGCTACGTCACCCTGCAATCCTTCTGGCCCTCGGGCTTCTTCGCCTCGGTGGACGAAAACTCCTATACCTTCGACCCGGACAAGGCCAAGGCGCTTCTGGCCGAGGCGGGTTATGCCGACGGCTTCTCGTTCAAGCTGAACGTCCGCAACACCAGCCCCGCCATCGACATCGCCCAGGCGGTCCAGCAGACGCTGGCCGAGGCGGGCCTGAAGATGGAGATCATCCAGTCGGACCAGAAGCAGTTCATCACCGCCTATCGCGACCGCCAGTTCGAGGCGGTGCTCGGCACCTGGGAGCCGGATTTCCCCGATCCGCACGCCAATGCCTCGACCTTCGCCAGCAACACCGACAACGGGCCGGATGCCAAGGTCAAGACGGTGGCCTGGCGCAACTCGTGGGTGAACGAGGAACTGACCGCCCTGACCGAGGCCGCCGTGCGCGAGATCGATACCGACAAGCGGATCGGGATGTACAAGGACATGCAGCGCCGGGTGATGGCCGAAGGCCCCTATATCGGCCTTGTGCAGGCGAGGAACCGGGTTGCGGCCCGGGCGAACGTCAAGGGCTTCGTCATGGCGCCGATGGTCACCTATTACCGCCTTGTGAGCAAATAGGATGGGCCGCCCCGGTCGCCTTGCCCGGACCGCCCTCGGCATGGCCACCTCGGTGGTGCTGACCCTGCTGGGGCTGGTCTTCGTCACCTTCGCGGTGGGACGGCTGATCCCGGTCGATCCGGTGACCGCGGCGATCGGGGACAAGGCCCCGCAAGAGGCCTATGACAAGATGTTCCGCGAACTGGGGCTGGACCAGCCGGTCTGGCGCCAGTTCCTGGACTACCTGTCCAGACTGCTGCAGGGCGATTTCGGCAATTCGGTCTTCTCGGGCCGTCCGGTGGCGGAAGACCTGCTAACGGTCTTTCCCGCCACGCTTGAACTGGCGACCATCGGCATCCTGTTCGGCGTCCTGCTGGGTGTCCCCATGGGTGTGATCGCGGCGGCGAGGAAGGACAGCTGGGTCGACCATCTGGTGCGGGTCCTGTCGCTTTCGGGCTATTCGATGCCGGTGTTCTGGCTGGGGATCATGCTGCTTCTGGTGTTCTACGGCATCCTCGGCTGGGTGGCGGGCCCGGGGCGGATCGACATCGCCTATGACGGGCTGGTCGATCCCTGGTCCGGCCTTCTTCTGGTCGATGCGGCCCGGGCGGGTGAATGGGACGTGTTCCGCAACGCCCTGTCGCACCTGATCCTGCCCGGGGCGATGCTGTCGCTGTTCTCGCTGGCCTACATCAGCCGGATGACCCGCAGCTTCATGTTGACCCAACTGACACAGGAATATGTGACGCTTGCCCGCGCCAAGGGGCTGAGCGAGCGCAAGGTGGTCTGGGGCCATGCGCTGCGCGGCGCAAGGGTCCAGGTCATCACCGTCTGCGTGCTGAGCTATGGCTTCCTTCTGGAAGGGGCGGTACTGACCGAGACGGTCTTCTCCTGGCCCGGCCTCGGGCTTTACATGACGAACGCGCTTTTCAACGCCGACCTGAACGCGGTCATCGGCGGCACGATCCTGATCGGCGCGGTCTTCATCGTTCTCAACGCGGTCGCCGATCTGGTCTACCGGATCGCCGACCCCCGGACAGCGGAGTAGCGCCATGGTCGCCGTTCTGGACTGGATGACTTCCGACCGGCCGGCCAGCCGCGCGCAGGCCCGGGCCGTTCGGCTGGTGCTGGCGGCGCGGGCGCTGGTCGCCAACCGCCTTGCGCTCGTGGGCCTGATCATCGTGGCCGGGTTGCTTGTCATGGCCCTGGTCGGGCCGGCCTTCGTGGGCTCTCCCACCCAGCAGGTGCTGGAGAACCGGCTGATGCCTCCCTCGGCGCAGCACTGGTTCGGCACCGACGAACTGGGACGCGACATCCTTGCCCGGATCGTCCACGGCGCCGGGATCACCGTCAGGATCGTCCTGACCGTGACGCTTCTGGTCGGGCCGATCGGGCTTCTGATCGGGGTGGTCTCGGGCTATTTCGGCGGCTGGACCGACCGGGTGCTGATGCGGATCACCGACATCTTCCTGGCCCTGCCGCGCCTCGTGCTGGCGCTGGCCTTCGTCGCGGCGCTTGGGCCGGGGATCGACAATGCGATCATCGCCATCGCCCTGACCAGTTGGCCCCCCTATGCCCGGCTTGCCCGCGCCGAAACACTGTCGATCCGCCGCGCCGACTTCGTGGAAATGGCCCGCCTTCAGGGGGCATCCCACCTGCGGATCATCTGCGCCCATATCGCCCCGCATTGCGCCTCGTCCGTCATCGTGCGGCTGACCTTCGACATGGCCGGCACGATCCTGACCGCGGCGGGGCTTGGCTTCCTCGGCCTCGGGGCGCAGCCGCCGCAGGCGGAATGGGGGCTGATGGTCGCCAGCGGACGGCAATACATCCTTGACCAGTGGTGGGTCGCCACCATCCCCGGCATCGCCATCTTCATCACCTCGCTCGGCTTCAACCTGATCGGTGACGGGCTGCGCGACGTTCTGGACGCGAGGTCGCAATGAGCCCGCCTCTGATCGAGATCGACCGCCTCGACGTCACCTTCGCCACAAGGAAGGGGCCCGTCCACGCCCTGCGCGGCGTCTCGATGGCGCTTGGCACAGAACGGCTGGGCATCGTCGGCGAAAGCGGATCGGGCAAGTCCACGCTGGGGCGCGCGCTGATGGGCCTGCTGCCGGCGGCGGCACGGGTGACGGCGGACCGCTTCCGCTTCGGCGGCCATGACCTGCTGACCATCGGGCCCTCGGCCTGGCGCGGCCTGCGCGGGCGGCGGATCGGGCTGATCATGCAGGACCCGCGCTACGCCCTGAACCCGGTGATGACCGTCGGCGCGCAGATCGTGGAACCCCTGCAACTGCATCGCGGCCTGAACCGAGCGGCGGCACGGGCGGCGGCGCTGGAGCTTCTGGAGCAGGTGCGGATCACCGATCCCGCCGTCGTGTTCGACCGCTACCCGCACCAGATTTCCGGCGGCATGGGCCAGCGGGTGATGATCGCCATCGCCCTTGCCGGAGATCCCGAGGTGCTGATCGCGGATGAGCCGACCTCGGCCCTGGACGCCTCTGTCCGGGCCAGCTTCCTTCAGCTTCTCGACGGGCTGGTGGTGGATCGCGGGCTGGCGCTGATCCTGATCAGCCATGACCTGGACCTGGTCGCCGGCTTCTGCGACCGCACGCTGGTGATGTATGGCGGGCAGGTGATGGAGACCTGCACGGCGGACCAGCTGCGCAACCCCTCTCACCCTTATACCCGCGGCCTGCTGGCCTGCCGCCCCGATCTGCGCCACCGCCGTCCCGAGTTGCGCACATTCCCCCGCGACCCTGCCTGGATGCAGCCCCGATGACAGCTCCCATGATCGACATCCGCGGCCTGAGCATCAGCTTCGACACCCCGAAAGGCCCGTTCCTTGCGGTGCGGGACGTGTCCTTCCAGGTGGCGCGGGGCGAGGTCTTCGGCATCGTCGGCGAAAGCGGGTCCGGCAAGACCACGCTGATGCGGGCGATGATGGGCCTGTTGCCCGCCGCGACGGGCAGCGCGACCTGCGCCGGCGCCGCCGTATCCCGCCATGCACCGCTGGCCTTCCGGCGCAAGGTGCAGATGGTGATGCAGGACTGCTACGCTTCGCTCAACCCCGCGCATACCATCGACCAGATCATCGGTGAACCGCTGTCGATCCACCGTTTCGACCGGATCGAGGAACGGATCGCCGCCGCCCTATCGGACGTGGGCCTTGGTCCGGCGCACCGCTTCCGCTTTCCGCACCAGCTGTCGGGCGGGCAGCGGCAGCGCGTGGCGATCGCCCGCTGCCTGGCCATCGAGCCGGAGGTGATCTTCCTCGACGAGCCGACCTCGGCCCTCGACGTGTCGGTCCAGGCGGAGGTGGTCAACCTGATCATGGCCCTGAAGCGCGCCCGCGGGCTGACGCTGGTGATGGTCAGCCACGACCTGCCCTTGGTTGCCCATATGTGCGACCGGCTCGTGGTGATGCGGCAGGGGCGGATCGTGGAGGAACTGACGTCGGACGCATTGTGCGAGGGACGGTATCACGCCGACTACACGAAGAACCTGGTCGGCGCTGCGCTGAACTCGCCCGTAGCAGAGAGCGGAACGCCCCCGGCAGCCTGAAGCCGGTTCGTGACCGGGAGCGTCAAGCACTAGGCGGGTTTCGAAGATGGATTGACGCTACTGTCCAAGCGAGAAGCGTCGGCAACTGGCCGAGACTGTGTGAAAATCCGGTCAGGCAGCAAGCGCCTCGGTCCGCGCAGAAACCCAGAGTGCGTTGGGGAAATAGTTCTCGCGACTTCGCGGATCTTCAGTTTTCACACATGCTGCGGCCCAAACCTGCCGTCCGATGAACCAAATGTTGCTGAGCCAAGTGCCCGTAAGCAGTCGTTCGGTTCAGAACGCAGCATGCCCCCTCACTCGAAACCCAGAGATGACGCCGTCCGGGGAAGGGGAAAGCCGGACTTCGGACCAATGTTGCAACAGAGCCCGCTTCCGTTCTCAAGATTGCGCCGGAACGCTGGCTTTGGCCAGCATTGCGAAGATCCTTGCGCGGTCGTCATGGACCAGCAACAGCGCGAGATCACCGGGTTGCAGGACGTTAAGAATACGCTCTGCCCCTTCTCCGGGGTTAGGGGCATCAATAATCTCTGCCTGCTTCAAACCCAGTTCAAGGCACCGTGCGCGCATCAGGGCAGGCAAGGCGCCAAGATCGCGGCCACGCAGGAACTTGGGGTTTTCTGCCACGACGACAACGTCCGGAGACAAGGCAAAAGCACCTGTCACCAGCTCGCGTATCTCTTCGTCCGACCGATCGCCGGCATGGCTGAGAAGGATGAACCGGCGTTTTGAGGGCACTGCCGCAAGGGTGGACGAGATGGCGGCAATCGAATGGGGGTTATGGGCATAGTCGACAAAGACCCGCGCACCATTGCACAAGAATTCGTTCGCGCGCCCCGGGTTGTCCTTTGGATCGGACCGAAACCGCGCCAACACGGAGCGGATCGCCTCATCCGGCAAGCCCAGCGCGCGCGCGGCCAGCGCCGCCGCCAGCGCATTCTCGATGTTGTACCGGGCAGCGCCGCCAAGGGTCAGCGGCACATTGCGGACGTCGATCAGCGCAGTCTCAGCCGACCCGTCCGAAAGCATCAGCATGTCGGCCTCGTACCAGCCGCAGGGTTCGCCCCCGGCCCGCGCCGACTGGACCTGCGCCGTCTGCGGGGAAAGCGAAAACCACATCGTGGGACTGTGCGCCGGGGCCGCGGACACCACGAAAGGGTCGTCCGCATTGAGCACAAGCGCGCCACCGGGCCGCAGTGCGCGGTGCACCGAAAGTTTCACCCGGGCAAGGTCGTCCACCGTGGTGATACCATACTGGCCAAGATGGTCGGCGGCCACATTGGTGACCACAGCGACCAGCGCCCGCGTCACCGGCAGGCCGCGGCGCAGAATGCCGCCCCGCGCCACTTCAAGCACCGCCAGTTCCAGCCTTTGGTCGCGCAGCAGCAACCTTGCCCCGGCAGGGCCAGCATAGTCGCCCTGTTCGAGGATTTCGTCGCCGACCTTGACGAACTCGGTGGAGGACAGCCCGGAAACCAGCCCCGCCGCGGCCGCCATCGCCGCAATCAGCCGCGTGGTGGTGGTCTTGCCGTTGGTGCCGGTCACCAGCGCCAGTGGCAAATCATGAACACCATGCCAGTCGGGCGCGACAGGAAGGCTGTCGATTGCCCAGGTTACCGAGGATTTCCCGTGACCGAAGGTAACCATGTCATCGTCCAGCAGCCGGTCGACCCCTCGCGTCTCGGCCTCGGCGACAAGGGCCGCGAAGGCCGTATTCGCTTCATGGGCGAAGATTGAGCGCAGTTCGGCCAGAAGGGTCTCGCGTGGGATCGGATTAACTCCAAGAAGCCCGCAGGCACAGAAGTACCATCCGGCCTCGATCACATAGGCGGCGGAAAACAACCGGTCCACGGCGGCGGCCAGAAAGACGCTGGCGCCACCGTCAAAGTGCCGTCCGGTCAGTGAAGCGTCCTGCCAGGCAAGATCGTCAAGCAGGCCACGCACATGATCCAACCAGACCTGCAGCACCGCCTCCGGATCGCGGTCCGGGCACAGGGCGTCGCCAACCGCCCCCGGTGATACGCTGAACAGGTTGGGGCCCAGCAGTCTGCGGCAGCCGTCAAGAACCAGCGCGGGATCCTCGGGTAGGGGGAGCTGCAGCGCGTCCTTCAGCCACTCGGATCGGGTCATGGGCCGTCAGTCCGCCTCTTCGCCCGCGCCACGTGCCAGACGCACGCCGCGCTCATCCCGGATCAGCTGATCGCCACCAGCCAACAGTTCTTCGAAGCCGATCTTCGGCCGTTCGATCCTGATCGGAGCCGTTGATGCAATCGCCTCCCGCTCGGTCTTCTTGAAATAGATGATTTGCTTCCACGATCGCGCCAGTTCATCGGCGAACACCACAAGAAGATCGTTTGGCGCAGCCGCGGCAAGGGCGGTGTCGATGGCGGCGGACTCATCCGGCATCAACGATATCTGGGTCTCGGACACCCCGTTCTCCAAAAGCACAGTCCGAAGCAATTCAGGCACCTCCATCAGACCCCGGCCGCGCCGGTCATCGTCAGGCTTCAGGAAGTAGTGGTCGAAATGTCCGGCCAGTTCGCGCGCCGCAGCCGCGATGTCCTCGTCGCGTCGATCCCCCGGCATGGCTGCCACAACCAAGCGCCGCCCCTTCGTGTCCAGCCGGTCGACCAGATCGGCCATGGCGGCGATTGCGGCGGGATTGTGCCCGTAGTCGAGGATCACCTTGAAGGGATGTTCGTCGTACACATTGGTCCGCCCCGGTGCCTGGAAGAAGCTGGTGTCGAACGTTCGCAGGCCATGACGAATGTTGTCGAGGTCAAGCCCGAAGGCAAAGGCCATGGCTGCCGCGAACATTGCGTTCTGCACGTTGTACATCGCCTTGCCCTCCAGCGTCGCCGGAATCAGATGCGTCCAAAGCACGGGCAGGTGCAGACCCTTCGCGTAAATGGTGATCATATCGCCATTCATGCCCTTCTCCAGCACAACGGCACGACCGCCTGAGCGGATGTGTTCTTTCACCAAGGGATGGTCGGAACTCATCGTGACATAGCAGATATGGGTTGCGTGGCAAAAATCGGCCATGCGCAGGCAATGAAAGTCATCGGCATTCAAGACCACCGTGTCAGTGGCGGTTTCCACCACGACCCGCTTCACGACCGCCAGTTCCTCAAGTGTATTGATGCCACCCATGCCAAGATGATCCGCCGCCACGTTGAGGCAGGCCGAGACGTCGCACCGCTGATAGCCAAGGCCCGAGCGGACCAGGCCGCCGCGCGCCGTCTCCATGACTGCGAAATCAACCGATGGGTCACGCAGCACCATCTGGGCCGAGGCCGGGCCGGTCATGTCGCCTTTCACAGACAGCTTGCCATCGACATAGACCCCGTCGGTCGAGGTCATGCCGACGATCTTGCCGCTGGATTTCATGATATGCGACAGCATCCGGCTGGTTGTCGTCTTGCCGTTTGTACCGGTAATCGCCCCGATCGGAATCCGCGCCTGTGCTCCTGTCGGAAACAGCATTTCCAGCACCTTGCCCGCCACATCGCGGGATGTGCCTTCTGACGGCGCCACATGCATGCGAAAGCCCGGTGCGGCGTTCACCTCGACGATCGCCCCACCGATTTCCTTGTAGCTTCTTGTGATATCGGACGTCAGGAAATCCACGCCCCCCACATCCAGCCCGATGGCCTTGATGGTGCGCTCTGCCATGTCCTTGTTGTCCGGGTGGCAGACATCTGTCATGTCGATTGCCGTGCCGCCGGTGGAAAGGTTGGCCGTAGAGCGCAGGAAGAAGGTCTGGCCTTCCGGCAGCACGGTTGCTTCCGTATGTCCGGCTTCTTGCATCAACCTTTCTGCCTGGGCATCGATCTCGAGGTTCGTGAGCACCTTTTCATGGCCGATGCCGCGCCGGGGATCCGAGTTCACGACCTCGACCAGTTCGGCGATTGTCCTCTTGCCGTCGCCCACGACATGCCCGGGCACGCGCTTGGCGACAGCCACCAGTTCGTTGTTCACCACAAGCATGCGGTGATCCATGCCGGTGACAAAGCTTTCAACCAGGATCGCCCGGCTTTTGGATTGTGCCCGCGCCTCGGCAAAAGCAGTCTCGACCTGTGCATCCTCGGTCAGATTGATCGAAACTCCGCGCCCGTGGTTGCCGTCCAGCGGCTTGACCACCACCGGAAATCCGATCCTTCGCGCCGCGCGCACGGCCTCGGTCGGCGAGTAGACGACACGCTGCTGCGGCACCGGCAGACCAAGGTCATTCAGCATGTTGTGCGTGTCTTCCTTGTCGCACGAAATCTCTACCGCGATATGCTTGGTCTGGCTGGTGATCGTGGCCTGAATACGCTGCTGGTGCCTGCCATGGCCGAACTGAACCAGCGATTGGTTGTTCAGCCGGATCCAGGGTATGTCCCGTTCTTCGGCCGCCTTGACCAGCGAGGCCGTGGACGGGCCGAACTCTTTGCGCTGTGCAGTCAGAACAAACGACTTGAGCTCCGCCGGAAAGTCGAACTCTGCATCGAACTCATAGTCCACCTGCGCCTTGAGATGATCCGGCAGAAGGTGCATCAGAAGCCTGATCGCCAGCCGTCCGGCATCGAGCCCGACATCGCGTTGCCGATATTCGTATACCAGATTGTATTGGCCCTCTGTGCCGGTGCCCCGCGTTCTCCCGAAGGTCACCTCTGAACCGGCAACCCCCTGGATCTCCAGCGCCACATGCTCGGCCACATGCGCGAGCCAGGTGCCTTCATCCTCGCGCAGGCGGCGGATCAGACCACCCGCCTCCCGGTAGGAACAGCCGTGCGCGCCCAGACCCGGCAATGCCTCGACCAATGCGTCGATCCAGGCGTCGCCGATCCGCGCCGAGGGCCATGCCTCCAGCACGCCAAGATCGACGACATGCCTGATCACCGGGAAACCTGCCCAGACATTCGGACCGACAAAAACATTAGTTGAGACGATCTTCATGTCGGGAGCTCCCTTTGTGTCACGTCAGTGTCTGGGTCCGTCTTCCACGGAGCGGTTCGGCAAAGCGCAGAAGGCGGCATTGGGATCGGGCGGATAGGCGTGCCGACCGACCAGATCGTACCGGCATCCCTCGCTCATCACGTCAACCCTGAGGCCCAGCAGCGACAATGCCTGACCCCGACTGGCTTCCCACATGGAGGAATAGGAAAGGTTTGAGGCATCGACGACCGTCACGGTTCCGGACCCGACCACCTCGAACAAACCGTTCGGGCCGATGAAGGCCGCAGTATCCTCGTCAATGCCAAGGCCGATGAGAAACGGGTTGTAGGACGATGCTGCCAGCAATCGCCCCAGACGGTTTCGCTGGGTGAAATGCTGGTCGATGATCACTGCATTCGTCAGCCCCAGACCGGGCGCGAGACTGACTGCGCCCTCCGCGGGTATCGAGTTGCTGTCACCGCCGGCGATCATGTGTTCCGACATGATCGACGCACCGGCCGACGTTCCCGCCACGGTTACCCCCGCGGCATTGCGCTTGCGGATCCTCCGAGCGATCCTGGTGCCGCCAAGAATGGTGGACAGTCGCAACTGGTTGCCTCCGGTCAGAAAGATCCCGGTCGCCCCGTCCAGCATTTCCAGATAGCGCGGATTGTCGCAATCGGCACGCTTGCTGATCGGAAGAAAATCAACTCTGGCGGCGCCAAGGTCGCGGAAGATCCGATTGTAATCCTGCCCGGTGGTCTCGAGTTCGGATGCCGTGGGGATGACCACAATGTCGGCTGCGCGCTCGCCTGAAAGCTCAACAAATCGGCGATGGATCTGCCGCTCCTTGATGCGATCCTCGCCACCGCCGATGGGAATGATGAAGCCACGATCTTGATTGGCCGATAGTTGGGCTGGGGACATGAGGCGTCTAGCTTTCCGTTCTTCGGGTCGTGACGGACCAGCCAGGGCGCAGGCTCCACATGTTCCTGATCCATCTTCTGTTTTCGTGCCGACCAGTCTGGTTGACGTTCTGGGCTGCCGCAAGCCGATTTGCGAGTGCCGCCGCAATCAGGCTTCGCTTCCCGTCAGGTTTCCCGTTGATTTGACGACACGAAAAAAAGTGTGGGAAGCGCTTTTCCCCAACCTTGAGGCAAGGAGGCCGAGATGGGGACACGCAACTACAGCGATAAGTTCAAGCGTGGCACGGTGAAGCAGATCCGGGTGCGTGGGAATCGTCGCCATGCTGGCCAGCAATGTGCCGGGCTTCAACCTCAGGTCGGCGCGCAGGCTGGAGACCAACCGCTACAATATCGCAGTCAACCTCGTGCGGCAGGGCCTCGGGGTGACGCTGGTCGACGAGTTCACCATGTTCGGGCAGGAGAGGCAGGGGCTGGCCTGGCGCCCGCTGGAGCCGGCCCTGCAGGTCTCGCTCCTCGCGGCGGTGCCGGATATCCGGGCCCTGCGCCCCGAGGTCGGGAAGACATTGGGGATCATCGGAGGAATCCGCTTCCGGGCCCGTGATGCCGATATCCCGAACGATCCCCCGGAGTTTTCTTGAGCTCCGCAGTCCGGCCAGATAGTGATGCATATGACGGGAGAGATGCGCCTGTAGGTTGATCAAATGTGACTCCGCGGGCCTGCATACGCGCCGCGCCCGGCCCTTTGCGGACGGTCGCCTGAGGAGGTCGCCGCAAGGCCGCGTTCCCGGAAGTGGTCGCCCGTTTCCGAAGTCCCCGTCCGGGGAACTGCCCTACTCTTCGAGCATGGCCGCGATCTCGCGGTAGCCTTTTGCCCTGGCGTGCTCAAGCGCGGTGCGGCCGTCCCTGTCCGGAATGCTGCGGTCGGCGCCACCATCGAGCAGCAATTTCACCGAGCGCTGCGCCACCGACCCGCCATCGGTCAGGATCACGGCTTCGAGCAGCGCCGTCCAGCCGAGATCGTTGACATGGTCCACATCGACGCCGGCCTCTATCAGCATCTCGACCGCTTCCGGGTGGCCTTTTTCAGCGGCAGGGATCAGCGCCGTGCCGCCGAAGCGGTTGGTGCTCTGCAGGTCCGCGCCGTTGTCCAGGACAAGGCGCAGGATCTCGACGCGGCCGTGCGCGCCCGCGACAAGGTAGGGGCTGTCGCCGATCCGGTCCTTTGCATTCACGTCGGCACCGGCGGCGATCAGGAGGCGCGCGGTCTCGACATCGTCGTTCCAGACCGCGACGAGCAGGGCCGTCTGGCCCTGGGCATTGCGTTCATCGACGGGCGCGCCGGCACTCAGCGCCTGTTCAAGCGCGGCGATGTCCCTGTTCTGGACGGCTTCGAGGACGACGGCGTTTGCGTGACCGGCGGACATCAGGATCGCTCCCAGGAGCAACAGATTGCGCATGGTTCTCAACCTTCGTTCAAATCGACGGTCCGGTCACGAAGCCGGTTCAAGCAGGCTGACGATCTTGGCGTAACCGCGCGCGCGAGCATGCTCATGCGGCGTCACGCCGTCGCGATCGCCGATCGCCTTGTCGGCGCCGGCATCGACCAGAAGCTTCACGACCTCCTGGAAATCCCTGCCGCCATCGCCGAGCACCACCGCCTCCATCAAGGCCGTCCAGCCGAGATTGTTGACGTGATCGAGCGGCGCCCCCGCGGCGATCAGGCGGCGCACGATCTCACCATGGCCCAGATCGGCGGCGGCGATCAAGGCGGTGCCATCATAGGGGCTGGTGGTCAGCCCTGCATCGTTGCCAAGCGTGATGGCAAGCGACATCAGGTCCGGATCATTGGCGACGGCGGCGATGGTGACCACGTCATATCGGCGGGCGTCGAGCGCATTCATATCGGCGCCAGCTTCCGCCAGCGCCTTCAACGCCTCGTCCTGTGATGCGAAAGCGGCAATATGGATCGCGGCGCGGCCGCCGGGATCGCGTTGGTCGACATCGACGCCGACGGCCGCAAGGCGCCTGATTTCGGCGACATCGCCTGTCTGGGCAGCCTTGTGCAACCCCTGAAAAGCCGCGATTTCGGGCGCGGATGGGGCAATCTGGGCCTGCGCCGCAAGCGTGCTTGCAGCCAGCGCTGCGCAAATCACGAGTCTGCGTAACATCCACGCCTCCTTCGATAAAGCGCGGCCCCCCAACTGGCGGGCCGCCCGAGATATGCCGATTACTCGGTCGCCGCGCCGATGGCGGTCAGGCCCGCGGTGGCGCAGGCGGCGTCGATATCGCCCGAGGGCGCGCCGCCGACGCCGATGCCGCCGACCAGCGCCTCACCGATACGGACCGGCAGGCCGCCCGCCTGAATGACCATCCGCGCATCCATGTCGCGCAGACCGGCATTCTCGGGGGCCGAGGCGATGAACCCGGCCAGCCCGGCCGTATCGCGGCCCATGGCGGCCGAGGTGAAGGCCTTGCCCGTCGCGCTGGCGGCGGTATGCGGGCCGGAGCCATCGGCCTTCAGCAGCACCTTGGTCGCCCCGTCGCGCGCCACGATGGCGACGCTGACGTTATGGCCTTCGGCGGCGCAGGCCTTCAGCGCGGCCTCGGCGGCCTGCACCGCCAGATCCAGCGGCAGATAAGGCACGGTCGGCAGGTCCTGCGCGGCGGCGGCGAGGGGGGCCAGAAAGGCGGCGGCGAGAAGGGTGGTGCGGATCATCGGAATCTCCTGTCATGAGCGATGACGGGAAACTAACCCCGCCCCGCCCGGACAGGTATTCGTAGCGCTTGCGGCCGCCTCCGTAGAACTACGGAGCCGCGCGGCCTTCCAGCCAGAGCCGGGTCATCTCGGCCTGGGAACTGGTGCCGAGTTTCGTCCCGATGGCGGCGCGGTGGCTTTCCACCGTGCGCGGCGACAGGCCCAGCCCCTCGGCGATCTGCCTTGTGGTGAAGCCCGCGGTGATGCGTTCCAGAACCTCGGCCTCGCGCGGGGTCAGGGTGGACAGCAGCGCCAGCGTCTCGGCCAGCTCTGCCCGGCGGGCCAGATGGCGGTCGAGGATCGCCTGCCCCTTCTGGATCGCCTCGATCAGGTCCTGCTCGTCGACCGGCTTCGACAGGAAGTCGATGGCCCCATTGCGGAAGGCGCGGCGGCAGGCCTCGATATCGCCATGGCCGGAGATGATGACGGTCGGCCAGTCGATGGCCAGACCGGCGAGCCGTTCCTGCAATTTCAGGCCGGAAATCACCGGCATACGGATATCCAGCAGCAGGCAGCCCGGCGCCAGTCGCGGCAGGCGGCCCAGGAAGACCTGCGGATCGGCGAAGCCGGTCACCGGGATATCGACGGTCGACAGCAGCAGGGTCAGCGCCTGACGCACCGCTGCGTCGTCATCGACCAGATAGACGGGATGGGTCATGGCGTGTCTCCGGCCAGCGGCAGGGCGATGCGGAAGCTGGCGCCTTCGGAGCTGTCCTCCAGCGCGATCTCGCCCCCGGCGCGTTCGACCAGCCGCTGGCTGAGCGCGAGGCCCAGCCCGGTGCCGTCCGGGCGGGTGGTGGTGAAGGGGGTGAACAGCCGGGGCCGCAGATCCGGGGCGATGCCGGGGCCGTTGTCGCGGACCGTCAGCACCGCCTTGCCCGCCTCGGGGCGCAGGGTCAGGCGGATCTGCCCGGCGGGCCTGTCCCGCAGCGCCTCCAGTGCGTTGCGCAGCAGGTTGAACCCCACCTGTTCCATCTCGACCGGATCGGCGAGGAGCAGGACCGCATCGGGGGGCAGATCGAAGGTCAGGGCCACGCCCTGTGCCCGGGCCTGCGGGTCCAGCAGCGCTGCGACATTGCGCAGCGCGTCGCGCAGGTCGAAGGCCCGCACCGGCGCCGCCTGCGGGCGCGACCAGTTGCGGAACCTTTCCAATATGGCCGAGGCACGGCGGGCCTGGGTCACGGTATCCTCCAACGCGGAGGCCAGCCGGTCGCGGTTGCCGCGCTCCAGCAGCCGCCGCCCGGCCTGGGCCTGCGCCAGAATGGCGGTCAGCGGTTGGGTCAGTTCATGCGTCAGGCCGCTGGCCATCTCACCCATGGCATTGACGCGCGCCGCATGGGCCAGCCGCGAATCCAGCGCGCTGAGCCGCGCCTGTTCCAGCGCCTGACCCGCCCGCCGCCGCTGGCGCAGGAAGGCCAGCCCGCCGAAGGCCGCCATGGTGGCGGCCAGCAGGATCAGCGCGCTGCGCAGCGGCGGGAACAGGTCGGCAAGGGCGATGCTGCGGGCGGTCTCCAGCCTCAGGGGCTGCGAGGCGCTGCCGAGGGTCTTGGCCTGCCCGGTGTCCTCTACCGTGCCGCGCCGGAACAGCGGCGTCCCGTCCGGCAGCGACAGGGCCAGACCGACGCCGGGCCGGTCCCAGAACGGCCCGGCGTCCTCCAGCAGGCGGGCGGCGTCGATGGACAGGATCAGCCCATGGCGCGCCGCCTCGGAATTGGGGCTGCGCTTGGCCATGAGGTAATGCCCGGCCCGGGCCGGCTCGGGCAGAAGCGCGATCTCTCCGCCTGACGCCATGACCGCCGCCCGGACCCGTTCCGCCAGCGCCGGGTCCAGCGCTGCGCCCGCCGCCGCACCGTCCGGGTGCAGCGGAACCAGCGCGATGGCGGTGATGCGCGGATAGAAGCGGGTGATCGAGGCCGCCACCTCCAGAAACAGCCGTTGTTCGGGGTCGTCGCTGGCCACCGCGATGGCGGACAGCGCCGTCAGATGCGCGTCATGCTGATCGGCCCGCTGCGAGGCGAGGCGGTGCAGCACGGCGGTCTCCTGCGCCAGTTCGGCGGTCAGCGCCCGGTGCTGCGCGACCCCCATGGCCGCCAGCAGCAGAAGCAGCAGCCCGGCCCAGGAAAGGGCCAGCCTTGTCGGGCTTTCCAGAAAGGGCACAGGTCGCGTCATGGTGCCAATCTGGCAGGTCGGGTATGGAAGGGAAATGCCTTGTTCGCCCAGTAGGCCCACCCATGGCATCCATCAGGCGGGTTCGAAGCGGCCCGGAGCTGTCGGTCGGTATCCCGATGCCGCACAGCGGCATTCCCCGAAGCGGACATTCGATATGCCCTCACGCAGACGGTCTGTCGTCGACCGGGTCAGATATGAGGGTGGGAGTTGCTTGGGTCGCGAACGGGTGGATCCTTGCCTCGATCATCGTCCAGAGCTTTGCGGCGCGCTTCGCGAGGAAAGTCTCGTAGTCGTCCTCATCAATGCCCATGCCTTGGCGCTCAATCAGGTGCGTTGCCAATGTGTCTGCCATCGCCTTGTTCGAGCCTTCGAACTTCGGGATGTAGGTTTTCGGCGGCTTGGCGTTGATCAGGCGTTTGTTCAGATCTGCTCCGATCAGGGCGATGTTGACGATTGAGTTCTCGTTCCCGACGCCGTTCGTGCGCAGATGATCCTTCGGGAAAAAGTGGTGGAAGTTCTTCGACGACGCGATCTTCAAGTGGCTGTTGTCTAGCAAGACGACGCCGTCGTTGTTGAAGTTGCGCGGGTAGACTGAGCACAACGGTACACTGGTCTGCTGATAAGCAATCGACCATGGCGAGGGACTTCACTGAACTTCTGGGCGATCTCATGGCGAAAGGGGTCGGGCGTGTTCACCTTTTTATTGCGGCTCCCAACAGCGTTGTATTCACTCTGGGCCGACACCTCGACGATAGGTTGCATCCCGAAGTTCTGGTCTATCAGTACGAGCGTTCGGCGTCGCCACCATTTCCTTGGGCGGTCAACCGACGCGACCTGGCGTTGTTCAACATGGCCGTCGACAGCAAGCTTCGGGGATGCGACTTGGTCTGCCTGAAGGTCCGAGATATTTTCGCGGCTGGAAGGGTGAAGGAGCGCGCCTCCGTCACCCAGAGCAAGACGGGTAAACCGGTCCGCTTCGAGATCACCGAAACGACACGTCAATCGCTTGAGCGCTGGATCGCCGATCCTGAGATGCTTGGGAGGGAATATCTCTGGCCTACGGCCGCAAGCGTGCGGACCAGGGTGCCGGTCCCGTGACGTTGGGCATCGACATCGGCGTGATAAAGATGATCCTGACCCATGCCGCTGCTGTCCATGGACTGGAGATTTCACCGGAGCCTGTCGATCTGGCCCGCGTTGCGCTGAAGCGCCTTGGGCTGATCGGCAAGGGTGTCGAGCGAGACCGACGTCCGACGACGGCCGAGTTGAACCGTCTCTTCCGGTGCTTTGACGGGAATGCACGTCTGACGCTGCCCATGTCGCGCATCGTGCAGTTCGCGGTCGCTACCGCCATGCGGCTGGACGAAATCTGTCGGGTCGAATGGAGAGACCTCGACGTCGACCGCCGCATGTTGCTGATCCGAGACCGCAAGGATCCGCGCAACAAGACCGGCAACAACCAACAGATCCCGCTGTTTGCTGCCAGCGGATTCGACGCCTGGACCCTGATCATGGCGCAGGCCAGGCACCTCGGGAAGGCGAAGGGATCGATCTTTCCCTACAATTCAAGATCCGTCGGGACCGCATTTCGTCGTGCCTGGCCGCCTTGCTCCTGCGGGGTGGTTTCCCTACGGCGCACATATCGGCTATATGAAGGTCGACCAGGTGACCGAAGGTGTTCAGGCGGGCTACGGACGATCGGTTGGGCGGCAGTCCCTGATCGACCGGGGTTTCGGCCTGACGGGCCCATTTGCGGGCGTCGTCGCGGCGCAGGAATGTCTCGCTCGCGTAGCGGCGCTTTCGTCTGATCTGGACCCGGTAGGCACCGGATGGAAGGCGGGTGATCGAGGCCATTTTCGTGTGCGCTATGTGTGCAGCGAGTCGTCGTAGAAGGGGAATTCGGGGATATCAGGGCGTAGTCCGGCGAAGGGGCAGGCTTGGTCAACGGATTGAAGATACTGTAAAAATGAATAAAAATCAATCACATAGACTGTCCGTGGCGCCGATGATGGACTGGACCGACCGGCATTGCCGGTTCTTCCACCGGCTGATGACCCGCCGCGCCATGCTTTATACCGAGATGGTGACGGCGCCCGCCGTGATCCATGGCCCGAAGGCACGGCTGCTGGACTTCGATGCGGCGGAGCATCCGGTGGCGCTGCAACTCGGCGGCTCGGATCCGGGGGAACTGGCCCGGGCCACCCGGATCGCGCGGGACTGGGGCTATGACGAGATCAACCTGAACTGCGGCTGCCCCTCGGACCGGGTGCAATCGGGCTGCTTCGGCGCGGTGCTGATGGAGCGCCCGGCGCTGGTGGCGGATTGCGTGGCCGCCATGCGGGGCGAAAGCGGCGTGCCGGTGACGGTGAAATGCCGGATCGGGGTGGACGAGCAGGTGCCGGAGCAGGTCCTGCCGCGGTTTCTGGAGACGGTGGCCGCGGCGGGCGTGCGGCATTTCATCATCCACGCCCGCAAGGCCTGGCTGCAGGGCCTGTCGCCGAAGGAAAACCGCGAGATCCCGCCGCTGGATCATGCGCTGGTCTTGCAGATGAAACAGCGGTTCCCCGA
Organism: uncultured Fuscovulum sp.; assembly: GCA_964386345.1. Classification (GTDB taxonomy): domain Bacteria; phylum Pseudomonadota; class Alphaproteobacteria; order Rhodobacterales; family Rhodobacteraceae; genus Pseudogemmobacter. The sequence continues at coordinate 47,670 of CAYLSD010000024.1, forward strand.
ACTGACCATCTGCCTGAACGGGGGGGTGACGACGCTGGCGCAGGCCCGCGGGCTGCTGGCGCAGGGGCTGGACGGGGTGATGATCGGCCGGGCGGCCTATCACGATCCGGGGAACGCGCTGATCGGGGCCGACAGCCTTTGGGGTATGGACCATACGCCCGCACGGGAGGAGGTCGTGCGCGCCATGCTGCCCTATATCGCGGCGCATCTGGATGCGGGCGGGCGGCTGCATCAGGTGACGCGGCACATGCTGGGCCTGTTCCATGGCCTGCCCGGCGCGCGCGGCTGGCGGCAGGTGCTGTCGACCGGGGCCAGCCGTGACGGCGCCGGGGTCGAGGTGGTGGAGCGCGCGCTGGCCCGGGTGGCCGGAGAGGCGGAAAGGCTGGCGGGCTGACCCCCGACCCTCTGGCCCCCGCGGCGCGGGGCGGCTAAGCAGGGGCGACCGGAGGTGCCGCGATGACCGAACTTTCCACCCTTCTGCCGATGCTGCTGGCGCTGATCGTGATCGGCGGTTTCGCCGGGGTGGTCGGCGGCCTCTTGGGCGTCGGCGGCGGCATCGTGCTGGTGCCGGCCTTCTTCTACGCCTTCACCGCGCTTGGCTACGGCGGCGGGCAGGTGATGCAGGTCTGCGTCGCGACCTCGCTGGCGACGATCGTCGTCACCTCGATCCGATCCGTCTCGGCGCATAACCGCAAGGGGGCGGTGGACTGGGCGGTGCTGAAAAGCTGGGGGCCCTGGCTGGTGGTCTCGGCCGCCGTGGGGGTCTTCGTCGCCTCCCGCGTGCCGTCCTCCGCCCTGCAGGCGGTGTTCGGCGTGCTGGCCGGGCTGGCCGGGCTGTGGATGGCCTTCGGGCGCGACTCGGCGCGGCTGGGGCAGGAGATGCCGGGCGAGCCCCTGCGGGGCGCCATGGCCTCGGGCGTCGGCTTCTTCTCGGCGCTGATGGGAATTGGCGGCGGCACCTTCGGGGTGCCGCTGATGACGCTGTTCGGCATGCCGATCCACCGGGCGGTGGCGACGGCCTCGGGCTTCGGGGTGCTGATCGCGGTGCCTGCGGTGCTGGGGTTCCTGCTGGTCCGGGCCGAGGGGGCGCCTCCTTGGACGCTGGGGGCGGTGAACGGCCCGGCCTTCCTGGTGGTGATCGGCACCACGCTCATGACCACGCCCTGGGGGGTGCGGCTGGCGCATGCGATGGACCCCAAGCCCCTGAAGCGCGCCTTCGCCGTCTTCCTGACGCTGGTGGCGCTGAACATGCTGCGGAAGGTGTTGTGGTAGCGGGCCTCGGCCCGGCGGGCTGGCTGCGGATCGGCCCGGACCCGCGGATCGCCGCCTGGGCCGCGGCGGCGGGGCCTGTGGCGCGGGTCGCGGTGGCGGCGAGCGGCGAGCCATGGCGCTGCGGCGGGACATGGTCCGTCGGCGTCGATGCCCTGCCGAATGGACCGGACGGGCGTATGGGCGATACGGATTTCCCCTGGGCCGCCTTGCCGCTGGACCCCGTGCCGCTGCACCGGGCGCAATTGTCGACGATGCGCCCCGGTTATCCGCAACCCTCGCCGGAAGAGGACGAGGCCGCCTATGGCTTCCGCCTGCGCCGCGATGCGGCCCATCTGGACGGGCTGCTGCCGGTGGGACCGCAGCGGCAGCGGATGATGAAGGAGCCGCATGGCTGGATCCTCGGGCTGCCGCTGAATACCTGTTCCCCCGGCGCCGCGCCGCTGACCGTCTGGGAAGGCAGCCACCGGATCATGCGCCGCGCTTTGGCCGGGGCTTTCGCCGGTCATCCGCCGGAATGCTGGGGCGATCTGGACATCACCGCCGCCTACAAGGCCGCGCGGGCCGAGGTGTTCCGCCTTTGCCGACGGGTGGAACTGCCCTCTCTCCCGGGGCAGGCGGTTCTGCTGCACCGGCACCTGATCCACGGCGTCGCCCGTTGGGCCGAGGGGGCGGAGGCCCCGGAGGAGGGGCGGATGGTGGCCTATTTCCGGCCGCTGCTGGGATCGGTGGCGGAGTGGATGCAGGAGGGGTGAGGGCCGGGTCCGGGCGTCCGTGAACGGCCCTGTTCGGAACGTGGCTGGGAAGTTTCATCCAGCGAAGGCTCCAGTGGCGAAGGCCATCGCCTTCGCCATGCGCTGCGGGTTCCGCTATCCCGGCCGGGTGCCCAAAGCACCCGGCCAGCGCCCGACCCGCCCATGGCGGGCGCTTCCCGCCCGCCGGGTCGGGCGCCGGCCTCACAGGGTCTCTCGCTGACATGTCTACAGCGGAACCGTTCCACGCGGGCGGGGGCGAGGCAGTGCCTCGCCTTTTCCCGCCCGGACAGGCCATCGGTCTATTGAAGCTTCAGCCTCGGCGGCGCTGCTATTCCGCCGCGCGCGGCAGGCGGGCCATGCGGCCGCCGCGGCGCTTGGCCAGACGGGGCGCGCGCGCGGGCAATTCGGCCATGACCGCGGCCCTTTCCCCGGCCGTCATCCGCGACCAGCCGGAGATTTCCGCGATGGAGCGGTAGCAGCCGATGCAGATGCGCTCCTCGGGGTGGACGACGCACAGCTTGACGCAGGGCGACTGGATCTCGTCGCGTTTCCAGACATCGTCGTCCTTCACGACCCGTTCCCCTGCCATGCCATGCGGTCCAGCGCTCCTTGCAGGATATATCCTGCCGCCACCGCATCGATCACCTCTTTGCGACGTTTTCGAGACGCATCCGCCTCAAGAAGCGCCCTTTCTGCGGCGACGGTGGACAGCCGCTCATCCCAGAAGGCGATGGGAAGCCCGGTCAGGCGCGTCAGGTTGCGGGCGAAGGCCTGCGTCGATTGCACCCGCGGCCCGGACGATCCGTCCATGTTCAGCGGCAGGCCGAGGATCAGGCCGCGAATCTCGCGCTCGGCTACGATCTGCATCAGCCGGGCGGCATCCTCGGTGAATTTCACCCGGCGGATGATGGTGGCGGGCGTGGCGACCCGGCGGCGCAGGTCGGAGATGGCGATGCCGATGGTCTTCTCGCCATAGTCCAGCCCCGCGATGGCGCCCGAGGGCGGCAGGGCGGCGGCGAAACCGGCGATGTCGTCGCAGATCACGGGACCAGCCCCGCGGAAGCGGCCGCGGCGGAGAGTGCGGCAAGATCCTCCGCATGGCCTTCGAAGCGGGTCTTCGCCTCGTCATAGATCGCCTGCGCCTGCTCCTGACGGCCGAGCGTGCCGAGCGCGGCGATCAGCCGTGCCCAGTCCCCGGCCGGGCCGCCCTCGGTGGCCAGCCGGTCCTGCAGCCGGGCAACCATGTCCTCGACCATCTGCTGGCGTTCCTCGGGCGTCATCCCGGCGGCGGCTTCCATGTCCTCGATCGTGGGACCGGAGGCGGTTTCGGGCAGTTGGTAGGAGATGCCCGCGCGCATCGCCACCTCTTCTATCTGGGCGCGGATCGGGGCGACCCAGGGGGCGCCGGGCGGGCTTTGTTCCAGCAGGGGCCGCCAGAAGGCGAAGGCGCGGTCGAAGCGCCCGCCTTGGGCGAACATCAGGCCGGAGAAATAGCGCGCCGTGCCGTTCCTGGGGTCGCGCTCCAGCGCGCGCATCAGCGCCTGTTCGGCCTCGGGCGAGACATAGCCGCCGGCGGCGAGGATCATCAGCTCGGCCAGCGCGGCATGGTCTTCGGAGGAGGCCTCGTCGCCCTTCACCGCCACCAGCCGCTGCTGCGCGGCGCGGGCGGCGATGAAATTGCCCAGCGTGGCCTCGTTGCGCGCCAGCAGGTCCAGCCCGCGCAGGTCGGTCGCCGTTGCCGGGTCCACCGCGGCACGCAGCTTTTCCATCAGTTGCAGGAACTCGTCATCCGGCTGGATGGGGGGTTGCGATCCGGCGGCGGCCTCGGCCTCGGCCTGGCCGGGGCGGTTTGCCATCGCCTCGTCCGCCATGGCGAGGCGCTCGCGGATCGGCAGGTCGGGATACCAGGGCACGCCGACCCGAGAATAGAGCACCAGCGCCCCCGCCATGGCGGCAAGGACCAGCGCCATCGCGGCCCAGGGCATCCTGGCCGCCGCAACGGGGGCGGCGGCGTTCAGCGCGCGGTCGGCCTCAAGCAGGCGGCGGGCGATCTCGGTCTTCACCCGCGCGGCCTCGGCCGTGGTCAGGGTGCCGCGGGCAAGGTCGCGGTCGGCCTCGGCCAACTGGTCGCGGTAGACCTGCATGTCCTGCGCCGCCGCTGGGGCCGGGGCCTCGGTGCCGCGCATCAGGCCGCGGAACAGCCAGGCGGCAACCAGCACCGCCATCGCCGCCGCCACTGTCCAGAACCAGAAGGTTTCCATCCGCTCGCCCGTGCTTGCTGCCTGTTCCGGCCCGATGTAGCCCTTCGCGCGCCGCGGCAAAAGGGCCCTGGTGCCGCAGGGGCTGCGCGGCTTTTGCCGCGCGGGGCCGGTCCGTGTCGCAATTTTCCCGATTGTGCCGCTGGAGGGAGGGGATATACCTCTCGGTCGTTCCATAGGAAAGCAGAGCCTGGATCCGGGAGAAGCAGATGAAGCGCTATTCGGTTTTCGCCATCGCCCGCGAGGCAATGCGTTACCACACCGGATGGGAAAAGGCCTGGGCCGCGCCCGAGCCGAAGGCGAAATACGACGTGGTGATCGTGGGGGCAGGGGGCCATGGCCTCGCCACCGCCTATTACCTGGGCAAGAACCACGGCATCCGCAACGTGGCGATCATCGAGAAGGGCTGGCTGGGCGGCGGCAACACCGGGCGCAACACAACCATCATCCGCAGCAACTACCTGCAGGATCCCTCGGCCGCGATCTACGACAAGGCGCTGCAACTCTACGAGACGCTGAGCCAGGACCTGAACTACAACGTCATGTTCTCCCCCCGCGGGCTTCTGATGCTGGCGCAGACGCATCACGAGGTGCGGGGCTACCTGCGCACGGTCCATGCCAACCTGCTGCAGGGGGTGGAGACGAAGTGGATCACCCCGGAAGAGGTGAAGAAGCTGGTGCCGATCATGAACATCGGCGGGCCGCGCTATCCGGTGCTTGGGGCGCTGTATCAGCCGCGCGGCGGCACCGGGCGGCATGACGCCGTGGCCTGGGGCTATGCGCGGGCCTGTTCCGACATGGGCATGCACATCATCCAGAACTGCGAGGTGAAGGGCGTCCGGTCCGAGAACGGCGTGGTGACGGGGGTCGACACGACGAAGGGCTTCATCGGCTGTTCCAAACTGGGCATGGTGGTCGCCGGGCATTCGGGGCAACTGGCCGAGATGGCGGGCTTCCGCCTGCCGATCGAGGCGGTGGCCTTGCAGGCGCTGGTATCGGAGCCGATCAAGCCCTGCATGGATGTGGTGGTGATGGCCAACACGGTGCACGGCTACATGAGCCAGTCCGACAAGGGCGAGATGGTGATCGGCGGCGGCACCGACGGGTTCAACAATTACACCCAACGCGGGTCCTGGCACCATATCGAGGAAACCCTGCGGGCGTTGGTCGAGACCTTCCCGATGCTGTCGCGGCTGAAGATGCTGCGGCAATGGGGTGGCATCGTCGACATGACCGGCGACCGCTCGCCGCTGATCTCGAAGACGCCGCTGGGCAACTGCTTCATCAACTGCGGCTGGGGGACGGGGGGCTTCAAGGCCATCCCGGGCTCGGGCTGGGCGATGGCGGAGCTGATGGCCAAGGGGGAACCCGGGCCGCTGGCGGCGGAATTCAACATGTGGCGCTTCAAGGAAGGCCGGTTCATCGACGAATCCGTGGCCGCCGGGGTGGCGCACTGATGCCGGAACTCGATTTTTCGCCGAAAAATCGTGAAGTCCGAGTTTTCGACGAAAACTCGGTCCCGCACGCGCGGTTTTCCGCGGATGCGCCGCGGCGGAATCGTCAGGTTTCCGCCGGTTCCGAAGGCCGCAGGAACCCGCTGCCGCTGCTGGCCGTTCCTTCATCGTCCGCAACAACGGAGATGAAGCAATGGCCCATGAACGCGATCATATCACCGGTATCCCGCGCGACTATCGTGTGTCGGAGACCGGCAGCACCAGCGGGCTTCTGGTGGCTCTGGTCATCGTCGTCGCCCTCGTTATCGGCGCCATCGCGCTGTTCTCGGGCGGCCCGGCGACCGAATCCGTCTCGCCGCCTGTCGCCACCGAACCGGCCGCCCCGCCGGCCGTGCCTGACGACGCCATGCCGAGCATGCCCGCGCCCGACGCAGGCGCTCCGGCAATTGACGAAGGCGCAGGTGGCGCCATCGGCGATCCTGCCGTTCCCGGCATTCCTCCCGAGGATGCCGCACCCGTCGACTGACCCGTCCCGCAAGGGACTGCCCGTCCAATCCGGCCGGGGGGCTTTGCGCCTCCCGGCCTTTTCTGCATGGAAAGACCGGACATGCTGATCCTGACCTGTCCCTGTTGCGGCGTGAGCGCCGAGGAGACCGAGCTTCAGCCGGGCGGCGAGGCGCATCTGAAGCGCTTCGGCCCGGGCTCTTCGCCAGAAGAGTTCGAAGCCTACATGTTCGCCCGCAAGAACCCCAAGGGCGTGCATTTCGAGCGCTGGCGCCATGCCTACGGCTGCGGCAAGTGGTTCCTCGCCGCGCGCGACACGGCCACGCTGGAGGTCTTCGGCACCTATCCGGCGCAAACCTCGGAACCTCCTGCCGATCTGGTGGAGAAGATCAGGGCCAGGCGGCCTGACTGGAAGGGCTACAAATGAGCACGCGGCTTAACCGGGGCGGGCGGCTGATCGACCGCTCGGCGGCGATGGAGTTCAGCTTCAACGGCAAGCGGATGCGCGGGGTTCGCGGCGACACGCTGGCCTCGGCGCTGCTGGCCAACGACCAGATGCTGGTCGGGCGGTCGTTCAAGTATCACCGCCCGCGCGGCATCGTCGCCAGCGGCGCGGAAGAGCCGAACGCGCTGGTCAACATGGGGCAGGGCGGGCGGTTCGAGCCGAACCAGCGCAGCACCACGACCGAGCTGTTCGAGGGGTTGGAAGCGGCCAGCCAGAACCATTTCCCCAGCCTGGACTTCGACGTGGGCGTGCTGAACAACTACGTCTCGCGCTTCCTGCCCGCGGGCTTCTACTACAAGACCTTCATGCATCCGCGGCCGTTCTGGAAACATGTGTTCGAGCCGGTGATCCGCCAGTCGGCGGGCCTCGGCAAGGCGCCGAAGGAGCGGGACGCCGACCGTTACGAGCAGGCCTATGCCTTCTGCGACCTGCTGGTCGTCGGCGGCGGCATCGCGGGCCTTCAGGCGGCGCTGATCGCGGGCGCGGCGGGGGCGCGGGTGATCGTGCTGGAACAGGCGCCGCATTGGGGCGGCCGCGCGCCGGTGGATGGCGATATCATCGACGGCGCCCCGGCGCAGGACTGGATCAACTCCGCCCTGGAAGCACTTGGAAAGATGGAGAATGTCACGCTGAAGCCCCGCTGCATGGGCTTCGGTTCCTACGACCACGGCTATGTGCTGGCCGAGGAGCGGGTGGCCGACCATACGCCCGGGGATGGACGGCCGAAAAAGCGGCTGTGGCGCATCCGGGCGGCCAAGGTGCTGTCGGCGCAGGGCGCCATCGAGCGGCCGCTGTCCTTTGCGGGCAACGACATTCCGGGCGTGATGCTGGCCTCTGCCGTGCGTGATTACGTGGTGAACTGGGCGGTCTCGCCCGGTGACCGTACCGTGGTGGTGACCAACAACGACGACGCCTATCGCACCGCGATCGCGCTGAAGGAGGCGGGGCTCGAGGTCGCCGCGGTGATCGACGCAAGGGCGCAGGTGACCGGCGCGCTGCCGGAACAGGCGCGCAAGCTGGGCATCCGCGTCGAGGCGGGCCGGGGCGTGATCAGGGTCAAGGGCGGCAAGCGCGTCACCGGCGTCGCCATCGGCCTGCAGGCCGGCGAAGGCGCGGTACTGGACGAGATTCCTTGCGATTGCGTTGCCATGTCCGGTGGCTGGTCGCCGGTGGTGCATCTGTGGAGCCATTGCGGCGGCAAGCTGACATGGGACCGCAGGCACCACATGTTCCGTCCCGATCCGGCGCGCCCGCCGATCACCCATGACGGCAGCCCGCTGGTCATTCCCGCGGGTGCGGCGAATGGCGCGCTGACGGCGGCCGAGGCGCTGGCGGACGCCGCCGAACAAGGCGTGGCGGCGGTAAAGGCGCTTGGGCTGAAGGGGAAGACCTCGCCCCTCGGCAAGGGCGAGGCCGTCGAAGAGGCGGCGATGGAGCCCGTCTGGATCATGCCGCAGGGGGCGGGTCCGAAGCTCAAGATGAAGATGTGGCTCGACTACCAGAACGACGTGAAGGTCAGCGACGTGCAGCTTGCCGCGCGCGAGGGCTATACCAGCGTGGAGCATACCAAGCGCTACACCACGCTGGGCATGGCGACGGATCAGGGGAAGTTGAGCAACATCAACGGTCTGGCGGTTCTTGCTGATGCGATGTCTGAAGACATTCCCGCCGTCGGCACCACCACCTTCCGCCCGCCCTATACGCCGGTGACCATCGGCGCGCTGGCAGGCGAGTCGCGCGGTGACATCTTCCAGCCGCTGCGCCGCAGCCCGATGCACGAATGGCATGAGGCGCAGGGCGCCTATATGGAGCCTGTGGGCCTCTGGCGCCGCCCCTATTGCTATCCGCGCGCCGGAGAGACGCATGAACAGGCGGTGCATCGGGAAATCCTGAACACTCGCGACAAGGTGGGGATGCTGGATGCCTCCACCCTTGGCAAGATTATCGTCAAGGGGCCGGATGCCGGGCGTTTCCTCGACATGCTCTACACCAATGTCATGTCGTCCCTGCCGGTGGGCAAGTGCCGCTACGGGCTGATGTGCAACGAGCAGGGGTTCCTTTCGGACGACGGCGTGGTCGTGCGTCTGGCCGAGGATACCTGGCTTTGCCACACCACCAGCGGCGGCGCGGACCGCATCCATGGCTGGATGGAGGACTGGCTGCAATGCGAATGGTGGGACTGGCAGGTCTTCACCGCCAATGTGACCGAGCAATATGCCCAGATCGCCGTCGCCGGGCCGAATGCCCGCAAGGTGCTGGAGAAACTCGGCGGCATGGACGTGTCGAAAGAGGCGCTGCCCTTCATGACCTTCGTCGAAGGGCAATTGGGCGGCCTTCCTGCGCGGGTGCACCGGATCAGCTTCTCGGGCGAACTTTCCTACGAGATCGCGGTCCCGGCCTCCCACGGCCTGGCGCTGTGGCAGGCGCTGGTCGCGGCGGGCGCCGAATACGGCGTCATGCCCTATGGCACCGAGGCGATGCATATCATGCGGGCCGAGAAGGGCTTCATCATGATCGGCGACGAGACCGACGGCACGGTGATCCCGCAGGACCTTGGCCTCGACTGGGCGATTTCCAAGAAGAAGGCCGATTTCCTGGGCAAGCGCGGGCAGGAGCGCAGCTACCTCGCCAGCCCCGACCGCTGGAAACTGGTCGGCTTCGAGACTCTGGACGGAAGCGTGATCGAGGACGGCGCCTATGTCCCGGCCGAGGGCGTGAACGGCAACGGCCAGCGCAACGTGCAGGGCAGGGTGACCTCGACCTACTACAGCCCGACGCTGAAGAAGGGCATCGCCATGGGGCTGTTGAAGAATGGCCCCGGCAGGATGGATGAGGTGGTGGAGTTCACCCGCATCGGCGGCGGCACCACCAAGGCGCGGGTGGTAAGCCCGGTGTTCCTGGATCCGAAAGGGGAGAAGCAGGATGTCTGACCCGGTTTCCGCTCTCGGAGGGGCGTCGTTCGACGGCTTTGCCAAGGTCCGCGAGATCGGCCCCTGGGGGATGATCACCCTGCGGGCCAAGCCCGGCACCAAGGGGCTGGACAAGGCGGTGAAGGCCGCGGTCGGCACCGGCCTTCCGGCGGTGCGGCGGATGGAATGGTCCGGCGAGGCCGACACCGGACGCGGCTGCGGCTGGATGAGCCCGGACGAATACCTGCTGGTCCTGCCCTATGCCGGGGTGGCCGCCGCGATGGCCGCGCTGGACAAGGCCCTGAAAGGCCAGCATTTCCTTGCCGCCGATGTCTCGGACGCCCGCGCCATCTTCCGCATTGAGGGCGCGAAGGCCGGTCAGGTTCTGGCCAAGCTTTGCCCCGCCGATCTTGGCAAGATGGAGCCGGGCGAGCTGCGCCGGACCCGGGTGGCGCAGGTGGCAGGCGCCTTTTGGGGCGATGCCACGGGCTATACGCTGGTCACCTTCCGCTCGGTCGCGGGTTACGCCATGGGGCTTCTGTCGCATTCGGCGATGGCGGGCTCGGAACTCGGCTGAGGCCGGAACCGGACCTGCCCCCGGAACCGGACCTGCCCCTTGTGCGTTGACGCAGGGGGAGGTCTGCGCCGTATCCGGCTTGCGGGGTTGACCTTCCGCCCCGTTGCGCCTGTATTCCCAAGGCAACGCAATCCCGAACAGGAGTGAGTCCCATGGCCTTTACGCTTCCCGATCTTCCCTATGCGCATGACGCGCTGGCTTCGCTTGGCATGTCCAAGGAGACGCTGGAATACCACCACGACCTGCACCACAAGGCCTATGTCGACAACGGCAACAAGTTGATCGCCGGGACCGAATGGGAATCGAAGTCGCTGGAGGAGATCGTCAAGGGCACCTACCAGGCGGGCGCCGTGGCGCAGAACGGCATCTTCAACAACGCCAGCCAGCACTGGAACCACAACCTGTTCTGGGAAGTGATGGGTCCGGGCGAGGACAAGAAGATCCCCGGCGCGCTGGAGAAGGCGCTGGTGGAGGCTTTCGGTTCGGTCGACAAGTTCAAGGAAGACTTCGCGGCGGCGGGCGCGGGCCAGTTCGGTTCGGGCTGGGCCTGGCTGGTGAAGGACAAGGATGGCGCGCTGAAGGTGACGAAGACCGAGAACGGGGTGAACCCGCTCTGCTTCGGCCAGACCGCTCTTCTGGGCTGCGACGTGTGGGAGCACAGCTATTACATCGACTTCCGCAACAAGCGCCCGGCCTATCTGACCAACTTCCTCGAGAAGCTGGTGAACTGGGAAGCGGTCGCCGCGCGGCTGTAAGGGCGGCGGGGGGAACCCCATCCGATGATACGGGGCCCGCGGAGCGATCCGCGGGCCTTTTGCGTTCCAGTCGGAATCTGGCGAAGGCGCGTGCCTTCGCCCGCCGGGTCGGGCGCTGGCCTCTCGTGGTCTTTCGCTGACACGTCTACAGG
>CAYLSD010000025.1:0-7158 GCA_964386345.1 uncultured Fuscovulum sp.
CGGGATGTTCCGGGGCTTGGGAACAAGACCGGCCCCTCGGGCGTTCCCTTCGGGACGGAAGGGAAAGGAGACCGGCATGTCTGCGCCACGGACCAATCTGGAAAAGCAGCGGCGGCGGCATTGGGGACCGCTTCTGGGCACTGCGCTCGTCACCCTTTTCGCGGTAGGGGCGATCGTCTACTGGCTGGCCGAGGAGGCGGCGAATTCCGATCCGCAACCGCCCGCGGGGACCGACGCCGGCACGGTGGAGGAACCCGCGCAATCCACCATTCCCGCCGACTCCATCGAACCCGGGATGCAGGTCGGCGATCCGGGGGACACCGATGCCGCCCCGCCGCGCGAGCCGGTGCCCCGCGAAAGCGCGCCGGTGCCGAACACGCCCGAAGAACCGGCGGCGGACTAGCGCCATGCAGGCCGAGGTTCGGATACATATGCGGACGGTCCTTCTGGCGGGCCTGATCGCTGCGGTTCTGGCGGGGGTGGGGCTCGGGCTGTTGTCAGCCCTGTCGAACGGTTCCTTCCTCGCCCCGATCAATGCCACCAGCCATTGGCTCTTCGGCCCGGAAGAGGCCGCCCGGCCCGGATGGCGCGCCGGGGCGGCCACGGTCGGGCTGGTCACCCATGTCGCGGCCTGCCTGTTCTGGGCTGCGGTGATGGCGCTTGCGCTGTGGCGCTGGCGGATCGCCCGGGGGCTGGCGCTGGTAACGGCGGGGCTGGCGACCGCGGCGGTGGCGGCGGGGATCGATTACGGCATCCTGCCGCGCGCGCTGTCTCCCGGCTGGCATCTGGTGCTGCCGGTTCCTTCGGTCGCGGCGGGGTTCGTGCTGCTCGGGCTGGGGCTCGGCGCCGGGGCTTGGCTGGCGAGGGGGCGGGTCCATCCGCCCTGATCCTTAGCCCGGGTCGATCATCTCGGCCAGGGAATGAGTGTTCAGGTCGTCCATGAGCATGGCGCGGGCGCGGCCGATGCGGCTCTTGATGGTTCCGACTGGGCAGCGGCAGATCCTTGCGGCCTCGTCATGGCTGTTTTCCATCAGGAACCCCGCGCCAGCAGTCGGAGCGAGGGGATCAGTTCAAGAATCTGATCCGTGGCGTTCCTGTCAGGCCCCCGCCGGGACATCTCCCAGCCCCCTTGCTGAACGCGTTCCCGGGGAAACGGGCCTCCCGCCGCCCGGTTCCCGTGGGGGGTGAACTCAGGGGCGGGCTGCCGAAGCCGGGGTTAGCCTGCGTCATGCGGGCCGGCCGCGCCGGAAGGGGAAGAGGCGGCGCGCCTGCGTTCGAGCGCCTCTTCCAGCGCCAGGGCGAGGTCCCGCAGCCGTTCGGGAACCGGCTCCGCCGCGACGGCATCCAGCAACTGGCGGGCGCAGTCCTGCAGCGCATCGGGCTCGCACTCGGCGGCCTGCCCGGCTGGCGGGGGAGGGGTGTCGTTCCTGAACATCGCGCGGTTCCAGATCGTCGGGGCCGGGAATCCGGCATGGATCGCCCCGGATATGGTAGCCTGATCCGGCCGGAGCACAATCGGGAAACGCAGCGCGGGGGATCGCGGGGAAGGAGCGCCTCAGCCGCCCCGCACGTGCAGGCCGTTCCGCACATCGCGGACGCCGCAGCAGGCCCGGGCGCAGGCTTCGGCCGCCCGGCTCATCCGCCACGAGCCGACATGGCCTGCCAGCGTGACCTCGCCCTGCGCGACATGGACAGAGATGCCGCGGGCGTCGATCGCGTCGTCGTCGGTCAGCCGGTCGCAGAGATCCTCGCGGATCCGGTCGTCGCTGCGCCGGTAGCCCCGGGGACCAAGGCCGCGAAAGCCGCTGTCGGCCGGGCCGGGCGGCGGAAAGCCGGGCGCGGCGGGAAGGCCGCGATGTCCATGCCAGTCCTGCTCGTCGCAATGGCGGTCGTGCCGGACGAAGCCATAAGCGCGGCCCTCGTCCTGCCGGGGGGTGCAATCGTCATGCGCCCGCCCCGGCGCCCTGTCCTGGTCCTGCATCCTGTGGCCGGGCAGGCGGAGGCCGGCGATATCCGGATATTCCTTGATGCGTGGTCCCGCCATTTCGCTCTCCTCGCTTTGCCATGGTCCGGCGCAGGACCAACCTGGCAGGGTGGGGATTGTTCCGGCTCCGGCTGCGGCGGTACAGAGTTCCGCTAGCCGGATACCGCAAGACCGATCAGGACGGCCCCCGCCAGCACCACAAAGACGACAAGGCCCAGGGTGAGGGGCGAAACCGGACCCCTGCCGTTCCCCGGCGCGGCCGCCTTGCCACCGGTCCTAATTCAAAGCCGGGCGACAAGGGCCGCAAGGCCGGGGTCGCCGATGACGGACCGGGCCTCGCCGGTCCCGATCCACATTCGCCTGCGCTCCGCCGCCTCTTTCCATTGCGGCAGCAGCAGCCTTACCCGCAGCGGAAAGACCGTCACCCGCACGGGCAGGCTGACGGGCGGGCGCACCACGTCCGGCGCGGCATCGAGCAGTTTTTCGTAGCGGTAGCATCCCAGCGGGACGGGATCGGCGGTGCCGAAGGCCCCGGCTTCCTCCATCGCCTCGATCTCGGCGGCGCGCTCCGGCGCGCATCCCGCCATCGGCCAGCCCTTCGGGACAATCAGGCGGCGGGTGCGGCGGCTGGTCACCAGCAGGACCTCGATCCGCCCGCCCACCCGCCGCCAGGGCAGAGCCGCGACCTGAAGCGCGGGCCGCCCGCCGCGCAGCGCCCTGCGGATCATCCTTGCCTTCGTGCCCATCACCTGCCTGCACCCTTCCGGCGGAAAAAGAGGGGCCGCAGCCCCTCTTTCCGGTTTCGCCTCAGCGCCGGCCGCGCCCGTAGGAGCGGTCGTCCCGCTGGGGCATGTCGGAATATCCGGGCATCTTCTTGTCCTCCTGGATTGCCGAGGTCTTCGGTGGGGTCAGCCGTTGCGCTGCGGATCGCGGTGCTTGTCCTGCTGCGGGTTGCCCGGCTGCGGGTTGCGATCATCCTGCTGCTGGGGCTGCCGGTTGCGGTCCTGCCCCTGACCGCCCTGCTGGGCGGGATTGTCCCGCCCGGTCTGCGGCTGGTTGCGGTCCTTCGGGTTCTGGTTCTGCTGGTTGGTCATCGTTCGTCCTCCTTGGGAAAGCTGGCAGCCGCTTCATTGCGGCATGCCCCCGAAGAACCGTGGCGCCGGAGGTATGTTCCGGCGAAATCCGGGCGGCATGCGCGGCTGCGCGGCAAAGCGGCGAAAGATCGCCGGGCGCCGGACCGGGCCGGAAAATGCGAAGCGGGCGGCCCCGGAGGACCGCCCGCCCGTGCCTTTCCCGCAGGCCGCGTCAGTGGCGATGCGCGGGCATCTCCTTCAACTGCTCCTTGGTCCAGGCGGTGACGCCGTGGACATTGCCGTTCTCGTCGCGCATCAGGTTCAACTGGTCGACGCTCAGGAGCACCGGCTTCGACCCGATGCCGAGAAAGCCGCCGACATCCACCACGACATCGGTTGCCGCCCCCGCGCCGTGGATATGCGAGATGGTGCCGATCTTGCGGTCGTCGGCGCCATAGACCGGCGCGTCGGCAAGCACGGCCTCGTTCAGTTCCTGTCGGGTCAGCGGAGTGTGTTTGCTGTGGTCCATGATGGTCTCCTTTGGATGGGTCCGTTCGGTGAGCCGGTGAAAATGCCGCCTGCAAACGGGACGGAAGCTCGACTGCCATTGCGTCGGCCAGGGCGGGAAACCGGGAAAACCGCCGTGTTCTTCCTGCCGTTGCGCCCGGTTGGCATGCGGGCGGCATCTTCATGCGGCAAACCCGCGGGGGCGGCCCGGGGTTCCGGGACCGGGATGCGATCGGGCCGGATCGGCAGGGCGCCGCCGATGGCGGCGGGCCGGGGTGCGGCCGGGTGCCGGTTGCCGCGATGGGCGGGAACCCCGTCTCGCGCTGTGCATTGCCCTGCGACGGGACAGGCCCGTCCCGAGGCCGGAGCCACAATGTTCGACACTGTCCCTTCGCTGATCGCCGCCGAGTTCCGCGATCCCTTCGCCGCCGTCAGCGCCGAGGTGGCGCTTCTGCGGCTGGGCTTCGCGGCCCTTCTCGGCGCGGCCATCGGTTTCGAGCGCGAGCTGAACGCCAGTTCCGCGGGCCTGCGCACCCATATCATCGTCGCGCTGGCGGCCTGCCTTTTCACCCTGATCGCGGCCGAGATCATGGTGGGCGGGATCGGTGGCGCCGGGCGGCCGGTGACCGACCCGCTGCGCCTGATCGAGGCGGTGACGGCGGGCGTGGCCTTCCTTGCCGCCGGGTCGATCATCACCTCGCGCGGCAGGGTCACCGGGCTGACCACCGGCGCGGGCATGTGGATGGCCGGGGCGATCGGGCTGGCCTGCGGCAGCGGGTTCCTGCCGCTGGCCATCATGGCGACCGTGCTGACGGTGATGGTGCTGTGGCTGTTGCGCCGGGTGTCGCGGCGGATCGCTGCAGAGGGGGACAAGCCCGGGACCGAAGACTGAAACCGGAAGGAAAGGAGATATCCCATGCCTGCGAAATCGAAAGCCCAGCAAAAGGCGGCCGGGGCGGCGCTTGCGGCCAAGCGGGGCGATATCCCGCGCAAGGAGCTGGTCGGCGCCTCGCGCGACATGTTCGACAGCATGACGGAGAAGGAGTTGGAGGAACTGGCTTCCACCTCGCATGAGGGGCTGCCGGACAAGGTGGAGGATGACGGCTGAATGCGAAGGGGCGGCCGGGATCTCCGGCCGCCCGGGGACGGGGTTCAGCCCCGCCAGCCCTCGGCCTCGTAGCGGCGGCGCAGGTCGGGCAGCACATGGGCCGCCGTCTCCGCCAGCGTGTTTTCGATGGTGGCGCGCTGCTCTTCGGGGAAGCGCACGCTGACCGCGACACCGCCGCGGCGGAAGGTCTCGGAATAGAGCGGCGCCTCCTCTTCGGGAATCCCCAGATCGACCAGCGCGCCGATGGTGCCGCCGGCCAGCGCTCCGCCGGTCGCACCGGCCAGCGCGGACACCAGCCAGCCCGCCGCCACCAGCGGGCCGAGGCCGGGAATGGCGACGATGCCGAGGCCCGCCAGCAGCCCCGCGCCGCCGCCCAATGCGGCGCCCATCGCGGTGCCTGTTGCGGTGGCGGGGGCGGGATCGGACACCAGCCGGCGCTCTCCCGTCACCGGATCGGTCCCGACGCGGGCGTCGCGGTAGTCGTGCAGGCTTTCGCCGCCGATGATCGAGGCTTCGACGCGCGGAATGGCCAGCGCGTCGATCCGGTCGAGCGCCGCGGCGGCGTCTTCGTAATTGGCGTAAAGGCGGGTGATGACGGGCATGTCTCTCTCCTTGGTCAAGGGGTTGCGGGGGTCAGGGCGTGATGACCACGTTGCCCCGGTAGTCGATGGCGAAGGTGACGGGGGTGCCGTCCAGCGTGCCGGTGCCGCGCCAGATGCCGCCGCCGTCCAGCGTCAGCGCGCCGATATCGGCGATCTGCCAGGCGGTCGCGCGGTCGCGCGCCTGCTCTTCGGTGAAGCTGTTGGCCCCTTCGAAGGGCGCGCCCTCCTCGGGCTGGTTCGATTGCCAATAGGGCGAGGAACACAGCGTCAGCCAGTTTTCGCGGGCGATGCCTTCTTCGGTGACGGGAATGTTGTCGATCGCCGCCCGCGCATGGTCGCGCGGGGCCTCGGCGGCGGAAAGGAAGCCGTCGTCGTTCAGGTCGAGCGCGATGAAGGCCGCGTCGCAATCGGCGGAAACCGGCATCGGATCGGCGGGCGCGGTATCGGCGGGCGCGGTCTGGGCCGGGACGTCAGGCTGGTCCGCGTCCTGCGCCATCGACACGGCCGGAAAACCGGCAAGCAGGACGGCCAGAAGCGGCAGGGGGCGAAGGGTCGGCATGGGGTCTCTCCTCGATTTGGCCTGGGCGGATGAACCCGTGGCGGGTGGAAATGTTCCCGGCGGAAATCTGCCGGG
Organism: uncultured Fuscovulum sp.; assembly: GCA_964386345.1. GTDB lineage: Bacteria > Pseudomonadota > Alphaproteobacteria > Rhodobacterales > Rhodobacteraceae > Pseudogemmobacter. The sequence continues at coordinate 5,909 of CAYLSD010000025.1, forward strand.
ACCGGGCCTTTCCAGGAACCCGGCCGTGATGCGGGGGGTTGTTCCTGCATGTCCGCCAAGGGCGGCCGAAAGGAGAAACGACCATGCAGAATGGTGATGATCCGAAACCCGACCTGCCGGTGCAGCCCGACCTGCCGGTGACGCCGGATGTCCCGCAGGACCCGCCCGATCCCCCGATTCAGGATCCCGCGCCGGGCCGCAAGGCGCCGGATGTGCCGCATATCCCCGATGTGGGCGACCCGATGCCCGGCCCCGACATCGGCAACGATACGGCGGCGGACGACCGGCTGGAGGAGCGCCTGCTGGGCCTGACCGCGGACCAGATCCGCGAACTGCGCCGCCAGACCGGCGCCTGACTGTTGAAGCATCTTCTGAAGAAAGGAGCATATCATGTTGCCTTGGCTTCGTATTTTCCTTGTCCATCTCTGGATCGCCTGCGTTGCCGGCGCGGCGCTGACCGCCGGGCTGACGATGGGACATGTCGGCCTGTCCACCTTCGTCTGGTCGGGGGTGATCGGGCTTGCCATCGGCATCCCGGCCGGGCTGCTGAACTGGGTCTGGCTGCGGCCCAACCGCTCGCGCCAGATCGGCTGGACCTGGCCGGTGGCCGACTGGATCCGGCGGACCGCCTGACGCGGCGCGGAACAAGGCGGGGGCCGTCCGGTTCATCGGCTGATCCGGGCGGCGAGGTCACGCTGGAAGGGCAGGTCGAGTCGCGGCAGGCCAGACGGCCGCAGGCGGCGGGCAGACTGCGGGCAAGGCGCGGTCGAAGGAGGTCTGACGCCCGATCCTGCCGCGCGAATGAGAGAAGCGGGCCGCCGGACGGCCCGCTTTCCTTTTGGCGGAGGGGAAAGCCCTCACATCCGGTAGCTGAAGCCGCCGAACACCTGTCCTTCGTCGCGGTGACGGCCGCCGCGGACCGCTCCGGCGATGGCGGCGGCCCCGGCGACCAGCGCGGCCGCGGTCAGGATGAAAGCGGTGAGGATCGCGCCGATGCGCGCCGTCTCGGCCGTGTCGCGGGCCGTGGCCTCGGCCTCTTCGGCAAGGCGCATCGCCTCGGCCCGGATCTCCTGCGCCGAGGTCACGGCCTGCTCGACGCGGGCCTCCGCCTCGGCCTGCGGCAGGCCGGTGATCCTTGCGGTGGCATCGGCCAGCCAGACGCGGTCGGCCTCGCCGATCTCGCCGGTCCGGGCGATGTTGGCGAGGATCGCGGCGCTCTGGCGGGCCAGCACGGCGGGATCGTCGGCGGG
>CAYLSD010000025.1:7258-56716 GCA_964386345.1 uncultured Fuscovulum sp.
TGTTGGCGAGGATCGCGGCGCTCTGGCGGGCCAGCACGGCGGGATCGTCGGCGGGGGAAGGGGTGGCCGGTGTCAGGCCCGGCGTGGCCGGGGCGGCAGCCCCCGCGGAAAGCGACGGACGGCCGAGCGTGTCGCTGATCCAGCCCACCGCGGTATCGCCGGGCATCGCATTGCCCAGCCCCTGCGCCGCGCCGCCAAGCGCTGCACCCGCCGCCTGCGCGGCCCCGCCGGCAAGGTTTCCGGCTGCGGTCGTGGCCGTGCCCAGGGCGCCCGCGGCCATCCATGCCGTCACCAGCATCCCAAGCGCCCAGACCACCAGACCGGTGATCCCGTCGCGGGCCGCCACCTCGTCCGCGTCGGCGTCATGGGTGCGGCGGCGCATCCGCCCGGCGACATAGCCGCCCGCCATGTAGCTGGCCGCCAGCGTCACCGCCAGCCACAGCGCCGTCACCACGATCCATGCGTTGAAGGAGCCTTCGCCCCGCTCGGCCGAGATCGTGGAAAGCCCCAGCGTCGCGCCGAAGGTCATGAAGAGGCCGGCCACCGCCGCGGCGACGACGGCGCCCGCAAGGATCGCGGCCCAGTCGACATGCGGGACCGCGATGCCCTTTGCCGCGGCGGCGGCGGGAGTCAGTGTATCAGTGCGTTCCATGTGCCTGTCCTCCTTAACGGATGCCAAGGAAGGACAGGATCGCAAGCACGATCACGACGAGGCCGACGAGATAGATGACGCTGTTCATGGGGATCCTCCGGGATGATTGGCCAGCCGCGGGATGACCGCGGCCGATAGGCCATAACCGGCCGATCGCGGAAATGTTCCTGGAGGGGGCGGGCCGGGGACCCGGGGGGCGTTTGCCGCAGGCGGTCAAAAGGAATGCGTCCCGCCGTTTCCGGCGGGGCGCAGACGCAGGGTGCCCGGATCAGAACGGGCTGTCGGGGAAGTAGAACTGCTCGGCGTTCTCGGGGGTGATCAGGGTCGAGCCGATGATGAACCGCCCGTAGACCGGGGTGGACGACACGAAGTTCAGCGCCGTCATCTCGATGGCCGAGGAGATCTGCGCCGGCGGATAGGTCACGTTCACCGGCAGTTGCGGGTCGCCGTCCATGATCCGCTTGACGATCTCCTTCATCCCGGCGCCGCCGATGATCCACATCTCGTCCTTGCGGCCGGCCTGGTCGATGGCGGCCATGGCGCCGATGGCCATGTCGTCATCCGCTGCCCAGACCGCGTCGATCTGCGGATATTTCGACAGGTAGTCCTGCATCACCGTGAAGGCCTTGTCGCGGTTCCAGTCGCCGTGCTGCTTGTCCAGCACCTCGATGCCCGAGCCGTCGATGGCCTTCTCGAAGGCGTCCACCCGCTCGTTGTCAAGCGTGGTGGCGATGCCGCGCAGGATGACGACCTTGGCGCCCGAGGGCAGGTTGGCCTTGAAATATTCGCCCGCGACGCGGCCGAAGGCCTCGTTGTCGCCCGCGACGTAAAGGTCCTCGATCCCCTCGACCGACAGGCCGCGGTCGACAACGGTCACGAATTTCCCGGCGTCCTTCACCGCCTTGACCGGGCCGGTCAGCGGTTCGGATTCGAAGGGCAGCACCACCAGCGCGTCGATGTTGCGGGTGGCCAGCATGTCCTCGATGTCGCTGACCTGCTTGGCGGCCTCGCCCGCGGTGGCCAGAACGAAGTCAAGCTGGGGATAGGTCGCCTCAAGCCGCGCGATGGTTTCCTGCGCGTGCCAGTTCAGCCCGCCCATGAAGCCATGGGTGGCCGAGGGGATCGACACCCCGATGACGAAGGTCTTGTCGTCCTGCGCGACCGCCGTGGTCGCCAGTCCGGCCGCCAGCGCCAGCGCTGCCGTCGCCCCGAAGAACTGTCTGCGTTTCATGGTCTTTCCTCCCTTTGCGCCGCAGCGGCTGCGGCGGGTTGATCTCCCCCGGAGCCTCAGGGCGCCGGGGGCCTTCGGTTCACCGCCCCTCGGCGGATGTCTTCTTGCGCTGCAGCACCACCGCCAGCACGATGATGACGCCCTGGATCGCGCCGTTCAGATAGGGCGAGACCAGATTGGCGAGATTGAGGATGTTGCCGATCAGGCTGAGGATCAGCACGCCGACCACGGTGCCCCAGACCCGGCCGAAGCCGCCCTTCAGCGCGGTGCCGCCGATGATGACGGCGGCGATGGCCTCCAGCTCCCACAAGAGGCCGGTGGAGCCCGAGGCGGAGCCGAGCCGCGGCACGTAGAGGATGGTCGCCAGCCCGACCAGCAGGCCAAGGGCGACATAGGTCATCAGCCGGATGCGCTCGACCTTCACCGCGGAATAGCGGGCCACCTTGTCGTTCGATCCGATGGCCTCGCAATAGCGGCCGAAGCGGGTGTGGCGCATGGCGACCTCGCCGATGACGACCACCAGCGCGAAGGTGATGATCGGCCAGGAGATGCCGAAGATGCCGCCGTAGTAGATCGGCCCGATGTATTCGCGCATGGCGAAATCCAGCGACAGCGTGCCGCCATCGGCCAGCCATGTGACCAGCGAGCGGAAGATGCCCATCGTGCCCAGCGTGACGATGAAGGGCTCGATCCCGACGCGGGTGACCAGAAGGCCGTTGGCCAGCCCCGCCAGCAGCCCGACGGCGATGGCGGTCCCGATGCCCACCAGCGCCAGCGGCAGGCCGACGCCGAGGCTGGGTTGCAGCGCGTTCATCGCAAGGATCACCATCCCGGCGACGAAGGCGGCCATCGAGCCGACGGACAGGTCCAGCCCTCCGCTGGTGATGACGAAGGTCATCCCCACCGCGATCATGCCGATGAAGGCCGACCGCGCCAGCACGTTGGTGATGTTGCCCGCCGACAGGAAATTGTCGTTCAGCGAGGCGCCCAGCACGATCAGCAGGATCAGTGCCGCCAGCGGCCCCAGGGCGGAGAGGGAGAGGTTACGCATTCTCGCTGGCCTTTTCGCTTTCGCTGGTGCCCATGACCAGCCGCACCACGGCGGTCTCGCTGATCGCCGCGCCTTCCAGCACCCCCGCCACCCGGCCCTGCCGCATGACGAGGATGCGGTCTGAAAGGCCAAGGATTTCCGGCATGTCCGAGGAGATGACGATGACGCTGCGTCCCTCGCGGGCGAGGCGGTCGATGAAATGGTAGATCTGGCTCTTGGTGCCGATGTCGATGCCGCGGGTGGGTTCGTCGATGATCACGATCTGCGGCTCGGGCAGCATGGTTTTCGCCAGCAAGAGCTTCTGCTGGTTGCCGCCGGAAAGGTTGCCCACCGCCATGTCGCGCCTTGGCGCGCGGATGTCGAAATCGGTGATCGCCTTGCTCAGCGCGCCATCCTCGGCCTCGCGCGACAGGAAGGGGGTGCCGAAGCGCTTCAGCGTCGAAAGGGTCAGGTTCTCGCGCAGGGACTTGTCGAGCAGCAGCCCCAGTTCCTTGCGGTCCTCGGTCAGATAGGCCAGCCCGTGCCCCTCGGCCTCGGCCAGCGAGCGGACGGCGACCGGCGCGCCGTCGCGGCGGATCGTGCCGGTATGCGGGCGCAGGCCGACCAGCCCCTCGGCCAGTTCGGTGCGGCCCGAGCCGACGAGGCCCGAGATGCCGAGCACCTCGCCCCGCCGCAGCGGGAAGCCCACGCCTTCCACCAGCGGCGGCACGGCGAAATCCTCGACCTCCAGCACCACCGGACCGAAATCGCTGCGCCGGGGCGGGAAGATGTCCTTCAGGTCGCGGCCCACCATGGCGGTGGCCATGCCGTCCTCGGTCAGTTCCCCCCGCAGAGCACGGCGCACCACCGCCCCGTCGCGCAGCACGGTGATGCGGTCGGCAAGGTGGCTTACCTCATCCAGCCGGTGCGAGGTGTAGAGCAGCGCCACGCCATTGGCGCGTAGCCGGTCGATCTGGCGGAACAGGATCTGCACCTCATGTGAGGTCAGCACGGCCGAGGGTTCGTCCATGATCAGCACGCGGGCGTTGCGCGACAGGGCCTTGGCGATCTCGACCATCTGGCGGTCCGACACCGGCAGGCCGTGGACGCGGGCATCCGGGCTGACGCGGCATTCCAGCTGGTCCAGGAGCGCCTGCGTCGCCTTGCGCATCGCCTTGTGGTCGAGGAAGACCCCGCCCATCTCGCGCCCGAGCCAGATGTTCTGGCTGACGGTCAGATCCTGCGCCAGGTTGAATTCCTGGTGGATGACGATGACGCCTTCGGCCTCGGCCTCCGGGCCGCTGTGAAAGGGGGCAGGGGCGCCGTCGAGCAGCACCTGACCGGAAGTCGGCTGCAGGAAGCCGCCGAGGATCTTCATCATCGTCGACTTGCCCGCGCCGTTCTCGCCGATCAGCGCATGGACCTCGCCCGGATGCAGCTCGAAGTCGATGCCGTGCAGCACCTCGATCGGGCCGAAGCTTTTCGTCACATCCTTGAGGGCGAGGGCAGGGGTCATATCGTCACCCATGCCGCATTGCGCCGCGCCGACTGCACGCAGGCCGCGACGAAGCGCATTCCGCTGAGCCCGTCGGCAAGGGTGGGGTAGGTCACGCCCGGCGGCAGGGGCCTGCCCGCCTCATGCGCGCGGATGGCGCGGGCGGCTTCGGAATAGATCGTGGCGAAGGCTTCCAGATAGCCTTCGGGGTGGCCGCCGGGAACGCGGGCCACCCGCTGCGCCGCCGGATCGGCCCCGGCGCCGTTGCGGGTCAGGAACCGCTTCTCGCCGCCGAAGGGGGTGAACCACAGCCGGTTGGGGTCTTCCTGCGACCATTCCAGCCCGCCCTTGTCGCCATAGACCCGCAGGCGCAGGCTATTCTCGTTGCCCGGCGCGACCTGGCTGGCCAGCAGCGTGCCCCGTGCGCCGCCGGGATAGCGCAGCATCACATGGGCATTGTCGTCCAGCACCCGCCCCGGCACGAAGGAGGAGAGGTCCGCCGCAATCGCCTCCGGCTCCATCCCGGTGACGAAACCGGCCAGGTTCCAGGCATGGGTGCCGATGTCGCCGAGCGCGCCGCCCAGGCCCGCGCGGGCCGGGTCCACGCGCCATTCGGCCTGTTTCGACCCCGCGGCCTCGGCCGGCTCGGTCAGCCAGTCCTGCAGGTATTCCACCTGCACCAGCCGCAGCGCCCCCAGATCGCCGCGCGCCACCATGGCGCGGGCCTGCCGCACCAGCGGATAGCCGGTGTAGTTGTGGGTCAGCACGAACAGCGCCTTCGACTGCTCCGCCGCCTTCGCCAGCTTCTTCGCCTCGGCCAGGGTGGCGGTCAGCGGCTTGTCGCAGATCACATGGATGCCGCGTTTCAGGAATTCGATGGCGGGGCCCGCGTGCATGTGGTTCGGGGTGACGATGGCGACGGCGCGGATGCCGTCCTTGCGCCTCGCCTCGCGGATCGCCATCTGGCGATAGTCGTCATAGACGCGGGCCGGGTCCAGCCCCAGTTCCTCGCCCGAGGCCCGCGCCTTCTCGGGCGTGGCGGACAGCGCCCCGGCCACCAGCCGGAACCGGCCGTCCAGCCGCGCGGCGATCCGGTGGACACCGCCGATCAGCGCGCCCTGTCCGCCGCCGACCATGCCAAGCGGGATTTCCTGCATCTAACCCTCCAGTCCCAGCATCCGGCGGTTCGTTGCGCGGTCGGTCCCCGCACCGGCGAAATCGTCGAAGGCCTTGTCGGTCACGCGGATGATATGGTGCTTCACGAAGTCCGCCCCCTCGCGGGCGCCGTCCTCGGGGTGCTTCAGGCAGCATTCCCATTCCACCACCGCCCAGCCGTCGAAGCCGTATCGCGTCAGTTTCGAGAAGATCGCGCCGAAATCGACCTGTCCGTCGCCGGGGCTGCGGAAGCGGCCCGCACGGTCCGCCCAGGGCTGGAAGCCGCCGTAGACCCCCTGCCGCCCGGTCGGGTTCAACTCGGCATCCTTCACATGGAACATGCGGATGCGGTCGTGGTAGATGTCCAGATGCGCCAGATAGTCCAGGTGCTGCAGCACGTAATGCGACGGGTCGTAGAGCATGCAGGCGCGCGGATGGTTCCCCACCCGGTCGAGGAACATCTCGTAGCTGGCGCCGTCGTGCAGGTCCTCGCCGGGGTGGATCTCGTAGCAGATGTCCACGCCTTCCGCTTCGGCATGGTCGAGGATCGGACGCCAGCGGCGGGCCAGTTCGTCGAAGGCTTCCTCGATCAGTCCGGGCGGGCGCTGCGGCCAGGGGTAGAGATAGGGCCAGGCCAGCGCGCCGGAAAAGGCCGCCATCGCCTTCAGCCCGAGGCGGCGCGAGGCGGTCAGCGTCTTCTTCACCTGATCGGTGGCCCAGTCCTGCCGGGCTTTCGGATTGCCGCGGACATGGGGCGCGGCGAAACCGTCGAAGGCCGCGTCATAGGCCGGATGGACGGCGACCAGCTGGCCCTGAAGATGCGCCGAAAGCTCGGTGATCGCCACGCCCGCCTCGGCGGCCCGGCCGGCGATCTCGTCGCAATAGTCCTGCGAGGCGGCCGCCTTGTCGAGGTCGAGGAACCGGGCATCGCCGCTGGGCACCTGCACGCCCCGATAGCCAAGCCCGGCGGCCCATTTCGCGATGGAGGACAGGGAGTTGAACGGCGCTTCCGCCGCGGAGAACTGCGCCAGAAACAGGCCAGGCCCCTTGATCGTTTGCATCCTGCCCCTCCCCAAGCATGATGTAATCGGTTGCATACACGATAGACACGCGATGTAATCGATTGCAAATGATTCCTTGCCGCTGAATCGCGATTGTGCGGCGCGGGACCTCGTCATAGGGGTGGGCCATGAAGAACGACCGGCCACGGATCAGCGATGTCGCGCGGCTTGCGGGGGTTTCCACCGCGACGGTCAGCCGGGTGCTGTCCAATCCCGTGCTGGTCAGCCCGGAGACCCGGGCCGCGGTGCAGGACGCCATCGCGGCGACCGGCTACCGGCTGAACGAGGCCGCGCGCAACCTGCGCCACCGCCGGACGGGGGGCATCGTCGCGCTGGTGCCGAACCTTGCCAACCCGTTCTTCGCCCAGATCCTGTCGGGCATCGCCTCTGTCCTCGGTCCCGCGGGCTACAACCTGCTGGTGGCCGATACCCGGGCCGAGGGGGCGGGGCGGCTTCTCGACTATGCCGAGCCGTCGCGGGCCGACGGGCTGATCGTGCTGGACGGCGCGCTGCCCGCCGCCGCCCTGACCGGGCGCATCCCGCTGGTCGAGGCCTGCGAATGGGTGCCGGGCCTGTCCGCGCCGCGGGTCAAGATCGACAACCGGGCGGCGGCGGGGCTGGCGGTCGACCATCTGGCCGGGCTGGGGCACCGGCGGATCGGCCATGTCGCAGGCCCCCCCGGCAACGTGCTGAGCATCGCCCGGCTGGGCGGGTTCCGCGACCGGATGCGCAGCCTGGGGCTGGCGCTGGACGAGGGCTGGATCTGGGAGGGCGACTTCTCGCTGGACTCCGGGCAGGAGGCGGCGGCGCAATGGCTGGCCCTGCCGGCCGGCCGGCGCCCGACCGCGGTCTTCCTCGCCTCGGACGCCATGGCCTGCGGCTTCATCGCCGAGGTGCAGCGCCATGGCCTTGCCGTGCCGCGCGATCTTTCGGTGGTCGGCTTCGACGATATCGAACTGGTCAGCCACATCTGGCCCCCGCTGACGACGATCCGCCAGCCGCGCACGATGATCGGCCGGGCCGCGGCGGAGCGGCTGCTGCGCCGGCTGGAGACCCGCGACGCCGAGGACGACGACACGATCCTGCCTGTGGAACTGGTCGTAAGGGGCAGCACCGCGCCCCCTTGCGCGGCACCCTGAACGGAGGGCGCCGGGGGCAGGGAGGGGCAGGCGATAACGAATTCGTCAGTTTCCCCTGCCAGAGTGCCAAAAAATCGCGGCATCTTCTTGAAACCGTGGCGGAATACAGGCCATAAGCTTCAAGGATTAACCGACGAAGCAACCCATAGCGAAAACCGCCATCTTGCGGTGCCGTTCTTCCTGCATCCCGGGGATGCGGGCGCGGCACGGGAACCGGGGGTCAGGGAAAGGTGCCACGACGCCGAGATGATCGAAGAGAACCTGCTCCTCATCCTTGCCGCGCTGCCGTTCGTCGCGGCGGTCGTCGCCAGCACGCTTTCCACCACGGCGCATAGCGCGGCGGCATGGGTGTCGGGCCTTCTCCTGGTCTGCGGCCTCGCCATCCTCGGCATCCTGCACGGCCCCGTCGCCGGGGGCGAGGTGATCCGGGGGACCATCCGCTGGATTCCCTCGCTGGGGCTGAACCTCGCCTTCCGCATGGACGGATTCGTCTGGCTTTTCGTGACGCTGGTCTTCGGGATCGGCATCCTGGTGCTGATCTACGCGCGCTACTACCTGTCGAAGAACGATCCGGTGCCGCGGTTCTATGCCTTCCTGATGGCCTTCACCGGGGCGATGGTGGGCATGTTGATGTCCGGCAACATCATCATGCTGGTGGTGTTCTGGGAACTGACCTCGCTTCTGTCCTTCCTGCTGGTCGGCTACTGGCATCAGGGGCAGGCGGCGCGCGACGGGGCGCGGATGGCGCTGATCGTGACCGGGGGCGGGGGCCTGTGCCTCTTGCTGGCGATGCTGATCCTTGGGCAGATCGCGGGGGGCTACGACCTGGACCGGGTGCTTGCCTCGGGCGATGCGGTGCGGGCCCATCGGCTTTATCCGCTGGTGCTGGTGCTGTTCCTGCTGGGCTGCTTCACCAAATCGGCGCAGATGCCGTTCCATTTCTGGCTGCCGGGCGCGATGGCCGCGCCGACGCCGGTCTCGGCCTTCCTGCATTCGGCCACGATGGTGAAGGCGGGGGTGTTCCTGCTGATCCGCTTCTCGCCCGTGCTGGGGCAGACCGAGCTTTGGTTCTTCACCGTCACCGGCGTGGGAATGATGACGCTGGTGCTGGGATCGTTCTTCGCCCTGTTCCGGCATGACCTGAAAGGGCTTCTGGCCTATTCGACCATCAGCCACCTGGGCCTGATCACCGCGCTGGCGGGGATCGGCAGTTCGGGCGCGATCCTTGCCGCGATCTTCCACATCGTGAACCACGCCGTCTTCAAGGCCTCGCTCTTCATGGCGGCCGGGATCATCGACCACGAGACCGGCACCCGCGACATGCGGCGGCTCAGCGGGCTGATGCGCTTCATGCCCTTCACCGGAACGCTGGCCATCGTCGCCGCGGCGGCTATGGCGGGGGTGCCGCTGCTGAACGGCTTCCTGTCGAAGGAGATGTTCTTCGCCGAGGCGGCGCATTGGCACAACGGCACCTGGCTGGACAATTCGCTGGCCTGGCTGGCCACCGCGGCCGGGGTCTTCGCCGTGGCCTATTCGCTGCGCTTCATCGCCACGGTGTTCTTCGGCCCGCCGCCGGTGGACCTGCCCCGGACCCCGCATGAGCCCTCTGCCTGGATGCGCCGCCCGGTCGAGGCGCTGGTGCTGGTCTGCCTTGTCGTCGGCATCCTGCCCGGGGTGACGCTGGGCTCGACGCTGAACATTGCCGCGCAATCGGTGCTTGGCGCCGACCTGCCCTACCGGAACATCGCGATCTGGCACGGCATCGACCTGCCGCTGGTGATGAGCGTCGTCGCCCTTGCCCTCGGCATCGCCGTCTATCTGATCTTCGGCAGCCGGATCGCCGCCGGGCCCGAGGGGCCGCCGCTGCTGCACCGCATCCGGGCGCAGCGCATCTACGAACGCGCGCTGCTGGTCTTCACCTGGAAGCTGCCGCGCCGCCTGCACCGCCTGCTGGGGACAGACCATCTTCAGCCGCAACTGCTGCTGGTGGTGCTTCTGGCCTCTGCGGCGGGCTTCTCCATCCTCGGCGGCGTGCTGCAGGTGGCGCCGCGTCCGGGCGGCAACGTGCTGAACCCGGCCTTCGCGCTGATGTGGGCGGCGGGCGCGGCCTGCGCCATCGGCGCGGCCTGGCTGGCCAAGTATCACCGCTTCGCCGCGCTGATCCTTCTGGGCGGGGCGGGGGCGATCACCTGCCTGACCTTCGCCTGGCTCTCCGCGCCCGACCTTGCCGTGACGCAGCTTCTGGTCGAGATCGTCACCACGGTCCTGCTGCTTCTGGGCCTGCGCTGGATGCCCAAGCGGCTGGAGGAGATCGCCGAGGACAAGCTTCTTCCCGCGCGCCTGCGCCGGTTGCGCGATCTGGTCATCGCGCTGGTCAGCGGCGCGGGGCTGGCCACGGTGGCCTATGTGGTGATGACCCGGCCCCCGGTGCTGAACAGCGTCGGCGACTGGTTCCTGCGCAACGCCTACAAGGAGGGCGGCGGCACCAATGTGGTCAACGTGATCCTGGTGGATTTCCGCGCCTTCGACACCTTTGGCGAGATCACCGTTCTGGCCATCGTCGGCATCACGGTCTACGCCCTGCTGCGCCGCTTCCGCCCCGCGCCGGAAAGCGTGGCCCATCACGACCAGCGCGACGAGACCGAGACCGAGGAACTGGCCGAGGCGCTGCTGGTGCCCTCGGTCATCATGCGCTGGATGTTCCCGGCGCTGATCGTGATGGCGGGCTATCTGTTCGTGCGCGGCCACGACCTGCCGGGCGGCGGGTTCTCGGCGGGGGTGACGCTGTCGATCGCCTTCCTGCTGCAATACCTGGCGCATGACGTGCGCTGGATCGAGGCGCGGCTGACCGTGCTGCCGATCCGCTGGATGGGGATCGGCCTGCTGATCGCGGGCCTTGCCGGGGTGGGGGCCTTCCTCTTCGGCTATCCGTTCCTGACGGCCCATGCCCAGTATGTCGCGCTGCCGCTGGTTGGCGAGGTGCCGGCGGCGACGGCGATGATCTTCGACCTCGGCGTCTTCGCGCTGGTGGTGGGGGCCATCGTCCTGATGCTGGTCGCGCTGGCGCACCAGTCGCTGCGGGTCGCACGCCTGCAGGAACGCGAAAACGCCGCCCGGCCGTCCGAGAAGGTGGCCGCGAAGCTGGCCGAAAAGATGGGGGCACGCTGATGGAAGCCGTCCTTTCCGCCGCCATCGGCATTCTGGCCGCCTCGGGCATCTGGCTGCTGCTGCGCCCGCGCACCTTCCAGGTGATCGTCGGGCTGTGCCTGCTGTCCTATGCCGTCAACCTGTTCATCTTCTCGATGGGCCGCCTTGCCATCGGCGCACCGCCGATCATGCCGCGCGGCGGCTTCGTCAACCCGGCCTCCTATGCCGATCCGGTGCCGCAGGCGCTGGTGCTGACCGCCATCGTGATCAGTTTCGCCACCACGGCGCTGTTCCTTGTCGTCCTGATCGCCGCGCGCGGCCTGACCGGCAACGACCATGTCGACGGCGAGGAGCGCGCGCCATGAGTTTCGAGCCCGAGCACGTGATCATCGCGCCGATCCTGATCCCCTTCTTCGCCGGGGCGCTTCTGCTGATCTACGCCGACCGGCAGCGGCAGGCGAAGCTCTTGATCAGCCTCGTCTCGGTCGTCGCCGTTCTGGTCACCGCGGTCGAACTCTTGATCCGGTCCAAGGGCAACGGGCTGACCGGCGGCAACGACATCGGCTTCTACCTGCTGGGCGACTGGGCCTCGCCCTACGGCATCGTGCTGGTGGTCGACCGGCTGGCGGCGATGATGCTGGTGCTGACCGCGCTTCTGGCGCTGCCCGCGCTGGTCTATTCGGCCGCCGGATGGCACCGGCAGGGCCAGCATTTCCATGCGATGTTCCAGTTCCTGCTGATGGGGCTGAACGGGGCCTTCCTGACCGGCGACCTGTTCAACCTGTTCGTCTTCTTCGAGGTGTTGCTGGCGGCGTCCTACGGCCTGCTGCTGCATGGCGGGGGGCAGCTACGGGTGCGGGCGGGGCTGCATTACATCGCCATCAACCTGACCGCCTCGCTGCTGTTCCTGGTGGGCGTCAGCCTGGTCTATGGCGCGACCGGCACGCTGAACATGGCGCATCTGTCGAACCTTGTCGCCGGGCTGCAGGACCAGCCGCGCGTGCTGTTCCACACGGGCGCGGCGATCATGGGCATCGCCTTCCTGGTCAAGGCGGGGATCTGGCCGCTGTCGTTCTGGCTGCCGACGGCCTATATGGCCGGGGCGGCGCCGGTGGCCGCGGTCTTCGCCATCATGACCAAGGTCGGGGTCTATGTCATCCTGCGGCTCTCGACGCTGATGTTCGGCGCAGGCGCCGGGGCCTCGGCCCAGTTCGGCGCCGAGGTGCTGGTCGCCGGGGGCATGGCCACCGTCACCTTCGGCCTTCTCGGCGTGCTGGCCTCGCAGGGGCTGGGGCGGATGGCGGCGCATCTCGTGCTGGTCTCTTCCGGCACCGTGCTGGCCGCCACCGGCTTCGTGCTGGACGGGGCAAGCCCGCAGATCCTGGCCGGGGCGCTGTTCTACCTGCTCGGCTCTACCCTTGCCACCAGCGCGCTGTTCCTCTTGATCGAGCCGATGAGCCGGGAAGAGGGCGGCATCGCCGCCATGCTGGCGCTGACCGCCGACGCCTATGGCCTGGACGAGCGGGAAGAGGACCGCCAGCCCGAGGAGGGCATCGCCATTCCCGGCACGCTGACCGTGCTGGGCCTGTGCTTCGGCGTCTTCGCTATGGTGCTGGCCGGGCTGCCGCCGCTGCCCGGCTTCATCGGCAAGTTCGGCATCCTGCGCGGGCTGCTCGGCTCCACCATCGTCAGCCCGGGGATGAGCTGGGCCTTCACCGCGCTGCTGTTGCTTGCCGGTTTCGCCACGCTGATCGGGCTGGTCCGCATCGGCATCCAGACCTTCTGGGCCAGCGACGGCGATCCGCCCCGCCTTTTCGCGCTGGAGTTCGCGCCTATCCTGACGCTGGCGCTGCTTCTGCTGGTGCTGACCGTCAAGGCCGATGCGACCATGCGCTACATGCAGCAGACCGCGAATGCCCTTCTGCAACCCACGATCTATGCCGAGGGCGTGCTCGGCGCCCCCCGCGCAGCCGAGAACGGGGCCGAGAACGGAACGGAGGAGGGCGAATGAGACGCATTCTTCCCCATCCGCTGCTGGTGCTGAGCCTTGTGCTGGTCTGGCTTCTGCTGACAAGCTTCTCGCCGGGCAACCTGATCCTGGGCGCGGTGATCGCCACTTTCGCCGGCTGGGCCTTCGCGCGGATCGAGCCCGATCCCCCCCGCATCCGCGCCTATCTGCCGCTGATCCGGCTGGCGCTGATGGTCAGCCTGGACATCATCCGCTCGAACTACGCGGTGGCCCTGCTGATGCTGACCAACGGGCGGCACGGCGCGCGCAATTCGGCCTTCGTCGAGATTCCCCTGCGGTTGCGCGATCCGGTGGGGCTGGCGCTGCTGTCGATGATCGTGACCGCCACGCCGGGCACCGCCTGGCTGGAATATGATGCCGAGACCGGCGTCCTTCTCCTGCATGTCTTCGACATGATCGAAAAGGACGACTGGCCCGCCCTGATCAGCGGCCGCTACGAGGCCCGCTTGCTGGAGGCTTTCGAGGAATGACCAGCGCTACCCTTCTCTGGCTTGCCCTGACCTATGCCCAGACCGCGCTTGCCATCGCGGGCTGCCTTGCCACCGTCCGCATGCTGAAGGGGCCGCGGGCGCAGGACCGGGTGCTTGCGCTCGACGGTCTCTACATCACGACGATGCTGCTGTTCTTCGTCACCGGGATGCGGCTGGATACGCCCTTCTTCTTCGAGGCATCGCTGGTCATCGCCATCGGCGGCTTCGTCTCCACCCTGGCGCTGGCCAAGTTCCTTCTGCGCGGAGAGGTGATCGAATGACCCCGCTCGACGTCCTGCCGCTCTGGCTTGCCGCCCCGGTCGCGCTGCTTCTGGTGGTGGGCAGCACGCTGACCCTCCTGGGCGCCTTCGGCCTTCTGCACCTGCAAAGCTTCTACGACCGCATCCATGCGCCCACGCTGGGCACAAGCTGGGGCACGGCGGCGATCCTTCTCGCCTCGATCCTGGCCTATTCCTGGGTGCAGGAGCGGCTGGTGGTGCATGAGATCGTGGTCGGCGTCTGCGTCATGGTGACCACTCCGGTGACGACGATGCTGCTTGGCCGCGCCGCGCTGCACCGCGACCGCAAGGAGGGCACGGCGGGCATCCCGCCCTCGCGCCGGTCGCGCCCGGCCGATGCGGCGGATGGCCGCGCGGCCGCTGATCCGGCGGCGCAAGCCGGGGGTTGACGGGGCCGGGCAGGGGCGCTTTGCTGGCCCCGATGGTTCCCGGACGGATTCCGTTCCGCCGGGTGAAAAGGGAATTCGGTGCGGCCCTTGGGGAAACCCGGGGCCAAGGCCGAGACTGCCCCCGCAACTGTAAGCGGTGAGCCTGCCCCGCAAGACCACTGGCCCCGTCCGGATTCCCGGGGGGCCGGGAAGGTGGGGAAAGGCCGCGACCCGCGAGTCAGGAGACCTGCCATCGCCAGTTGAAACCACGGCCCGGGCGGGGTGCCCCGGGAAGGAGCTTGCGATGGATCATCCCCGGCCGCCCGCTGCGGCCCTTCCCACTGCCCCGATGCCGCAACCGGCGCGGCATCAGCTGCTTGTCTGCCGGGATTGCCGCCACACCGGCCAGCCCTGCCTTCCCGGCCTTGCCCTGCTGCACCGGATGCGCGCCGCCATCGCGGCAGCCGCGCCGGGCGAGGATTTCGAGATTTCGGGATCGGCCGACCTTGCCGGCTGCCCGATCCCCTGCACGGTGGCCTGGCGCGTCTCAGCCGGGGCGGCCTGGCTTTTCGGCGATGTCGACCCCGCGGCCGGGATCGAGGATCTGGTGGCCCTTGCCGAAAGCGGCGGCCCGGCGGATGGCGAAGGCCCCGCCGCGATCATCGTCACCCGCGCGGGGGCGATCCAGTGACAGCCATCTAGATCCGCAACGTCTCATGGCGCGCGCAGGGCATTCGGCGCCGCCTTGTCTGGCGCCGGCCTCGCAGGGTTTAGGGCTGACAGGTCTAATCCGCCCGGCCAGGCCGTTCCCCTACAACTGCGGCTGCGTGCCCGCTGCAAGCCCCGTTTGCGACAGCGCGATCAGCCTTTCGCGCAGCCGCATCGCCAGCGGCGACAGCGGGCGGCGGCGCAGGTCCAGAAGGTAGTAGGGCGAGACGCGGATGTCGTGCGGCACCCGCAGCGCCACGAAACCGGCGGCGATCGGCGGGCGGATCAGCAGTTGCGCCACCTCGTCCGACAGCGGCGCGACGGCATCGCTTTCCGCCAGATAGGCCAGCGTCAGCAGGACCGAGGGGCTGTTGACCACATTCACCGGCTCGGTCAGTCCCAGCCCGGCAAAGGCCGCCAGGGCCGCCTCGCGGATCGGCGCGCCGCGGCTCTGGATGATCCATTCGTAGCCGTGCAGTTCCGTCAGCGTCACCGAGGGCGCGCGGGCCAGCGGGTGGCTGGCGCGGGTCATGAAGGCGACCTTCTCGTCGCGGATCGGCAGGATGTTGAAGATCTGGCTGTCGAACTCGGGCAGGATGCGGCCGATGGCCATGTCCAGCTCTCCCGCCGTCAGCAGCGTCAGCAGGTCGCGCGAGGGCATGGCGTCGATGCTGATGTCGGCATCCGGCGCCTGCCGCTTGATGTCGCGCACCGCCCGCACCAGGAATTGCACCGCCGGGCCGGTGACCGCGCCGATCCGCACCGATCCGGCAAAGCCGTGGCGCAGGTTCTCCAGGTCGCTGGCCATGCTGGCCATCTCGCGCAGCACCACCCGGGCGCGGCGCAGGACGGCCAGCCCGGCCTCGGTCGGCTCCATCCCGCGCGGCTGGCGCAGGAACAGCGGACCGCCGACCTGCCGCTCGATCTCGGCCAGCATCCGCGAGGCGGCGGGCTGGGTCATGCCAAGTGCCTCGGCGGCGGATTGCAACTGGCCCTGATCGGCGATCTCGCGGATCAGTTGCAGCCCGGCGGGCTTCAGCATCAGGCGGGCGGCGGTCTTCGGCATATCAATTCCGCTATGCAGATGGGTATAAAACTCATTTTACCATTATGTCAGGGAAAAGCTATGTCTTGGCGGTGCCTTTGGAGGGGCGCAGCAGGGGGGAGGGCGGCATGTTCCTGTCGCAGATTCAGCTGGCCGACGGTTCCCGCGCCGTGGCCACGCGCGACGGCGACCGGGCGCATGTCGTTCCCGGAGCGGCTTCCACCCGCGAACTGGCGCTGGCCGCCATCGCCGCCGGGCGCGGGCTGGCGGCGGAAGCCGCCGCGCGCGGGCAGGGGGCGGAGGTCGATCTGCCCGGCCTGCTGGCGCAGGGCCGGGTGCTTCTGCCGCTGGACCATCCCGACCCGGCGCATCTGCACCTGACCGGCACCGGGCTGACGCATCTGGGATCGGCCGCCACCCGCAACGCGATGCACGCCAAGGCCGACCCCGAGGCGATGACCGACAGCATGAAGATGTTCCGCATGGGGCTGGAGGGCGGCAAGCCCGCCGCCGGGGCCATCGGCGTGCAGCCGGAATGGTTCTGGAAGGGCAACGGCGCCCATGCCGTCCCGCCCGGCGCGCCGCTGGTCTCGCCCGGCTTCGCGCTGGACGCGGGGGAAGAGCCCGAGATCGCGGGGCTTTACCTGATCGCGCCGGACGGCAGGCCGTTCCGCCTTGGCTTCGCGCTGGCCAACGAGTTTTCCGACCATGTGACCGAGCGGGGCAACTACCTCTGGCTGGCCCATTCCAAGCTGCGGCCCGCCAGCTATGGCCCCGAGATGCTGGTGGGCGACCTGCCCGCCCATCTGGAAGGCACCAGCGCCATCCTGCGCGGCGGCAGCGTGATCTGGGAAAAGCCGTTCCTGTCGGGCGAGGAGAACATGTCCCACGGCCTGGCCAATCTGGAGCATCACCACTTCAAATACGATCTGTTCCGCCAGCCCGGCGACGTGCATGTGCATTTCTTCGGCACCGCCACGCTGTCCTTCGCCGATGGCATCCGGGCCGAGCAGGGCGACCTGTTCCGCATCCATTGCCCCGCCCTGGGGCTGCCGCTTTCCAACCCGCTCGACCAGCGGCCGGGGGATGAAGCCCCGGTCGGTGTCCGGCGTCTCTGAGGCCTGTTTCATGTCCTTCACCCCTCACGGCAAGCATCTGATCGCGGGCGAATGGGCCGGTTCCGGCGCGACCTTCGCCTCTGCCCCGGCGCAGGGGCCTGCGCATGTGTTTTCCTCGGGCGATGCCGCGCTGGTCGACCGGGCGGCGCGGGCGGCGGAAGAGGCTTTCGCGTCCTTCGGCTGGACATCGCGCGAGGCCCGTGCCGCTTTTCTTGAGGCCGTGGCCGGGGAGATCGAGGCCCGCGCTGCCGCGATCACCGAAATCGCCATGCAGGAGACCGGCCTGCCCGAGGCACGCCTGAACGGCGAACGCGGGCGCACCACCGGCCAGTTGCGGCTGTTCGCCAGCCATATCCGCAAGGGCGACTACCTCGACCGCCGCCACGATCCGGCTCTGCCCGACCGCCAGCCCTTGCCGCGCCCCGACATGAGGCTGATACAGCGGCCCGTCGGTCCGGTGGCGGTGTTCGGCGCCTCGAACTTCCCGCTGGCCTTCTCGGTCGCCGGGGGAGACACCGCCTCGGCCCTGGCGGCGGGTTGTCCGGTGGTGGTCAAGGGCCATCCCGCCCATCCCGGCACCTCCGAACTGGTGGCCGAGGCCTTCCATGCCGCCATCGCCCGCACGGGGATGCCCGCGGGCGTGTTCTCGATGATCCACGGCGACAGCCACGAGACCGGCGCCGCGCTGGTCAGCCATCCGCTGATCCGCGCCGTAGGCTTCACCGGCAGCTATCGCGGCGGCAAGGCGCTGTTCGACCTGTGCGCCGCAAGGCCAGAGCCGATCCCCTTCTTCGGCGAGTTGGGGTCGATCAACCCGAATTTCATCCTGCCCGGGGCCCTTGCCGCCCGGGCCGATGCGCTGGCCCAAGGCTGGGCCGCCAGCCTGACCATGGGCGCGGGGCAGTTCTGCACCAATCCGGGGCTGGTGATCCTTGAGGCCGGTCCCGGGGCCGATGCCTTCCTTGACGCCGCCCGCGCCGCGCTGGAAGCCGTCGCGCCGCAGGTCATGCTGACCGGGGGCATCGCCGATGCCTACAATGCTGGGGGAGAGAAGCTGGCCGCAGGGGCGAAGGTGCTGCTGCCGGGCTGCGCCACGGACCGCAAGGCAAGCCCCATGCTGCTGACGGCCGCGGCGGAGGACTTCCTTGCCCGCCCCGCCCTTGGCGAAGAGGTCTTCGGGCCGCTCGGCCTTGTGGTGACGGTGGCGGAGGCGGCGCAGATGCCCGGGTTCGCGCAGCACCTGCACGGCCAGTTGACCGCCACGCTGCACATGGAGGCGGGCGACACCGCGCTGGCCCGCCGGCTGATGCCGGTGCTGGAGCGCAAGGCGGGCCGTGTCCTTGCCAATGGCTGGCCCACCGGGGTGGAGGTCTGCGATGCAATGGTGCATGGCGGCCCCTTCCCGGCCAGCACGAATTTCGGCGCGACATCGGTGGGGACGATGGCGATCCGGCGCTTCCTGCGCCCGGTCTGCTACCAGAACCTGCCCGCCGCGCTTTTGCCCGACGACCTGGCCGGATGATCCGGCCGGGCTGACAACTGCCGGGGCGGGCGACCGCCCCGGTCCGGGATGCCGGAAGAGGAACCGGCGCCGCAAACCCAAGGGAGGATCCCATGACCATCAAGACCCTGCTTTCCACCGTGGCCTTCGTCGCCCTCGGCGCCACCTCGGCCATGGCCGACAAGGTGATCGGCTTCTCGCAGATCGGCTCCGAATCCGGCTGGCGCGCGGCCGAGACCACGCTGACCAAGGCCCAGGCCGAGGAACGCGGCTACCAGCTGCAATTCTCGGACGCGCAGCAGAAACAGGAAAACCAGATCGCCGCGCTGCGGTCCTTCATCGCGCAGGGCGTGGACGCCATCCTGATCGCCCCGGTCGTCGCCACCGGCTGGGACGCGGTGCTGCAAGAGGCGAAGGAGGCCGAGATCCCGGTCGTGCTGCTGGACCGGATGGTCGACAGCGATGCCTCGCTCTACCTGACCGCCGTCGGCTCGAACCTCGTGCACGAGGGCGAGGTCGCGGGCCAGTGGCTGGCCGAGGCGGTGGGCGACCGCGAATGCCGCATCGTCGAGTTGCAGGGCACCACCGGCTCCAGCCCCGCCATCGACCGCAAGACCGGCTTCGAGCAGGGCATCGCGGGCCATGACAACCTGAAGATCGTGCAAAGCCAGACCGGGGACTTCACCCGCTCGCTTGGCAAGGAGGTCATGGAAAGCTTCATCCAGGCCGAGAACGGCGGCAAGGACATCTGCGCGCTTTACGCCCATAACGACGACATGGCGGTGGGCGCGATCCAGGCGATCAAGGAGGCCGGGCTGAAGCCGGGCGAGGATATCCTGATCGTGTCGATCGACGCGGTGCCGGACATCTTCAAGGCCATGGCGGACGGCGAGGCCAATGCGACGGTCGAGCTGACGCCCAACATGGCTGGTCCCGCGTTTGATGCGCTGGAGGCGTTCTGGGCCGACGGCGCCGAGCCGCCGAAGTTCATCCAGACCGAGTCGAAGCTTTACACCCAGGCCGACGATCCGGCGGGGGAATATGAAGCCCGCAAGGACCTGGGTTACTGATATGCTGGACCCCGGGGCCGTCTTCGCGCGGCCCCGGGGCGGTTCCTTGGGAGGAGGGGTCGGGCGTGACGCTGTTGACGGTGCGGTCGCTGACCAAGGTGTTTCCGGGCACGAAGGCGCTGGACGGCGTGGATTTCGACCTGCGCGCCGGAGAGATCCATGCCCTGCTGGGCGAGAACGGCGCGGGCAAGTCCACGCTGATCAAATGCCTGACCGGCGCCTATGCCCGCGACGCCGGGACCGTCACGCTGGACGGCAAGGCCATCGCGCCGCGCTCCACCGTCGAGGCGCAGGACCTTGGCATCGGCACGGTCTATCAGGAGGTCAACCTGCTGCTCAACCTGACCGTGGCGCAGAACCTGCTGTTCGGGCGCGAGCCGCGCCGCTTCGGGCTGATCGACGCCCGCGCGCTGCGGCGCCAGGCGCATGACCTGCTGGCGCAATACGGGCTGGACCTGAACGTGGACCGCGACCTCGGCAGCTATTCGGTGGCGATCCAGCAGATCGTCGCCATCGCCCGCGCCGTTGCGCTGTCGGGCAAGGTGCTGATCCTGGACGAACCGACCGCCAGTCTTGACGCGCGCGAGGTGGGGATGGTCTTCGACGTGGTGCGGGGCCTGCGCGAGCGTGGCCTCGGCATCGTCTTCGTGTCGCATTTCCTCGATCAGGTGTTCGACCTGACCGATCGCATCACCGTGCTGCGCAACGGGCAGAAGATCGTCACCGTGGACACCGCCGCGCTGGACCGGATGAAGCTGATCGAGCACATGCTGGGCCGCGCGCTGAAGGACGAGGTGCTGCACAACCCGCCCCCCGACCGGGGCGCGCGGCCCGCGATGCTGCGCTTCGGCGGCATGGGGCGGCGCGGCGTGGTGGAGCCCTTCGACCTGACCGTGGGGCAGGGCGAGGTGGTGGGTCTGGCCGGGCTTCTGGGCTCGGGCCGGACGGAAACCGCCGAGACGATCTTCGGCCTGCGCCCGGCGCAGACCGGCAGCGCCGCGGACGAGAAGGGACCGCTTGCCCTGACCTCGCCCCGCGCCGCCATCGCGCAGGGCTTCGGTTTCGCGCCCGAGGATCGCAAGACCGACGGCATCGTCGCCGACCTGACCATCCGCGAGAACATCGTCCTTGGCCTTCAGGCCCGGCGCGGCTGGATGCGGCCGATCCCGCGGGCGGAACAGAACCGGCTGGCCGAGGATTACATCCGGCGGCTGGACATCCGCACCTCGGGCCGGGAAAAGCGGGTGGGCGACCTGTCCGGCGGCAACCAGCAGAAGGTGGTGCTGGCGCGCTGGCTGGCGATGAACCCGCGCTTCCTGATCCTCGACGAACCCACGCGCGGCATCGACGTGGGGGCGCATGCCGAGATCCTGCACCTGATCCACGATCTGGTGGAGCGGGGGATGTCGATTCTGGTCATCTCTTCCGAACTGGACGAGTTGATCGCCGTTTCCAACCGCGTGATCGTCCTGCGCGACCGCCGCCATGTCGCCGAACTGACCGGCGCGCAGATCTCGGGCGAGACGATCATGCGCGCCATTGCCGATACCCGCGAAGGAGTGGCCTGATGCGCGAGGACCTCAAGCGCCTGGCGCCGCAACTGATCGCGCTGGCCGCGCTGATCGCGCTGGTGACGGCGTTCTACCCGGGCTTCCTGTCGGTCACGGTGAACGATGGCAGGCTGGTCGGCCCGGTGATCGACGTGCTGAAGCGCAGCGCGCCGGTGGCGCTGCTGGCGGTGGGGATGACGCTGGTCATCGCCACCCGCGGCATAGACCTGTCGGTGGGTGCCACCATGGCGATCTGCGGCGCGGTGGCGGCGCTGGCCATCGCCTCGGGCTGGGGGCTGCCCGCGGCCATCGGGCTTGCGCTGCTGGCGGGCGCGGCGGCGGGGCTGTGGAACGGCGCGCTGGTCGCCGTGGTGGGGGTGCAGCCCTTCGTCGCCACGCTGATCCTGATGACCATGGGCCGCGGCCTTGCCCAGTTGATCACCGAGGGGCGCATCCTGACCTTCACCGACCCGGCCTTCGCCTGGATCGGCTCGGGCACCTTCCTGGCGCTGCCGGTGCCGGCCTGGATCTGGCTGGCGGTGGCGCTGGCCGCCATCCTGATCATGCGCCGCACCGCATTGGGAATGCTGATCGAATCCATCGGCATCAACCGACGCGCCTCGGCCCTTGCCGGGGTGAACGCTCCGGTGCTGCTGGTGGCGGTCTATGTCATCGCCGGGCTTTGCGCGGCGCTGGCCGGGATGATCGTCACCGCCGACATCCGCGGGGCGGATGCCAACAATGCCGGGCTGTGGCTGGAGCTGGACGCCATCCTCGCCGTGGTGATCGGCGGCAATTCCCTGCTGGGCGGGCGGTTCTCCATCATGGCCTCGGTCATCGGGGCGCTGATCATCCAGACCATTTCCATCGGCATCCGGCTGGCCGGTTTCCCCTCGGAATACAACCTTGTCATCAAGGCGGTGCTGGTGCTGGTGATCCTTGTGCTGCAATCGCCGCGCATCGCCGCCGAATGGCGGTTCTGGCGCGAGGGCGCCCGCCGCCGCGAGGGGCCTGCCCCGAAAGGAGCCACGGAATGAACACCCGCGCCCTGCCGCTTTACGTCACCATCGGCATCTTCGCGGTGGCCTGCGTGATCTGCTGGCTGCAGTTCCCGGCCATGGCCTCGACAAGGGTGATCGGCAACCTGCTGACAGACAACGCCTATCTGGGCATCGTCGCCGTAGGGATGACGCTGGTGATCCTTTCCGGCGGGATCGACCTTTCGGTCGGCTCGGTCATCGCCTTTTCCGGCGTCTTCATCGCGGTGATGCTGCGCGATACCGGGCTGCATCCGCTGGCGGTCTTCGTGCTCTTGCTGGCGCTGACCACCGCCTTCGGCGCGGCGATGGGCGGGCTGATCCACGGGCTGGCGATGCCCGCCTTCATCGTCACGCTGGCCGGGATGTTCCTCGCGCGCGGGGCGGCCTATCTGCTGACCATCGAGTCGGTGCCCATCCAGCACGAGTTCTACAAGACGTTGCAGGGCGCCTACTGGCTGATGCCCGGCAGGGGGCGGCTGACGCTGATCGGGGTGCTGATGCTGGCGGTCTTCGCCATCGGCATGATCGTGGCGCACAAGACCCGCTTCGGCGCCTCGGTCTATGCGCTGGGCGGGGGCGAGGCGACGGCGCGGCTGATGGGGGTGCGGCAGGGGCGGACGACGGTGCTGGTCTATGCCTTCTCGGGCCTGATGGCCGGGCTTTCGGGGATCGTGTTTTCCATCTACACCGGATCGGGCTATTCGCTGGCCACGGTGGGGACGGAACTGACCGCCATCGCCTGCGTCGTCATCGGCGGCACGCTTCTGACCGGCGGGGCGGGCTACATGTTCGGCACGCTGGTGGGGGTGCTGACCATGGGGCTGATCCAGACCTATATCGTCTTCGACGGCAGCCTGTCCTCCTGGTGGACAAAGATCGTGATCGGCATCCTGCTTCTGGCCTTCATCCTGTTGCAGAAGGGGCTGGTGAAGCTGTCGCAGACCCGCATGGCCGCCGCATGAGCCGGGCCGTCTTCGGCACCACGCCCGATGGCCGCGTGGTCGAGGCCGTCACCCTGCGCGGCCCGCGCCTGACCGCGCGGGTGCTGACCCTTGGCGCCACGGTGCAGGACCTGCGGCTGGAGGGGGTGGCGCATCCGCTGGTGCTGGGCTTCCCCACGGCGGAGGACTACTTCGGCCCCGGCCTCTATGCCGGTGCGCTGGTCGGGCGCTTCGCCAACCGGCTGGGCGGCGGGCGGTTCGTGATCGACGGGCAGTCCTGTCAGGCCGACCGGAACGAGCGCGGCCGCACCCTGCTGCACGGCGGGGCGGAGGGCATCCATCACGGGATCTGGACCATTGCCGAACTGGCGGCGGATCGCGTCACGCTGGCGCTGGAGCTGCCGGACGGGCACATGGGCTTTCCCGGCAAGCTGACGATCCGGGCGGAAATCTCGGTCGCCGATGACGCGCTGGCCTTCGACCTGCGGGCCGGGACCGACGCGCCGACCCTGTGCAATCTGGCGCATCACGGCTATTTCGCGCTGGACGGCAGCGGCGATGCCCGCGGCCACCTCTTGCAGGTGGCGGCGGATCATTACCTGCCCGTCGATGCCGACCTGATCCCGACCGGAGAGGTGGCGCCCGTCGCCGGGACCCGCTTCGACTTCCGCCAGCCGCGCGGCCTGAGCGGCGGCGATTACGATCACAACCTCTGCCTCGGCCCGGCCCGCGGGCCATTGCGCCCCGTCGCCAGGCTGACCGGCCGGACCGGCCTGCGGATGGAGATCGAGACCACCGAACCCGGCTTGCAGCTTTACGACGGGCGGCATTTCGACGGCGCCGCCGGGCTGGACGGTCTTCGCTACGGCCCCCATGCGGGCGTGGCGCTGGAAACCCAGGGCTGGCCCGACGCGCCGAACCATCCCGGCTTTCCCGACGCGGTGCTGCGCCCGGGGCAGGACTACCGCGCCGTCACCCGCTACCGTTTCCGCCGGTAGGCCGGGGCCGGCCCGGTGCGCGGCAGGAACCACGCGGCAAGGCCGATCAGCGGCAGGAACGAGCACAGCACATAGACCTGATGCAGCCCGATCCGGTCGGCCAGTCCGCCCAGGATCGCCGCCGCGATCCCGCCGAGCGCGAAGTTCAGCCCGTAGAACACTCCGCCCACCAGCCCGACCCGGCCCGGCAGCAGCTCCATCGCGTAGATCATGATCGAGGCGAAGGCGCTGGCCATGACCAGGTTGATCAAGATGGTGAGGACGATGGTCATGGTCAGCCCGGCATAGGGCAGCGCCAGCGTCAGCGGCAGCGGCCCGAGGATCGAGATCCAGATGATCGCATAGCGGCCGATGCGGTCGCCCACCATGCCGCCCAGCAGGACGCCGGTGGCGGAAGAGATGAAGATCACGAAAAGCAGCATCTGCGATTGCGCGATGGAAACGCCGAACTCCTCGATCACATAGAAGGTGTAGAACGAACGGAAGCTTTCCACATAGGCCAGTTTCGACGACATCAGCAGCACAAGGACGGCAAGTCCCTGCCAGACCTGCCGTTTCGACAGCACCGGGCCGGCCGGTCCGCTGCCCTGCCGCCCGGCGGTGGCGGCCAGGAAGGTGGTGCGGATATCGTCGTGCCGCCGGGCAAGCCAGAGAGCCAGCGCCATGGCGGCGACGGGCGCCAGCGCGAACCAGCCGAGGCTTGTCTGTCCGAAGGGCACGATGATCGCCATCGCCGCCAGCGGTGCCACCGCCCCGCCGATCTGGCCGCCGACCTGGAAGATCCCCTGTCCCAGCCCCTGCCTGCCATGCGCGACATACCGCGCCATCCGCGTCGCCTCGGGGTGGTAGATCGACGAGCCGATGCCGATGCAGGTGACCGAGAACAGGATCATCAGATAGCTGGAGGCGAAGGCGAGGCTCAGCACTCCCGCCAGCGTGAAGCACATGCCGACCGCCGTCGAATAGGGCAGGGGATGCCTGTCGGTGTAAAGCCCGACCACCGGCTGGAACAGCGATCCGGCAAGCTGGAAGGTCAGGGTGATCATGCCGATCTGGGCAAGGTCCAGCGCATAGGAGGCGCGCAGGATCGGATAGATCGCGGGGATCAGCGACTGGATCAGGTCGTTCAGCAGATGGGTCAGCCCCAGCACGGTCAGCAGCCGCAGATGGGCGGGCGGTTCGGTCCGGGCGGCGGGAATGGAAGTCATTGTCGGGCTTTGTCCAGTGGGACCCGCCGCCATGAGGTCTGCGGTCCGCGATGTGTCTGCCTGCACCAGAGGGGATTCGGCTGCCGGTGTCCAGCCCCCGGCAGCGGGTGGAGGAAGGGGAAAGGATGCCCTTGCAGCGCCGCGCCGACCCGTTCAACTTAGGGGCGAGGTGCTGCGGCTGGCGGATTCCGCCCGTCCGGCGGCGGTCCCGGCCTGCAAGGGCCAGGGTGAGGGAAGGTCGGATGGAACGACAGATTGCCGCGATCCGGGTGGTCAGGGACCTGATCGCCCGCCCGCCGGGAGAGACCGCCGCCGGGCTGCGGCAGGCGCTGGCGGAACTGGCCCGCCTTCTGGACATCGGCCGCTGCTGGCTGTTCCTGCCCGACGGCACCGGCGCGTTCGTCCCCGGCGAGGGGGAAGCTCCGGTCGGGACGGCGCAGGACCTGCTGGCCGCCGTGCCCGCCGCCATGGTGGCGGACGGGCCGGAGCGGCTGGCCGTCCCCGGCCTGCGGGCCTTCCTGGCCGGGCAGGGGGCGGGGCGATGCATCCTGTCGCCGCTGGTGCAGGAGGATGTGCTGGCCGGTCTCCTGTGCCTGGAGCCTCCCGCCGCGATCCCGGATGCCCGCAGCCTTGAGCTTGCCGCCGAATGCGCGGCACTTCTGGGCGAGGCGATGGCGCGCGCAAGGCAGGACGCCCATCGCGCGGAAATCTCGGCCCGGCTGAAGGCCACGCTGGAGGCGATGCCGGACCTCCTGTTCGAGATCGACGGCAGGGGCCATTACACCGGCTTTGTCTCCGGTCCGCGCAACATGCTGCTTCTGAAGCCCGAGGATTTCATCGGGCGCGAGGTCGGCGAGGTCCTTCCCCCCGATGTGGCCGAAATCGCGCGCGAGGCGGTCCGCCATGTCCTGAGGGACGGCGAGGTCAGCGACATCACCTATGAGATTGACCTGCCCGACGGCCGCCACAGCTTCGAGGTCAGGGGCGCGCGCAAGCCCACCCCCGGACCGGGCGGCGAACCCACCGCCATCTTCCTTGTCCGCGACATCACCCGCGAACAGGCCCTGCGCGAAGAACTGCGGCGGCTGGGCAGCGTGACCCGGGCGATGAGCAACCTTGTCGTCATCGTCGACACCGAACTGCGGGTGACCTGGATCAACCCCGCCTTCGAGCGGCAGGTCGGCTGGACGCTGGACGAGATCCGCGGCCGGAAGATCACCGATCTGGTGCGCTGCGAGGAAAGCGATCCCGAGGTCACCGCCGCCGTCGCCCGCGCGATCGAGGAGGTCAGGCCCTTCAGCGGCCAGATGATCAACAAGGACCGCCACGGCAGGCGCTATCACGTCGATTTCAACATCCTGCCGCTGCGGGGGGCCGATGGCCGTTTGCAGGGTTTCGTCTCGGTCGAGACCATCGTCACCGAGCTGAAGGAACAGAAGATCGCGCTGGAACGGCTGGCCAGCGAGGCGGCGGCGGCGCAGAACCGGCTTGAGAACGCGCTGAACGCGCTGCCCGACAGCATGCTGATCTTCGATGCCGACCGCCGGCTGGTGATCAGCAACCCCGCCTATCGCCATGCGTTCGAGCGGCTTGCCGATGTCCTGAAGCCCGGCCTGCCGCTGCCGGACCTGCTGCGGATCGCCATGGAGCGCGGCTATTTCGACGGGCCGGACGATCCCGCCGAGATGGCGCCCTTCCTCGAAGGACTGATGCAGCCCTACCGGCAGCCGAGCTACAGCGACGAGTTCCATCTGAAGGACGGCCGCTGGTTCCGGCGGGTGAACAAGCAGACGGCGGATGGCGGCCTTGTCACCGCCATGATCGACATCACCGCCCGCCAGCGCCACATGGCCGAGCTGGACAGCGCCAACGAACAGCTCTGGCGGTCGCTGGAACAGCGCGAGCTGGCCGAGCGGCGGCTGAGCAGCATCATGGATGCGACCCGCGTCGGCACATGGACGCTGGACCAGAAAACGCATCAGATGTCGGCCTGCGAGCATTGGGCAAGGATCATCGGCCTCGAAGGCCCGCTGGCGCTGTCCCATACCGAATTCCTCGACCTGGTCCACCCGGAGGACCGCCCGATGCTGCAGGACGACACGCCGCGGCAGGGCACCGAGATTTCCCCCGATGTCTTCGAGCATGAGTTCCGCATGCGCCACCGCGAGGGGCACTGGGTCTGGGTGCTGTCGCGCGGGCGGATCATCCGGCGGGACGGCGCCGGGCGGCCGGTGCTGTTCGACGGGGTGGATATCGACATCAGCGAGCAGAAGCGGCTGGAGATGGAAGTCCGGCAGAGCGACGCCCTGCTGAAATCTGCGCTGGAAAGCAATGTCGCCGCCGTCGCCATCTACGGCAGCGACGACGTTCTGCTGTATTGCAACCCCGAGGCCGAACGGATGCTGCGGCTGAAGCCCGGGCTGCTTTACGGCCGCCAGACCGAAGGCCCGGTCTGGACGATGGAGCGGCTGGACGGCCAGCGCGTGACTTCGGAGGACGGGCCGTGCAGCCTGGCCCGCCGGGCGGGCAAGCTGCTGCGCGGGTTGCGCTTCGCCATCCGCTGGCCCGACGGACGCCGCCAGGTGCTGACCTGCAACGCCACTCCCTTCGCCGCGGGCGACGGGGAGATCCATACCGCGGTTTCCTTCTGGGACAGCACCGAGGAACTGGCGGTGACCGAGCGGCTGCAGGAGGCGCTGGCCAATGCCGAGGCGGTAAGCCGGTCGAAGTCGATCTTCCTGGCCAACATGAGCCACGAGATCAGGACCCCGCTGAACGGTGTCCTCGGCCTGGCCGAGGTTCTCAGCCTGCAGATCAGGGACCCCGAGCAAAGCCGGATGATCGCCACCATCCGCCGCTCGGGCGAGACGCTGCTGTCGGTGCTGAACACCATCCTCGACATGTCGAAGATCGAGGCGGGCCGGATCGAACTGGAACGGATGCCGCTGCGGCTGATCGACATCCTGAAGCAGGTGGAGGCGGTCTATTCCGTCCTTGCCGAAGAGAAGGGGCTGGAATTCGAGGTGATCACCTCGGCCGGGGCGGACCTGCCCCGGCTTGGCGATCCGCACCGCATCCAGCAGATCCTCGGCAATCTGCTGAGCAATGCGATCAAGTTCTCGTCCCAGGGCGGGGTGACGCTGACCGTTTCGTGCAGGCCGGGCAGGCCGGTGGTCTTCTCGGTCGCCGACACCGGAATCGGCATGACGCCGGACCAGTGCGCCCGCGTCTTCACCAGCTTCGAGCAGGCCGACGAAAGCGTCAGCCGGCGCTTCGGCGGCACCGGCCTAGGCCTGTCCATCGTGCGCGAACTGGTGCATCTGATCGGCGGCACCATCGAGCTGGAAAGCGAGCCGGGCGTCGGAACGACCGCACGGGTCACGCTGCCGCTGCCGCTTGCCGAAGGGGGAATCGGCACGATTTCGCCGATGCCCGCGGATCGGGTCCCGGTCACAACAATGCCTCATTCTGACCACGATATTTCGACAAATGTGCCCAAGGGTTGAAATGACTTGGAAACCACAATTCTGGATCGAGCCCGACGGTATCCCCCGGTCCGCCGGTGTCCAGATGGAGAGGTGTGAAGATGAGAATCCTTGCCGTCGACGACGAGCCCCTGTTCCTCGAAGTGCTTGAGGCTTCGCTGAAGGATCTGGGATTCGCCGATGTCACGCCGATCTATTCGGCCAAAGAGGCGCTGCGCGAACTGGAATCGGGCAAGAAGGGCTTCGACTGCGTCCTGCTGGACATCCGCATGCCCGGCACCAGCGGCGTCGAACTGTGCCGGCAGATCCGCGCCATCGCCGGACACAAGCGCACGCCGATCATGATGGTCACCGCCCTGACCGACCGCGCCTATATCGACGACGCCTTCGCCGCCGGTGCCACGGACTATCTGACCAAGCCGCTGGACCCGCTGGAACTGAAGGTCCGCATGTCGATGATCGAACGGCTGATCGCCGAACAGTCGCGCAACATCTTCCTTGAGCAGAGCATCGAGGCCTCGTCCGATGACATGGACGATGACGTCGAGATCGAGTCGCTGGACTTCGACTTCGAGGCGGCGGTGCCGATGCCCGGGCTTGACCGGATCATCGAATATCCCGCGATGGAGGCCTATCTCTCCAGCCTTCCGGTCAAGGACAGCTATGCCGCCGCGGTCTTCGCGGTCTCGGTCCGCAATGCCGACGCCTTCTTCGAAAGCGCCCGGCGCGTCGACTACATGAATATGCTGCATGACGTTGGCGTCACGCTGGAGACCGTGCTGAAGCGGCACGAGGCGATGATCTCCTACGCCGGCAAGGGCATCTTCGTCGTGGCGACCATCGGGACGCAGGAACCCGACGTGCGGCTGATCGAAAAGCAGATCCGCCAGCGGCTGGCCGATTACCAGCAGATCTACGACCGGGACAAGCTGCCCGCCCCGATGGTCATCGTGGGAACGGCGGTGCGGAAATCGCTGTTCACCCGTCCCCATGCCGGCGACCTGCTGCACGCGGCATTGGCGTCCGTCGAAAAAAAGCCGACCCTGCTCCTGCCCGCGGCGGCGGTGCTGAAGACCGCCTGAAGCCGGCCCCGCCCCCCGATGGGGGGCGGGGGCGGTCCCGCGCGGTCCGGTGAGCAGGGGGCTGCGGACAACGGACCGGCGATTTTTTGCTGCGGTTCAGCCGCAGGTTGTTGAACCCGTGACAATTACTTGTATTTTGTGATGGTCGTTCGTCGCCCTGCTTCGCATTGCGAGCCCGGGCAGGGATGGCCGTCAGAGACCGATCGCCGACCATGCGATGTGCTTGTGACAGTATTTCGTGATGTTGTGGGTCTGGTTTCCGTCCCGTGCGGGGGACAGGCCCTTGGGCAATCGACTTCAGAATGGACGAGACGTGAGCGCCAGTTCTTTCAGGCCAGTGGATGTCCTCCGCCAGATCGAGGATGAGTTCGGGGCGAAGGCAGAGGCCGTCGGGGCAACCTTCGAGGCGTTCAGCAACCTTGGCAGCGACAAGGGCCGCAAGGGCGACGGCGAAGCCGTGGCCCGGATCCTGCGCCAGATCGTCGGGCCATCGCCCTTCGGCTCGGCCGGCAGCAGCGTCCGGCTGAAGATCAGCGCCAAGACCGGAAAGCCCGTGGTGGTCGAGATCGTCTCGGCCGCCGACCCGCTCCCGGTCAGCGCCGAGACCGCGGCTCTGGTGGCGGCGATGAACGGCACCCTCAGCGAAAGCGCGGGCGCCATGGGCGCGACCGTGCGGGTGACGCTGCCGCTGGACGAGGCGGAACCCGATCCGGAAGAGCCCGAGACCCAGCCGCAGGAAGAGAATGCAAGCCTGGCGGGGACCCGCATCCTGATCGCCGACGACAGCCCGACCAACCGGCTGGTGCTGGAGGAGATGCTGGCCGACACCGGGGCCGGGCTGGTCAGCGTCAACGACGGCAAGGAGGCGCTCGAGGCATGGCGCGGCGCGCCGTTCGACCTTCTGCTTCTGGACATCTCGATGCCGGTGATGGACGGCGTGACGGCGATTCGCGAGATCCGCGCGGCCGAGAAGGACCGCGGCGTTCCGGCGACCCCGGCCATCGCGGTTACGGCGAATGCGCTGGTGAACCAGGTCGCCGACTATCTGGTGGCGGGCTTCGACACCCATCTGGCCAAGCCCTTCCGCCGCAAGGACCTGATGCACGCCATCCTGACGCTGCGCAGGTGACTTACTGTCGCGGGTGACATTTTTTCTTTGTCATCCGCCGGTTGCACGCTATAGGGACAGGGCCTCGCGCCCGTGCCCCTGTAACGATCTGAATGAGGGATGGTGATGCCGGAGAGTGAAAGCCCCGGGCAGGGGCTTGTGGACATGCCCCCACCGGCCGCTGTGCAGCAGCGGCCGCTCAGGATACTCGTGGCGGATGACGACGAGATCAACCGGGCCATCGTCGGCCACATGCTGTCGGCTTTGCCTTATTCCGTGATGACCGAGGCCGCAGATGGCCGCGCCGCGCTGGAACTGGCGCAGACGCAGAGGTTCGACCTTCTGATCTTCGACCTGAACATGCCCGAGATCGACGGCGACCGGCTGATCCGCCACCTGCGCGCCAGCCAGTCGCTGAACGCGGATTCGCCGATGATCCTGTTCAGCGCCGCGACCGACCGTTCGGGCCGGATCGAGGGCCGGGCGGCTACGCTGGCCGATCTGGTGCTGCCGAAGCCGATCCCCGGGGCGGAGTTCCTGTCCGCCATCGGACGGCTGACGGGGCGCCGCTAGCGCGGCCTTCCGGGCTTCACGGGGGTTTGGGCCGACCCGGCTACAGCCCGCCCCCCGGCCCGCCGGAGACTCAGGCTTCTTCCAGCGGCAGCAGGACGCGGATCGTCGTGCCGACTCCGGGCTCGCTTTCCACCTCGATGCTGCCGTCCATCATCGAGACCAGCCTGGCGACGATGGCCATGCCCAGGCCGGTGCCGCCGAAGCGGCGGGTGACGCTGCCGTCGGCCTGTTCGAAGGCGTTGAACATGCGGCCGACCTGTTCCCCGGTCATGCCGATGCCGGTGTCGCGGACCTCGATGACGAAGGGTTTGCCCGGCAGGCAGGAGAAGGTCACGGTGATGTCGCCCTCCTGCGTGAACTTGATCGCGTTGCTGATCAGGTTCTGCAGGATCTGCAGCAGGCGGTGCGGGTCACCGACGCGGGCCAGGTCGGGGCGGCCGCTGGTATAGATGTCCAGCTCGATCCCCTTCTCCTCGGCCGAGACGCTGTAGAGGTCCTGCACGCGGGCGGCGATCTGGTCGGGGCGGAACAGCGTCGCCTCAAGCTCCAGCTTGCCGGCCTCGATCTTCGACATGTCCAGCACGTCGTTCAGGATGCCCAGAAGCAGCTCGCCCGAATGGCGGATGGTCGACAGCATCTTCTTCTGCTCGGCATCGCGCACCAGCCGGTCCAGCACCTCGGCCATGCCGAGGACCCCGTTCAGCGGCGTCCTGATCTCATGGCTCATGTTGGCGATGAACTGCGACTTGCTTCGGCTTTCGGATTCCGTCTTGGCCACCAGCGCCCGCAGGCTCTGCTCGGTGCGGTGCTGGTCGGTCACGTCGACCAGCGAGACGACGACCCGCTCGTCCGAATCCGCCGAGGCCAGCAGCGTGGCGTTGACGGAGATCATCCGCCGCTCGCCGTCGCCGCGCCGCAGGAAGGACAGGCGGCGGTTGCGGATCGGCTTCTGGTTGACCAGCATCCGGGCGAAGGCATGGCCCAGCCCGACGGCGGGCGCGCCCTCGGGCGTCTGGAAGCCCCAGGCCGGATCGCCCAGCGTGACCTCGCGCAGCAAGAGCCCCTCGATGCCGAGAATGCGCCCGGCCTCGGAGTTGATGAACATGATGGTTCCGCGCATGTCCAGCGCCATGATGCCCGAGAGGCTGGTCTCCATCAGCAGGGCAAGGAAGTCGCGCTCGGTCTGCAGGGCGCCGGACAGGAAGCGCCGCTCGGTCGAATCCTGCAACCGCACCACCCAGCCCACCACCGGCCTTTCGATGGCGAAGGGCTGGCGCACCGGAAAGACGTCCGGGTCGAAGAAGCGGTTGCGCATGAAGAGCGTCTGGCGCTCCGGCTCGCCCGAGGTGGCGATGATATCGGCGATGTAGCTCTGGAACTCGCGGTTTTCCTCTTCATCTGTGCCCGTGCCGGGGGTATCGCCGCTGAACAGCTCCCGCGCGGCGGGGTTCCAGCCGACCTGGTTTCCGGCAAGGTCCAGCACCACCACCGGATCGGGCACGTTGTAGAACAGCAGGTCCTTGGCGATCAGCGCCACGTCCATCAGCCGGTTCTGCGCGATCATCAGCGACAGGATGATCAGCGTCGCGGAAAAGGCGAAGGGAGTGGGATCGAAGCCCTTCAGCGTCAGGCCGAAGCCGATATACAGCAGGTTGGCCAGCCCCGGCGCCAGCGTCACCATCAGAAGGCCGACGAAGAAGGTCCGGTGCTGCGGCGGCGCAAGGGCCGCGCTGCGGATCGCCACGAAGATCGCCCGCGCAAGGAACAGGTAGATGTAAAGCGAGATCGCGTAGAAGAACGGGCCGTGGCTGAACTGCGCCGCGACGCGGCTTCCCACCTCGATCAGCCGCGTCTCGGGGCCGTAGAAGAGATGGTGCCAGTCATTGGTGAAGGCCGCCAGACCCGCGACCGCCGGGCCGCCGACCAGCGGCAGAAGGCGCCAGCGCGGCATCGTGTGCGACTTGCCCTGCGCGTAGTCGGTCAGGAAGAAGGCCCAGGCCGTGGGCAGCAGCACGATCGCCGGCCAGGAGAACTTGGCCCAGAACACCTTGCAGTCCAGCCCGGCCATGTTGAGTTCCATGAACACCGCGATCAGCCAGTAGAGCATGGCGACCAGCGAGATCACGAAATAGCGGCGGCCGAAGAAATAGCCGCGCGCGGTCCAGTACAGCAGGAAGGCGATGCCCAGCCAGAAGAACAGCGTGGCGCCGCCCAGTTCGTCGACCTGCGCTACCCGAAAGCATTCCAGCATTTATGGCCTCACCTGCGCTGCCGGGCGGATGCGGGGCCTACACCGTCGATCGCACGGTGGTTGCCCTGCCTCCTGCCGTCAGTTTGGATGCTCGATCTGGGCATCGTGCAACGCGGCGTGAAACCTGGCAACGGGTCCGTCGAAGTCCCGCACCTCCAGCGGGCCGGATTTCAGCGCAAGACTGAGCTTCTGGTCAAGCTCGGCCGCCACATCTCCCAGGGCCTGGAACCCCAGCGTCGCGGCGACGCCCGAGACGCGATGGGCGATCATCATGATGTCCGAGAGCGCCTGGCGCTGCCCGGCCGGTTCCTCGGCGGCCCGGCGCAGCATGGCAAGGTCGAATGCATGGGATTCGACCGCCGCCATGAACCGCCGCCGGATCGGGGCAAGCGGGTCTGAGGGCGGGCCGGACGCCCTGTCGTCGGGACCAAGAACAAGCATAGTTTCCCCCGTCTATCTGACGCTGACCTGGTCCCGGGCGCTTTGCCGCGCCTCGTGGAACAGGCGTTTGACCGAGGTCCGGGTGAAAAGCCCGGCCCGCTTGGCCTCGCCGACCTGGACCCGGGGCAGGGGAATGCCCAATGCCTCGTGCATCTGGGCATAGCGCTCCATCGCCAGTTCGATCTGGTCCTGAAGCATCCGCGGGTCGAGATCGGCGCGCTGCGACACCATTGCCACGAATTCCCCCTGGCCTGCAAAGGAGATCAGGTGATTGCCGGGCCGCAGCACGGTGTCGATGATCGAGGCGACATTGGCCATGGTGTCGACATAGCCGATACCGTCGGTCGAGCAATAGATCGCCTGCGCATTCGCCACGTGGAAGGCGATGACGCTGTGCCCCGACAGGCGCAGCCGTCCCAGCGTCAGGGCGTAGTTCTCCAGCGCAAGCCAGTCCATCACGCTGCCGACCTCGGTCAGCCGGACCGGCTCGTCGAAGGTGATGTTCAGCACCGGCAGGCCGAAGTCGGTGGACATCCGGCTTTCCGCCGAGGACCGCCGGCGGCGCTCCTCGATCAGGTCGCCCACCATGCGCAGCCTCGTCTGCATCTCAAGCTGGTCGATGGGCTTGTGGACATAGTCGTTGGCCCCGGCGCGGAAGGCGGGCTCGACGAATTCGATCGACTTGTTCGCCGTGATCATCACGATCGGCAGGTCCTGGCGCGAGGGCAGGGCGCGGACGCGGCCGCACAGTTCGATCCCGGTCATGCCCGGCATCTCGATGTCCAGCAGCAGGCAGTCGAACTTGTGGCGCGGATCGCGCAGCAGCGCCAGCGCCTCGCTGCCCGAATTCACGCAGACCAGATCGTTGTAGCCAAGCGAGGTCAGCACATGCTGCAGCAGCATCAGGAACACCGGATCGTCGTCAACCGCCAGTATCCGCATCGGTATCATGTCATTCTCCGGCCGGTCCGATATTCGCGCGATTGCAGGGGGACCGGCACAATCCCAAGATGTGCCATGGTCATAGGGGCTTATGAAGATGGCGAAACTTTGACCTTTGCAAGCCCTTAGTCGTCCGGGCCGTCGGGGTTGGCCTGGTCTGGCTGATCCGGCGAAGGTCATCGCCTTGGCCATGTGCCGCCGGTTCCTTCTGTCCCGCCGGGTGCCCCAGGCCCCCGGCCAGTGCCCGCCCGCCCCGGCGGCCACCGGCCTCTGCCGGTGAGGGCAGACCCGTCGACAGCGCTCCCCGCAGGGCCAGGCCCCGGCGATGATCAAGAATGATGATTTGCTTTATTATATGCTCATACTATAAAAACGATTCACCAGCGGCGCCGATGCCCGGCGCCCGGGTGGAGGTCCCATGCCAAAGGTCGGAATGGAGCCGGTGCGCAGGCGCCAGATCATCGCGGCGACCATGGCCTGCATCCATGAGGAAGGCATCGGCAAGGCCAGCTTCGGCCGCATCGCCCGCAAGGCCGGGGTCGCCCCGGCGCTGATCCAGCATTACTTCGAGGACAAGGAAACGCTGCTGCTGGAAACCTTCCGCAGCATCTACCGGGAGTTCACCTCGGGCATCCGGCGGCGGCTGGCGCTGGCACGGACCCCCGAGGAACGGGTGACCGCGCTGATGGAGGCGCAGATCGCGCCCTCGGTCCTCACGCCCGAAGCGGTGAACACCTGGCTGGCGATCTATGCGCTGATCCGCGAGTTCCCGCTCTTGCAGCGGATCGAACATGCCTACGACCGGCGCTTCATCTCGAACCTGTCGCACGCCCTGTGCGACATGGGGCTGGCGGTGGGCGAGGCGCGCGAACTGGCCGAGGAACTGGTCATCTTCATCGACGGGCTTTGGCAGAATGCGGCCAATCCGGTGACCTTCACGCCCGAGCGGTCGCGCGATCTGCTTTACCGCACGCTGCACCGCCGCCTGCCCGGGCATTGTTTCACCCCGCCCGAGGACCCGGCGCCCCGGCGCGAGGCGGAAGATGCGCGCCTCAGCCCAGAGGCGCGGCAGTTCCTGCGCGACAACCTGCCGGTGGGGGTGATGAGCGTCTCGGCCGGGACCCTTCCCGCCTTCCGCGAGAATTACCTGCGCCTCAGCCGCCCCGAGGGCCGCGCCGCCGCGCGCGACAACAAGGTCGCGCTGGCGCACGCGGCGGTGGGCGGGGTGGACAGCCTGACCATTCGTCCGAAGGACGGGCCGCGGCCGGGTGGTCCGCGCATCTTCTACCTGTTCGGCGGCGGCTATATCAGCGGCGAGCCCGAGGCCGACCTGCCGGTCTCGGCCGGGCTGGCGGCGCGGCTGGGCGCGCGGGTCACCTCGCCCGCCTACCGGCTGGCGCCGGAACATCCCTGGCCCGCCGCGCCGCGGGATGCGCTTGCGGCCTATCGCGCTTTCGTCGCCGCAGCGGATGGCCCCTTTGCGGTGGTGGGCGAATCCGCCGGGGGGGGCCTCGCGCTGGCGATGCTGCAACAGGCGCGGCGCGAGGGGCTGGCGATGCCCGCCGCCATGGCGCTGCTGTCGCCCTGGGCCGATCCGGGGCAAGGCCTGCCCTGCGCCAACGACGGCCGGGACCCGACCGTGACCCGCCGCCACCTGAACGACGCCGCCCGGCTTTATGCCGGGGCGGGGGCGAAGGCGCGCGATCCTTCCATCTCGCCGCTTTTCGGTCCGATGGAGGGGCTGCCGCCCGCGATCATCACCACCGGCAGCCGCGACCTCCTGCGCGAGCAGGCCCATGCGCTGGCCGAAGCGCTGGAAAAGGCGGGAACGCCGGTCGTGCTGCGCGACTGGCCCGGCCTCTGGCATGTCTTCGAATTCTACCGGGCGTTGCCCGAAGCCGCCGCCTCTCTGGACGAAATCGCGGCCTTCCTGCGCATCCGCCTTGCCCCACAGGAGAAACGCCCATGAAAGCCGCCGTCTTCCACGGCCCGCACCAGCCGCTGACCATCGAGGAGGTGCAGGTCGCCGATCCCGGCCCGCGCGAGGTTCTGGTGCGCACCATGGCGGTGGGCCTGTGCCATTCCGACCTGCATTTCATCGACGGCGCCTATGCGATGGACGGCCCCGCCGTGCTGGGACACGAGGTTGCAGGCATCGTCGAGAAGGTGGGCGAGGGCGTCATCGGGTTGAGGCCCGGCGATCACGTCATCGGCTGCCTCTCGGTCTTCTGCGGCCATTGCGATCACTGCACCAGCGGGCGGCCCTACGGCTGCGACCACCAGCACGAGACCCGGCGCGGCGAGGCAGAGCCGCCGCGCCTGTCGCAGAATGGCGCCCCGGTCGCGCAGTTCTACGAGCTTTCGGCCTTCGCCGAGATGATGCTGGTCCATGAACATGCGCTGGCCAGAATCCGCCCCGACATGCCCTTCGACCGCGCGGCGGTGATCGGCTGCGCGGTCACCACCGGCATGGGCGCGGTGATCAACACGGCAAGGGTCGAGGTCGGCGCCACCGTCGCGGTGATCGGCTGCGGCGGGGTCGGGCTGTCGGCGATCAACGGCGCGGCCATTGCCGGGGCCGGGCGGATCATCGCCGTGGACATCCGCGACGACAAGCTGGCGCTGGCCCGCGACTTCGGCGCGACCGAGGTGGTCAATGCCGCCGGCTGCGACCCGGTCGAGGCGATCCGCGACCTGACCGGCGGCGGCGTGCAGTATTCCTTCGAGGCGCTCGGCCTGAAACGGACCTCGGAACAGGCGTTCCAGATGCTGCGCCCCTCCGGCATCGCCACCGTCATCGGCATGGTGCCCGAGGGCGAGACGCTGGAAATCGACCCGGTCGCGCTGCTCTACGACCGCCGGTTGCAGGGCTCGAACATGGGGTCGAACCGCTTCCGGGTCGACATGCCGCGCTATGTCGATTTCTACCTGTCCGGTCGGCTGCATCTGGACCGGATGATCTCGCGCCGCCTGCCGCTTGCGGCGATCAACGAGGGCTTCGACGACCTGCGTGCGGGCCGGGTCGCGCGGTCGGTCATCACCTTCGGGGACTGACCGGCGCCACATTTCCGCAACCACGAAAACCAACGGGGAGAACCATGAAGAACCTTGCCATCACGACCGCCATCGCCTGCCTTGCCGCCGGAACCGCGCTTGCGGATGACGAAAGCTGCAGGACGATCCGCCTTGCCAACCTGGGCTGGACCGACATCCAGCTGACCGACGCCACCGCCGAGGTGATCCTGAACGCGCTTGGTTACGAGGCCAGCGACACGCTGCTTGGCCTCGGCATCGCCTATACCTCGCTGCAAGAGGGCAACATGGATGCCTTCCAGGGCAACTGGCGCCCGGTGCAGGACGAGAACTTCAAGGACTATTTCGACAACAACTGGGTCGAGGTCCTGGGGCTGAACCTTGAAGGCGCGAAATTCACCCTTGCCGTGCCCGCCTATGTCGCCGAGGGCGGGATCAGGACCTTCGCCGACGTGGCCGCCAACCGCGAGATGTTCGACGGCAAGATCTACGGCATCGAGCCGGGGTCGAACGACTACCTTCTGGATATGGTGGCGAACGGGCTTTACGGCTTCGACGGCAGTTGGGAAGTGGTCGAGACCAGCGAGAACGGGATGCTGTCGCAGGTGGAACGCGCGGTTTCGCGCAGCGAGCCGATCGTCTTCCTGGGCTGGGAGCCGCATCCGATGAACATCGACTACCAGATCGCCTATCTCGACGGCGGGGACGAGGTGTTCGGCCCGGATTTCGGCGGCGCCACGGTCTATACCATCGCGCGCCCGGGCTTCGCGGCGGAATGCCCCAATGCGGCGAAGCTTCTGGGCCAGTTGTCCTATACGCTGGACTACGAGAACTACGGGATGCGCCGGATCCTGACCGACGGGCTGGAGCCGCAGGAGGCGGCCCGGGCCCAGCTTGCGGAAATGCCGCAACTGCTGGAGGGCTGGCTGGCCGGGGTGACCACCTTCGACGGGCAGGAGGGGCTGCCGGTGGTGAAGGCCGCGCTCGGGATCGAGTAGGGGCGGCTGGTCTGGCGAAGACCGTCGCCTTCGCCACGCGTTGCGGAGTCCATCTGAACCGGCCGGGACCAGAAGTCCCGGCCAGCGCCCGCCCTCGGCGGGGTATCCTTGCTATTGGTTAGGAATCCTAATATTATCGGCGGCAAGGAGTCGCCATGTCCGCTGCCGGGAACATCGCCCATGCCCTGTCGCGCCTCGCCCTGTTCTGGCGCGCGGCGGGGTGGCGCGCGGCGGGGGCGCAGGGGCTGACGCCGACGCAGGCGGAAATCCTGTCGCAACTGGCCGCGGGGCCGATGCGCAGCGGCGATCTGGCGCGCGGCCTTGGCGTCTCGGCGCCGACGCTGACCGATGCCGTCACCACCCTTGCCGCCAAGGGGCTGGCCGAACGCCGGCCCGACCCGCAGGACCGGCGCGCCGCGCTGGTGGCGCTGACGCCGCGCGGGGCAGGGGCCGCCGCCCTGCTGCCCGACATGCCCGGGGCCATCGCCCCGGTGCTGGATGGCCTGCCCGAGGCCGACCGTGCCGGGCTCTTGCGTGGCCTGACGCTGGTGATCCGCGGGTTGCAGGAGGCGGGCGCCATCCCGGTGCAGCGGATGTGCCTGACCTGCCGCCACTTCCGCCCCAATGCCCATGACGATGCGGCCCGCCCGCATCACTGCGCCTTCGTGGACGCCGCCTTCGGCGATGCCGCCCTGCGGCTTGCCTGCGCCGACCACGGGGAAGCCACACAGGAGGAGCGCGCCCTTGCCTTCGCGCGTTTCGCCGCCGTGGCCTGAGAGGGGCGCCCGAAGCCGCTGCAACGGCCCGGACGCCCGGTTTGCAACCCCTCAGACGAAAGGAAGCCCCCCATCATGTCACGGAACCCGGGTTTACGCCATCTTCTTGCCGGAACGCTTGCCGCCTGCGCGGGCCCCGCGCTGGCGCATGGGATCGAGACCGCGGCCGGAACGGCGGAGATCGCCGATTTCGACATCGTTTCCGCCGCCATCACCACCGAGGGCAACATCGCCACCTTCGCCATGGCCACCGCCGGAACGCCCGGCGCGACCGTGCCCGAGGCCACCGGCGCGCTGGGCGGGGCGGCGGTGTTCTCCTATGTCTGGCCGACCTCGCTGGACCCCTCCACCCTGGGCTTCGCGCCCGGCGCGGGCATCCTTGCCTTCGCCGTCACCATCCACCCGGATTTCGACGACACGCCGCTTTTCGACGAGAACGGCAGCAACGACACCGGCGACGACGGCGGCGCATGGCACAGCCATTGGGTGGTGCTGGGGCCGGACGATGCCTGCGGGCCGGGCGCGCTGAAGGCGGTGGACATCCCCGAGGGCGAGACGCCGCCCTTGCCGGTGACATGGCCGGGCCTGCCGATCCTGATCGACAGCCCCGGCTGGTCGCCGGTCTTCGCCGGACAGGCGGTCAGCGTGCGCGTCCCCTTCGCCGATATCGGCGCGGTCAAGGGCGCCAGCTTCGACGGCGTGACCGCGGCGCTGCGGGTGGATGCCAATATCCACGCGCCGCTGCTTTGCGTGACCGATGTGTTCGACGTGGCCTCGGGCGACCTGAGCCTGCCCGGCCGGGTGGACTGATCCTTGCGGCCGCGCGCAACCCGCGCGGCCGTCCAGACAGGAGGAGAAGATGACGGAAGCCGCGATCCATGCCTCGGAATGGCTGAACACCGACAGCCCGCCCGCGCTGGAGGGGCTGAAGGGCCGCGTGGTCGTGGTCGAGGCGTTCCAGATGCTCTGCCCCGGCTGCGTCAGCCATGGCCTGCCGCAGGCGTTGCGCATCCGCCAGACCTTCCGGCCCGAGGATGTGATGGTCCTCGGCCTGCATTCCGTCTTCGAGCATCACGAGGCGATGACCCCGGTCTCCCTGAAGGCTTTCCTGCACGAATACCGCATCCGCTTTCCGGTGGCGATGGACCAGCCGGGCAAGGGGCCGATGCCGCGCACCATGGCCGAATGGGGGCTGGAGGGCATGCCCAGCCTGATCCTCTTCGACCGGCAGGGGCGGATGCGGGCGCGCCATCTGGGGCAGGTCTCCGACATGGCGGTGGGGGCCGAGATCATGCAACTGGTGATGGAGCGCGAGGCGTGACGGCGGGCTTCACCGTGGCCGAGGTGCGGGTGGGCCGGGCGCGCCCCTTCGGCCCCGGCACCAGCGCCATCGACAAGGCGCCGGTCGCCGGGCCGGTCATGGCCGGGCCGGAGGGGCTGGCGGGCGACGAACAGGCCGACCGCCGCCACCACGGCGGCCCGGACAAGGCGCTGCATGCCTATGCCGTGGCGAATTATCCGCTGTGGACGGAGGATATGCCCGACAGGGCAGGGCTGTTCCGTCCCGGCGCCTTCGGCGAGAACCTCGTGGTCGAGGGGGCGGACGAGTCCGGCCTCTGCCTTGGCGACCGCTGGCGGCTGGGGCAGGCGCTGGTCGAGGTCAGCCAGGGCCGCCAGCCCTGCTGGAAGCTGAACCTGCGCTTCGACCGGCCCGGCATGGCGCGGCTGGTGCAGGACACGGGCCGCTGCGGCTGGTATTTCCGGGTGCTTGAGCCGGGGGCGATCGCCGCGGGCGACCGCGCCGCGCTGGCCGCCCGTCCGAACCCCGGCTGGACGCTGGCCCGCGTCAGCCACCTTCTCTATCACGACCGGATGAACCGCGCCGATCTGGCCGAATTCTCGGCCCTTCCCGGCCTGCCCGAAAGCTGGCGCCGCCTTGCGCTGACCCGGCTGGACAGCGGCCGCACCGAGGACTGGTCGCGCCGGATCGAGACTCCGCGAGTTGCAGAAGGCGGCTGAAGCGCGCATCGCCCCAACTCTTGTGCGTGAGGCCCCGGCGTCCCATCTGCGGGGAGATTGCCGCTGGCCCAGAAGGCCAGTTCAGGGAGACCGGCGTTGAGGTTCGTCTTCACCCATAGCCATGCCTTTCCCGGTGCGCGTGTCGCGCTCCACGAAGACGGGACCGAAGGCCCGGGCTGTCTGGTCGAGTTCGGCGACGGTACCGCCGTCATCGGCCAATGGGCGCGCGAGGACGAGGCGATCGGCCTCGACATTCCGGGCTACCGGACGGCGAAGGGCAACCCGGTCGCGGCCCGCCGCTGGCGGCTGACGCGATCCGCCGGCGGCGAATGGCGCAGCCGCCCGCGCGGCTGAACCCTGCCGGGTCAGCCGCACATCGCGCGCAGGATCCTCGTTCCCGACGCATTCGTCAGCACGGTGACGCGGGTCTCCATGTATTCCATCGTC
Source organism: uncultured Fuscovulum sp. (assembly GCA_964386345.1). Lineage (GTDB taxonomy): Bacteria > Pseudomonadota > Alphaproteobacteria > Rhodobacterales > Rhodobacteraceae > Pseudogemmobacter. The sequence continues at coordinate 49,669 of CAYLSD010000025.1, forward strand.
AGCGGCTGGCCTTCCTGCGCCCGCCGGACCGTCGAGGCCCCGGTCAGTGCCATGATCTGTGCATCGCTGGGCGTGGCCATGCCCGCGAGTCTGGCGGCATCCTCCGCCCGGCAGGCTGCGGTGTTGTCCGGGAACTCGACGCAGCCGGCAAGGGCGGTGATGGCGGCGGCTGCGGCCAGCGCAGCGAGGTGTTTCATTTTCATCGGTCAATCCTTTCGTCGGGCCGGTGATGGGCCGCCCTTGCCGGCCTGGATGGAAATCAGGGCCGGGAAAGATAACCCCGGGCGCCGGGAAAGGTTCCGTCCGGCCGGACCCTTACCCCGGCACCAGTTCCCGCGACGGCGAGGCGATCTGGGCCAGTGTCGAGCGGTTCAGGTCGCGCAGGAAGCTTTCCTCGGCGCTGCGCAGGCGGTGCTTCAGCCGGCAGTCGCCGGTCAGCGTGCAGGTGCCGCCGCCCTCGGCGAAACATTCGACCAGCGCCTGCCCCTGTTCCAGAAGCCGCACCAGATCGCCCAGCCGGATCTCGTCCGCCGGGCGGGCCAGCATCGCGCCGCCGCCGCCGCCCCGCCGCGTGCTGACATAGCCCGCCCGTGCCAGAACCTGCACGATCTTGGTCAGGTGGTTGCGCGAGATCCGCAGCTCCCCGGCCAGTTCGGCGGTGGAAAGCGCCCGCCCCGGTGCGCCCGCCATCCGCATCAGCGCCCGAAGCCCGTAGTCGGTGAAGGAGGTCAGCCGCATGACACCGGTCCTAAATGGGTATTTACAATACCTATTCATCAGCCTACCCCTTTGGGCAACCCCCGAATTTCCCGCCCGCGTGGCGGGCAGGGGGAAAGGAGGCCAGATGCCGGACAGGCACCCTTCCGAAAGAACCGGCCAGCCGCGGGGCCGGGGATGAGCCTGCGTTTCCCCATCCGCATCGCCCGGGTCTACGACCACGATCCCGCCGACAGGCCGGGCGCGCAACTGCTGGTGGACCGTCTCTGGCCCCGGGGCATCGCCAAGGCCTCGCTGCATCTGGACGGCTGGCCGAAGACGGTCACGCCCGACACCGGATTGCGCAAGTGGTTCCATGCCGACCCCGAGGCCCGCTGGCCCGATTTCCGCACCCGCTACCGGGCGCAGCTTGAGTCGATGCCGGAGGCCGTGGCGCAATGTCTGGACTGGTGCCGCAAGGGTCCGGTGACGCTGTTGACCGCGGCGCGCGATCCCGAACGCAGCCATGCCGCCGTGCTGCGCGATGTGCTGACCGAGCAGATGGAGAAGGCCCGATGACCCCGCATCCCCGCCTGAAGACGCCGCTTTGCGACCTGCTGGGCTGCGAGGTGCCGGTGATGCTGGCCGGGATGGGCGGCGTGTCCCGCTGGGAACTGGCGGCGGCGGTGGCCAATGCCGGGGGCTATGCCCAGCTTGGCATGGTGCGCGAGGACCCGGCGCTGATCGCCGCCGAGGTCAAGGCCCTGCGCGCGGCCACTGTGCGGCCCTTCGCGGTGAACGTGATCCCCTCGGCCACCGAAGCGGGCCTTCTGGACCGCCAGATCGGCACCTGTCTGGACCTTGGCGTCACCGATTTCTCCTTCTTCTGGGACGTAGTGCCCGAGGTGATCGCCCGCGTCATCGCGCAAGGCGGACGGGTGATCCATCAGGTCGGCACGGTCGAGGCCGCGCGTCAGGCCGAAGATGCCGGTGCCGCCGTGCTGGTCGCCCAAGGGGTGGAGGCGGGCGGCCATGTCCATGGCACCGTGGGCATGCTGCAACTGGTGGAGGCCGTGGCGCGGGAGGCGAAGGTGCCGGTGGTGGCCTCGGGCGGCATCGCCTCGGGTGCTGGGCTGGTGGCGGCGCTGGCGGCGGGGGCGCAGGGGGTGCATCTGGGCACCGCCTTCCTTGCGACGCAGGAATCCTTCGCGCATGACTACCACAAGCAGCGCGTGGTCGAGGCGGGTCCGGCGGATACCGTCCATACCGATATCTACGTGCTGAACTGGCCTGCCCATGCGGCGGTCCGCGTCATCGCCAACAGCGTGACCCGCGCGCTGGGCTTCAACCTGACCGGCCACGATCCCGACCGCCTGCCGCGCGAACCCATCGCCGACGAGGGCGGGCGCCCGATCCTGCGCTACAGCACCGACTCGCCCCTGCGCATCACCACCGGCGACCTTGAGGCGATGGCGCTGTTCGCGGGGCAGGGGGTGGGGGCGATCCGCGACATCCCCACCGCCGCCGGGCGGCTTCAGCAGATCGTTGCCGAGGCCGGGGCGGCCCTGAACCGGCTGGAGGGCAGGGCATGACCGGGGACAAGCCGTCTTCCTCCTACGCCTCGCCGCCCTGCATGGCGGGCGAGGTGGCGCCGGATTACTTCGACCCGCTGGGGGTGGACCCGCAGCAGGCGGTGGATGTGGCGCGCTGGCGGAAGGCGAAGCGGGCGGAGCTGCTGGCGATGCGCGCCGCCCTGCCGGTGGCGGAGTTGCAGGCGGCGGCCAAGGGCATCGCCGCCGGGCTGGACCGGGTGCTTGAGGAGATGCTGCCCGATGTGCGGGGCCGCGTGATCTCGGGCTTCTGGCCGATCAGGTCCGAACCCGACCTGCGCTTCTGGCTGGCCGCGCTGGCCGAACGGGGGGCGATCACCGCCCTGCCTGTGGTGGAGACACGCTTTGCGCCCCTGGTCTTCCGCCCGTGGAGGCCCGGCGATCCGATGGTGCGCGGCGACTGGAACATCCCCGTCCCGGCGACCACCGGGACGGTGCAGCCCGACCTTGCCCTTGCGCCCTTGGTCGGCTGGGACAGGCAGGGCTATCGGCTGGGCTACGGCGGCGGTTATTTCGACCGGACGCTGGCGGCGCGGAAGCCGCTGGCGGTGGGCATCGGCCTTTCCGCCGCGCGGCTGGACAGCATCTTCCCGCAGCCGCACGACATCCCGCTGGACCGCATCGTCACCGGGGACGGGGTGCAGGAGATTTCCCGCCCGGGTAGCTAGGCGCGGCATTCGGCGGGATATTGTCCGGCTGATCTGGCGAAGGCGTGTGCCTTCGCCATGCTATGCGGGTTCTGCTTGACCGGCCGGGACCATCAGTCCCGGCCAGCGCCCGCCCCGCCCTCGGCGGGCGCTTCTCGCCCACCGGGTCGGGCGCTGGCCTTTCCGGGTCTCCCGCTGACAGGACTACAGGGTGAACCCATCCACGCGGGCGGGGGCGAGGCAGTGCCTCGCCTTGTCCCGCCCGAACCTGACGCAATCCCACCGCATCGGATATTGACCCGCCCGCCCGCCTGCCCTTGGATGCGGAAGGCGCCCACCGGCAGGCCGCGGTGCGGTTGCCGTCGGGCCTTGAGCGAACAGGACAGGGAAATCGGGAATGAAACTGCTGCGTTACGGCCCCCGCGGGGCGGAGAAGCCGGGGCTTCTGGACGGCGAGGGCCGCATCCGCGACCTCAGCGGCATCATCGGCGACCTTGCGGGAGAGGTGCTGGTGGACCTTGGCCGCATCGCTGCGCTGGACCCCGAGACCCTGCCGCCGGTCGAGGGCAACCCGCGCCTCGGCCCCTGCGTCGGCGGGACGGGCAAGTTCATGTGCATCGGCCTCAACTACGCCGACCATGCCGCCGAAAGCGGCCTGAAGGTCCCGGCCGAGCCGGTGCTGTTCCTGAAGGCCAATTCGGCGATCTGCGGCCCGGACGACCCGATCATCATCCCCCGCGGCTCGGTCAAGACCGACTGGGAGGTGGAGCTTGGCGTCGTCATCGGCCGCCCGGCGAAATATGTGACCGAGGCCGAGGCATTGTCCCATGTCGCTGGCTATTGCGTGATCAACGACGTGTCCGAGCGCAGCTTCCAGGCCGAGCGCGCCGGGCAATGGACCAAGGGCAAGAGCTGCGACAATTTCGGCCAGACCGGGCCATGGCTGGTGACGCCGGACGAGGTGCCCGATCCGCAGGCGCTGGACATGTGGCTGAAGGTGGATGGCGAGACCATGCAGGAGGGATCGACCCGCACCATGGTCTATGGCGTGGCTTTCCTGATCTCCTATCTCAGCCAGTTCTTCACCCTGCATCCGGGCGACATCATCTCGACCGGCACGCCGCCCGGAGTGGGGATGGGCAAGAAGCCGCCGCGCTTCCTGAAGCCCGGCGAGGTGGTGGAGCTGGGGATCGCGGGGCTTGGCCGGCAGAGGCAGGTCTGCGTGGCGGATGGGTGAGGGGGCATGGCCTCCGGGGTCGAGGGCCGACAGGTCTACAAGTTGAACCGTCACACGCGGGCAGGGGCTATGCAGCGCCTCGCCTGTTCCCGCCCGGCCCTTACCGCGCCAGCGCCAGCAGCGCGCCCACGTCCAGATGCGCCTCCAGATGGTCGGCCAGATCGTCCAGCACCGCCTCCACCCCCGCCGCATAGGCAAGGCCCGAGGCTGCCGCCCCGAGCCCCCGCAGCCAGGCCGCGCGGAAGCTGTCGTCGGTGAACATCCCGTGCAGGTAGCTGCCCGTCACCCGCCCGTCGGGCGAGGTGGCGCCCTCGGCCCGTCCGTCCAGCATGGCGAAGGGGCGGGCGCAGTCGGGGCCTTCGGTGCGGCCGATGTGGATCTCGTAGCCCTCCACCGTCAGCCCGCTGGCGCGATGCACCGCGGTCGACCGGGTCAGCCGCTTGTCCGCCGTCATCACCGTCGCCACGTCCAGCAGGCCAAGGCCCGGCGTCTCGCCCGCAGGTCCCTCGATCCCCTCGGGGTCCGAGACCGACCGCCCGAGCATCTGGTAGCCGCCGCAGATGCCGAGGATATGGCCGCCCCGCCGCCGATGTGCCAGCAGGTCGATGTCCCAGCCCTGATCGCGCAGGAAGGCAAGGTCGCCGCGGGTGGATTTTGACCCCGGCACGATCACCAGCTTCGCATCGCCCGGGATGGCGCGGCCGGGCAGGACCATCTCGACCGCCAGCCCCGGTTCCTGCTTCAGGGGGTCCAGGTCGTCGAAATTGGCGATCCGCGACAGCGCGAGGCAGGCCACCCTGACCGGCCCGCCCACGCCGTTGCCCGCAAGGTCCAGCGCATCCTCGGCCGGAAGCCGGGCCGCGCCATGGAACCACGGGACGACGCCGAAACCCTGCCAGCCGGTGCGCTCTTGGATCAGCCGGTAGCCGTCGTCGAACAGGCGCGGGTCGCCGCGGAACTTGTTGACGAAGAACCCCGCCACCAGCGCGGCGTCCTCCGGGTCGAGGATCGCCTGCGTCCCGACGATCTGCGCGATCACCCCGCCGCGGTCGATGTCGCCCGCCAGCACAACCGGCACATCCGCCGCCCGGGCAAAGCCCATGTTGGCGATGTCGTTGGCGCGCAGGTTCACCTCCGCCGGGCTGCCCGCGCCCTCGACGATGACCAGATCCGCCCGTGCCTCAAGCCGCCGGAAGCTTTCCAGCACCGGTCCCGTCAGGCCCGCCTTCAGCCGCCCGTAGTCCGCCGCCCGCGTGGTGGTCAGCCGCTTGCCCTGCACCACCACCTGTGCGCCGACATCCGTCTCGGGCTTCAGCAGCACCGGGTTCATGTCCGTATGCGGGACCACGCCGCAGGCCAGCGCCTGCAGCGCCTGCGCCCGGCCGATCTCGCCGCCATCCCCGGTCACGGCGGCATTGTTCGACATGTTCTGCGGCTTGAAGGGCAGCACCCGCAGCCCCCGCCGCAAGGCCGCCCGGCAGAGCCCGGCCACGATCAGCGACTTGCCGACATTGGAGCCGGTCCCCTGGATCATCAGCGCGGGCATGGTCCCCTCCGTGGCGGTGCGGCGGCCTTTCTGGACCGGAAGCCGGGCGCTGTCCATGGCGGGCGGCAATGGCAAACGGCGCACCCCGGGGGATGCGCCGCCGTTCGGGCCGCTGCGGCCCTTACTGGATCTTCGCCTTCACCGCCTCGATGTCGTCCGTGCTCATCTCGCCCACCGTGGTCACCACGCCGTCGACGATCTGCCACAGCCGGAACGGGGCGCGCCGGTCATCGGCACGAAGATCGAACGGTTGCCGCCGAAGGGCAGGGAGCGGCCGGGGTTTCGCGCCCGGTAGGTCCAGCCCGAGGGGATGGTGGCGATCAACTCGCGCACCAGATGACGGTCCAGGTATACCCGCTCGCCCTCGACGCGGGCGCCTGCGCGCTTCCAGTCCTGCAGTGCGATCTGGTCGCGGAAGATGACGCCGACCTCTTCGAGGATCGCCATCGAGGCAGTGTCGATGCGTTCGACCTGCCCGGGCGTCATCGGCTCGCAGAGCGGCAGGCCGCGTTTCAAGGCGGGCAGCATCTCGAAATCCGGGGCTGCGCGCATCGCCCTGCGCGCGCCCCGTCCGCCTGCGCGGCCTTGCCGGATGGTGGTGTCGTTCATGTCGCTGGTCCCTGAAAGCATGGACTTCCCGCGCATAAGGCGGCGGAGGGGGACAGGCGGACAGTAACACGGGCGAAGCGGATTGGCGATTTTGCGACATCGCGGGGCGGAGTGCCGCTGTCCGCCGCGGGACAAGGGGAGTTTGTGGTATATTTTATGAATATGTATTTATATCAATGTATTGTGGTTAAATCATCATATAAAGCATGAAATCCCGGATGTATCGGAAATATCCGGGATTTCTTTTTATATCAGTATCATGTTCAGAAAAGTTCAGGTTCCCATGGGTTCGACCCGCGCCTCCCAGACGGCGGGGTCTCGGCCGTCCAGCAGTTCCGCGGCGGCCTCTTCGGGGCGGCGGGTGAACAGCACCAGCGGGCTGCCGTTGATCCGGTGCGGACGGCCGGTGCGGCGGTCGATCAGCCGCACGGCGCAGGTGGGGCCGATCGATGCGGCCTGCCCGAAGGCACTGCGGGGGAAGGGGGCTGCGGTCATGGTCCGTTTCCTTTTGCGGCGGCCAGGACGGTGGTCCTGCCTGCCGCAATTGCGCCACAGGACCGGCCTCAACGCAAGAGAATATTCACGTCAAAATCAATCGTGATTTCGTGGAAACCTTCTCCGATGTCATCGCTGGTTGCCGGGGAATGCTACCCCTGGGCTTCCACTCCCAGCACCTGATCGGCGATGCTGCCCTGGCGCAGCA
>CAYLSD010000026.1:0-56248 GCA_964386345.1 uncultured Fuscovulum sp.
CTGCCTTCGGGCAGGCAGTCGGCCATCGCGGGCGAGGACAGGCAAAGGGCAAGGGGGCGGATCATCGGCATCTCCTGAGAAGCTGCCGCCAGACTAGCCGCGAAACCCTGCGCCGGGACATGAAAACTTCCGTCATCCGGGGCGCTGCTCCAGCGCCTCCGGCTACGAATATATCGCGTCCCGAGCATGACTAGCCTGCGCTCAACCATGCACGGGCAGACTAAGCGCGCCGCCGGGGTGGGACGGTATCCGGCGAGCGTTCGGCCGGGCGGGAGAAGGCGAGACACTGCCTCGCCCCCGCCCGTGCGTGGGCGGCGGTCTGCTATGAGGGCAAAAACACCTGAAGCCCCCCTCAACCCAGGCGATCCACTATCCGAAGAATCCGGCGATCTTCTGTAAGATCCCGTTCAGGACAAACATCGCCATTATAACCAGCACGACTATACCCCAGAAATTACTCGGGTTTGGGTCCCTTTCACCGCCCTTAGGACAATACCGCGCCCCTTTTGCTACTGGATTGTGTCCGCATGTTTTACACGTCCCAACTGACATTTTTCTGTGTCTCCAAAATACAGCCAGTAGCGTCACCGCCTCAGCGCTAACCTCTCAAGAAATCAGATAGGGCAGGGGCCACGATAACTCCAGCGGTTGTAGATCGTGGCTGGGGGACCTTGGCCGGGCGGGATGAGGCGAGGCATTGCCTCGCCCCCGCCCGTGCGCGGCGGTTCACCCTGTAGACCTGTCAGCCAAAGACCACAGGAGGTCAGCGCCTGACCCGGTGGGCGAGAAGCGCCCGCCGAGGGCGGGGCGGGCGCTGGCCGGGACTTATGGTCCCGGCCGGTTGGGTGGAAGCCGCACCACGTGGCGAAGGCGGGGACCTTCGCCAGACAAGCTGGGCGTGCGGAGTAATCCCCTTCCTCGATGCGCCCGGGCACCTGTCATCCCCGCGAAAGCGGAGAGCCAGATGCCCGCTGTCAGGAGATGGGTCCCCGCTTTCGCGGGGATGACAAGCGGGGGAGGTAGATGACAGGCGGCAAGTAAATCACAGCGGGGGACGGGGCCGACAGCGAGGGCATGGCGAAGGCACCGCCTTCGCCAGACAGGGCGGGCCGGATCCCGATGGCGCTATTCCAGCGCCTCCAGCGCGTAGGAATAAACCTCGCCGGTCCTCAGCTCGACCGTATCGCTGCGGAAAGAGACCATCGCATCGGGCGCATAGAGCATCACGCCCTCGGAAACCTTCCGGCCACCGACCGTCATCACCTTGCGGAACTCGACCACGGCATAGCGGCAATCCTCCCAGTCGAGGGTCCGGCTGCCCAGAACCTCCACCTCGATCACCACCGGCTCCGGCTTCCTTTTGGTCTCGCTCACCTGCCCCTCGGCCCGCGCCTTGCCACCCGCGGCGATCACCTCCTGCAGGCCGGGCAGCGGCATGTCCCAGTGATATTGCTTCAGATAGCCCTCGCCGCGATGTTCCAGCGGCCATAGCCCCGCCTGCATCCGCGACACCACCCCCGCCGAGCGATAGGTCAGCACATCGCCGTCGCGCCCCAGATAGTCCAGCGTGGTGCCGCCCGCGTAGCTGGCCCTGACCGGCATCCCGTCCGCCGCGAAGCATCCCGCCCCGGCCGGGGTGCCGAGAAGCCCTGACAAGGCCAGACAGGCGATCCCCCGCATCAGCCGAACTCCCGCACCCCCTCTTCGGTCACCACCGCGTCAAGCTGCTGATCGTAGGCGTCGATCGGCACCTCGTCCACCTCCTGCGCGGCGAAGGCGAAGCCTACGGCCAGCGTCGGGCGCCTTGCCCGCAGCATCTCAAGCGTGCGGTCGTAGAAGCCGCCGCCGTAGCCCAGCCGGTAGCCCCGCGCGTCGAAGGCCAGCATCGGCACGATCAGCACGGCGGGTTCCACCCACGCCCCCTCGGCCGGGATCAGTGCGCCGAACTCGCCCGCCACCAGCGCGCAGCCGGGCGACCATTCGCGGAACCGCAGCGCCATGGCGGGCCCGGGGATCACCGGCACGCCGACCACGCCGCGATGCGCGGCCATGGCGGGCAGCGGGTCGATCTCGCTGCGCATCGGCATGTAGCCCGACAGCACCGCCCCCGCCTGTGCCGAAAGATAATCGGCCAGGATTTCCGCCGCCTGCCCCTGCCCGCGGGCAAAGGCCTCTTTCCGCGCCGCAAAGGCCGCCTTGCGCGCCAGCGCTTTCACATCCGTCATAGCAGCATCACCGTTGCCAGCCCCAGAAAGGCGAAGAACCCGACCACATCCGTCACCGTCATCACGAAAGTCCCCGAGGCCAGCGCCGGGTCGAACCCCAGCCGGTCCATCGCCAGCGGCACCAGGATGCCCGCCAGCGCCGCCACGCAAAGGTTGATCACCATGGCCAGGGCCAGCACCACGCCCAGCATCGGCATCCCCAGCACCAGCCAGCCCGCCAGCCCCATCAGGACCGCAAAGCTGAGGCCATTGATCACGCCCACCGCCGCCTCGCGCCGCACCACGCGCATGGCGTTCGACACCGTCAGGTCGCGCGTCGCCAGCGCCCGGACCGCGATGGTCAGGCTCTGCGTCCCCGCGATCCCCCCCATCGAGGCGATGATCGGCATCAGCGCCGCCAGAATGACGATCTGCCCGATGGTCCCCTCGAACTGGCCGATCACCAGCGCCGAGATATTGGCGGTCAGCAGGTTGACGAACAGCCAGGGAAGACGGCCCTTGATCGTCTCCATCACCCCGTCCGAGATCGAGCTTTCATCGCCCACGCCCGCAAGGCGCAGCATGTCTTCCTGGTGCTCCTCGTCCAGCACGTTCATCGCGTCGTCGATGGTGATGACACCGACCAGCCGCCCGTCGGCATCGACCACCGGGCAGGAGATCAGGTGATACTGGTTGAAGATATAGGCCACGTCAGCCTCTTCGTCGGTGGCCTTCACCGGGCGGAAGCTGTCTTCGGTGATGTCGCGCAGCGGCGTCGCCCGGGCCGCGGACAGGATGCGTCCCAGCGTGACATAGCCGGTGGGCTTCATCCGCGGATCGGTCAGGATGACGTGGTAGAACTGGTCCGGCAGCACCTCGGCGCCGCGCAGCCAGTCGATGGCCTCGCCCACCGTCCAGTGCTCGGGCGCCACCACGACCTCGCGCTGCATCAGGCGGCCGGCGGAATGCTCGGGGTAGGACAGCGCCTGCTCTACCGCCAGACGGTCGGCATCCTCCAGCGCGTCGAGAATACGTTCCTGCGCCGGGGCCTCGAGGTCTTCGAGGATGTCCACCACGTCGTCGGTGTCCAGCTCGCGGACCGCCTCGGCCACCACCTCGTCGGGCAGGGATTCGATCACTTCCTCGCGGATCGAATCGTCGATTTCCGACAGGATGTCGCCGTCGATCCCGCCCTGCCACAAGGCCAGCAGCGCCTGCCGGTCCGAAGGGCCGATCTGTTCCAGGATGTCGGCGATATCGGCGGCGTGCAGCGGCTCAAGCAAGGCCGACAGCGCCTCGGCGTTGCCAGCCTCGACGGCGGCGAGAACGGCCTCCAGCCGGTCGGCGGCTTCCGCCTCCTCGTCGCGTTCTGCCAAGTCTTCCGCCATCCTGCCCCCGTTCCGATTGCCCCGACCTTACCGGAAGCAGTTTCAGGGAAACAGGGGCAAGCCGCAGATTCCCTTTCGCGCGCGACGCCTTATTCTGTCAGGGTTTCGACACAGGGAGGTGTCATGGCCGATCTTCTTCTGGGACAGGTGCTGTCCTTCACCGCCGATCCTTTCGTGGAAGGCCCCGCCGCCGCCCGCCACATCACCGATGGCGCGGTGCTGGTGGAGGGGGGCCGTATCGCGGCAGTGGGCGAAGCGTCAGTGCTGAAGGCCGCCCATCCGCAAGCCGTGCGCCACGACTACGGCAAGGCGCTGATCTCTGCCGGGTTCGTCGATGCCCATGTGCATTATCCGCAGACCGCCATCATCGCGTCCTGGGGCAAAAGGCTGATCGACTGGCTGAACGGCTACACCTTCCCCGAGGAGATGCGCTTCGCCGATCCCGCCTATGCCGCCGAAATCGCCAACCGCTACCTGGACCTGACCCTGGCGCATGGAACCACCACGGTCTGCAGCTATGCGACGATCCACCCGGCCTCGGTCGATGCGATATTCGAGGCGGCGCAGGCCCGCGGGCAGCGGATTTTCGCGGGCAAGACCTGCATGGACCGCAACGCGCCGGACGGCCTGCGCGACACCGTGCAATCGGCCTATGACGATTCGAAGGCGCTTTTGCAGAAATGGCATGGGGTGGACCGGCTGTCCTATGTCATCACGCCGCGCTTCTCGCCCACCTCGACGCCCGAGCAACTGGCGGCGATGGGGCAGTTGTGGAAGGAACATCCCGGCTGCCTGATGCAGACCCACCTCAGCGAACAGACCGACGAGATCGCCTGGGTCAAGGAACTGTTCCCCCAGTCGCGCGACTATCTCGACACCTACGAGGCGCAAGGTTTGTTGCGCGAAGGCGCGCTTTACGGCCATGCCATCCACCTGACCGAACGCGAGAAATCCCGGCTGATCGAGGCCGGGGCCAGCCTGATCCACTGCCCGACCTCGAACACCTTCATCGGCTCGGGCCTGTTCGACATGGGGCTGGCGACCCGGCTGCGGGTCGGCCTAGCCACCGACACGGGCGGCGGATCGTCCTTCTCCATGCTGCACACCATGGCCGCGGCCTATGAGGTGGGCCAGTTGCGTCACCTGTCGCTGCACCCGTCGCAACTGTGGTGGCTGGCGACCCAAGGCTCGGCCCGGGCGCTGCACGCGGACGACCGGATCGGCAACATCGCCCCGGGGATGGAGGCGGACCTGGTTGTGGTCGACCTTGCCTCCACCCCCGCCATCGAACAGGCCACCCGGCGGGCCGAGGACATCTGGCAGCAGGTGTTCCCGACGATCATGATGGGCGACGACCGCGCCATCCGCGAGGTCTGGGTGGCCGGGCGGAAGCGGGGCGGCTGAGGCGGATTCGCCAGAGCCAGGCCGGGCCCTTGAGGCCCGGCCGGTCCAGCGGAACCCGCATCGCGTGGCGAAGGCAGAAGCCTTCGCCAGAGAAGTCGGGCAAGCTCCCTACCCCCTCGCCAGCACGATCTTCCCCGTCGCCCGGCGACTGCGGATCGCCTCCAGCCCCGCGGGCAGCCGGTCGAAGGGCAGCACCTGCGACACATGCGGGCTGAGCCGCCCCTCGGCATACCAGTGCAGCAGCGTGGCCAGCGATCCGGTCAGCTCTTCCGGCGCGAAGGACAGGTAGCCGCCCCACCAGAATCCGATCACGCTGACGTTGCGCACAAGCAGCTGATTCAGCGGCACTTTCGGCACCTCGCCCCCGGCGAAGCCGATCGCCAGCATCCGCCCGCCGGGCCGCGTGGCGCGCAGGGCTGCCTCGAACCCGGGGCCGCCCACCGTATCATAGACCACATCCACGCCGCCAAGGTCGCGCAACGCGGCCTTCAGGTCGGGGGTATCACCCTCGATCACCTCATCCGCCCCTGCGGCCCGGGCCAGCGCCGCCTTCTCCGGCCCCCGCACCTGCGCGATGACCCTCGCACCCATCAGATGCCCGATCTCCACCGCCGTCAGCCCGACGCCCCCTGCCGCGCCGGTGACGAACAGCGTCTCGCCCGCGCGCAGCCCGGCCTTTCCGGCCAGCGCCAGATGCGAGGTGCCATAGGCGATCTGGAACCCCGCCGCATGGTCGAAGGGCATCGCGTCGGGCAGGGCCAGCAGCCGGTCGGCCGGCACCACCCCCCATTCGGCAAAGGCGCCGCAGCGGACATGGGCGGCGACCCGGCTGCCGGGGGCAAGGGTCACGCCGGGGCCGGCCTCCTCGACCACCCCCGCCAGTTCCATCCCGGGGATGAAGGGCAGGCCGGGCCGGTCCTGGTATTTCCCCTCGGCCATCAGCAGGTCGGCGAAGTTCAGCCCCGCCGCGGCGACCCGAAGCAGCACCTCTCCCGGTCCCGGCACCGGACGGGGCAGATCGGCCAGCCGGGGCGGCTGACCCAGGGTCTCGACAAGCCAGGCTTTCACATCCCCACTCCCTCTTGCGGCGCGGGCAGGCTAGCCCGCGGCGCGGGGCAGGGCCAGAGGAGTTGGCAATTGCAATATGCAATTATCAATGCATAATAAAAATGCGCAACGGGAAACCCGTGGAAGGCGAGTCACAGGTCCCATCCATGCGCCGCAGGGTTGTCCACAGACGGGCAACAAGTTGTTATACAAGCGTGGAATTGCGGCTGTCCAAATAGGCAGGTTTTACCGGACATTCGCCCCGTCTTCGATTCTTTTCAGAAAATACGATAATTGGCACGATTTATGCTTATACTCTGACGGGGGCCCCGCGCCGAAAGGCGCTTTACGGAGTAAAGAATGAAGCATCCGGTAGACGCCCATGTGGGCAAGCGTATTCGCCATCGCCGTTGGATGGTGGGGATGACTCAGCAGCAGCTTGCCGACAAGGTGGGCATCAAGTTCCAACAGATCCAGAAATACGAAACCGGGATGAACCGGGTCAGCGCCTCGCGGCTCTGGGATATTGCCGACGCGCTCGGCGTGCAGATCGCCTTCTTCTTCGAGGGCCTCTCGGAAGACGAGCCCGCCGCTGCCACCGGCCCGGGCGATTTTCTGGCCGACAAGGAGGCGCTGGATCTCGTGCGCTCCTACTACGCCATCCCCGAGGCGCAACGCCGCCGCCTGTTCGATCTGGCCCGGGTGCTGTCCGAAGCGGCCTGACCGGCCCTTCATGCCCGCTTGACCCCTGCCGAGGCGCCGACTACGCCAAGGCAGCGGTTTTCAGGGGGATGCGATGCGGGTTTCCGGGGACGAGGCGGCGGAACTGGTGGCCACGGCCCATGCGCTGGCGGATGCCGCGCGCGAGGCGACGCTGACGCATTTCCGCCAGGCGGGGCTTTCGGCCGAGACCAAGGAGACGCACCGCTTCGACCCCGTCACCATCGCCGACCGGCTGAGCGAGGAGAGGATGCGTGCCCTCCTCGCCGCCCGCCGCCCGCAGGACGGCATCCTGGGCGAGGAATTCGGCGCGCAGACCGGCACTTCGGGCCTGACCTGGGTGCTGGACCCGATCGACGGCACGCGCGGCTACCTCTCGGGCACGCCCACCTGGGGCGTATTGGTCGCGGTCTCAGATGCCGAGGGGCCGCTCTTCGGCATCATCGACCAGCCCTATATCCGGGAACGCTTCGAGGGCGGGCTTGGCCGGGCCGAGGTGAACGGGCCGTCGGGGCGCGCAGACCTGCGCACCCGCGCCCCGCGCGACCTGTCCGAGGCGATCCTCTTCACCACCTTCCCCGAGGTCGGCACCCCCGAGGAAGGCGCCGCCTTCCGCCGCGTGGCCGGGCGCGCGAAACTGGTGCGCTATGGCATGGACTGCTACGCCTATGCCCTGATTGCGGCGGGCCAGATCGACCTGGTGATCGAGGCGGGGTTGCAGGCCTATGACGTACAGGCCCCCATCGCGGTGATCGAGGCCGCGGGCGGCATTGTCACCGACTGGTCCGGCGGGCCGGTGCATCAGGGCGGCCGGGTCATTGCCGCCTCCTGCCCGGAACTGCATGCGCAGGCTTTGGAGTTGCTGGCCTCCGAATAAGGCGAGGCACTGCCTTGCCCCGCCCGCGCGGGACGGTTCCGCTGTAGACATGCCAGCCCAAGACCCTGTGAGGCCAGCGCCCGCCCCGCAAGCAAGTTCTCCTGCCTCCAAGACAGGCAATATTGCCCCTCCCGCCCTCCCCCGCTAGGATCTCCCCGCGGGTGCCCGAGTCCTTCCCCCTTCTGTCGGCCCGCCAAATCGTTCCACCGAAGGGGATGGAGGGAACGATGCCGGATATCCTGATCCGCAATGCCGCTGCCGTGGTGACGATGAACGCCACCCGCGCGGAAATCGCCGGGGGCGATGTGCTGATCCGCGGGGGCATGATCGCCGCGGTGGGTCATGGGCTTGCCGCCCCAGGGGCCGAAGTGGTGGAAGCCGCGGGCTGCGTGGTGACGCCGGGGCTGGTGAACACGCACCACCACCTTTACCAGACCCTGACCCGCGCCGTGCCCGGCGGACAGGATGCGCTGCTCTTCGGCTGGCTGCGGACGCTCTACCCGATCTGGGAGCGCTTCGGGCCGGAGGAGATCTTCGCCTCGGCACAGATCGGGCTGGCGGAACTGGCGCTGTCGGGCTGCTCGCTGACCTCGGACCATCTCTACCTCTACCCGAACGGCGCGCGGCTGGAGGACACGATCCATGCCGCGCAAGAGGTGGGCCTGCGCTTCCACCCCACGCGCGGCGCGATGAGCATCGGCGAATCCTCGGGCGGGCTGCCGCCGGATTCACTGGTGGAACCCGAGACGGCGATCCTGAAGGATATGGAGCGGGTGGTGGACGCTTTCCACGACCCTGCGGAAGGCTCCATGTGCCGGGTCGGCCTCGCCCCATGCTCTCCCTTTTCCGTCAGCCGCGACCTGATGCGCGAGGCGGCCCTGCTGGCGCGCGACAAAAAGGTGATGCTGCACACCCACCTTGCCGAGAACGACGAGGATGTCGCCTATTCGCTGGCGAAGTTCGGCTGCCGCCCGGGGCAATATGCCGAGGACCTGGGCTGGACCGGGCCGGATGTCTGGCACGCCCATTGCGTGAAGCTGGACGGTTCGGAAATCACACTTTTTGCCCGCTCCCTGACCGGGGTGGCGCATTGCCCCTGTTCGAATTGTCGCCTCGGCTCGGGGATCGCGCCGGTCCGCGCGATGCGGGATGCCGGGGTGCGGGTCGGACTGGGGGTGGACGGCTCGGCCTCGAACGACGCGGGCAATCTGGCGGGTGAGATGCGGATGGCGATGCTGTTGCAGCGGGTCAGCCGAGGCGCGGATGCGATGTCCGCCCGCGAGGCGCTGGAGATCGCCACCCTGGGCGGGGCGCAGGTCCTTGGCCGTGGCGATTGCGGCAGCCTTGAGCCCGGCAAGCGGGCCGACATCGCGCTGTGGGACATGCGCGGGATCGAGGCGGCGGGAGCCTGGGACCCGGTGGCGGCGCTGGTCCTGTGCGGGCCGCAAAGGGTGCGCGACCTCTGGGTCGAGGGGCGGCAGGTGGTGCGGGGCGGGCAACTCGCCACGCTGGACCTCGCCCCGGCGGTCGAACGGCAGAACCGGCTGGCGGCGCGGCTGGCCGGGTAGGCTCAGTCCGCCGCAACCCAGATGCCGTCCGTGCCCCGCTTCAGGACAGTGACGAAGCTTCCCACCCTCTCGCCCTCCAGCGTGACATCGACGATGCAGGCCCAGGCCCCGTCATCGGTGGTGCTGCAATAGCCCTGCGGCGCGATGCGGACGTTCTGCGCCACCGCATCCTCGGCCGGAGAGGCGGCGGTGGCGGCCATTCCGGCGCGGGTGACGCGGATGATCTCGGCCTTGGTCGGGCCGCCGAACAGGATACTGGGGCCAAGGAACAGATAGCCCGCGCCCGCGGCGGCGATCAGCAGGGGGGCGACGACGGTAAGGAACTTGCGCAACTTCAGCACCTTCGGGAGTTGTCGACCCGCCTAGCGGCGCGAGGGAAAGCCGATCAGCGCGGCCAGCAGCAGCACCGCGGCCCCACCCGCCCAGGCCATCGCCCCGGTGCCCGCCACCTCGGGCAGCCTGCGGGCAAGATCGCCAAGATTGTCGACCGTGGGCCTTGGCAGGCCGAAGGTGGCCGCCTGGTCGCCCAGTTTCAGCACGGCATAGGCCATCATTCCCACCGCGCCGCCGCCCGCAAGGAAGGCCAGCGCCCGCGACGGCGCGCCCAGGATCGCCAGCGCCAGGAACAGCCCGGCCAGCGCGAACGTCGCCAGGAAGGCCAGCAGCGCGGGCGCGTCGGAGGCCAGCTTCTGCAGGGTCTCGACCTTCGGGTCCAGCTCCTTGACCATATCCCAGGGGACAAGGTTCAGGCCGATAACCTGCGGTTTCAGCCAGGGCAGGAACAGGCCGGCGACCATGGCGATGGCGGCAAGGATGGCGATGGCGCGCATGGGCAGGCTCCTTCGGGGTTTGCTCGAGACTGTGCGGCCCCGCCCGCCGCGCCGCAAGGGAAAACGGCCGGGGCGCGCCGGTCGGGATTCCCCCCTTTGCCGCCGCCCCGCCGCCGGTCTATCCCGAAGGCGCGCGGACCAAGGGAGATCGGATATGCGTGGCTTTTCTGCGGCAAGGGGTGCGATCGGGCTGGCGCTTGTGGCGCTGTTGTCACAGGGTGCGGGGGCCGAGCCGGTTTCCGAAGTGACGGGCAACTGGGGCGGCGTGACCGGAGGCGGCTTCCATTTCCGCGCCACGCTGGAACAGGGGACCGACAGCGTGACACTGACGATCTGGAACGGCTTGGAAACCTTGCCCTCGCCTGGTGCCGCGCCGGATCTGACAGTGCCGGATTTCGCCCTGTCTGCCTTCGCCACCAACCGGCTGGAGGTGGTGGAGTCGCCGGACGGCAGCATCCTGCAGGTGGTGACCGACTTCGCCGACGAAACGGGCGAGGGGCGCGAGGTGGTCTCGGTCCAGTTCCTGGACTTCCAGTTCACCGTGACCGGCTATTCCTTCCGGCTGGCCGAATATGTCGACGGTGGCGATACGGAGGACTACATGTGCGAGGTCGACCTGCTGGCCGGCAAGGCGACCGGGGGCGACAGAATCCGTGACCTGCCACCAATGGATTTCGCGGCGCTGAACGCCAGCGGCTGGCACCACAGCGCCGCCTTCGACCGGGGTTGGTGCAGCAGCGGCGATTGAGGCCGGATGCCGGAACGGCTAGAAGGAGCCATGAGCCACAACTTCGCCGCCCAGAGACGAGAGACCTTCGACACCTTCCGCCAGTCGAAAGGGGTGAAGCTGCCCGAACGGGCGGTGATCGACTATGCCTTCTTCGTCGAGGAGACGGATGCCGACTGGGCGGGATTCGAGCGGACGCTGAAGGCCAAGGGCTTCCGCGTCAAGCGGCTGAAGGACGGCGAGACGGTGATCGCCTCGGTCGGGCCGGTGGCGGTGACGGGCGAAGAGATCTGGCACTGGGAAGAACTGGCAACCCGGATCGCGCTGGAGTTCGACTTCTACCCCGACGGCTGGGAGCTGGATCTTTAGCGGCGGATTTCAGCGGTTCGGACGGGAAGAGGCGAGGCCCCGCCCGTGCGCCGCGGTTCCACTGTAGACATGTCAGTCCAAGCCCCCGAGAGGGCGGGGCGGGCGCTGACCGGGACCATAAGTCCCGGCCGGTTCAGGTGGATACGACAGCCCCTGACGAAGGCGACACCCTTCGCCATTGATGAGGCGGCCCCTCACCCCCCGTAAGCACAGCGCAATTCCGACAGCAGCATCTCCATCACCTCGTCCTTGCGGCGCTGGTTGCGGTAGAGGCCGATCTTCATCTCTCCCAGCCGCGGCAGGGCGTTGTCGCCGGTGATCGGTGCGCAACCCTCGGGGATGCCGCCCTCCATCCGCACCGAGACCGCAAGGTCCGCCGCCACCGTCGCTTCCACCGCCTGCTCGCTCTCGCCGCCCGTCGCCAGTTCCCAGGGAATGCCGGCCTCGTCCAGCGCCGACTGGGTGCGGGGGCGGAAGATGCAGGTATCCTTGAACCCCAGCCGCAGCGGACGGCGCTGCCATGCGGTGCCGCCCCTGCCCCCGATCCAGACCAGTTGCCGCGCGCCCAGCACCTCGGCCCCCGGGTCGGGCATCATTTCGGTGGTGACGATCACGTCGAACTCGCCGCGCGCGAAGTCCTCCTTCATCGGCAGGGTGAAGGAGGACATCAGGTTCACCCGCACCCGCGGATAGGCCTGCGCCAGCCGCTTCAGGATGCCGGGGATCGCCGGATAGACGATATCGCAGGGCACCCCCAGCCGGATCTCGCCCTCGCAGGCACCGGTGGCGAAGCGCGACAGCACCTCGTCGTTCAGGGCCAGCATCCGGCGGCCGTAGGACAGAAGCTGCTCGCCCTCGGGCGACAGCACCAGCTTCTTCGCCGCCCGCAGGAACAGAAGCTGGCCCAGGCTTTCCTCCAGCCGCTTGATCTGCATCGACACCGCCGATTGCGTCAGGTTCAGGAAGCCCGCGGCCCGCGTCACCCCGCCCACCTCGGCGACGGTAACGAAGGAACGCAGGGCGGCAAGGTCGAGGTTGCGAGGCATATCACGAATCCTGATTCACGACGTCACGATCATTCATTTCCATAATGAAGCACGAAGGCGCATCTTCATCAACAGGAATGATCCCTCAGGCGATCATCACCGATGATGATGGAGAGAACCATGACCGCCCTCGCCCGCCCCCTGCCCCTCCGCCGCCGCTCCGGCCTTTTCGCCCGCCTGTGGCGGATGGCCGCCCTGCGCCGCCAGCGCGCCGATCTGGCCCGGCTGGACGACCGCCTGCTGTGCGACATCGGCCTGACCCGGGCCGCCGCCGAAGCCGAAGCCGCCCGCCCCGCATGGGACGCGCCGCGCCATTGGCGGCAATAGCGGCAACCCCCGGGCCGAAAAGGCAACTTTCGGTCCGGTAATTCTTGAAATCCCGCGCCGCAGGCCCGATATTCTGGCCATGTGGCCGCGCCGGCCAAATCGGCGTTGCCCTCAGGGACAACATCGGAGGCTTGAATGGCTCAATTTGACACGGTCCGCAGCGTTGGCGTCGGTGCCCGCGCCCAGATCGACGAGGGGCTTCGCGCCCATATGAACAAGGTCTACGGGCTGATGTCCGTGGCCATGCTGATCACCGCGGGCGCCGCCTGGGCGCTGGCGGGCATGTCGGTCAGCAGCACCCCGACCGAATACCAGATCAGCGCGACGCAGTATCTGACCGACTTCGGCTACACGCTCTACGTCTCGCCGCTGAAATGGGTGATCATGTTCCTGCCGCTGGCGATGGTCTTCGCCTTCGGCGCGCTGATCAACCGCATCTCGGCCGCGGGCGCGCAGCTGTTCTTCTACGTCTATGCGGCGCTGATGGGGCTGTCGCTGTCGTCGATCTTCCTGGTCTTCACCTCGACCTCGATCGCGCAGACCTTCCTGATCACCGCGATCGCCTTCGCCGGCCTGTCGCTCTATGGCTACACGACCAAGCGCGACCTGTCGGCCATGGGCGCCTTCCTGGTGATGGGCCTGATCGGCCTGATCGTGGCGATGATCGTCAACTTGTTCATCGGCTCCTCGGGCCTGGCCTTCGCCATCTCGGTGATCGGCGTTCTGATCTTCGCCGGCCTGACCGCCTGGGACACGCAGAACATCAAGAACACCTACATCCAGCACGCCGCTGCGATGGATCAGGAATGGCTGGGCAAGGCCGCCATCATGGGCGCGCTGAACCTCTACCTCGACTTCATCAACCTGTTCATGTTCCTGCTGCAGTTCCTCGGCAACCGCGAGTGATCTGACCGCAAGGGCGAATGCAAAGGGCCGGGGGAAACCCCGGCCCTTTTTCATTTTGCCGGGGCGACATCCTCCGGCCAGTCCGCCAGAAACCGCCGCACCTCGGCCACGGAGCGGAGGCGGACCACCGGCTTGTCCGGCGGCGCGCCTGCCACCAGCCGTTCCATACGCTCGCGTGCCAAATGTCGCGTCCGCCAGATGAAGCGCAGGAAGGGCAGCGTCTCGCGGTGAAATCCCTCGGGGCAGCCTTCGGGCAGGTCGGGACGGTTGCGGCCATGCCATCGCACCGTCCGCTTCAGCACCCGCCACAGCCGCAGCCCCACCGGCAGGTCCAGCCAGACCAGCATCTCGGCCCGGGCAAGGCGGTTCGGCCAAGTCTCGGAATGGCCGCCTTCGAAGATCCAGGTCTCTCCCGCCTCGACCTCGTGGCAGAGCCGGGTCTTTTCCGCACGGGGACGCTCGATCCAGCCGGATTGCCAGTGGATATGGTCGATGTGCACGACCGGCAGCCCGGTCAACGCGCCAAGCGCCCGCGCCAGCGTGGACTTGCCCGCGCCCGGCTGGCCGATGACCATGATCCGCTGCATCCATGCACCCCAAAGCAAAAGGCCGCCCCCGAAGGCGCGGCCCGGCGTGTCGCAGGAAAGGCGATCCTACTTGATCTTGCCTTCCTTGTATTCCACATGCTCCCGCTTCACGGGATCGTATTTCTTCACCACCATCTTCTCGGTCATGGTGCGGGCATTCTTCTTGGTCACGTAGAAGTGCCCGGTGCCCGCCGTCGAGTTCAGACGGATCTTGATCGTCGTCGGCTTCGCCATAGTCGTTTCTCCTGACACAGGGAAACAGGCGCTTCCCCGGTAAATCCTTGAAGCCCGCCTTTTAGCCGCGCGCCCGGCGGAGTCAACAGCGAAACAGGGCGCGCAGGCAGGATTCTGCGGCCGTCAAGACAGCGGGGCCAGCCCCCAGCCTTCGGGCCAAAACGCGCGGATGGCCTGTAAGCCGGATTCTGTCCAAGGGGTTGCCCCCTCTGGATGACCATTCCTCTAGCCCCCGCCTTGCGGAGGGGGTCCAGCTGCCAACCCGGGCCTCTCGGGCTGAAGCATCCCTGCGGCGGTATCCTTCCGGACCAGCCCCGCGCGAGGCCCCTATTCGGCATTGCTCCGGGTGGGGCTTGCCGTGCCGGTCCTGTTGCCAGTCCCGCGGTGGGCTCTTGCCCCACCGTTTCACCATCACCTTGCACGCAAGGCTGTCTCTTCTCTGTGGCGCTTTCCCTGGGGTCGCCCCCGCCGGGCGTTACCCGGCACCCTTGCTTCATGGAGTCCGGACTTTCCTCGCGTCTTGCGACCCGCGGTCATCCGGCCATCCGCGCGAGGGGGACTTAGGCGCCCCGCCCCGCGCCGTCAACCGGGAAACGGGCGGCTAGGTCGGCGGCAAGGCTTGCGTCTTCCGCCGAGAGCGGCCCGGTTGCCCAGGGACAAAAGCGCAGGCGGAAGGCCGCAAGCAGCAGGTTGTCGGCAACCGGCGGATAGCCGAAGCGCAGCGCATCGGTGCGGAAATCCCCCGGCGTGCGGGGCGAGGGCCAGACCGACAGGCCCTTCGCCGCCAGCCTTCGCCAGTCGAAACGCGGGCCGGGATCCGTCTTCCTGCCCGGGGCCATGTCGGAATGCGCGATCACCCCCTGCGGCAGGATCGACCAGCGGATCAGGATGCCCTCCAGCAGCCCCTCCAGCGCCCGCATCTGCGGTTCGGGGAACGGGTGGTCGCCGCGGTTCGCCAGTTCGATCCCGATGGAGCGGCTGTTCACATCCGCCAGCCCGCCCCATTCCCCTGCACCTGCGTGCCAGGCGCGGGCCTCCTCGGGCACCAGCGCCTCCACCCCGCCCGTCTCCGACACCAGCCAATGCGCCGAAACCTCGGCTGCCGGATCGCAAAGCCTGTCGCGCGCCTCGGCGCAGCTTGCCATGGCAGTATAGTGGATCACCACCAGCGACGGGCGCAGTCCGTCCCGCCGTTCACCGAAATTCGGCGAGGGGAAAGCGGTCACTGCAAGGCGGTGCGGAAGGGGCGCGGGTCCCAGCTGCAGGCGAAACCGTCGCCATCGGGATCAAGCCCCAGCCGGTCCTTCTCGGGTCCGCCCTTGGCCAGGAATTCCTGCTGCGCCAGATCGGACGAGGCGAACTTGGCGCAGGCGACCAGCGGATCGCGCTTGCCCAGGCCAGAGCGCGAATACAGCGCCGTGCCCGGGTTGTTGGTGGTCTTCAGCGCATAGTCGACGATGTTCGGCCCCAGCTCGCCCGGACGGACCGGCAGGTCCTTCGGCTGGACGACGACATATTGCGCCCGGTTCCGCTCGATCCGTTCCCTGTCGCTTTCGATGGTCTCGCGCGAGGAAACGGCCGAGAAGTCCTGTTCGTCGGAAATCCCCGCATGACCGGCAGCGGCCATCTCGCCAGTTTCGACCTTGATCCCCGCAGGGGCGTCGCCGCGCGGGCGGTTCGCATCCAGCGAGCCGAGCGGGGCGGCGGCGGGCGCCGGTGCAGGCGTCACGCCCGAGGCCCGGTCGATGGCGGCCGAAGCCGCCGCGGGATCGAACCCCGCCCTCGGCGTCGCGGGCGCAGCGGCGGCTGCGGCGGGCGGCGCATGGGTGGTGCGGATATAGCTGTTGTAATCCTGGAACCCGACCCCGCCGCCGGAATCCGGCACCGAAGGCTGACAGGCGGCCAGAAGCGGGGCGGCCACAAGGATCATGGCGGAACGGCGGATCATCACTGCCTCATGCGGATCGGGAACGGCTTTTTGCGCGCCCTTACCACCATTTCGAGGGTTTGGAAACAAATCCGGCCGCACGTTCCAGCACATGGGCGTGATTGAGCAGCCCGCCCTCGTCCCACGGCCGCCCGATCAGTTGCAGCCCGAGCGGCAGCCCCTGCGCATCCAGCCCGACAGGGACCGAGACGCCGGGCAGCCCGGCGAGGTTCACCGTCACCGTGAAGACGTCGTTCAGATACATCTCGACCGGCGAGGCATTGGCCATCTCGCCCAGCCCGAAGGCCGAGGACGGTGTAGCCGGGGTCAGGATCGCGTCCACCCCTTCGGCGAAGACGGTCTCGAAGTCGCGCTTGATCAGGGCGCGCACCTTGCGGGCGCGGTTGTAATAGGCGTCGTAGAAGCCCGCCGACAGCACATAGGTGCCGACCATGATCCGGCGCTGCACCTCGGGACCAAAGCCCTCGGCGCGGGTCTTCTCGTACATCTCGGTGATGCCGTCGCCCTGCGCGAGTTTCGCCCGGTGGCCATATTTCACCCCGTCGTAGCGGGCGAGGTTGCTTGATGCCTCGGCCGGCGCGATGACGTAATAGGCGGGCAGCGCGTATTTCGTATGCGGCAGGGAGATGTCGCGGATCTCGGCCCCGGCGTCGCGCATCATCGCGATGCCCTTCTGCCAAAGCGCCTCGATCTCGGCGGGCATCCCGTCCATGCGGTATTCCTTCGGGATACCGATCACCTTGCCGCGGATGTCGCCGGTCAGCGCCGCCTCGAAATCCGGCACCGGAATGTCGGCGCTGGTGGAATCCTTCGGATCATGCCCGGCCATCGCCCCCAGCATGATCGCCGCGTCGCGCACCGATTTGGTCATCGGTCCCGCCTGGTCGAGGCTGGAGGCGAAGGCCACCACCCCCCAGCGCGAGACGCGGCCATAGGTCGGCTTGATCCCCACGATGCCGGTGAAGGCCGCGGGCTGGCGGATCGAGCCGCCGGTGTCCGTTCCCGTCGCCGCAAGGCAAAGGTCCGCCGCCACCGCCGAGGCCGAGCCGCCCGAGGACCCGCCCGGCGTCAGCGCCGCATCGTCATTGCCGCGCCGCCAGGGGTTCACCGCATTGCCGTAGCAGGAGGTTTCGTTGGACGAGCCCATGGCGAATTCGTCCATGTTCAGCTTGCCCAGCATCACCGACCCGGCCTCGAAAAGCCGCGTGGTCACGGTGGATTCGTATTCCGGCCGGAACCCCTTCAGGATGTTGGACGCCGCCTGCGAGGGCACGCCTTTCGTGCAGAACAGGTCCTTGATCCCCAGCGGGATGCCGCACATCGCCGGGGCATCGCCCGCGGCCAGCCGTGCATCCGCCGCCCGGGCCTGCTCCAGCGCGATCTCGGGCGTCTTGTGGACGAAGGCGTTCAGCGCATCGCCCGCATCCATCGCCGTCAGGCAGGACATGGTCAGGTCGACCGCCGAGATTTCACCCTTGCGCAGCGCATCCCGCGCAGCAGTGATCGTCAGGCTGTTCGCGCTCATTCCACCACCTTCGGCACGGCAAAGAACCCCTCGCGCGCCTCGGGCGCATTCTTCAGGACCTGGGCCTGGATATTGCCGTCGGTCACCACATCCGCCCGCCGCTTCAACCGCATCGGCGTGACGCTGACCATCGGCTCCACGCCCTCCACATCCACCTCGTTCAGCTCTTCCATGAAGCTGAGGATGCCGGAAAGCTGCTCGGCCAGCTTTGGCAGCGCGGCCTCCTCGACCCGGATGCGGGCCAGCTTCGCGACCTTGCGCGCGGTTTCGATGTCGATCGACATGGGGACCCTCGGGGTTCGGGCTGATGACCGGCCCCGTTTAGCCGCCCCCGCCCTGCCCTGCAAGCACCGGCGGCTTCGGGGTTGCATGGCGGGACGGGAACGCTAACCTGCGCCCCTTGCAGACAATCACCGGAGAAGACGGATGCAGATCACCTGGCTCGGCCATTCCGGCTTTCGCATCGCCATCGAGGGGGCCGTCCTGCTGGTCGATCCCTGGCTGACCGGCAACCCGATGTTCCCCGCCGCCCGGCGGGACGAGGCGCTGGAAGGCGCGACCCATGTCCTCCTGACCCACGCCCATGGCGACCACGCCTCGGACGCCGCTGCAATCGCGGCGGAGAAGGGCATTCCGGTGGCATGCATCCATGAACTCTCCGAATGGCTGAACGGACAGGGCGTGCAGACCATCGGCTTCGGCAAGGGCGGCACGCTGGACCTGAACGGCGCGAAGGTGACGATGGTCAATGCCACCCATTCGGCCTCCATCGACTTCGGCGACAAGGGGCTTTTGCCCGCCGGTTCCGCCGCCGGTTTCATGATCGCGGGCGAGGGCCACACGATCTATGTCTCCGGCGATACCGACATCATGGCCGACATGGAGTGGATGGGCGAATACCACAAACCCGACATCGGCATCCTGTCCTGCGGCGGCCATTACACGATGGACATGGAGCGCGCGGCCTGGGCGGCACGGAAATACTTCGGCTT
The DNA here is from genome assembly GCA_964386345.1 of uncultured Fuscovulum sp. GTDB lineage: Bacteria > Pseudomonadota > Alphaproteobacteria > Rhodobacterales > Rhodobacteraceae > Pseudogemmobacter. The sequence goes on from CAYLSD010000026.1 coordinate 18,700, forward strand.
CCGCTGGGTGATCCCCTGCCACTACAAGACCTTCCCGATCCTGGCGCAGGATGCCAGTGCCCTGCGCGCGGGCCTGCCGCCGGGCACCGAGGTGATCGAGCACGAGGTGCTGGACCCGATAAGGTTCTAGGCCTCCCTCCGCCCGGCGAAGAACCCCTTCAGCAGCGCCTCGGCCTCGGCCCCGCCGATGCCGTCGTAGACCTCGGGCCGGTGGTGGCATTGCGGATGGCTGAACACCCGCGCGCCCGCCGCCACGCCGCCCGACTTCGGGTCCGCCGCGCCGTAGTAAAGCCGCGCCACCCGGGCGAAGGAGATCGCCGCCGCGCACATCGGGCAAGGCTCCAGCGTGACATAGAGGTCATGGCCCGGCAGCCGCTCGGACCCCGCCGCGGCGCAGGCCGCGCGAAGCGCCAGTACCTCGGCATGCGCCGTCGGATCCGACAGTTCCCGCGTCCGGTTGCCCGCCCGCGCCGCCACCCGGCCATCGGGCGACACCACCACGGCGCCCACGGGCACCTCGCCCCGGGCACCCGCCGCCCGCGCCTCTTCCAGCGCGATCTCCATATATGACCGGAACCCCGATTGCGTCTTCATCCTGGCCCAAATACTCTCCGGAGGTCCGGGGGCGGAAAGCCCCCGGGGGTATTCCCCCGCGCAAAGGTTTCCGCTTATGGCCGACAAGGCAACCCCCGAAGGCGCCCCTCCCGGCGAACGCATCGCCAAGGTCCTGTCGCGCCGCGGCATCGCGTCCCGGCGCGAGGCGGAGCGGCTGATCGAGACCGGCGAGGTGGCGGTGAACGGCAAGATCATCGCCTCACCCGCGCTGAACGTGACGACGAAGGACCGGATCACCGTTTCGGGCAGGCCCCTGCCGGAGGAGGAACCCGCGCGCCTGTGGCTTTACTACAAGCCCGAGGGGCTGGTGACCTCGGCCGCCGACGAGAAGGGCCGCGACACGGTCTTCGACCATCTGCCCGAGGACATGCCGCGGGTGATGTCGGTCGGGCGGCTGGACCTGAACTCCGAGGGGCTGCTCCTTCTGACCAACGACGGCGGGTTGAAACGGCGGCTGGAACTGCCCTCCACCGGCTGGCTGCGCAAGTATCGGGTTCGGGTGAACGGCAACCCGACCGATGACCAGCTTGAGCCCCTGCGCAAGGGCATCACCGTGGACGGCGAGCGGTTCCAGCCGATGCAGGTCACGCTGGACCGCATCCAGGGCGCGAACGCCTGGCTGACCGTCGGCCTGCGCGAGGGCAGGAACCGCGAGATCCGCCGGGCGATGAACGCCATCGACCTTTACGTCAACCGGCTGATCCGCGTCTCATACGGCCCGTTCCGGCTGAACGATCTTCGCCCGGGCCAGGTGGAGGAAGTCCGCCCCAGGGTCCTGCGCGACCAGTTGGGCGCCATCGCCGGAGAGGGGGACGAACCCAGGCAGGCGCTGCGCAAGCCTGCGCCCACGGCCCGCGGCACAGCGAAACCGGCGGACAAGGGCACCGGGGGAAAGACCGCCCTGCCCCGCAATGCCAAGCCGGGCGACGGGGTGAGGGCGCTGGCCCGGGCCTGGAAAGAGGCGGTGACGCCCGATCCCGGCGGCAAGCCTGCGCGTCCGGCGAAGCCCACCGCGAAACCGGCCCCCAAGGCCGCCCCGCGCGGCGATGCCAAGGGCGCGGCCAAACCCCCGCCGAAACGGACCTCCGCCCCCCCGGCCAGCCGCGGCACCGGTAAACCCGCGCCGCGTGGGCCGGGCCGTGGCGCGCCCCGTCCCCGGCGCGGGGAATAAACCCGCGCATTCCCCCGCCTGCCCGCTGGCATGGGCCGCGCCTCTCGGCTAGGATCGCGTTGATGACGCCCCTGGATGCTCCGCATGTCTGACTCCGGCCTGAAAACCCTGTCGCTGGCGCTTCTCGTGGCGCTGGTCTTCTACGTTGCCGGATCGGGGGGCATGTGATGGCGCAGCGCTATGGCGGCAAATACAGCCCGCAGGCCCCGCAAGACACGCCCGGCCGCCCCCTTCCGGCCGAGGCCCCGGTTCGTGTGCCGGGCCGCTGGCGGACCACGGTGCTGTTCCTGTCGGCCTTCGCCTTCCTGTTCCCGGCCTTCGGCGACGCGCCCGGGGCCATGCTGACCGGCCTTTGCGCCGGGGGCCTTCTGATCCTTGCCGCCTGGCTCTCGCGCGAGGGGATGCGCGCCCGTGCCGAATGGCAGGCCCGCCGCATCGCCCGCCGCCCGGCCTTTCCGCGCATCCTGTTCGGCGCAGCCGCCACCGGCGCGGCACTGGCGCTTGGCGGGATCATCGCGCACGGGCTTTCGATCTACCCCGCGCTTTACGCCATTGCCGGGGCCGCGCTGCATCTTGGCGCCTTCGGGCTGGACCCGATGCGCGACAAGGGGATGGAGGGGGTGGACGCCTTCCAGACCGACCGCGTCGCCCGCGCCGTGACCGAGGCCGAGACCACCCTTGCCGCGATGAAGGACGCCATCCTGCGCGCGAACGACCGCCGGGCCGAGGCCCGGGTCGACCAGTTCGCCGCCCGCGCCCGGGCGCTGTTCCGGCGGATCGAAGAGGATCCGCGCGACCTGACCGCCGCGCGCAAGTATCTGACCGTCTACCTGACCGGCGCCCGCGACGCGACGGTCAAGTTCGCCGACCACTGGGCCCGCACCCGTGACGACAGCGCCCGCACCGAATGGGAGGCGCTGCTGACCGATCTGGAAACCACCTTCGCCGACCGCACGACCGCCCTTCTGGCCAATGACCGCACCGACCTCGACATCGAGATTTCCGTGCTGCGCGACCGGCTGAAGATGGAAAACCGCTGACCGCCGCCCCGACCGCCATCCTGGCCCCTTCAAGGAAGAGTTGCTCCATGTCCCCCTCCACCACCCCCGACAGCACCCTTGCCACCGAGGTCGAGAAGATTTCCGCCGTCGTCCTGGCCGAACCCATGGCCGAGGTCGTGCCGCTGGCGGCCGCGCCCGCCGACAAGGCCGCGGCGATCCGCAAGCGGATGGATGAGCTGGACATTGCCAGCACCCAGTCGATCATCTCCTTCGGATCCTCCGCCCAGGCCGAGCTTCAGGTGATCAGCCAGGAGATGCTGCAGGACGTGAAGAACAAGGACGTGGGGCCTGCGGGCGACTCCTTGCAGAACATCGTCACCGCGATCCGGGGCTTCTCGGTCAGCGAACTGGACCTGCGCCGCCAGGCCAGCTGGTGGGAGCGCCTTCTGGGCCGCACCGCCCCTTTCGCCAAATTCGTCGCCCGCTACGAGGGTGTGCAGGGCCAGATCGACAGGATCACCGAGGACCTGCTGGGCCATGAGCACAAGCTTCTGAAGGATATCAAGTCGCTGGATGTCCTTTACGGCAAGACACTGGATTTCTACGACGAACTGGCGCTTTACATCGCCGCGGGCGAGGCGAAGCTGGCCGAACTGGACGCCACCGTGATCCCGGCGAAAGAGGCCGAGATCGCCGCCGCACCGGAGAACGACAAGGTGATCAAGGCGCAGGAGCTGCGCGACCTGCGCGCCGCCCGCGATGATCTGGAACGCCGGGTGCACGACCTGAAGCTGACCCGTCAGGTGACCATGCAGTCGCTGCCCTCGATCCGGCTGGTGCAGGAGAACGACAAGAGCCTTGTCACCAAGATCAACTCGACGCTGGTGAACACCGTGCCGCTGTGGGAGACCCAACTGGCGCAGGCGGTGACCATCCAGCGCTCGCAAGAGGCGGCGGTGGCGGTGAAGCGCGCCAGCGACCTGACCAACGAACTGCTGGAAGCCAACGCCAAGAACCTGCAAGAGACCAACCGCGTCGTCCGGCAGGAGATGGAGCGCGGCGTCTTCGACATCGAGACGGTGAAGCGCGCCAACCAGACGCTGATCGACACGATCAACGAAAGCCTCGCCATCGCCGACGAGGGCAAGGCCAAGCGCGCCGCCGCCGAGGAGGAACTGGTGAAGATGGAAGCCGAGTTGCGCGATACCCTCGCCTCGGCCCGCGCCCGGGCGACCGCCCCCGCCAAAGCCTGAGGTGAACAAACTGCACCGTCCTTTCAAGTCGAAGCCCCTTGCCGCCGCCGCGCTGGCGGCGGTGACGGCCTGCGTTCCGGTTGAGCCGGCGCCGCGCCCCGGCATCTCGCCGCAACCCCGCCCTGCTGCCAACGCCCCGGTGACGGAGACGGCGAAAAGCGCCGCGGCGCGGGCCTATTTCGCGCAGGTGCAGCAGGCGCTCTTGTCGCAGGGCCTCTTGCGCACCGACGGCGGGGGGCCGGACACGCCCTTCACCGACCGGATGCTGGCCGAGAACTTCCTGAAGATCGCGCTTTACGACGAATACAGCCGCGGCCCCGGCGGGTTCGTGCAGTCCGAGGCGCCGTCGATCCTGCGCAAATGGACCGGCCCGGTGCGGGTGGGCCTGCGCTTCGGCGCCTCGGTTCCGCCGGACCGGCGGGCGACCGACCGGGCGCGCGTCGCCTCATACCTCGCGCGGCTGAGCCAGATCACCGGCCATCCGATCTCGCTTTCGGATACCGCGCCCAACTTCTGGGTCCATGTGGTCTCCGAGGACGAGCGCGAGGCCTTGGGGCCGGTGCTGCAATCCACCCTGCCCGGGCTTTCCGCCGCCGACATCGCCGATGTCACGCAGATGCCGCGGTCGACCTATTGCCTGGTCTATGCGCTGTCCTCGGGGAATTCCGGCACCTACACCCGCGCGGTGGCGGTGATCCGGGCCGAACACCCGGACCTGCTGCGCCTGTCCTGCTTCCACGAAGAGATCGCGCAGGGCCTTGGTCTGGCGAACGACAGCCCGAGGGCGCGGCCGTCGATCTTCAACGACGACGAGGAATTCGCCATGCTGACCCGGATGGACGAGATGATGCTGCGCATCCTCTACAACCCGGCGCTGCGGCCGGGGATGAAGATCGACGAGGCCCGGCCCATCGTGCAGAAGCTGGCCGAGGGGATGATGGGCGGATCAAGCTGATGCGGGGGCCTGCCGGGCTGGCTGCCCTTGTGCTGGCCCTTCCCGCCGCGGCCGAAACCGCGCCGCGCGACAACGGCGCCGTCGCATGGCTGCGCGACCATACCGGCCATGCCCTCGACATGCAGGAGGTCGGCCCGGTCACCCTTGCGCCCGGCGGCGTGATCGTGGCCGATCCCCTGACCTATTCCGCCAGCTACGACTGGCCTTTCCTGTCCACCCCCGAAGGACCGGCGCAATTCATCGTGGCGCTGGAGGCCGCCTCCGGCCGGGTGTCCAAGGCGATGCTGGTCTTTTCCGACGCCCCCGTCTTCTGCGGCCATGACGAGGCCACCGTGGCGGTCGACACCGGCCTTGCCGCCTTTCTCGACCGCCCCGCCGCCGCTGCGCTCCATATGGACTCGCTGGCCCTCGGCCCCGGCAAGGATATCTACAACGACTGGTTCGATGCCCTGATCGGCGAGACGCATGTCGTGAAGGAAATGGTTCCCCTGCCCTCGGGCATCCGGTTTCCGATGATGTCCTCGGGCTGGGGCGATGGCGGTTACCCGGTCGCCTCGCTGGCGGATGCCGAAGGGCGGATGGTCGCGCTTTACGCCGATTTCATGGGCATGAACGAGGATGGCGAGTGGCTCCTTCCGCCGGAATGCCCGGAGCCAGAGGTGGCCCGCCTCGAAATGCCTGCCTTTCCCCCTTCAATCCTGTGACGTCTCGGGTATGGTAACATCGTGGCGCGGGCAGCCTGCCCGCCCCGGTCCTGCGGGCCGGAACGGACAGGAGGCACCTTCCATGGTCTTCGATTTCCTCAAGGGCGAGTTCATCGACGTCATCTCGTGGCTCGACGATACCCGCGACACGATGGTCTGGCGCTTCGACCGGCGCGGACAGGCGATCAAGATGGGCGCCAAGCTGACGGTGCGCGAAGGGCAGGCCGCCGTCTTCATCCACGAAGGCCAGCTTGCGGATGTGTTTGGCCCCGGTCTCTACATGCTGGAGACCAACAACATGCCGATCATGACCACCTTGCAGCACTGGGACCACGGCTTCCAGTCGCCCTTCAAGTCAGAGGTCTATTTCGTCAACACCACCCGGTTCAACGACCAGAAATGGGGCACGAAGAACCCGATCATGGCGCGCGACCCGGAATTCGGCGCGGTGCGCATCCGCGCCTTCGGCACCTATTCGATGCGGGTGACCGACCCGGGCCGCTTCATGACCGAGATCGTCGGCACGGATGGCGAGTTCACCACCGACAAGGTGTCGATGCAGATCAGGAACCAGATCGTGCAGGCGGCGTCGCAGGCGCTGGCCGGATCGCAGATCCCGGTGCTGGACATGGCGGCGAACCTCGAGGATCTGGGCAAGATCATCACCAATGCCATCGCGCCCAGGGTGGCCGAATACGGCCTGTCGATCCCCGAATTCTACATCGAGAACATCAGCCTTCCCGAAGAGGTCGAGAAGGTGATGGACAAGCGCACCTCGATGGGCGTCGCGGGCGACCTGAACAAATACATGCAGTTCAACGCCGCCGAGGCGCTGGCCAACCCGGCCTCGGGCGCGGGGGGGATGATGGGCGCGGGCATGGCGGCCGGGATGGGCCTTGGCATGGCGCAGAACATCGGGCCATGGGGCGCGACGCCCGCGGCGGCAGCCCCCGCCGCACCGCCTCCGCCGCCCGCTGCCGCCAAGGCGTGGCACCTGGCCGAGAACGGCGCGACCAGGGGGCCGTTCAGCGAATCCGACCTTGCCGCCATGGCCGCCGCAGGCACGCTGACCGGCGCCAGCATGGTCTGGACCGCCGGGCAGGACGGCTGGAAACCGGCGGCGGAAACCGAGCTGTCGCGCCTTCTGTCGCATGTCCCGCCACCCCCGCCCGCGGGCTGACGCCTTTCGCGGCGGGGCATGATCCCCGCCGCCCCGTTTTCCGACAGCCATTTCCCGATGACCGAACCCTCAGAATACCGCTATCCCTGCGACCAGTGCGGCGCGCAGTTGCGCTTTGCGCCGGGGCAGACCACGCTGCTCTGCGACCATTGCGGCCATGTGCAGGAAATCCCTCGGGCCGGGGAACGCCGCCGCGCCCGCGCGCTGATGGAGCACGACCTGCACGCGGGCCTGCGCGACGACCTGCCCGAAGCCGCCTCGTTCGATGTCCGCACCGTCCACTGCACCAATTGCGGCGCGGTGATCGAACTGACGGGGGCCTCGCACGCCACCGAATGCCCGTTCTGCGCCTCGCCCGTGGTGCTGGACACCGGGTCGCAGCGGCTGATCAAGCCGCAGGCGCTGGTGCCGTTCCAACTGACCGAGGCGCAGGCCCGCAAGGCGATGACCGGCTGGCTGGGCAGCCTGTGGTTCGCGCCCTCGACCCTGCTGGAATACGCCCGCAAGGGCCGGGCGATGAACGGCGTCTATGTGCCGTACTGGACCTTCGACGCCTCCACCCGCTCCGCCTATACCGGCCTGCGGGGCGAGGCCTATTACGAGACCCGCACCGTCACGGTGAATGTGAACGGCAAGCGCCAGCAGCGGGAAGAGCGGGTGCGCAAGATCCGCTGGTATCCCGCCTCGGGCCATGTGGCGCGGGATTTCGACGACGTGCTGGTGATGGGCTCGGCCAGCCTGCCGCAGAGGCTGGGCAACGAGCTGACGCCCTGGGACCTGTCCGCCCTGCAACCCTATTCCCCCGATTTCCTGGCCGGATTCCAGGCCGAGGGCTATACCGTCGCGCTGTCCGATGCAGACCGGCAAGCCAAGGGCAAGATGGCTGCGGTGATCGAAAGGGACGTGCGCCGTGACATCGGCGGCGACGAGCAGCGGGTCAATTCCATCGACACCGGCTGGTCGGCCGAGACCTTCAAGCACATCCTGCTGCCGGTCTGGATGGCGGCCTACAGATACAACGGCAAGAGCTACCGCTTCCTGGTCAACGGCCAGACCGGCGAGGTGCAGGGCGAACGCCCCTGGTCGATCTGGAAGATCGGCTTCGCGGTTCTGGCAGTGGTGGTGCTGGCGCTGGTGGCGGCCTATCTCTACGACCCCGAGGCGTTCGGCCTGTCCGGATCGGACTGGCTGGACTGAACCGGCACCGCATGGCGAAGGCGATGGCCTTTGCCAGAGAAACCGGGCAAGGTCGCCCGGAATGTCGATCAGCGATAGGGGGCTGCCATGATCCTCCGCTCCGAACGCCCGGCTGACGCCGGGGCCATCCGTGCCCTGACCAAGGCCGCCTTCGCCGGTGCGCCCGATGCCCCGGGGACCGAGGCCGCCATCGTCGACGCGCTGCGCCGGGACGGGGCGCTGACGCTTTCGCTGGTGGCCGAGGAGGCGCAGGGGATCGTCGCGCATCTGTGCTTCTCGCCCGTCCGCATCGGCGGGCGGGACTGCGGCTGGTTCGGCCTCGGTCCGGTTTCGGTCGCGCCGCATCGTCAGGGCGAGGGCATCGGCAGCACCCTGATCCGCGAGGGGCTGGCCCGGTTGCGGAACCTTTCGGCCAATGGCTATGTCGTCCTGGGCGAACCCGGCTATTACGCCCGCTTCGGCTTCACCCCCGCCGCGGGCCTGACCTTCGACGGCGCCCCGCCGGAGTATTTCCTGCAAGGCACCTTCAGCGGACCCACGCCCGCGGGCGCCGTCGCCTACCACCCGGCGTTCTACGAAAACTGAACCGGGGCGCCGCGCCTTGACAGCCCCCCTGCCCCGGTCCATTCCGGCGCCACCCTGACCGGAGGCCCCGATGCCGCTCGACCTGACCCGCGTCCTGCCCCATGCCCGCATCCCGGAACTGCCGAACCCCTATTTCGGCAAGGTCCGCGACTGCTACGACCTGCCGCCCACCGATGACGCGCCCGAGGGCCGCCGCCTTCTGGTGTCCTCCGACCGCATCTCGGCCTTCGACCGCATCCTTGCTGCGATCCCGTGGAAGGGGCAGGTGCTGACCCAGACCGCCCGCTACTGGTTCGACGCCACTGCGGACCTTTGCCCCAACCACGTGCTGGCCTATCCCGACCCCAACGTGGTGCTTGGCCGCAGGCTGGACATCCTGCCGGTCGAGGTGGTGGTGCGGGGCTATCTGGCGGGGACGACATCGACCTCGATCCTGACGCAATACAAGGCGGGCGCGCGGGAAATGTATGGCCATACCCTGCCGGACGGTCTGCGCGACAACGAGGCACTGCCGCAGGCGATCATCACCCCCACCTCGAAGGCCTTCGACGGCGGCCATGACGAGCCGCTGACGGCGGCGCAGATCGTGGAACAGGGGCTGCTGACCGCCGCGCAATGGGACGAGGTTTCCGCCCGCGCGCTGGCGCTGTTCGCCCGCGGCCAGAAGATGGCGGCGGAGCGGGGGCTGATCCTCGTCGACACGAAATACGAATTCGGCACCGATGCCGCGGGCCGGATCATGCTGGCCGACGAGATCCACACCCCCGACAGCAGCCGCTACTGGATCGCCTCGGGCTATGCCGAGGCGCTGGAGAACGGCACCCGCCCGCCCAGCTTCGACAAGGACGTGATCCGCGCCTGGGTCGTCGCCCGCTGCGATCCCTACAAGGACCCGGTGCCCGAGATTCCGGCCGAGATGATCGCCCGCACCGCGCAGGTCTATGTCGATGCCTATGAGGCGATCACCGGCCGGACCTTCGCCCCCGACACCTCCGGCCCGACGCCGCTGGACCGGGTGCGGGCGAACCTCTCGCCGTATTTCGCCTGAATGTTTGCGGTAACATCCGCAGTTCCGCTACTGTCGCGCAAAATCAGGGGAGGACGGGGATGATTCTCAGCTGTGGCGAGGCGCTGATCGACATGCTGCCCCGCACCTCGACGGAAGGCGAAGCCTGCTTCGCCCCCTATGCGGGCGGCGCGGTCTTCAACACCGCCATCGCGCTTGGCCGTCTTGGCACGCCCTCGGCCTTCTTCTCCGGCGTCTCGACCGACATGCTGGGCGAGATCCTTGCCGATACGCTGGCGGCGTCGCAGGTGGATTGCCGCTACCTCGCCCGCTCGGACCGACCGACCACGGTGGCCTTCGTCAAGCTGGTGAACGGACAGGCGACCTATGCCTTCTACGACGAAGGGACCGCGGGGCGGATGCTGTCGCCCGCCGACCTGCCGGAACTGGGGGCGGAGGTCTCGACCCTGTTCCTTGGCGGGATTTCCCTTGTGAACGACCCTGCCGCCAGCACCTACGAGGCGCTTCAGGCGCGCGAGGCCGGAACCCGGGTGACGATGGTGGACCCGAACATCCGCCCCGGCTTCATCGCCGGGAAGGAAGCGGCCTACCGGGCGCGGATCGAACGGATGATCGCCCTTGCCGATCTGGTGAAGCTGTCGGACGAGGACCTGCACTGGCTGGAAGGCCCGGGCGACCTTGGCGCGCTGGCGCGGGGCATTCTGGCGCGCGGCCCGAAGGCGGTCTTCATCACCGAAGGGGCCAAGGGCGCCCGCGCCGTCACCGCCACCGAGGACCGCTTCGTCGCCGCCGCTCCGGTCACCGTCGCCGACACCGTGGGCGCGGGCGACACGTTCAACGCGGGCGTGCTGGCCGCGCTGCACCGGGCGGGGGCTCTGACCAAGGGGCGGGTCGCGGCGCTGACGGCAGCGGAACTGGACGAGGCCCTGACCCTGGGCACCCGCGCCGCCGCCGTTACCGTCAGCCGCGCCGGGGCCAATCCCCCTTGGGCGGAAGAGCTGTGAGAGCCGTCCTCCAGCGCGTCAGCCGGGCACAGGTCTCGGTCGATGGACAGGTGGCGGGCCGCTGCGGGCCGGGGCTGATGATCCTTGTCTGCGCCATGCAGGGCGACGGGGCCGATCAGCCCGCAAAGCTGGCCGCGAAGGTCGCCAAGATGCGGATATTCAAGGATGATCAGGGCAAGATGAACCTGTCCGTCCGCGACATCGGCGGCTCGGCCCTCGTGATCAGCCAGTTCACCCTTGCCGCCGACCTGCGCGGCAACCGCCCCGGCTTTTCCACCGCCGCCGCGCCGGAGGACGGCAAGCGGCTTTACGAAGCCTTCGCCGCTGCACTTGCCGCCGAAGGGGTGCCGGTCGAGACCGGCATCTTCGGGGCCGACATGGCGGTGGAACTGGTCAACGACGGGCCGGTGACGATCTGGATCGACATGGCTGCGGGCTGACTGAGCCTCAGTTGAACGGGTTCTTCGTCTTCGGCTGCTGGGTGATCACGTTGCCGCATTCGATCAGCGCGTCGATCGAGGCGCGGCTGCCCGCCAGCGAATAATCCTGCACCGCGCCGCCGTCCTTGGTGCGGAGGTAAAGCCGGTTGCCCCTGGCCACCTCGACGATGAACTCTACCCCGGCATCGCTGTCGGGCAGGGTGAACAGCACCGAATTGCGGTAAAGCTCGGCATTGGTCAGGTTCCACAGCGGCTTGCGATCGACCTGCACCTGAAGGTCGGCGCTGTCGCCCTCGCCGAAGTCCCAGGCCTTGGAATAGAACTGCATCTGCACGGAGGAATCCTGGAAGGTCCAGAGCGAGAAGCTTTCGCTGTCCGTCCCCACCGTCGCCTGGCACCCGAGCACGCCATCGTTCCAGGCCACCAGCTCGACCCGCCAGTGCTTGTGCTGGAACAGCACCTCGGACTGCTGCGCGGCGGCGGGCAGCGCCATGGCGGCGACTGCGACTGCGGCCAGAATGAATTTGCGGAAAATCATCGTCTCTTGCCTTCCCACGGTCTTCCCTGCTCCAGTCTGGCGCAGGGACGGCGGGTCATGCAAATGAAACTTCCTGTCATCCAGAGAGAGGCCGGTCTCCGGGTAGAGCCCGCCGGAGGCCTCCGGCAGGGACATTTGGCGGTCAGAAAGAGGCGCCCCTCTCCTTTCGGAGGAATTTTTATCATCAATACATCTTTTGGTTGTATTTTGAGGCGCATCGGGGCAGGCTGGCCCTGCAAGCAGCACACTGAAGCTGCCGGTCGGCCCCCATACCCCACCTTGCTTCCCCGGACCGACCGGCAGCCCTTTCCCGGCCAACCTGCGGCCAAGCTGCCGCTTGCGCTTTCGCGCCCGATCCGCCAGAAAGCCCCTTGCAAGACGGAGGTTTCCATGCGCGCCCGCATCTATCAGCCCGCGAAGACCGCGATGCAGTCCGGCACGGCCAAGACCCATTCCTGGGTTCTGGAATATGCCCCCGCCGCCGCGCGCGAGGTCGATCCGCTGATGGGCTGGACCTCGTCGGGCGACACCCAAAGCCAGGTGAAGCTGCGCTTCGCCAGCCGCGAAGAGGCGCTGGCCTATGCCGAAGCGCACGGGATCGAGGCCACGGTGACCGAACCGAAGCCCCGCCGCGCCATCATCCGCCCGCGCGGCTATGGCGAGAACTTCGCCACCGACCGCAAGGGCGCCTGGACGCATTGATGGGCCTGACCATCGCCGAGGAAAGCCCGCTGGGGCCTGATCTGGCGCTGCTGTTCCAGCGCCACACGGCGGACATGCACGCCGACACGCCGCCGGAATCGATCCACATGATGGACCGCAGCGAGCTGGCCGCGCCCGGCATCCGCTTCTTCGTGCTGCGCGACGGCGGGCAGCCGCTGGCCATGGGCGCCTTCAAGCGGATCGAGCCGGGCCATGCCGAGATCAAGTCGATGCATGTGCTGGCCGAGGCGCGCGGCCGCGGCCTGTCACGCCGGATGCTGGAGCATCTGGTGGCCGAGGCGGCGGCGGACGGCCTGACCCGCCTGTCGCTGGAAACCGGTATCCAACCCACTTTCGTGGCCGCCCGGGCGCTGTACGAACGGGCGGGATTCGCCGAATGCGGCCCGTTCACCGGCTATGGCCCCGATCCGAATTCGGTTTTCATGACCCGGATGCTGGGCTAAAAACCTCCGCAGCACGGTCCCGTAGCTCAGTTGGATAGAGCAGCCGCCTTCTAAGCGGCGGGTCGGGGGTTCGAATCCTCCCGGGATCGCCATTTTTCTGTTTATCGCCAGAATTATGCGTGAAATCAGCGCCTTGCAGAAGCGTGTCCCGTTTCTGGGCTTGCGTGTCCCGTTTCATGCGTCCCCCACAAGAAGCTTGACCATCTTGAGCCGGTCGGCTGCGCGCGTGTAGCGCTCGACTTCTCTAAGGGTCAGATGGCCCGCCATCGCGGCGATCTGGTGAGTAAAAACGCCCTTCTGCGCCCAATAGACGCAAAAGGCTTTCCGCAAGCCATGAAGCCGCGCAACCATCCCCGCGGCGTTCGCAGCATCGCGGAACAGATTGCCGATGCTTTCAGCGGTGTAGGGCTTGCCCTTCCGGTTCAGGACGAACGCTGGGGCAATGTGGGCTGTGCGGTCGATCACGGCCTTCAACTCCGGGGTGACCGGCACATTCGCCTCAACCTTGGACTTCTGCCGCCGATAGGTCAGGATACCTTCCTTGATGTTACGCCGTCCCAGCTTCACCAGGTCCACGCGCGCCGCGCCCGTGTAAAGCGCCAGGTCGAACACAAGCCGCTCGACGGTTCCGATAGGCCACCGCTGCTGGAACGCCTCGATTTCGTCAGCATCGGCCGTGCGGAAGCCCTCCGTCTCGGGGCGCTCCATTTTCAGGCCGCGTGTAGGATCGGTAGCTATGATCCGCAGTTTGTGGGCGTGAGCAAAGATCGGCTTGAGGGCTTTCAGTTCATTGACGGCGGCAAAGCCGCCGGTCGAATACAACTCGGCTTCAAGGTCTTCTCCCCGGATGTGAGACAGCAGCCGATCACCCTGGGCCTTCACATAGCGCTTGATGATGGAGGCGCGGCTTATGCGCGTGGAGGCCGCCAGCTTCGCCCACTGGGGGGATGCCTGATACACATCAACCGCCCAAGCGAACGTGCCATTCTTGGGCGTCAGGGTGTCTGGGGGCCGGTCTTCCCAACGGGCGTGAGCCGCGCAGTAGGCGGCGAACACGCGGGGGTCGGACGGATGCAGGCCATGCACCCCGAGCGAGATTTCCTTATCACTGCGCCTGTAAGTGTGGAACCAGCGTCCCCGGCGCAGCTTGGAGCGGAGAAAGGGCAGGCGTTTCATTTGCGCACCGGGGAGAACGGCTTGCCGCGATACTGGTCATCAGGCTGTGCCGCGTCTGGGTAGTCGAAAATGACACCATTCGGCCCGACACCCGCGATCCGGGCACCAGGCGAGAGGGCAACCACCACTTTGTGCGCCTCTTCGATCTGGTTCGGTGTCGGCATGGATGGAGCTGCACGGCGCGACATGATCAGCCCTCTTTCAGCGCGCGGGCGACGGGGATGATTTCCTCCTGCGTCAAGGTGCGGGCCACGCGGATGCCGGTCTTGCCGCCTAGCATTCGGTCGGCCCCGACCCGTAAGGCTTCCGAGGCGGCGGCCATGTCAGCCTCCGCAAGCTCAATCCCGGCAAGATCGCCTGTCTTGTTCGCGGCATAGAACCTCTCGCGGGCCGCCGCCTGGCTAGCGAAGGCGTCTTGCATAGCCTTGCTGTTCTGAACGTCAGAGAACACGATCTGCGCGCCCTCTTCGGCGATGGTGACAGATCGCGGCCGCTCGGAAAGGGTCACGGAAAGGGTGGCTTCCATCGCCTGCCCGCCAAGGTGCCAAACGTGGGTATCCAGCGCGTCGTCGTCACCATATAGCTCGAAGATCGCCATCAAGGCTTCCAGCAACGTGCAACCTACATCCGGGTTTGCGGCGCGAAAGGGGCCGGGCCGGAGAGTATCGCCTTCCGCCAAAATCGGGCCGCTGACCTCAAAGCCCCCCCATTGCCGCACATCTTCGGCGGCCGTGGTCGGGATCGACCCCGCCAGAATGGCAATCGCAACCCGCGCGGCGTCGGCCGGGGTCATATGGGGGGCATTCACGCCCCTTGCGCCCGTGGTCAACTGGCCATCCTCACGCAAGGCGCGGCTGATCTGCTTGACCAAGGACAGGTCAATGCCGAAGTGCTGCGCGATGGTCTGATTGAAGGGGCCGTTTTGCATACCCCTATATGTGGTCGTCGCCGTTAGAGCAGTCAAGCCCTAAAAGCGGCGACAGCAAAAAGATTTTGTCACGCGGCCGCGCTGATGTTCTCTTCCGCGTCGATCAGGTCTAATAGATCATCGAACGCCGCCCCTTCGCGCATAGCCATGGCGCGCACGGCTTCGGTTGCCATATCGAAGGCAGAAGCAAAGCGGGGATCATCAAGGCCGTATTCCTGCATGAAGCGGTCGGACGTGGCCAGGTCGCGCAGCAGCTTCAGATAGCTTTCCAGCTTGGCAAGACGCCGCGGGGCGTCGAACAAGGCTTCCTGCAACAGGTGCAGCCTCTCAACGTCCACTTCGAACGAGACGCGGCGCATGTTCGGGCGGGACGGTGCCGGTGATGCGGCCGAAACGTCTTGCGGTTTCCTGCGCAGTTTGGCGGTCAGGACGATGAAATCCCCCTGCGTCTCGATGGTGGCGCTTTCAGCCCTTTCGAGGAAATCGACTTCCATTGCGCAGAGGGTGCGGCGGGGATGAGCCTTGGGCAAAGCGGTATCGTGCCCCGGAAACGGGGTTGCGGTGTTCATGGCAGTTTCTCCTTTCAAGGGTTGGTCCAATGATCTAACCTTAGATCAATCAACAAGACAAGATCAAAATTCTAAGGTTGCCCATGACGCCAGCCCAATGCAGAGCCGCCCGTGCCCTTGTCGGCCTGTCCCAAGATGATCTTGCGCGCGCTTCGCAGGTGGCGAAGGCAACAATCGCCGCGTTTGAGCTGGACCAGCGCCAGCCCTATGCGCGAACGCTGGCCGCCCTGCGCGAAGCTCTGGAAGCGGCGGGGGTTGTTTTCGTGCCTGAGAATGGGGAAGGTGTGGGCGTAAGGTTGAAGAAGGAACGAACGTCATGAGCGATGAGCAGCTTAAAACTGGTGATGTGGTCACATTGAAATCCGGCGGCCCCGATATGACCGTGAGATGGGTCGAGGATCGGGACGCTTATTGCGACTGGTTCCTTGGCGGAAAACACGAAGGCGCAAAATTTTCGGTTTCCCAGCTTAAGCATGTGTAAGGCAGGAACCTTCCTTTAGCGCAGGTGTAGAGGCGGGACTTTTCACGCATTCGCATCCTCGCCGCCCCAGTTGACCGCGACCAGCGCCTGTTGCACCTGGTCGGGCGACAGCCCGAGTTCCTTCGCCCGGCGCATGGCGTCGATCAAGGTTGCCAGCGCACGGGCGCGGCCGCCTGCGTCGAAGGCTTGCAGCGGGCGGCCCACGTCGATCAGAATGCGCCCGCCCAGCTTCGCCGTGCCTTCCTCGGCCAGCAACTCGGCCAAGGGCTGCAAGACCCACCCGGCCAGGTGGCGTTGCGCCTCGCGCACCACGGGGCCGGTGGCGGCCGGGTTCAGCAGTCCCGGCAAGACACCGAAGGCCATAGCAACGGCACTGCGGGCGGCGGTCAGCGACTCGGCCGTCATGCTGCGGGACAGGTCGGGGGAAAGCTGATCAGGCGACTTGCCAAGGTTCGGGTTCATCCCGGCCGCCGTGGCCTGGGCGACACCTTCGATCACCAGCGACGATCCGCGACGGCCTCGGAAGGCGTTGCGCATGGCTTCCATGTCGTCGGCCGATCCCTCGGGCAAGGGCACGATCAGACTGCCCAGGGGCGCATCGCGGTAAACGTCGCGTAGGGCGGTTTCCACCTCGGACAGCAGGGATGCCGACAGGGACGCCCGCCGCAACGGCGCGGTGCCCGCCCACGGGGTCAAGGGTTCAGACCCGATGCGCAAGTGCAGCACCTCGGCGGCAAGGGCGGTGACGGATCGGCCGCCGCCCGCCTCGTTGACGGTGCCGCGATAGGCGCGCGGAATACCGTCGCGGGTGGCAATGTCCCAATCGGCGAAGGGCACAAGGCCGCCCGGCCCGATCAACAGCACCGCTTCGCCGCGCAGGGCGGCCGCACGGGCGATCAGCGCCATGGTGCGGCGGTCCAGCAGGTTGTTGGTGCCTTCCACATCGGCCAGCGCGAAGGCGCTTTCCCAAAGGCTGACGCAGCCCTGCACGGTGGCGGTCAGCTCGGCCACCCCACCCGATCCGGTGATGTAGTTTTCCCGCGCTGCCATGACCGCGGCGGTATAGCCGGTGCCGGAAGACCGGCGTTCGCCCTGGGGCAGAAGGCGCTTGAAGAGACGGCCGAACATCAGAGCCTCCAACGGTTCAGGGGATGGGATGGGCAAGCGTCGGGGGCTTCGGTCGCCTGCCAACTGCGCGCCTCGATCTGGGCTTCGGGATAGGCGGGCCGGGTCACGGCCGACAGCTCGAAGAGCTGCGCCCTGCGGACGGTGCGCAGGATCGACCTATCGCGCTTGACCTCGACCGTTTCCGCGCCAGGTTCGGCAGGGACACGGAAGCCTGGAGATAGCCCGGTGATCAGCCCTGCGGCCTGCGCCGCCAGGAAGTCGGCCACATAGGACACCGCCCGCAGCTCGGGCGTGATCACCGCTTCCATGATCAGCGGCGGCCGTATCGGTCAGGGTCAGGGTGCCCGCCGCCCGTGAGGCAAGGGGCTTTTCAAAGTCATGGCCGGACAGGAAGTGAATGTCCTCACCCGAGGCGATGCGGGCCGCGAAGGCGCGCGGGGCGATCACTTCCTTGCGGGTCTGGCCGCCCCGGCCACCCTCGGCCAGCACGGTTTCCCGGCCATAGGGGAAGGTTGCCCGAAGGCGGGTTTCCCCGCCTTCGGTGCGCAGCTCAAGGCCGCACGGATGCGCGCCCCAGAGCATCACGGCACCTGGACGCCGGTCAGGATTTGCGACTGGACGCCACGCGCCACCGTCACATCCGCCGTCGCCAGCGCGGTCAGCCGCAGGCCGCCCGATTACGCATCGCTGAACGGATCGCGGATCAGGTCGATGGCACCCCACAGGCCGACATAGGCAGGGGCGACACCATCCGCGGCCGTGGTCAGCAAGGCGGTGCAGGCCAGGGGCGATCCGGCCGGGGCCGCCAGGGCATTCGCGGACATGGCGATGTTCGCGGCCGGAATGTTCCGGGTCAGCCGGTCCCATTCCGAAACGGCCGTGCCGCTGATCAGCGTGGCGTCCATCTTCGACCAGACCTCGGGCCGGATCAGCAGATTGACCGCATCAGGCGAGGCGGCCGCGTTCGCCGTCAGGAACGAAGCGACGGCCGCGCGGAACGCCGCCCAGGATGCCGCCGCGCCAACTGCCGTGGACGTGATGTCATAGGTCGCCGCGCCGGGGATAAGGCCCAACGGCTGGCCCGCTGTGCCAGTGCCCAGGAAAATCGCCTGATCCAGCGCGGCCGCAACTGCGCCGTTCATGTCGCGCCGCACAGCATCTTCCAGAGCCGCGCCACTCTGTTTCAGGGCCTTCCGGGTCAACCGCATCTGGATACCGAGGGTGTTGTTCGGTGCCAGCGCCCGATCAGTGGTGGCATAGGCGGTCGGCCCGGAGACATTGCCGGTTTCGGACGCAGCCCAACCCGCCGTCACGCCCGAGGTGACAACCGGCCACTCGGCAAGCCCCGACTCGATGGCGATCATCTGGGCACCCATCCGTGCCGCCACCGAAGCCGGGAACAGCCGGTCTATGATGGGCATGGTCTGGATAGGGTTGGGGGTGCCACCTGCGATGGTTTCCCCGGCCCGCTGTTCCAGTGCCGCCCACGGCACGGGAATACCGCGATAACCACCGGCATTGCGCAGCTCGGTCACAACCTCGGCGGTCTGACCTGCCAACTCCCGGCCTTCCCCCAAGGCAAGCGCCACCTGGCGAAGCTCGAAGCTGTTCACCAGATCGGCCCATTCCCGACCGGAGCGGGTTTCCAGATCGGCCCCGGCCTCGCGGCGTTCGGTGTCTTCCGCGATCAGCGCGGCCCGATAGCGGGTTTCGTTGGCGCGATATTCCGCGTCCAGCGCCTCCATGCTGCGGGTTTCATCCTCGGTCGGGGTGGCCTTGCCAACCAGAGCCGCAAGTTGCTGGCGGATTTCGCTTTGCCGCCGTGCGATCTTCACGCTCTCAAGCATCGTTCAAGCCTTTCATGCTGATGCCTCGTTGTTTCGGCCTGACCTCCAGGTCAGACACGAAGTCCCGCCATTCACGGCGGTTCTCGGGAAGCGGGCGGTGCCCGCATTCGATCCGGGTTTTCTTGGTGTGGCAGGACGGACAAAGCGCCTGCAAATTGGCCGGGTCATAGGACAGCTCGGGGTGCGTCCTGACCGGCTTGATATGGTCCACCTCAAGCCGCCCGCCGCAGCCGCAAACGGTGCAGCAGTAGCCATCGCGTTCCAGGATGGACATGCGCAGAACCTTCCAGCGGGCGGTGCGGGTCACTTTCTGGGAATACCTGTGATGTTCCTTGCGGATGCTCATGGGGCCGCCCCCATGCGAACGCAGCGAAGTTCAAGGATGCCGCCGCGCTCCCACGGAGAGATTTCGCGGATTTCATAAGCCCGCCCGTCGAAGCTCACCCGATCAGTGCTTTGCAGCCCGGAAACAAACCGGATGCGGAAAGCGACGGCCTCGACCTCGCCCGTCAAGGCGTCTTGGGTGTTGCGCGTCACCAACTGCGCCCAGCAGGTATGCACCGCAGCCCAGCCATAGGTCGGGGTGCCGTATTCGTTCACCACGGTGCCGGACAGGCGCTCGACCGAGATGCGCCGGTCCATCTTTCCGGCTTTCATGCCCATAGCACCCTCGCTTTCGTCTTAGGCCGCCCGGCGATGCGCGCACCTTCGGCCACGGCCAGAACCGAGGCGGCGGCCGCGTCGATCCGGCCGTTTGACCTGGCCTTCGCCAGTTTCAGGTTGTTGGACGGGTCGCGCAGGCAGACCGCATCGGCCAGCGCAGACCGGAGAAGCAGCGACGGCCGGGTGATGACCTTCCCGTCAAACACTGCGCGGCGGAACCGTTCGCAATCCTCGCCGCCGTCGCGGAAGCCCTGGCCGCGCCAGACCAGCGGCGCGCGGATACCTGCGCGGCCAAGGGCTTCCAGCAGCTCGGATTGCTTGTAGCGGTCCATCGTGATCGCCGCGATGGACTGGCCCTCGACATGCGAGACCACCTGCGACAGCCAAGCCGCAACCGGCACCGTCTTGTCGCCCAGAACCGCCAGCTCTTCGCGGTCCTGCATCTGCACATAGCGGTCGCCCACCGCGTCCACGATCCCGCGATCCAGGAGCGATGGCGAAGCCGGGAAGGTGCCAAGGCATTCCAGGCGGCCGGTTTCCGGCCAGTAGAAGGCGGCGGCCGTCATGGATGCAGACCCGCCAAGGTCGATCCCGATCACGACAGGGCCTTCGCGCAGCGGCGGATCGCCCGCCTCGCAGGCAAGCCATTCGTCCATCGTCACCAGAAGGTCGCGGGTCTCGCCGCTCACCCGCTCATTCCGGTTGTAGAGCCGGAAGCCGTTCAGGCTGGACCCGCCACGCGCAATGGCCTGCTTCGCCATGGCTTCCAGCCGGTCCATTTTCGTGCCGATGCCGAAGACGGAACCGGGGTTCGCCACGATCAGCGACGGCAGATCGTCGGCCGGAAGGCCGGGCGGCGGCCGGTGTTCCTGCACATAGGACCCAGGCAGCGGGTCATCTATCCACTTGGAAAAGGGGTGCGTGTCGTCGGGCGCGGACGTGCTGATGATCAGGGCGCGGCCGTTGCGCTTGCCCAAACCGGACAGCAGGGCGGCTTCCAGCTCATCCCCCTTGTCCATCGCCCAATGCCCGCGTTCGTCCAGCAGGCACATGGTCGGGGCAGTCCCAAGGGCGGACTTGCCATCTGCGGCGATCACCCGCAGCACATGGCCCCTCATACTCTATCTCAAGCCGGGGCGCGCGACGGAAGATGAACCGCCGCTGCATCTCCAACGGCAGGTATTCGCAGTAGTCGCGGGCGAAGTTGTAGGCCACCTGCCCCTGATCCCGCGTCCTGGCGGCGATCAGGATTTCCCGGCGCGGCTGGCGATCCCAAGCGCCGACAAGCCCACCAAGGGCGATGCCAGCCGACAGGGCGGTTTTGGCATTGCCCCGGCCGATGCTTAGAACGGCGGTGGTGATACCGTCTGCCAGCGATCCACGAACGAATTGCTCCTGAAAGGGGGCCAGGGTCAGAGGCTTCCCGGCGTTCTCGCCCTGGGGGATGCGCAGGGTTTGCAGGAACCGGACGGCGGTATCGGCCTCGCTTTCTCCCGCTTCGCGAGAGAAAGCGCAAAAGTCTACTCGCCGGTCTTCTGCCCTGCCAGAAACGCCGGCATTGGGACCATTTCCGAAGAGATCGCCGGTGCTGTTGAAGTCGTTCGGTCCTGCGAACATGGCCTTGTCCCCTCTCACACCGCAACGCGGCGATAGCGGGCCGCGATGCGGGCCAGGTGGGGAGACATGCCGTTGCTTTTGCTGTCCCCAACGCCGCGCGTGTCGTAATAGGCCGATGCCTGATCCATGATCGCGTGGACCAGATCGGCAGGCAGATCGGCCAGCGCATCGCCATAGCCTGCGACATACTCGATCACGATCACGCCGGGCGGCAGGGTCTCGACCACGCGCAGCGTCGGGCGCTGGCCGGTCACGATGGCGAAGGCATCGAAAGGCTGACCATCCACCGTCATCATGACGGACAGCGGGTCAAGCAGCGGGGCAATGGGCAGGGCCAGCGTGGCGGCGCGTGTCCAGCGTTGCAGGGTCAGGCGAATGGTCTGATCGAACAGCGCGACATGCGCCACCTGCTCCAGCTCGGCAGCAGCAACGCGGCCATGTTCGGTGACTTCCGCCAGCCCGGCCACCCCATCCACCCGGCAATGGGTCGCCAGCTTCACGGGGTCGAAAGGCAGCACAGCCGAGGCGTTGAGGCGCTCAACGATCATGGCGCACCTCGGCTTCCTGCATGGCCCATTCGGCCCATCTGCGGGCAAAGCCCGTGGTCAGCGCATCTTCGGCACTCGGCGGGCGACACCACAGAACGTCATAGCCCGGGCCGCGCTGATCGCTGGACAGGATGCCCATGGCCTCAAGGGTGGGGAAGCCACGCTTCACCAGCCAGCTATCCCAATCCGCAACGGCATCGGTGCCGTGATGAGCAACAGCCCGAAGATGCGGGCAAGGGCGTTCGCGCCGTTCGTCGGCTTCCGCGTGTTTTTTTTGGTTAGTATTTGGTTCTATACGGGAAGCCGCATTTCTGCGGGGTTTTTCGCGCATATCTGCGGCCTTTTCTCTGGTTTGAAACCGCATATCTGCGGCCTTTTCGGCGGGGGGATTTTCGGGGGGCAAAGCTGCGGTTTCACGCCCGGCAGGGCGGGCGGACTGGCGCGCAACAGTCGCGGGCATCAGAAAGATCACCGAGGACATGTTGCCCCGGCCGCGTCCTTCGGTGCGCCTAAGCCAGCCACGCGCCGCCAGCGCCTTGAAGCCTCGCTGCACGGTGTCTTCGGATTTCCCACCGATAGCCGTCATCAGGACGGCATTGCCGGGGAAGCACTGGCCGGTGATGTGATCGGCAAAGCGCCGGGCGAGAACCGATGCCAAGACCTTCGCGGAAGGCGGCAGTTCGGTGTCTTCCTCGACCGCATCCAGCCATGCCCAGCGGGCGCGCGACCAGTCGGAGGGACTGATTACAGCGCTAGGGGCGTGCCCCGCCCCCTTCGCTAACCCATTGCCCTGTATACGGCGGTTATGACCAGCGGTGTCCCGGGCCTGTCTTCTGAAATCCTTGGAAAAACTGGCGTGGCCCGGCGTCCTCCCGGGATCGCCACCCCCTCAGCCCTTCTTCGCCCGGCGCCTGCGGTGGCCGATCTGGCTGGGCGGGCAGCCGAAGCGGGCGCGGAAAGCCTTCGACAGGTGCGAGACATTGCCGAAGCCCGTCGCCATGGCGATCTCCAGAAGGCCCATCTCGGTGCTGCTGAGCAGGTTCCTCGCCTGATCCAGCCGCAGCTTGCGGTAATAGGCGGCGGGCGTCATGCCAAGGCTGTGGACGAAAAGCCGCTCGATATGCCTGCGGGAATAGCCCGCGGCGGTGGCCAGTTCGTCCATCGACAGCGTGTCCTCCAGATGATCGGTCATCAGGCCGACGATGGCGATCAGCGCCGGGTTGCGGCTGTAGGCGACCGCGCCGATGGAACTGCGCTGCGACCGCTCGGTCCCGATCATCACATGGCGCAGGCACATCTCGGATACCGCGGTGGCGAAGGCCGCGCCGTGGTCGCGGGCGATCATCGACAGGATCATGTCGGTGGCCGCAGCGCCGCCGCCGCAGGTGATCACCCGGTCGTCCACCTCGAACTGGTGCGGCGTGGGTTGTAGATGGGGGAAACGCTCGACGAAGGCGGGCTGGTTCTCCCAATGCAGGGTAAAGCGGCCCGAGGTCAGCAGCCCCGCCCGTGCCAGCGCCAGCGCCCCGGTGCAAAGCCCGCCGACCATGCCGCCGAATCGGTGGTGGCGGGCGACGGCGGCAACCACGCCCGGAGCGCAGGGCGCGTCGATGTCGTTGCCGGCGCAGACGAACAGCGCCACGTCGCGGCCGACCTCTTCCATCGCGCCGTCGACGACCACGCAGACGCCGCTGGAACTGGCGACCGGGGCGCCGTCGGCGGAATAGACCGTCCACTGGTAAAGCGGCCGCTGCGACAACTGGTTGGCGATGCGCAAGGTGTCGATGGCGGAACTGAAGGCGAGGATGGTGAAGCCCGGCACCAGCAGGAAGGCATAGCGCCGGGTCGGCCCGGGCGCGGCCAGCGGAAAATGCGCCGCGCCATGCGGCACGAGGATCTGCTGAGTGGAGGAATTGCCCATCGCCCTGCCCATGCTGCCGGGGCCGCGTGGCCCCGGTCAACAGCTATCCGCTCGGGCAGCCCGGTCAAGCGGCTTTGCGGTCAGGTCTTCGCCGCGGGCGCCCCGCCCTCGAAGCGGTTGCCGTGGCGGTAGTCGCAGGGCGCCTCCTGCATCTGCAGGTGCAGGCCGGTGCCGGTATAGGGATGGGCGCGGGCAAGGTCCTCGTCGAAGTCGATGCCGAGGCCGGGGCCTTCGGGCGGCAGGACATGGCCGTCTTCCCATTTGATCCGGTTGCGGATCAGCTTCAGGTGGAAGTCGCCGCCGGTCTGGATCGTCTCGATGATCAAAAGGTTCGGGATCGACACCGCAAGGTGGATGTTCGCCGCCCATTCCACCGGCCCGGCATAGAGGTGCGGCGCCATCTCGGCATTGAAGATTTCGGCGATGGCGGCCAGCTTGCGCCCCTCCATGATGCCGCCCAACCGGCCCAGCGCGGGTTGCAGGATCTTCACGCCGCCCGCCCGAAGCAGCATCCCGAATTCCGTCTTCGTGGTCAGCCGTTCGCCGGTGGCCAGCGGGATGCGGACATGGCGCGCCACCTCGGCGAATTCCAGCAGGTTGTCGGGCGGGATCGGTTCCTCATACCAAAGGGGATTGTAGGGCTCCAGCTCGCGCCCCAGGCGGATCGCGCCGGGGGTGGAGAACTGGCCGTGCGTGCCGAACAGCAGGTCGGCCCGGTCGCCCACGGCTTCGCGGATCGCCTTGCAGAAGGCGACCGAGCGGGTGATGTCGGACATCGCCGGTTCATGGCCGCCGCGGATGGTATAGGGGCCTGCCGGATCGAACTTCACGGCAGTGAAGCCCTGCGCCACGGCCTTCGCCGCCGCCTCCGCCTGCCAGTCGGGGTTGACCCAGAATTCGGCGTGGTCCTGTCCGGGCTCGGGGTAGAGATAGGTATAGCTGCGCAAGCGGTCGTTCATCCGCCCGCCGATCAGCGCCCAGACCGGACGGTCCAGCGCCTTGCCGATTATGTCCCAGCAGGCGATCTCAAGCCCGGCAAAGGCGCCCATCACGGTGGGATCGGGCCGCTGGGTGAAGCCCGAGGAGTAGACGCGGCGATACATCAGCTCGATGTTTTCCGGGTTCTCGCCCTGCATGTGGCGCTGGAACACATCCTCGATGACGGCCCTCATCGCCTCCGGCCCCACGGTGGAGGCGTAGCATTCGCCATAGCCGGTGATGCCGGTGTCGGTGGTGATCTTCGGGAAGATCCAGTAGCGCCCGCCCCAGCCCGGGGCCGGAGGGGCAACGACGAAGATTTCAAGATCCCTGAGTTTCATGGCGTGCCTCCGGCTGGCGGCTGCGCCGGGGGTTTTGCACCCCCGGACCCCCGCAGAGTATTTATGCCAAGATGAAGCGAGGATCGGAACGGGGCAGCGTGGTTTGCGACAACCGCTGCCGCAAACAGACCATATCGGCAGGCGCGAGAGGATTTCGGCAGCGAAGCGGCGGAGTTCAACCGTGGCCGATCCCGTGCAGGAAGGTGGCAAGGATCCCGGCATAGTCTTCGGGCTTTTCCGCCATCGGCAGGTGGCCCGCGCCGCAGATCAGATGGAACCGCGCGCCGGGGATCAGGTCGGCGGTCTCGCGCACCAGATCGGGGGGCGTGGAACCGTCGTTGGCCCCGGCTATGGCAAGGGTTGGCAGGCGCAGGGTGGCGGTGGTCTCGTAGAAATCCGTCCCCGCGATGGCGGCGGCGCAACCGATCCAGCCCTGCGGATCGGTATTCAGGAAGCCCGCGCGCAGGCCGGGCAGCGCCGGGTTGTCGCGCCAGTTGCGGCCCAGCCAGCGTTCCATCGTGGCATCGGCCAGCGCCCCAAGCCCCTGCTCGCGGACCGTGGCGATGCGATCCTGCCATTGCGCGGCGGTGCCGATGCGGGCGGCTGTGTTCGACAGCACGAGGCCGCGCACGAGATCCAGCCGCTTGACCGCCAGCCCCTGCGCCACCATGCCGCCGAGGGAGACGCCCGCGACCACGGTCTCCTTCAGGTCGAAATGGTCGATCAGCCGCTCCACGTCGCGCACCAGCGCGCCCATGGCATAGGGGGCCGGGGGCACGTCGCTGGCCCCGTGGCCGCGCAGGTCCAGCCGCAGGATGCGGTGGCGGGGCAGCCGGGCCGCGACCCCGTCCCAGAGCGCCAGCGAGGTGCCAAGCGCGTGGATCAGCACCAGCGGGGGCGCACCGGGCGGGCCTTCCAGCGTGGCGTTCAGGCGCAGGTCGGGCAGGAAAACGGGGGGCATCTTCGGCTCCTGTCAGGCGAAGCGGGCCAGCGCTTGCGCGAACAGGCCGGGATCGACATTGCCGCCTGAGAGGACGCAGATCACGGTATCGCCCAGATCGGGGGCGAACAGCGCCGCCGCCAGGGCCACCGCGCCGCCGGGTTCCGCCACCACGCGCAGATGGGTGAAGGCCAGCGCCACAGCCCTGAGCGCCTGTTCGTCCGTCACCGCCAGCCCCGGCCCGGCCAGCCCTTGCAGCACCGGCAGCGTCAGCCGGCCCGGTTCCGGCGTCAGGATCGCGTCGCAGATCGAGCCGGTGGTGGCGGGGTTACGCAGCGGCCGGCCCGCCGCCAGCGAGCGCGCCATGTCGTCGAAACCCGCAGGCTCCACCGTCCGCACCCGCAGGCCGGGGGCCTTGGCCGCCAGCGCCACGGCGACCCCGGTGGAAAGCCCGCCGCCGCCGCAGGGGACCAGCACATCGGCCCGGTCAACCCCGGCCTGCCCGGCGATCTCCAGCCCCACCGTGCCCTGCCCGGCGATCACCTCCGGGTGGTCGAAGGGCGGCACCAGCGTAAGCCCGCGTTCCGCCGAGAGGCGGGCGGCCAGCGCGTCGCGGTCCTCGGTCGCGCGATCGTAAAGCACCACCTCGGCGCCATAGGCGCGGGTGTTGGCGATCTTCACAGCGGGCGCATCCGAGGGCATCAGGATCACCGCGGGCACCCCATACGCCGCCGCCGCAAAGGCCACGCCCTGCGCATGGTTGCCGGAGGACATCGCCAGCACCCCCGCCCCCGGCGGCAGGGCCGAAACGGCGGACCAGCCGCCGCGCGCCTTGAAGCTGCCGGTCACCTGCAGGCACTCTGCCTTCACCAGCACCCGCCGCCCGGCCAGCCGGTCCAGCAACGGCGCGTGCAGCAGCGGCGTGCGGCGGACATGACCCTGCATCCGGGCGGCAGCAGCCTCGATCGCGGCAAGGGTGGTCATTGCATCGTCTCCAGCCAGCGGCGGATCGCCTCCACCGATTGCGGTTCGTCAAGGAAGGGAACATGGCCGCGGCCGGGCACCCTGGCGAAGATCATGTCGGGGCGGCGGACGCACATCTCCTCCGCCACCCCGGCGGACAGCAGGTCCGAGTTCGCGCCGCGGATCAGCGCAAGGGGAAGCCCGGCGCAGGCGTCGAACATCGGCCAGAGGTCGACCGGCGGGCCGTCGAAGGCGGCGTGGAAGGAGTCGCGCAGGGCGGGATCGTAGCGCAGCTTCAGCCCCTCGGGCGTCTCGTCGTAGAAATGCGTTACCTCCTCCAGCCAGCGGCTTTCGGGCACGTCCTCGAACCCCGCCATCGCCTTCGGCATCTTCGCCGCCATCTCGGCCAGCGTCCGGGCAGCGGGGCTGCGGCCGACGTAATCCTTGATCCGCTCCAGCCCCGGGCGGTGGATCACCGGGCCGACATCGTTCAGGCACAGGCCCAGAAGCCGGTCCTTCGCCACCGCGGCAAGGAACATCCCGATCAGCCCGCCGCGCGAGGTGCCGAGGATCGCCGCCTGCCTTATCCCCAGATGATCCAGAAGCGCCAGCGCATCCTTCGCCTCCACCGGCACGGTATAGGTTTCGGTACCGGTCCAATCGCTTTCCCCCCGCCCGCGATAATCCATGCGGATCACCCGGCACCCCTTCAGCGCGGGCAGCGCATAGTCGAAATCCGCCATGGTCCGCGTCAGCCCGCAGAGGCAGAGGACCGGCAGGCCCGCACCTTCGTCGCTGTAGGCCAGCCGCGCGCCGTCGGGCGCGGTGAAATGGCTTGCGCCCTGCATGGAAGGCCCCCCTGACTGCATTGCGGCCGCGATGCTGCACGGGCGGGCGACGGAAGGCAACCCGCCCCCGGCCGGCCCCGCGACAACTTGTGGCGCTTGCCCGGGGGCGGCTTGGGCCGTAAACCCGCCCGGCGCAACAGGACAAGGCAAGCCCATGGCCCGCAAGCCCGAGATCACCGAGGACCGCCCCGCCTCCCGCAGCGTGGGCGCGCTGCGCGGCCTTGCGCCGTTCCTGCGGCCCTATCGTGCGATGACCATCGGCGCGGGGCTGGCGCTGACCCTGACCGCCACCGTCAGCCTGATCCTGCCGCTGGCGGTGCGCCGGGTGGTGGACGGGTTCCAGAGCGCGGATGTCACCCTGCTGGACGACTATTTCGCAGCCTTCCTTGCCATCGCGGCCCTGCTGGCCGTGGGCACCGGCCTGCGCTACTGGCTGGTCACCCGGCTTGGCGAATATGTGGTGGCCGATATCCGCCGGGCGGTCTTCGACAAGGTGATGGGCATGAGCCCGGCCTTCTTCGAGAAGATCATGACCGGCGAGATCCTGTCGCGGATCACCACCGACACCACGCTGATCCTGTCGGTGATCGGGTCGTCCGTCTCGGTCGCCCTGCGCAACCTTCTGATGCTGGTCGGCGGGATGGTGCTTCTGGTGCTGACCTCGGCCAAGCTGTCGGGGCTGGTGCTGCTGATCGTGCCCGCCGTGGTGGTGCCGATCGTCATCCTCGGCCGCCGCCTGCGCAACCTCAGCCGCGAGAACCAGGACTGGATCGCCGCCTCTTCCGGCTCGGCCTCCGAGGCGCTGACGGCGGTGCAGACGGTGCAGGCCTATACGCACGAGCCGCAGACCCGGGCAGCCTTTGCCGATGTGACCGACCGCAGCCTTGCCTCGGCCCGCAGCCGCATCTCGACCCGGGCGGTGATGACGGTGATCGTGATCTTCCTTGTCTTCGCCGGGATCGTCGGCGTCCTCTGGATCGGCGCGCGCGACGTGCGGACCGGCACGATGAGCGTGGGTGAACTGATCCAGTTCGTCATCTACGCGGTGATGGTGGCCGGATCGGTGGGCGCGCTGTCCGAGATCTGGGGCGAGCTGATGCGCGCCGCGGGCGCGACCGAGCGTCTGGTGGAGCTGCTGCATACCGATGACACCGTGCAGGACCCCGCTGCGCCCAAGGCGCTGCCGCGCCCGGTGCGGGGCGAGATCGCCTTCCGCGACGTGACCTTCCACTACCCTGCCCGGCCCGGCGTCTCGGCCCTGAACGGGGTGTCGCTGACGGTGCAGCCCGGAGAGACGGTGGCGCTGGTCGGTCCCTCGGGCGCGGGCAAGACCACGATCCTGCAACTGCTGCTGCGCCACTACGACCCGCAGCGGGGGCAGGTGACGCTGGACGGCATCGGCCTGCGCGACATGGCGCGCGAGGATTTCCGCAGCGCGCTGGCGCTGGTGCCGCAGGACCCGGTGATCTTCGCCGCCTCCGCCCGCGACAACATCCGCTTCGGCCGCCCCGGGGCGAGCGATGCCGAGGTGGAAGCCGCCGCCCGCGCCGCCGCCGCGCATGGTTTCCTGTCGGCCCTGCCGCAGGGCTATGACACCTTTCTGGGCGAGCGGGGGGTGATGCTGTCCGGCGGCCAGCGCCAGCGGGTGGCGATTGCCCGGGCGATCCTGCGCGACGCGCCGGTGCTGCTTCTGGACGAGGCGACCAGCGCGCTGGATGCCGAATCCGAACGCGCCGTGCAGGCGGCGGTGGAGGCGATGGCAAAGGGGCGGACAACGCTGGTGGTGGCGCATCGCCTTGCCACGGTGAAGCGCGCCGACCGGATCGTCGTCTTCGACGGCGGGCGGATCGTGGCCCAGGGCCGGCATGACGACCTGGTGGCCGAGGGCGGGCTTTATGCAAGGCTGGCGAAGCTCCAGTTCACCGAAGGCGCGGCCTGACCCGCCACAGACAAGGACGTTACGTCCTCAGGGCATGAAAAAGGTTGGCAAATCCGGCCATCCTCCCCATCTTCGGAGAGGGACGCCCCCGGGGAGAAGAGGGGCGGAAGGGGAGGATACCATGGGTGAATTCGCAACGCTTGCGGATGTGAAGGCGATCGAGGCCGAGGCGGCCTGGGAAGATCTGGACATCGCCCGGACGATGTATGACTTCCTGTCCCGCGCGAAGAACGCGCATGGCGCCCGCCCGGCGATCAGCTATCAGTTGCTGTCCGCCCCCGGCGCGCCCGCCCGCACCCTGACCTGGGACGGCCTGCACGCCGATGTCACCCGCGCCGCCAACCTGTTCCGCAGCCTCGGGGTCGGGCCGAAGGATGTGGTGGCCTATATCCTGCCCAACAGCATGGAAACCGCCGTCACCCTGCTGGGCGGTGCGGTCGCCGGGATCGTCAACCCGATCAACCCGCTGCTGGAGCCCGAGCAGATCAGCGCCATCCTGCGTGAGACCGGGGCCAAGGTGGTGGTCACCCTGCGCGCCTTCCCGAAGACCGATCTGGCGCAGAAAGTGGCGGAGGCCGTTCGCTTCGCCCCCAATGTGAAGACGGTGCTGGAGGTCGACTTGCTGACCTACCTGACCGGCCTGAAGAAGCTGATCGTGCCGCTGGTCCGGCCGAAGAATGCCGTCTCCCACCATTCCGTGGTGAAGAACTTCCACGCCGAGATGGCCCGCCAGCCCGCCGACCGGCTGACCTTCGACGACCCGAAGGAGGATCGTGTCGCCGCCTATTTCCACACCGGCGGCACCACAGGGATGCCCAAGGTGGCGCAGCACAAGGTCTCGGGCATGGTCTACAACGGCTGGCTGGGGCGGCGGTTGCTGTTCAAGCCGGACGATGTGGTGATGTGCCCGCTGCCGCTTTTCCACGTCTTCGCCGCCTATCCGATCCTGATGTCGATGATCGCCTCGGGCGCGCATGTGGTCTTCCCCACCCCGGCGGGCTATCGGGGCGAGGGCGTGTTCGACAACCTCTGGAAGCTGATCGAACGGTGGCGCTGCACCTATCTGATCACCGTCCCCACAGCCCTTGCCGCGCTGATGCAGCGGCCGGTGAATGCCGATATCTCCAGCCTGAAGAACGCCTTCTCCGGCTCGGCCCCGCTGCCGGTCGAGCTTTACAACCGCTTCAAGAAGGAAACCGGGGTCGAGACTGTAGAGGGCTACGGCCTGACCGAATGCACCTGCCTTGTGGCGGTGAACCCGCCCGGGGGGACGAAGAAGATCGGCTCGGTCGGCCTGCCCTTCCCCTATACCCATGTCCGCATCCTGACCCATCAGGGCGCCATCGGCTTCCGCGAATGCGACGTGGACGAGGTGGGCGAGATCTGCGTGGCCAACCCGGGGGTGTTCGAGGGCTCGACCTATACCGAGGTCGACAAGAACAAGGACCTGTTCGCCGAGGGCCGCTTCCTGCGCACCGGCGACCTTGGCCGGATCGACGCGGACGGCTACCTCTACATCACCGGCCGGGCGAAGGACCTGATCATCCGCGGCGGGCACAACATCGACCCGGCGGTGATCGAAGAGGCGCTGATGGCCCATCCCGCCGTCGCCATGGTCGGCGCCATCGGCCAGCCCGACGCCCATTCCGGCGAACTGCCCTGCGCCTATGTCGAACTGGTGAAGGACGCGCAGGTCACCGAGGCGGAGTTGATGGCCTTTGCCGAAAAGCACATCGCCGAACGCGCCGCCCTGCCCAAGCATGTCGAGATCCTGGCCGAACTGCCGAAGACTGCGGTGGGCAAGGTGTTCAAGCCCGACCTGCGGCGGATGGCGATCACCCGCATCTACGACGCGGCGCTGAAGGCGGCCGGGGTGCCCGCCCATGTGGCCGAGGTGGTCGAGGACAAGAAGCGCGGCCTCGTCGCCCGGCTGGCCCGCAACAATGCCGCCGACGACGCCGTGGTGACGGCGGCCCTTGGCAACTTCACCGGGCCGTGGGAGTGGAAGGGCTAGTTTCTCGCGCCCTGCCGGCCCCCTGCCCCGGCGGTTTCCGCTCTTTCCGGCAAACAGGCGCTTGAAAGGGAACAAAAACAGATCAAATCTGTGGGGCCGTCAGGGAATCGCCCGTGCGAGGACAGAATCCATGCCCCACAACAACTCGAACGCCCTCGATCCCCGCCCGGATGTGCTGACCCGGCCCAAGCTGGAAGGCGGGCGGCGCTTCGTCATGCAGACGCCGTTCCAGGCGGCGGGCGACCAGCCGACCGCGATTGCCGAACTGGCGGCGGGGGTGATGGCGGGGGACCGCGACCAGGTGCTGCTGGGCGCCACCGGCACCGGCAAGACCTTCACCATGGCCAAGGTGATCGAGGAAACGCAGCGCCCCGCCATCATCCTTGCGCCGAACAAGACGCTGGCCGCGCAATTGTATGGAGAGTTCAAGGGCTTCTTCCCCGACAACTCGGTCGAATACTTCGTCAGCTACTACGACTACTACCAGCCCGAGGCCTATGTCGCCCGGACCGACACCTATATCGAGAAGGAATCCCAGATCAACGAGCAGATCGACCGGATGCGCCACTCGGCCACCCGGGCGCTCTTGGAGCGCGACGACGTGATCATCGTGGCATCCGTGTCCTGCATCTACGGCATCGGCTCGGTCGAGACCTATTCGGCGATGACGCAGGACCTGATCGTGGGCGGGCTTTACGACCAGCGCAAGGTGATCGCCGAACTGGTGGCGCAGCAATACCGGCGGCTGGAGGGCAGCTTCCAGCGCGGCTCGTTCCGGGTGCGGGGCGACAGTCTGGAGGTCTGGCCCGCCCACCTTGAAGACCGGGCCTGGCGGTTCAGTTTCTTCGGGGAGGAACTTGAGTCGATTGTGGAATTCGATCCTCTGACCGGGGCGAAGACGGATACGTTCAAGCAGATCCGCATCTATGCGAACTCCCACTACGTCACCCCTCGCCCTACCCTTCAGCAGGCGATCAAAGGCATCAAGGACGAGCTGTTCCACCGCCTGAAGCAATTGACCGGCGAGGGGAAACTGCTTGAGGCGCAGCGGCTGGAGCAGCGCACCAACTTCGACCTGGAGATGCTGGAGGCCACCGGCTCCTGCGCCGGGATCGAGAACTATTCCCGCTGGCTGACCGGCCGCGCGCCCGGCGAGCCGCCGCCGACGCTGTTCGAGTTCATCCCCGACAATGCCATCGTCTTCGCCGACGAATCCCACGTCACCGTGCCCCAGATCGGCGGCATGTATCGCGGCGACTTCCGGCGCAAGTTCACGCTGGCCGAACACGGCTTCCGCCTGCCCTCCTGCATGGACAACCGCCCGCTGAAGTTCGAGGAATGGGATGCGATGCGGCCGCAATCGGTGTTCGTCTCGGCCACCCCGGCGGCGTGGGAACTGGAGCAGACCGGCGGCGTCTTCACCGAGCAGGTCATCCGCCCGACCGGGCTGATCGACCCCGAGGTCGAAATCCGCCCGGTGGAAATGCAGGTCGATGACCTGCTGGACGAAATCCGCCGGGTTGCCGCCAAGGGCCTGCGGGTTCTGGTGACGACCCTGACCAAGCGGATGGCCGAGGATCTTACGGAATACCTGCATGAACAGGGCATCCGGGTGCGCTACATGCACAGTGACATTGACACGATCGAACGTATCGAGATCCTGCGCGATCTGCGGCTGGGGGCCTTCGATGTGCTGATCGGCATCAACCTGCTGCGCGAGGGGCTGGACATCCCGGAATGCGGGCTGGTGGCGATTCTGGATGCCGACAAGGAGGGGTTCCTGCGGTCGGAGACCAGCCTGATCCAGACCATCGGCCGGGCGGCGCGGAATGCCGACGGGCGGGTGATCATGTATGCCGACCGCATCACCGGCAGCATGGAGCGCGCCATCGCCGAGACCGACCGGCGGCGCGAGAAGCAGAAAGCCTACAACAAGGCCCACGGCATCACGCCCCAGACCGTGCGGAAGAACGTCGAGGACGTGCTGGCCGGGTTGTGGCAGGGCGACACCGACCAGAACCGCGTCACCACCAGGGTGGAAAAGGCGGCCGTCGGGCAGAACCTTGCCGCCCATCTGGACGCGCTGCGCAGCGCGATGCGCAAGGCGGCCGAAAACCTGGAGTTCGAGGAGGCCGCACGGATGCGCGACGAGATCAAGCGGCTGGAAGCGGTGGAACTGGCAGTGGCCGACGATCCGCTGGCGCGGCAGTCGGCGGTGGAGGAAGCCGTTGAAGAAGCTGTGAAATCCTCGGGCCGCAGCACGGCGGGGCGGCCGGGGCAGAGGGGTGGCAACAAGAGCCGCTACCGCAAGAAGTAGCCTTCCGCGAACAGGCTGTTTCCGGCACGGCGGCTGGCCAATCGTTAAGGATTTGTTAATCTTCCCTAACGGGAGGTTGACGAATGCGCCTGATCTGCACTTTCAGCGCGGGCTTCGCGGGCGCCTGCGCCCTGTGGGCCCTGTCGGCTGCAACGGTCCGCGCCGCGGACTGCGACCCTAACTATAGCGGAGCCTGCGTGCCTGTTGCATCGGACGTCGATTGTGCGGGTGGCAAGGGCGACGGCCCGGAATACGTGCGGGGGCCGGTCTATGTGATCGGCACCGACATCTACGGCCTTGACCGCGACGGGGACGGCGTCGCCTGCGAGAGGTGAGCCGTCCCCGCGTCCTTCAGGCCCGCTTCACCACCTTCAGCAGCGCCAGCAGGATGACCGCGCCGATGGTGGCGTGGATGATGGCGGCCAGCCAGCCGCCGCCGAACGCCAGTCCGATCCGCGGCAGGATCAGTCCGGCGACGAAGGCGCCGACGATGCCGACCGCGATGTTGCCGATCAGCCCGAAGCCGTAGCCCGATACGATCTGGCCTGCCAGCCAGCCCGCGACGGCGCCGATGACGATCAGGATGATGATGCTTTCGATACCCATTCCAGTCTCCTTGAGATGCGGGCGCGTGGCCCTTGTGGTGGACTAGTAACTTGCAATGATATCATACATTACCGGCTCGAACCCCTTGCAGAGCGTATTGATGTGACGATTTCTCTCGCGCATCTCGGGGCTGCGCAGCATGGCCTGGTAATCCTCGCGCCTTTCCCATTGCGAATAGTTGCAGACGCGGGTGTGGGCGTCGTTGATATGCAGGCCGGCGGCGATGAATCCGGGCTGTTTCGAGATACATTCGGAATAGGCGGTCTGCAGCGCCTCCATCAGGTCGAGGGCATGGCCGGGGGTGGTCTCGAAGGTGGTGATGACGGTTTGGCCATGGAATTCCTTGGCGATCTTTGGCATAGCTGGGTCCTCCTTCACCACAACCTGCCACGGGACGCCGCCGAAATCATGCCTCTTGTCGATCCCGAACATCCTTTCTTCGCAAAGACCTGGGTCCGCTGGTTCTGGACCCTGCTGACCTTTGGCATGGGAGCGGTGGAATTCGCCATGGGATCGCCCGGCTGGGGCCTGCTGTTCCTGGCCGCTGGCGGCTATCTGGGCTGGGTGCTGCTTATCCGCAGGTGAGGCGGCCGCGCATCTCGCCGCTGTCGCCCTGCAGGGTGGAGGGGCGCAGGCGGCAGCCGGTGACCTCGGGGATCAGCGCGATCATCGTGGCGCGGATCGCCGCATGTTCGCCGCTTCGGGCATGGCCGAGGCGGATGACCTCGACCCGGTCGTGCTTCTGGTAAACGACATATTGACGGCCGGCGCGGGTGACTTCGCTCCTTGTCGCGCCGAAGAAGGCCGGGGCCGGGCTGGCCGAGCAGGCGGCAAGGAAAGTCGCCAGGAAGATCAACGGGATGAGAGGTTTCATCGCGCCAGTGTGACGGGACCCGGTTAACCAATCGTTAAGGGCTGGCAAGGGTCTGG
Source organism: uncultured Fuscovulum sp. (assembly GCA_964386345.1). GTDB lineage: Bacteria > Pseudomonadota > Alphaproteobacteria > Rhodobacterales > Rhodobacteraceae > Pseudogemmobacter. The sequence continues at coordinate 54,290 of CAYLSD010000026.1, forward strand.
CATCCGTCTGGCACCGGTCTGGCGCGCGCGGCGGCAGGAAACGGTCAACCCTTGCGTGCTTCCATCGCCGCAGGATGCCGAAGGAGCGCCGCCATGGCCGGGTTGAGACGACAGAGCGCGAAGCAGCGCGAATACACCAGCTACATGTTCGAGGTGATGGAACGGCTGGAATGGGACCTGCACAACACCATCGAACTGACCGGCCGCATCCCCGAGGAATGGCACGAGATCGCCAGCCGCCCCCCGGCCCCGGCATTGCAGAAGGTGACGCTGCGGCTGGACAAGGACGTGCTGGCCTTCTTCCGCCGCATGGGCACCGACTACGGGCCGCGGATCAACGACGTGCTGAAAAGCTACATGTATGCGCGGCTGACCGGCCTTTTGCGCGGGGCCGAGACAGTGAACCATTTCCGGGTGCGCGAGGCGCTGCATTCCGGGCCGAAACCGGCGTTCGAGGGCGAGGACCCGGAAGCCTGGCGCGGGAACCCGGGGCTGATGCGGGCAAGGAGGTAGGAGGGGATGCAGCGGATGTATGCCGCCGACGGGCTGCCCGAGGACGTGCCGCCGGGCCAGAGGGTGAGGTGAGGGCCGGCGGAAACCCGCGCTTTCGGGGGCCGGGGGCGGGGGAAAGCCGCGCAATCCGGCCCTGCGCGGCGCGGCCCCCGTGCAACCGCCGCGCGGGCGGTGCAGCCTGTTCCCCGACAACCGGAAAAGGAGACCCGAGCCATGACCGCCAGATCCATCGCCCTGCTCTGCACCGTGCTGGCCCTTTCGGCCTGCCTGCAAACCGACACCGAACGCGGCCTTGCCGGAGCCGCCGGCGGCGCGGTGATCGCCGACGCCACCGGCGGCAACGCCCTGACCGGCGCCATCATCGGCGGCGCGGCGGGGGTGTTCTGCGATGACGTGGGGGTGTGCCGGTAGGGGGAGTTCCCCGGCTTTCGCAGGAAAGCCGGGCGGGCACTAACCTACGGGGATAGGCGGATCGTCCATACCTTCGAGGACAGGCGGCTGGTGGTGAAGGTCGCGCCAAGGGGCGGGATTTTGACCCAACAGCTATCGACATTCGCCAAGTTCGCAATAGCCGGTAGAATCGAGGACATGCGTGACCTCATAATTAGAGAAATCCAACGCCTCGCCAGAGAAAACGGGAGCGCCCCTCCCGGAATGGCGCTATTTAGAAAATCGACAGGTATCACCAGTACGAAATGGCGCGGCGTCTTTTGGTTAAAGTGGTCCGAGGCATTGAATGAAGCTGGATTTCAGCCAAACTCTTGGAACCAGAAATCGGATTCTGACTACTTACTAAAGGCCATCGGTAGATTGTGCCGGAAGCTTGGCCGCTTTCCTACTCGAACCGAAATACGCATGGAACGTCGCCTTGACGCGAATTTTCCTGCCCATTCAACTATAGAAAATCATTTCCCAACCAATGAGAAGATGATTGCGGCACTTCACAAGCTGGCAGAGCACGACGCAAGCTGGGAGAATCTGCCATCTCTTCTGCCCGTTGAACACTCGATATCAAACACTTCGCAATCCAAAGTTGAGGATGGTTTTGTCTATTTGCTAAAATCAGGTTATCACTTCAAAATTGGCCGAAGTGGCAATATTGAACGACGACTTCGCGAAGTAACGGTATCTCTTCCGGAGGCTGTGACCCTTGTGCACTCTATCCGCACCGACGACTCTTCGGGCATTGAAGCATATTGGCATCGTCGATTTGCGGACCGTCGTGCGAATGGAGAATGGTTCAAGCTGACGGCTAGTGATGTGCGAGCGTTTTGTCGCCGGTCATTCCAATAATATCTGACACCCAGATTGCTCCACTGGAGCGTTTACTCCCCGGGCCAAGGCCCGGGGCCGCGTCTCACCCATCCATCTTCAACGCATTGATGAACGCTTCCTGCGGGATTTCCACCTTCCCGAACTGGCGCATCTTCTTCTTGCCCTCTTTCT
>CAYLSD010000027.1:0-54450 GCA_964386345.1 uncultured Fuscovulum sp.
GGCCTCTCAGGGTTGAAGGCTGACAGGTTTACAGTGGAACCCTCCCACGCGGGCGGGGGCGAGGCAGTGCCTCGCCTTCTCCCGCCCGGCCAAGTCGCGGGCCGTCCCGCAGGGAATGTCTTGACTTCGTTGCAAGTGCAACGATAATTCGAGGCAGGGGAGACTCATCTTTCGCCCCATCCATTCATCCGTTGTGCGGGAGGCGGCGATGAATACGCAGGCGCTGACCAGCGGCCTTGTGCGGGCTGCTGACACCATGGGCACGGTTCAGGGCTACATGCCCGGCTTCGGCAACGACTTCGAGACCGAGGCCCTGCCGGGCGCCCTGCCGCAGGGCATGAACTCGCCGCAGAAATGCAACTACGGGCTTTATGGCGAACAGCTTTCCGGCACCGCCTTCACCGCGCCCAGCCACCAGAACGAACGGACCTGGTGCTACCGCATCCGGCCCTCGGTCAAGCACACGCACCGCTTCCGCAAGATCGACCTGCCGCTGTGGAAATCGGCGCCCTGCATCGACCCGGACATCATCTCCCTCGGCCAATACCGCTGGGATCCGGTGCCCCATGCGGGCGAGGCGCTGACCTGGCTGACGGGGATGCGCACCATGGTCACGGCGGGGGATGTGAACACCCAGACCGGGATGGCTTCGCACATCTACCTTGTGACCGAGTCGATGAAGGACGACTATTTCTTCTCGGCCGATGGCGAGCTTCTGGTGGTGCCGCAGGAGGGCCGCCTGCGCTTTTGCACCGAGCTGGGCATCATCGACCTGGAGCCGCAGGAGATCGCGATCCTGCCCCGTGGCCTCGTCTACCGGGTCGAGGTGCTGGACGGCCCCTGCCGCGGCTTCGTCTGCGAGAATTACGGCCAGAAGTTCCAACTGCCGGGCCGTGGCCCGATCGGCGCCAACTGCATGGCGAACCGGCGCGACTTCAAGACCCCTGTCGCGGCCTTCGAGGACCGCGAGGCGCCTTCGACCGTGACGGTGAAATGGTGCGGCCAGTTCCATGAGACGAAGATCGGCCACAGCCCGCTGGACGTGGTGGCCTGGCACGGCAACTATGCGCCCTGCAAATACGACCTGAAAACCTACTGCCCGGTCGGCGCGATCCTGTTCGACCACCCGGACCCGTCGATCTTCACCGTGCTGACCGCGCCTTCCGGGATCGAAGGCACGGCGAATATCGACTTCGTGCTGTTCCGCGAGCGCTGGATGGTGGCCGAGAACACCTTCCGCCCGCCGTGGTACCACAAGAACGTCATGTCAGAGCTGATGGGCAACATCTACGGCGTCTATGACGCCAAGCCGAAGGGCTTTGTCCCGGGCGGGATGTCCTTGCACAACTGCATGCTGCCGCACGGGCCGGACAAGAACGCTTTCGAAGGCGCGTCCAACGCGGAACTGGGGCCGGAGAAGCTGGACAACACCATGTCCTTCATGTTCGAGACCCGCTTCCCGCAGCACCTGACGCCCTTCGCGGCGCAGGCGGGGCATCTGCAGGAGGATTATATCGACTGCTGGGGGTCTCTGGAGAAGAAATTCGACGGGACGCCGGGGGTCAAGTGACCACGCGCCGGGGGCTTCGCGCCCCCGGACCCCCGCGGGATATTTATGAACAGATGAAAGGGTTTCTGTTTTGGGTCTGATCCGGTCCTGGGTTGAAAGCGCCAATCGGGCGGACGGGGAGTTTCCCTTGAACAACCTGCCCTGCGGGGTGTTTTCCGTTGACGGCGAGGAGCCGCGCTGCGGTGTCGCCATCGGCGATTTCGTGCTGGATGCGGCGGGGCTGGAAGAGGCCGGGCTGCTGGTGCTGGACGGCGGGCCGTTTCTGGACGTGCCGTTCTGGAACGAGGTGATGGAGGCCGGGCCCGCGGTCTGGGCCGCCTTGCGCAGGCGGTTGCAGGAGATGCTGGCCGAAGGTGCGGCGGAGCGGGAGGCGGTGGAGCCTTACCTTGTCCCGCTGGCCGAGGCGGCGCTGCGCATGCCGTTCCTCGTGGCGGAATACACCGATTTCTATGCGGGCAGGAACCATGCCTTCAACGTCGGTTCGATGTTCCGCGGGCCGGAGAATGCCCTGCCGCCGAACTGGCTGCACATTCCCATCGGCTACAACGGACGGGCGTCCTCGGTGGTGGTTTCCGGCACGCCGGTGCGGCGGCCATGGGGGCAGGTGAAGGGGCCGGATCATGCGATGCCGTCCTTCCAGCCCTCGCGCCGCTTCGATCTGGAGCTGGAGATGGGCGCCGTGGTCGGGCGGGCGTCGGAGGGGATGGTCCCGGTCGCCGAGGCCGATGCGATGATCTTCGGCTATGTGCTGCTGAACGACTGGTCGGCGCGGGACATCCAGGCCTGGGAATACCAGCCGCTGGGGCCGTTCCAGGCCAAGGCGACGGCAACGACGATTTCCCCGTGGATCGTGATGCGGGAAGCGCTGGAGCCGTTCCGGGTGTCCACTCCGCCGCGCGAGGTGCCGCTTCTGCCGCATCTGCAGGAGCCGGGGCCGATGCTTTACGACATCGCGCTGGAGGTGGGTTTGCGGCCCGAGGGCGGTGCGGAAACCGTCATTGCCCGCACCAACTACCGCGAGATGTATTACTCCGCCGCGCAGCAACTGGCGCATCATACCACCAGCGGCTGCCCGATGAATGTGGGCGACCTGCTGGGATCGGGCACCATCTCCGGCCCGGTGAAGGAGAGCCGCGGCAGCCTCTTGGAACTGTCGTGGGGCGGCAAGGAGCCGGTGGCGATTGCAGGCGGAACCCGCAGCTTCCTTGAGGATGGCGATACGCTGACCCTGCGCGGCCATGCGCAGGGGAAGGGCTACCGGATCGGCTTCGGCGCCTGTTCAGGGCAGGTGGTGCCGGCGCATGACAACCCGGTGGGAGCGGGGCGATGAGCCTAGCGGCCCGCCTGCCATGCCGCCACGCTGTCCAGCGGGTAAAGCAGCATCAGCACGTTCAGCGCCAGCCCGTCGCGGATCAGCCAGATCGTCGTGGCCTCGAAGGCGAGGGCCAGCGCCACCGTGGCCCAGACCGGCAGGCGCGAGGCAAGGAAGAAGCCGATCATCATCGCCGTGATGTCGGCCACCACATTCAGGACAGAATCGCCGTAGTAATCGAGGCTGATCGTCACGCTGCGATAGCGTTCGATCACCGCGTCCGAATTCTCGACGATCTCCCATGCCGCCTCGACCGCGGTGGCGATGGCCAGCCGCCAGCCGAGCGACAGCTTGCGGGCCACCAGCCAGAGGATGCCGAAGAAGAGGAAGCCGTGGATGATGTGGCTGGGGGTATACCAGTCGCTGATATGCTGCGAATTCTCGGAACTGACCACGACGCCGTGCCACAGCTTGATGTCGCCGCATTTGCAGATCGGCTCGCGCCCGATCCACAGCAGGTATGCGGCGGCAAGGGCCACGATCAGGGCGGTGACGAGGTAAGGGATGCGCTTCGACATGGCGCGCAGGGAATCACGGGCCACGCGGCCTGACAAGGGGAACAAGATGGCAAAGCAATTCGCGTCCCAGGGCGACATGGCCGAGAAGAAGACCAGCTTCACCGAAGTGGGGCCGGGGCTTTACGCCTTCACCGCCGAGGGGGATCCGAACACCGGCGTCATCATCGGGGACGACTCGGTGATGGTGGTCGAGGCGCAGGCGACGCCGCGGCTGGCCCGCAAGGTGATCGAGCATATCCGCGGGGTGACCGACAAGCCGATCACCCATCTGGCGCTGACGCATTACCATGCGGTGCGGGTGCTGGGGGCCTCGGCCTATGGCGCGCGGGAAATCATCATGTCCGACACCGCAAGGGCCATGGTGGTGGAGCGCGGGCAGGAGGATTGGGACAGCGAGTTCGGCCGGTTCCCCCGGCTGTTCCAGGGCCATGAGGAGATCCCGGGCCTGACCTGGCCGACCACCACCTTCTCGGATGCGATGACGGTCTATCTGGGCAAGCGGAGGGTGGACATCATGCATCTGGGCCGCGCCCATACGGCGGGGGACGCGGTGGTCTGGGTGCCGGATGCCGAGGTGATGTTCACCGGCGACATCGTGGAATACCATTCGGCCTGCTATTGCGGCGACGGGCATTTCGCCGATTGGGGCGGCACCTTGGAGGCGATTGCCGCCTTCGATCCCGCCGCCATCGCGCCGGGCCGGGGCGATGCTCTGGTCGGGCGCGAGATGGTGGCGAAGGCCATCGAGGCGACGGCGGATTTCATCGATTCGACCTATCGCCCGGTGGCGCGCGTGGCCGCGCGGGGCGGATCGCTCAAGGAGGCATGGGAGGCCTGCCGCGCGGCTTGCGACCCGAAGTTCAGGGACTTCGCCATCTACGAGCATTGCCTGCCCTTCAATGTCGCCCGCGCCTGGGACGAGGCGCGCGGCATCGACACCCCCCGCATCTGGACGGCGGAGCGCGACCGTCTGATGTGGGAGGAATTGCAGGGCTGAACCGGCGCGAGCGGGGACCAGCCCCCGCACCCCCGGAGTATTTCGGCCAAGATGAAGAGGCAGCATCCGGGGAGGGGACATGCCTTACGCCTACAAGCCTTTCGACTATGTGGCGCCTCCGGGGGTGTCGGCACCGGAACCCCGGCACCGGGTCGCCATCGTCGGCGCCGGGCCGATCGGGCTGGCGATGGCGATCGAACTGGCAAACCATGGCGTCGCCGCCGTGGTGCTGGACGACAACAACGTGGTCTCGGTCGGCAGCCGGGCGATCTGCTGGTCGAAGCGGGCGCTGGAAATTCTCGACCGGCTGGGGGTGGGCGCGCGTTGCGTGGAGAAGGGGGTGACCTGGAAGGTCGGCCGCACCTTCCACCGCGAGGCAGAGGTGTTCAGCTTCGATCTGCTGCCCGAGGACGGCCACAAGATGCCCGCCTTCGTGAACCTGCAGCAATATTGGGTGGAAGAATATCTGGTCTCGCGCGCCGTGGAGCTTGGCATCGACCTGCGCTGGAAGAACCGGGTCGTGGGGGTGGCGCAGCATGCGGACCATGCGGTGCTGACGGTGGAGACGCCGGACGGGACCTATGCGCTTGAGGCCGGCTGGGTGGTGGCCTGCGACGGCGCGCGCAGCCCGGTGCGGGGGATGCTGGGGCTGGAGTTCGAGGGAGAGTTGTTCGAGGAACGCTTCCTGATCGCCGATATCGAGATGGAGGCGGACTTCCCCTCGGAACGGCGCTTCTGGTTCGAGCCGGTCTTCCACAACGGCCAGTCGGCGCTGTTGCACAAGCAGCCGGACAACATCTACCGGATCGACCTGCAACTGGGCTGGAACACCGACCCCGAGGTGGAAAAGCAGCCCGAGCGGATCATCCCGCGGATCGCCCGGGTGGTGGGGCATGGCAACTTCACGCTGGACTGGACCTCGATCTACACCTTCCAGTGCAGGCGTTTGCGGTCCTTCGTGCATGACCGGGTGATCTTCGCCGGGGATTCGGCGCATCTGGTGTCGCCCTTCGGGGCGCGTGGCGGCAATTCCGGCCTGCAAGACGTGGATGCCTTGGGCTGGCGGCTGGCGGCCGTGGTCAAGGGGCAGGCGCCCGTGGCGGCGCTGGCGGCCTATGACCGCGAGCGGTGCTTCGGCGCGGACGAGAACCTGATGAACTCCTCGCGTTCGACGCGCTTCATGTCGCCCGCCGACGGGGTGGAGCGGCTGTTCCGCGATGCCGTGCTGCATCTGGCGGGGCGGGCGGATTTCGCCCGGCCGATGGTGAACTCGGGGCGGCTGTCGGTGCCCTGCGTCTATCCGCTGGATGCGCCGGACGATCCGGGCTTGCCGGTTGGCACCCGGCCGGGAGCGGTGGCCCCGGATGCGCCGCTTGGGGACGGCTGGCTTCTGGATACGCTGGCGGGGGGATTTACCCTGCTTGCGCTCGGGCAGGGGGCGGCGGAGGTGGAAGGCGTGCGCGGGCTGGCGCCGGAGCCGACCGACATTCTGCGCCGGCGCTATCTGGGCGGGGCGGAGAAGGCGCTTTACCTGATCCGGCCCGATCAGGTGGTGGCCGCCCGTTGGGTTGCGGCTGAACCGCAGGAGATTGCAAAAGCGCTTGCCGCAGCCCGGGAGGGGCGGACATGACCCAACTGATCACCAGGCCGAACATCCCCGACACCGATGCCTTCTATGCCGATCTGCTGGCCGCCCATCGCGGCCTGAGCGAAGCCGAAAGCCATGCGCTGAACGCGCGGCTGGTGCTGGTGCTGGCCAATCACATCGGCGACCGCAAAGTGCTGGAACAGGCGCTGGCGCTGGCGCGGGACGGGGCGTCTCAGGCCGGAGGCTGAAGGGGCACCCGGCCCCGGGGCGTCAGCAGGAAGACCTCGCGCCCCTCGACCGCGATGGCCGAGAGCGGCCCGCCATAGGCGGCGGAGCTGTCGATGTTCACCCGGTTGCCGTAATGGGTGGCGGTGTCGATGGCGGTATGTCCGTGGATGACCAGCGGGCCGAAGCTGCCGGTGAATTCGAGGAACGGGGCGCGGAGCCAGATCAGGTCCGTCTCGGTCTGCTTCTCCAGCGCCACGCCGGGGCGGATGCCGGCATGGACGAAAAGCGCCTCGCCGATGCGGTGCGATGTGGGGCGGGTTTCAAGGAACTGGCGATGTGCCTGCGGCACGGCGGCGGCCGCATCGGCATGGACGGCGGCGACGGGGCGGTCCCCGGCGGAGCGGATGCCGTAGGATTGCAGAGTCTCCACCCCGCCGAGGCGGGGGTGCAGCCAGGACAGGTCGGGACGCAGGCCCGGCTCGGCCTCGGCCGGGTCGCGCAGGAAGCGCCAGAACATGCGGTCGTGGTTGCCCTTCAGCACCACCCAGTCCTGCCCCGCGGCGATGCCCTGCATCAGCCAGTCGATCACGCCGCGGCTGTCGGCGCCGCGGTCCACCAGATCGCCGACATGCACCACCGGCGCCGGGCCGTTGCGCGCCATGTCGGCGGCGATCAGGTCATGGGCGCCTTGCAGGAGGCCGAGATGGCCGTGGATGTCGCCAATGGCATAGGCGCGCATGGGAAGCCTTTCGCGGGTGGGAAGGCCGGGGGACGTCACGTCCCCCGGACCCCCTGTGGAGTATTTCCGCCGAGATGAAGAGGCAAGGGCCCCCTCTCACGCACCGGCGAAGTGCAGCGGTTTCACCTGCTGGAACAGGCCGGTGGATTCCAGCGTGTCCACCACCTTCGGGTCGATCTGCTGGTCGAGGTAGAGAAGCGCGATGGCGTCCTGCCCCACCCCCGATCGGCCAAGGGTGAAGTTGGCGATGTTCACGCCGTTCTTGCCCATGGTCATGCCGAGAAGGCCGATGATCCCCGGCACGTCCTCGTTGGTGGTGTAGAGCATGTGCTCGCCCACCTCGGCGTCGATGTTGATGCCCTTGATCTGGATGAACCGCGGCTTGCCGTCCGAGAAGCAGGTTCCGGCGATCGACCGTTCGCGCTTGTCCGTCACCATGGTCACCTTGACATAGGCGTCGAAGGCGCCGGTCTTGTCCTGCCGGGTGGTGGAGATCTGGATGCCCTTGTCCTTGGCCACAACCGGGGCGGAGACGAGGTTCACATCCGGGTTCTGCGCCTTCAGGACGCCTGCGATGACCGACTGGTTCAGCGCGGCGACGTTCATTTCGGCCACCCTTCCGTCGTAGAGGATGTTGATCGCCTTGATCGGCTCGTCCGTCATCTGGCCGATGAAAGCGCCGAGGTGGGAGGCCAGCTTCACCCAGGGCCCCATCACGGCGGCCTCTTCGGCGCTGACATTGGGCATGTTCAGCGCGTTCTGCACCGCGCCGGTCAACAGGTAGTCCGACATCTGCTCGGCCACCTGCAGGGCGACGTTCTCCTGCGCCTCGGTGGTGGAGGCGCCAAGGTGGGGGGTGACCACGACATTCGGATGGTTGAAAAGCGGGTTCTCGGTGGCGGGTTCCACCTCGAACACGTCCAGCGCAGCGCCTGCGACATGGCCGGAATCCAGCGCGTCCTTCAGCGCCGCCTCGTCCACCAGCCCGCCACGGGCGCAGTTGATGATGCGGACGCCCTTCTTCGTCTTGGCAAGGTTCTCGCGCGACAGGATGTTGCGGGTCTTGTCGGTCAGCGGCACATGCAGGGTGATGAAATCGGCGCGGGCCAGCAGTTCGTCCAGATCGACCTTGGTCACGCCAAGGGTCTTGGCGCGTTCCTCGGACAGGAAGGGATCGTAGGCGATCACCTTCATGTGCAGCCCCACCGCCCGGTCGCAGACGATGCCGCCGATGTTGCCCGCGCCGATCACGCCGAGGGTCTTGTTGAACAGTTCCACCCCCATGAAACGCGACTTCTCCCATTTGCCGGCATGGGTGGAGGCGTTGGCCTCGGGGATCTGGCGGGCCACGGCGAACATCAGGGCGATGGCGTGTTCGGCGGTGGTGATGGAGTTGCCGAAGGGCGTGTTCATCACGATCACGCCCTTCTTGGACGCGGCGGGGATGTCCACGTTGTCCACCCCGATCCCGGCGCGGCCCACGACCTTCAGCCGGGTGGCATTGGCCAGCAGCTTTTCGGTGACCTTGGTGGCCGAGCGGATGGCGAGGCCGTCATAGTTGCCGATCACCTCGGCCAGCTTTTCCTTGTCCTTGCCGAGCTTCGGCAGGTAGTCGACCTCGACGCCACGGTCGCGGAAGATCTGGACGGCGGTTTCGGAAAGTTCGTCGGAAACGAGAACGCGGGGGGCCATGCTGGGCTCCTGTATGTATCGGGAATTGGGGGGTAGGGCGGGGTTTTACCCCGCCGCATGGGTCAGGCGGCTTTCGCCAGCGCCTCGATCTCGGCCCGGAAGGCCCATTCGATCCAGGGCATCAGCGCGGCCACATCGGCGGTTTCCACCGTCGATCCGCACCAGATCCGCAGGCCGGGGGGCGCGTCGCGATAGGCGCCGAGGTCGAAGCCCGCGCCCGCCTTCTCGATCCGCTTCGCCACCGCTTTCGCAAAGGCCTCGCCATCCACGATGCGCGGGTCGGTGAATTTCAGGCAGACCGAGGTGGTGGAGGCGATCTCGGGTGTTTCCGCCAGATTGGCGATCCAGTCGCGGCTGGCGCAGAAATCCCAGACCGTTTTCGCATTCGCCTCGGCTCGGGCGATCAGGCCCTTCAGCCCGCCCACCGACTTCGCCCATTTCAGCGCCACGAGGTAATCCTCGTTCGCCAGCATCGAGGGCGTGTTGATCGTCTCGCCCGCGAAGATGCCCTCGATCAGCTTGCCCTTGGCGGTCAGCCGGAAGATCTTCGGCAGCGGCCATGCGGGGATGTAGGTCTCAAGCCGCTCTACCGCGCGGGGCGACAGGACCAGCATCCCGTGCGCGCCTTCGCCGCCCAGAACCTTCTGCCAGCTGAAGGTCACCACATCCAGCTTGTCCCAGGGCAGGTCCATGGCGAAGGCGGCGGAGGTGGCGTCGCAGATCGTCAGGCCTTGCCGGTCCGCCGGAATCGCATCGCCGTTCGGCACCCGGCAACCCGAGGTGGTGCCGTTCCAGGTGAAGACCACGTCACGGTCGAAATCCACCGTGGCAAGATCGACGATCTGCCCATAGGGCGCCTTGCGCACCGTGGCATCCAGCTTCAACTGCTTGACCACATCGGTCACCCAGCCCTCGCCGAAGCTTTCCCAGGCCAGCATCTCCACCGGGCGGGCGCCCAAGAGGCTCCAGAGCGCCATTTCGACGGCGCCGGTGTCCGAGGCGGGCACGATGCCGATGCGATAGCCTTCCGGCACGCCGAGGATTTCGCGCGTCAGGTCGATGGCTTCCTTCAGCTTCGCCTTGCCCGCGGCGGCGCGGTGGCTGCGGCCCAGGGGGGCGCCGGCCAGCATGTCCAGGGAATAATTGGGGATTTTTGCGCAGGGGCCCGAAGAGAAACGCGGGTTTGCCGGCAGCGCGGCCGGGGTCTTCAGATCGGTCATGGTAGCCTTCCAGCTAAAAGCCCTTCGTTGGGGAAGGGTGTCCCACGGAGGGGAATATCCGCCGCCGCGCTCTGGCACAAGCCGGAAAATCGCGGTAATGCGCCGCATCATCGTGCAAAAGCGACAGGCCCCATGTTCACCGTCACCCTGCTGACCGATCCCGAGACCCCGGTGCTGGACCGCGCCATGGTGGAGAGCCTGCGCAATGCCTGGGGCGGCGGCGATGCCCGCTGGCTGGACCCGGGCGTGGCGGCGGAATTCGCCGTCGAGGCTGTGCCGCCGAACCAGTGGCAGGTATGGGACAGCCTGCAACCGCTGCGGGTGGACCTTGTGATCCAGCCGAGCGAGGGCCGCCGGAAGCGCCTGCTGATCGCCGATATGGATTCGACGATGATCCGGCAGGAATGTATCGACGAACTGGCCGACGAGGCCGGTGTCGGAGCCCATGTCGCCGGGATCACCGCCCGGGCGATGAATGGCGAACTGGATTTCGAGGCCGCGCTGCGCGAACGGGTGGCGCTGCTGAAGGGCCTGCCCGAAAGCGTGATCGGTCGCGTCCTGCGCGACCGCATCACCCTGATGCCCGGCGGCCCGGCGCTGCTGGCGACGATGCGGGCGAATGGCGGCCATGCCGCGCTGGTCTCGGGCGGGTTCACGGCTTTCACCTCGGCCATTGCCGAAAGGCTGGGGTTCCATGAGAACCGGGCGAATGTGCTGCTGGCCGAGGGTGGCGTGCTGACCGGGACGGTGGCCGAGCCGATCCTCGGCAAGGAGGCCAAGTTGCAGGCGCTGCAAGAGATCACCGCCCGGCTGGGAATTTCCCCGGCCGATGCCATCGCCGTGGGTGATGGGGCGAACGACCTGCCGATGCTGCTGGCGGCGGGGACGGGGGTGGCGCTGCACGCCAAGCCGAAGGTGCAGGCCGAATGCCCGGTGCGGGTGAACCACGGCGACCTGACCGCGCTGCTTTACCTGCAAGGCTATGCGCGCGAGGACTTTGCCGGATAGAGGCTTGCCGCCGCACTGTGGACAGGCCAGAAGCCGGGCATGTTCGAGATTGCTGCCGATCTTGCCGTCCTGCTGGTCCTCGCCGCCCTTGTCGCGGGTTTCGTCGATGCCATTGCCGGCGGTGGCGGGCTGATCACGGTTCCGGCGCTTCTGCTGGCCGGGGCAAGCCCGGTCGAGGCACTGGCGACGAACAAGCTGCAGGGCACCTTCGGCTCGGCCACAGCTTCGCTCGCCTATGCGCGGGCCGGGCATGTGCGGCTGCGCGACCAGGCGGGCATGGCGGCGATCTCCGGCCTTGGCGGTGCGGCGGGCGCGCTGGTGGCGCATCTGATCCCGGCCGAGGTGCTGCGGCTGGTCATGCCCGCGGTGCTGATCGGCGTCGCCGCCTTCTTCGCCTTCCGCAAGGGCCTCAGCGATGCCGACCGGGCGGAACGGATGCGGCCCGGCGTTTTCGCCTTCACCGCCGTTCCGCTGATCGGCGCCTATGACGGGCTGTTCGGGCCGGGGACCGGCAGCTTCTTCATGATCGCCTTCGTCGCCCTTGCCGGGTTCGGCGTGCTGAAGGCCACGGCGCATACCAAGCTGCTGAACTTCGCCTCCAACCTCGGTTCGCTGCTGGTCTTCGCCTTTTCCGGCGCGACATGGTGGGTGACGGGCCTTGCCATGGCGGCGGGGCAGGTGGCGGGGGCGGCCTTGGGGGCGCGGCTGGCGATGCGGGTCGGCGCGCGGGTGATCCGGCCCTTGCTGGTGGTCACCTCTACCGCGATGGCGCTGCGGCTGATCTGGCAGGCGATGGCATAGCCGCTAATCCGGGCGTCCCCAGGCCGCATCCTGCATCTCGCGCAACCGGCTGACGGTGCGCTCGAATTCGAACGACCCGGTGCCTTCGAGATACAATCGCTCGGGCGCGTCGGCGGCAGAGCAGATCAGCCGCACCTTCGCCTCGTAAAGCGCGTCGATCAGGGTGACGAAGCGCTTGGCCTCGTTGTAGTTGGCGGCGGAAAGCTGGGGGATGTCCTCAAGGATCAGCACCCGGCAGGCCTGCGCGATGGCGATATAGTCGCCGGGGCCGAGGGGGCGGGCGCAGAGTTCCCAGAAACTCGCCCGGCCGATGCCGCTGGCGAAACGCGGCAATTCGACCTCGCGCCCGTTGACCGGCAGCAGAAGCGGCTCGCCCGCCGCGCCGCCGGTCAGGTCGTTCCAGATTTCGGCGATCCGGCCTCGGGCGGTGCCTGCGGGGTGGAAATAGACCTGCGCGCCCTGCAGCCGGTGCTGGCGATAGTCGGTCGGGCTGCGCAGTTCCACCACCTGCAGCCTGTCGCGCAGCATGGCGATGAAGGGCAGGAACAGCGCCCGGTTCAGCCCGTTCAGATACAGATCCTCGGGCGGGCGGTTCGAGGTGGTGACGATGACCACCCCCGCCGCGAACAGCTTCTCGAACAGCCGCCCGACGATCATCGCATCGGTGATGTCGGTGATCTGCATCTCGTCGAAGGCCAGAAGGCGGGTGTCGCGGGTGATCCGTTCGGCCACCGGGGCCAGCGCATCCTCGACCCCCTGCTTGCGGGCCTCGTGCATGCCGCGGTGGATTTCCTGCATGAAGGCGTGGAAATGCACGCGGCGCTTGGCGGAAATGGCGGTGGCCTCGGTGAACAGGTCCATCAGCATCGACTTGCCGCGCCCGACGCCGCCCCAGAGATACAGCCCCGGCGGAGGCATCGGCGGCCGGGCGAAAAGCCCGGCAAACAGGCCGACCTTGCGCGAAGCGTTCTGCTCCAGCCACAGGCGCAGGGTTTCGAGAATCGGCAGCACGTCATGCTGCGCCGGGTCCGGGCGCAGGCTGCCTTCGGCCACGCGGGCCTCGTATATCTCGGTCAGGGTCTGCCGCATACCGTTGCATACCGCGACTTCCGCCGCAGGGAAAGTCCGTGGCAGGGGACGGAAGGAATGGGGATGGCGATCTGCGGCAAGGCGGCTCCTGTCATCGGATGATGCAGGAGAACACGGCACGGGCGGCCCGGGAAAGCCGGATGCGCCATGGAACCACCCGAAATCCGACGGCGGCTAACGAAATCTCAAGCAATCGCCCGCAGGCTGCCCGGCATAACCATTCCAACCGAGGGCCCGATGCAACGCGTTCTTTCCCTGAGTCTCGCCGCCAAGCTTTCGCTGATGAGCCTGCTTATCTTCATCATCGTCGGCGTGGTGGGCGTTTTCGTGGCCGACCTGTCCATGCGGTCCCTGGTGGACCGGGACCTGAAGGCCGCCATGACCGTCGCGACCCGTGTCTCGTCGAACGACGTGGCGGTGAACTTCCCGGAGATGAGCTTCAAGATCGACCAGGACGGCAATATCGACCACATCGTCTGGGATGAAATTCCCGATTTCACCGACCATCGCATGGCAGATGGCGTCACCAGCCAGACCGGCGCCTTTTTCTCGGTCCTGCGCTGGAACCCGGCACAGGGCGATTTCTTCCGGGTGACGACCAGCCTGCACGACGAAAACGGCAGGCGCTATGCCGGGACAGCATTGGGAGCGGATCACCCCGCGCGCGAGGTTATCCTGTCCGGCCAGCCCTTTGTCGGCCGGGTAGAGATGTTCAGCAAGCCGTTCTCCGAGAACATGCGGCCGATCAGGAACCATGCCGGGCAGGTGGTGGGCATACTGGCCAGTTTCATCCTGGAAGAGGAACTGCGCAAGCACCTGAACTCGGGGCGGATCATGATCAGCGTGTCTCTGGCCGTGGTCTCGCTGGCCGGCCTGGTGCTTCTGGGCCTGGGCAACCAGAGGCTGCTGAAGCCGCTGGGCGGGTTGCAGCAGGCGATGGACCGCGTCCGCGCCGGGCAACTGGAGGCCGGGATTCCGGCGACCGGGCGCGAGGACGAGATCGGCGGCTTCGCCCGCGGCATAGACGCCTGGCGCAACTCGGTGATCGAGGCGCAGGCGCTGGCCGAACAGGACCGGCTGCGAGAGGAAGAACAGACCCGTGTCGTGGGTGAGATGACGCAGGCGCTGGCGCGTCTGGCGGCGCTGGACCTGACGGCGGCGATCGACAGCCCGCCCGGCAATCCCTTCCCCGAGCGGTATCAAGACCTGCGGCAGAACTTCAACGGCGTGGTGAAGACGCTGGCCGACACCATCGAGATGATCCGCCGCACCGCGCAATCCATCGACAGCGGCGCGACGGAATTCAACACCATCGCGCAGGACATGTCGAACCGGACCGAGACCCAGGCCGCGACGCTTGAGGAAACCGCTGCGGCGCTGGACGAGATGACGGCCTCGGTGCAGTCCACTGCCGCGAACGCGGCCGATGCCGACAAGGCGATGGGCGAAAGCGGCCGGCAGGCGCAGGAGGGCGGGCAGGTGGTGCGCCGCGCCATCTCGGCCATGGAGGCGATCGAGCAATCCTCGCGCCAGATCACCCGGATCACCGATGTGATCGACGACATCGCCTTCCAGACCAACCTGCTGGCGCTGAACGCGGGGGTGGAGGCCGCGCGTGCGGGCGATGCGGGCAAGGGCTTTGCCGTCGTCGCCTCGGAGGTGCGGTCGCTGGCGCAGCGTGCCTCGGAATCGGCCAAGGAGATCAAGCGGCTGATCAGCCAGTCGACCGAGCAGGTCGAGAACGGCTCGGCGCTGGTCCATGCCACCGGGCAGGCGCTGGACGAGATGATCGCGCGCATCGGCAATGTGACGACGCTGATCGGCGACATCGCCAATTCGGCGCGCGAACAGTCGCTGGGTCTGTCCGAGATCAACACCGGGGTGAAGCAGTTGGACGAGGTGACGCAGCGGAACGCGGCGGTGGTGGTGCAATCCACCACCTCGGCCGAATCTCTGCACGACGACGCGCAACGGCTGGCCGAGGGCCTGTCGCAGTTCCGGCTGGCTGCCGGTCAGGTGGTGCCGATGTCGGTGCGGGCGGCTGTGCCGGTGCCCGTGGCCGAACCCGCGCCGGCTGTGCGGCGGACGGGCACGGATGGCGGATCCCTGGCGCAGTGGGAGGATTTCTGATCCCTTGCCGTGAAGATTTGCAGGGGCGGCCGTCTTGCGGGCCGCCGCCCTTCTCTGACCGGAATTCTTCAAGCTTGAAACTTCTCGCTTGCAAACCGCAGCGGAGGCGGCAAGATGGCAGGCATGGAACATCTTGTCATCGAAGCGCAGGACGGCTGGGTGCGGCTGGTGCTGCACCGGCCCGAGGCGAAGAACGCGCTGAACACCGCGCTGCTGGGGGGGCTGGCGGCCACTCTGGACCGGCTGGCCGGGGAAGACGGCTGCCGGGCGGTGCTGATCTGCGGGGCGGAAGGGAACTTCGCGGCGGGGGCCGACATCGGCGAGATCGAACACAAGACCAGCGCCGAGGGTGCTGCCGACCCGCGCAAGGCGCATTGGGCGGCGATCCGGGCCTTCCCGAAACCGCTGGTGGCGGCGGTGGACGGTTTCGCGCTTGGCGGCGGGCTGGAACTGGCGCTGATGGCCGACCTGCTGGTCGCGGGACCGACGGCGCGGATGGGCCTGCCGGAAAGCAACCTGGGCTTGATCCCCGGCGCGGGCGGCGGCCAGCGGCTGATGGCGCGCATCGGCCCGGCGCGTGCGGCCCGCATGGTGCTGACGGGAGAGATCATCGACGCCCCGACCGCCTTCGGCTGGGGGCTGGCAAGCCATCTGTCCGAAGGTCCGGCGGTGGAGGACGGTGCGGCACTGGCGGCGAAGCTGGCCGCAAGGGCGCCGCTGGCGCTGGCGGCGGCGAAGCGCGCGCTGGTCGAGGGGGCCGAGGGCGCGCTGGCTCTGACCGCGGAACGCCTGGGCTTCGAGGCGCTGCTCGACAGCGAGGACAAGGCCGAGGGTATCCGTGCCTTCCGCGAGAAACGGCGGCCGGTCTATCGCGGGCGCTGAGGCCGGTCCGGCGGGAGCAAAGGGCTGCGATTGCCGCGGCAGACGGGCGAGTGGCAGGATTTGCCGTCCCGGGATTCCCGGCGATCCGATGCCGGATCGAAACGATATTCGCTGCGGGACAGTCCCCAGTCGGGCCGGGCGGGAGAAGGTGAGGCACTGCCTTGGCCCCATCCGTGCGAACGTGTTCCACTGTAAACCTGTCCACCTGAAACCCGGTGAGACCAGCGCCCGACCCGGCGGGCGCTGGCCGGGCCTTTGAGGCCCGGCCGGTCCAGCGGAACCCGCGCCGCACGGCAAAGACACGCGCCTTCGCCAGACAAGCCAAGGCGGATGCCGCTTCTCCTACCCCCGCCCCGCCCGCAGCGTGTCGCGCGGGCAGAGGCCGTAATGGGCACGGTAGGCCTTGGCGAAGCGGCCGAAATGGGTGAATCCCCAGCGGAGGGCGATTTCCGTCACGCTGCCCCGGCCGGACAGCAGGTCGTCATGGACGCGGGCAAGGCGGCGGTCGCGCCAGAAGGCCAGCGGCGTTGTGCCGCGATGGTCGCGGAAGGCCAGTTGCAGGGCGCGCGGGCTGACACCCGCGGCGGCGGCCATGTCCTCGATGGTCAGCGGGCGGTCCAGATGCGCCTCGACGCAAGCCTCGGCCAGCCGCAGGTGGCGCGGGCGGGGGGCGTCGCGGTGGCGGCCCAGTTGCGCGGCATGGTCGTGCGGTGCGGCCTCCAGCAGCCCCGAAAGGATGGTGCTTTCGGCCTGCCGCGCCATCAGCCCGGCGCCGATGGGCGGGGCGCCCGCGTCGGCTTCGCCCACCATCCACAGCACCAGACGCCGCAGGGCGGAGCCGGGACCGGTGGTCAGGTCCAGCGGCCCGGCGAAGGTCAGCGGGCGGTCCGACGGCCCGCCGAGCTGCGCCGCCAGATGGTCCTGCATGGCACGGCGGGAGATCTGGATCAGCACCTGCCGCGTGCCCTGTTCCCATACCATATCGGTCGGCAGATGCGGGTTCAGCACGGCGGCGCGGCGGGGATCGGAGAGATAGAGGCTGCGGCCGTTGCGGATCTCGGCCCCGCCCGTCAGCGGGATCTGGACAAGGTAGAAATGGCCCAGTTCCCCCGGCGCGATCCGGGTCCGAGAGCCGTATTCGATGTAGTTCAGCGACAGCCGGTCGCCCGGAAGGTGGTGGTGGCGGGCGTCGAAGCCGGGTGACAGCGCATCCAGACGATGCGGGCAGAAGATGCGGGCCACGCGGTCGCGCGCCTCGTCAAGCGCGCGGGTCTGGAACAGGACATGCGCCCCGAGGGGGCGGATCGCGTGCGGCATCGGACCTCCGCTCCGGCTGGCTTGGCAAAAGCGTAACATCAAATGCAGCTTCGATGCGACGAAGCGTCACGATTTTTTCGTTTTCTGGATAACCGCTGCGGCGGGCGGATAGCGGCCGCGGCCCAAAGGCGCAGGATCTCCTTCAAATTCAAAACGACAGGAGGGGTCATGCGGGGATTGTCCGGCAAGGTGGCGATCGTGCCCGGAGGGGCGACGAAGATCGGCCAGGCGGTGGTGAGGGCGTTCCGGGAGGCCGGGACGCGGGTGATGGTGGCCGATATCGACGAATCGGGGGCGGCGCTGGCGGGCGAGGGCGTGGCCTTCCGGCGCTGCGATATCACCGACGACGCAGCGGTGGCGGCGCTGGTGGCCGATACGGTGAAGGAGTTCGGCCGGGTCGATTTCCTGGTGAACGTCGCCTGCACCTATCTGGACAACGGCGCCGAAACGACGCGGGCCGACTGGTTGCGGGCGCTGGATGTGAACATCGTCGGCTCCGTCATGCTGATGCAGGCGGCGCGGGCGGAACTGGCGAAGAACCGCGGCGCCATCGTCAATTTCGGCTCGATCTCGGCCCGCGTGGCGCAGACCGGGCGGTGGGTCTATCCGGTCAGCAAGGCGGCGATCCTGCAACTGACGCGCAACCAGGCGATGGACCTGGCGGCCGAGGGTATCCGGGTGAACGCGGTTTCCCCGGGCTGGACCTGGTCGAACATCATGGACCAGCTGACCGGGGGCAACCGCGAGAAAACCGATGGCGTGGCCGCGCCCTTCCATCTGCTGGGCCGGGTGGGCAACCCCGAGGAGGTGGCCTCGGTGGTGCTGTTCCTGTGCTCGGACGAGGCCAGCTTCATCACCGGCACCGATATCCGGGTGGACGGTGGCTACACGGCGATGGGCCCGGAGCAGGCGGTTCCGGCGATCCCGAAACTGATGGAATGAGGGAGAGAGCAATGCGGAAATTCACGATCGTCGGCGGCGGGCAGTCGGGGCTGATGGTGGCCATCGGGCTGCTGAAGGCAGGCCACAAGGTCCGCGTGGTGCAGAACCGGACGGGGGCGGAGATCGCCGCGGGCAAGGTGCTGTCCAGCCAGTGCATGTTCTCGAACGCGGTGCAGCATGAACGCGACCTCGGCATCGACTTCTGGTCGGACGAATGCCCGCCGGTGCAGGGGATCAACTTCATCGTGCCGAATCCCGATGGGTCGGGGACCAAGCTGATCGACTGGACCGGCAAGCTGGACCGCAACGCCTATGCGGTGGACCAGCGGGTGAAGATGCCGCGCTGGCTGGACGAATTCGTCAAGCTGGGGGGTGAACTGGCGATCGCCGATGCCGGCATCGAGGAACTGGAGTCCTATGCGGCCGAGGACGATCTGGTCGTCGTCGCCAGCGGAAAGGGCGAGGTCGGGAAGCTGTTCGCGCGGGACGCCGAGAAATCGCCCTACGACAAGCCGCAACGGGCGCTGGCGCTGACCTATGTGACGGGCATGACCCCGCGCCAGCCGCATTCCGCGGTGGAGTTCAACCTGATCCCGGGCGTCGGCGAATATTTCGTCTTCCCCTCGCTGACCACCACCGGCCCCTGCGAGATCATGGTGCTGGAGGGCATTCCCGGCGGGTCGATGGATTGCTGGGCGGATGTGAAGTCGCCCGAGGAGCATCTGGAGAAGAGCCTGTGGATCCTCAAGACCTTCCTGCCCTGGGAATACGAACGGTCGAAGGACTGCCAGCTGACCGATCCGAACGGCATCCTTGCGGGCCGCTTCGCGCCGACCGTGCGCCAGCCGGTGGCCACGCTGCCCTCGGGGCGGCAGGTGCTGGGGCTGGGGGATGCGGTCTGCCTGAACGACCCGATCACCGGGCAGGGATCGAACAACGCCTCGAAGGCGGCGGCGGTCTACCTGCGGCGCATCCTCGACCATGGCGACCGGCCCTTCGACCGGGCCTTCATGCAGGGCACCTTCGATGCCTATTGGGACTATGCCCAATGGGTGGTGCGCTGGACCAACATGATGCTGCAACCGCCGCCGCCCTTCATCCTTGAGATCATGGGCACGGCCTGCGCCGAGCCGCGGCTGGCACACCGGATGGCGAACGGCTTCGACGATCCGCGGGACTTCTTCCCCTGGTTCGCCGATCCGGGCGAGGCCGCGGCCTATCTGGCCAGCCTGAAGGCGGCCTGAGCGTGTCGCGCGTCGACGTGGCTGCCTTCCGGGCGGCGATGGCGCGGTTTCCCGGTGCGGTGACCATCGTCACCGCCCGGGAGGGGGCAGAGCGCCGGGGTATCACCGCCACCGCCGTCTGCTCGGTCAGTGCGGAACCGCCCAGCCTGCTGGTCTGCCTGAATCGCCGCACCGGAACCTGCGCGGCGGTCACGGCCACCGGGCGCTTCGCCGTGAACCTTCTGGCGGGCGACGGCGGCGCGCTGGCGCTGGTCTTCGCCGGGGCGGCCGGCGCCAGCGGCGAGGCCAAGTTCGCCAGCGGCGACTGGGGGAAGGACAGCTTCGGCCTGCCTGCGTTGCAGGACGCGGTGCTCGGCTTCTCCTGCGAGGTGGCCGAGATGGTCGAGGCCGGCAGCCATACCGTCTTCATCGGCCATATCGCGGAAATCCGCCATGGAGAGGGGCCGGCGCTGGTCTACGAGCAATCGCGCTTCCACCGGCTGACGCCGATGGGCTGAGCCTCAGGAAAAGCCGATCATCGCCCGCCACAGGTCCACCCCGCCTTCGGTGGCGTGGCGGTCGATCTCGGCCAGTTCCTCGGGCGCGAAGCCCGTCACCTTCAGCGCATCGAGCGAATCGTCCAGTTGCTCCACCGTCCGCGCGCCGATCAGAGCCGAAGTCACGCGCGGATCGCGCAGCACCCAGGCGATGGCCATCTGCGCCAGACTTTGCCCGCGCCGTTTCGCCACCTCGTTCAGCGCGCGGACACGGGCAAGGTTGGCCTCGGACAACAGGCCCTGGTCGAAGGAACCGGCCTTCGCCGCCCGCGCGGCCTCGGGCACGCCGTTCAGGTATTTCCCGGTCAGCAACCCCTGCGCCAGCGGCGAAAAGGCGATGCAGCCGGTGCCAAGCTCGCCCAGCGTATCCAGAAGCCCGTCCTCCACCCAGCGGTTCAGCATGGAATATGAGGGCTGGTGGATCAGCAGCGGCACCCCTTCGGCGGCAAGGATGCGATGCGCCTCGCGCGTCCGCTCGGGCCCGTAGGAGGAGATGCCCACGTAAAGCGCCTTGCCCTGCCGCACCATCTGCACCAGCGCGCCCATGGTTTCTTCCAGCGGCACATCGGGCGTGGGGCGGTGCGAGTAGAAGATGTCCACGTAATCCAGCTTCATCCGCCGCAGGCTCTGCTCCAGCGAGGCCATCAGATGCTTGCGCGACCCGCCCTGCCCATAGGGGCCGGGCCACATGTCCCAACCGGCCTTGCTGGAGATCACCAATTCGTCGCGGTGGCTTTGAAAATCCTTTTCAAGGATGATGCCGAAGTTCTCTTCCGCAGATCCGTAGGGCGGGCCGTAGTTGTTCGCCAGGTCGAAATGGGTGACGCCGCGGTCGAAGGCGCGGCGCAGCACGGCGCGGAAAGTCTCGAACACATCGGTCCCGCCGAAGTTCTGCCACAGGCCCAGCGAGACGGGCGGCAGCTTCAGCCCGTGGCGGCCCGAGGGGCGATAGTTGACACCGTCGTAGCGGTCTGGGGCGGCAAGATACATGGGCGGTTCCTTTCGGGTCGGGTCAGCCGATTTCGGCGAAGATACCGTATAGCCGAAGTGCAAGGTCGCGCGGAAGGGGGACGGACCCGGCGGCGTGCAGGCAAAGGCGCAACAGGCGGTGGCCTTCGGGTGTGCGTATGATCTGCGCCGCGCGCTTGCGGTGCCAGTCGCAGGCGGCAAGGTGCAGCGCCTCGATCCCCGGCAGGGCGCGCAGCGCGGCAATCTCCTGCGCCAGCGCCTCTTGCCAGACCAGGATCGCGCGGTTCTCCTCTGTGTTGAAGTTCCGCTCTACCCAATAGTCCAGGTCCAGCGTCTTGTTCTGCCGGTTCGCCAGCCCGCGCGCAGTCTTGACTAGGAAGCTTTCCGCCGAGCGCAGCGAGTAATGGTTCAGTTCCACCACCATCTGCCCCGCGGTCAATCGGGGAAGCGAGATCATCTCGTCCTTCGCCGTAAAGCTTTCGGGCAGCGGCTGGCCCGCGCCATCCGCCCAGCAGGGCGGCGGGGCCGCGGGTTTGCGCTTCGGCCGGTGGACGCCGGGTCTCTGGAAGGCGCCGGGGCGGTAGAGCGTCTTGAAATGCCGCCCCGCAATCGGGCGATAAAGCGCTGGTGGAGCGCTGCGGAGGAACTGGCCGGTCACCGGACGATCCACGAACCCGGCAATGCCGCCTGCGCCGAACAGCCGCCACGGCAGGGCGATGGCATCCGTTCCTTCGGGCATGGCCGCAATGGCATCGGGGAGCCGGTGCGCGCCCGCATGGACCATCGGGAATTCGTCCATGTCGCTGAACAGAACCCAGTCGGCGTCTGCGGTCATCCGCTCTTTCGCCAGCCGTTGCAACGCCTGCCACTGGATGCTTTTGCCGGGCCGTGCCTCATGCGGGATATGGCGCAAAACACCGTGGTCCTGCAGCCGGGCCAGCATTGCGTCCGACCCGTCCTCGCAATCGTTCGAGAAGACGATGAAATCCGAAACGCCGATCAGCCGGTGGTAGGCGATCCATTCCAGCACGAACGGGCCTTCGTTCTTCTGGCAGGTGGCGGAGAGGATTTGCATCGAGGGGCGGCGTTCCGCTGGGGTCTTTGCCGGACCCTAGCCGTTGCGCCGCCGCCCGTCCATGCCGCGCTCAGGCGGCGCTGCGGCCGTAGAAGCCGATCTGCTCTTTCGCGGTCATCGTCACCCCCGGCCGGTCGTAGAAGGAGAAGATCGTCACCAGCCGCTCCACCTTGCCCCGCACCTGCACCACGCGATGCAGGGTGTTCACGCCGCGGAAGACGTTCAGCGCGCCCTCCTTCAGTGCCACCTTGCGCAGCATCGGGTCCTCGCCGCGCAGCGCCGCCGCGACTCCCGGGTAATTCGGGTCCTCAGCCGTGCGTAGATCCTTGCGGTATTCCAGCTCCCCCCCGGCCTCGGGCGCCTGCAACAGGATGGTGGTGGTGAATTCCGACCGGTCGAAGTGCCAGTTCAGCGCCTCGCCCGCCCGGCTGGCCTGGATGTTCACCCGCGCCATCGGGTCGTCCATCCGGTAAAGGGCGGGCTTGCCCATGGTCGCGGCAAGGAAATCGGCGAAGGGCTGCCATTCATACAGCGTGATCACCGGGTTTCCCGGAAGCTGGTCGGCGCAGAGCGTGTGGTTCACCGTCTCCACCTTCGCCATGGCGGGATGGTCGTCGGTCAGCCCTTCCACCGTGTCGCGGAAATAGACGTTGTGGCTGCGGGCGTGGCGGTGGCTTTCGGCCGCCATCGCAGGCGCGGCCATCCCGGCGGCGCGGCGGGTGGCTTCCGGGCGCAGGAAGCCCGGCAGTTCGAACATCCCCTCGGAGGCCAGCGTCTCGCGGCAGCGGGCGACGAGGGCGGCATATTCCGGGCTGTCCGGGCGGTCGAGCGGATAGGTGTCGAGGTCGACGATCTCATTCATGGCGCGCTCCATGTGTTTGCTGCGGCGATGGTCGCGCCGGATTGGCAAAGGTGCAAGCAGGGCAAATCTTTCCCTGCCTGATATTTTCTTAGCCAGAAGCCTCGGCCTGCAACCATTCCACCAGTCCCGCCAGATGCCGCTTGCGCGCCCGGGCATGCGGCCAGGCCAGCCCGTAGGCATGGCCAAGCGGCAGCGATACATCCGACAGCGCCACCAGCCGCCCCGCCGCCAGATCGTCCTGCGCCAGCAGCGCCTGCCCCAGCGCCACCCCCAACCCCTCGCGCGCCATGTCCAGCACCAGCGCCGAGCTTCCGCTCTGGAAACCCTGCGCCGAAGGGGGCGGCGCGGGCAGGCCCGCTTCGGCGAACCAGCCCGGCCAGTTGGGCAGGCTGCCGAAATCCGGGCCCCAACTGGTGTGCAGCAGGTCCTCCGCCGCCACCTGCGCCATGCCCTGCGCGCCCGGGTTCCGCGCCAGCCAATCGGGGCTGCACAGCGGCAGAACGCGGTCGTGCGCCAGTTCGGCCCGCGCGAGATCGGGATATTGCCCGGGATCGTAGGCCAGCCGCAGGTCGATGTCGTGGCGGGCGAAATCCACCGGATCGGCCTCCACCCGCAGGTCGAAGCGGAAGCCGGGATGCGCCCGGGCGTGAACCGCCAGCCGCGGCAGCAGCCAGCGTTCGGCCAGCGATCCGATGCAACTGATCACCAGCCGCGCCCGCGACCGGCGCAGCATCTGCTGCTCGGTCGTGTCCGAGATCATCTGCAAGGCCGCGCCCACGCCTTCATAGAGCGCCTGCCCGGCATCGGTCAGCACCACGCGATTGTTCAGCCGGGTGAAGACCTTCTTGCCCAGGAACGCCTCAAGCTTGCGGACATGCTGGCTGACCGCCGCCGCCGAAATCCCCAACTCTTCCGCCGCCGCGACATAGCCGCCGCTGCGGGCGGCCGCCTCGAAGGCGCGAAGGGCGTTCAGCGGGGGCAGGGTCAGCGGCATGGCGGCAGGCTAGCCGCGCCGGTGGGTCGCCGCCACCCGAGCCACCTCTTCATAGATGCCGGACAGCAGGTTCAGCACCTGCCGCGCCTCTTTCAGCCGCCCGGCGAAGCCCGGCACCTGTTCCACCGCGGCGATCAGCAGGCGGCGGCGCAGCGCGCCGTAATCCTCGGTCACCCGGCGGCCTTCCTCCGTTACCTCATAGGTCACCCCCGACCGGCCCGAGCCCTTGCGCATCACCAGCCCCGCGCCGATCAGCTTGCGCAGGGAATACTGGATGTTCGGCACGTCGTCGCGGTTGGTCAGCCGGGCGAGGTCCTTGATCGTCTTCGGCCGGTCGTTCATGCGGATGATGTGCAGCATGGCATTTTCCGGCCCCGTCGCCGCCAGATCGCAGACCGAGGCAAGGCATTCCGACTGCCAGCGGCCGAATCCCTCGAAGGCCCGCATCAGGGCGAATTCCAGTTCGGTCGTGTCCACCTCGTCGGGGCTTTGCGCCAGATGCCAGCGATAGTCCAAAGGTGTGTCTATCGCATCCCTTTGATCTTCCCGCGCTTTTCCTGCCATGCCTGTCCCCTTTCCGGCCCCCGAGACTGCCCCTGCAAAACCGTTGACGCAATGGGATTTTAAGATAGACTTTCAATCATAAAATATCACCAAAACCGCAACAGGGATGACACCATGACACAGAACCGGATGCTCTCCGGCGGCTTCAAGCTGGGCACCTTCTCGACCAACTGCTCTTCGGGCATGACGCCGACCCAGGCGCCCGAACGCTGGGTGAACAGCTGGGACAACAACCTGAAGCTGGCGAAGATGCTGGACGCTGCGGGCATCGACTTCATGCTGCCGATCGCGCGCTGGATCGGCTATGGCGGGCCGACCGATTTTCACGGCGGCGTGCTGGAGACGATGACCTGGGCCGCGGGCCTTCTGGCCTCGACCGAGAGGCTGACCGTCTTCGCCACCATCCACACCACCGCGAACCACCCGGTCGTGGTGGCCAAGCAGGTCGCCACGCTGGACCAGGTCGGCCATGGCCGGGCCGGACTGAACGTCGTCGCCGGCTGGAACAAGCCGGAATACGAGGCGCTCGGCCTGACCCTGCCCGACGACCACGAAACCCGCTATGGCTATGCGCAGGAATGGCTGGACCTGATCCGCAAGATCTGGTCCTCGGACAAGCATTTCGACTGGAACGAGAAATACTTCAGGAACATCAAGGGCCTGAAGGGCGACCCGGCCCCCGTCCGCGGCTCGGTCCCGATCCTGAACGCGGCCGGCAGCCCGCAAGGGCGCGAATTCGCCACCGACAACGCCAATTTCCTGTTCACCCCGGCCATCGACCTCGGCCGCTCGAAAGAGGAAATCGCCGCGCTGAGGGCGCAGGCCTCGGCCAAGGGCAAGAACGTCGGCGTGCTGACCTTCTCCCATGTCGTCTGCCGCCCGACCGAGAAGGAGGCGCGCGACTATGTGCATTACATCGTCGACGAGAACGCCGACTGGGAGGCCACCGACAACCTGATCCGCCTGCAACTGGCCCATGCGCTGTCCTTCCCGCATGACCTGCTGAAACAGATCCGCTTCGGCATGGCGCTTGGCCATGGCGGCTTCCCGCTGGTCGGCACGCCGGACCAGGTGGCGGCGGGGATCATCTCGCTGCATGAGGCGGGTTTTGCCGGGACGACGCTTTCCTTCGTGGATTACGTCAAGGAATTCCCGTATTTCGCCGATGAGGTCCTGCCGCGCCTGGCCAAGGCGGGCATCCGCTGAAAGGGCAAGCCATGACCAACCCGTCCCCCGCCGACATTCCCGCCAAGGAGTTCCGCGACGCGCTCCGCGCCTTCGTCGGCACCTGCAGCGTGATCACCGTGGGGGACGGGGAAGAGGCCTCGGGCCTTGTCGTCACCTCCGCCATCTCGCTTTCGGCCGAGCCGCCGCTCTTGCTGGCCTGCGTCAACCGCAATTCCTCCAGCCATCCGCTTCTGGAGAAATACGGCCGCTTCGGCTGGTCCTCACTGGGGGCCGGGCATCAGGCGGTGGCCGAGCGCTTCTCGGGCTTCGGCGGTGCGAAGGGCGCGGCGCGCTATGAGGGGGCAGAGTGGGAAACCGCCGTCACCGGGGCGCGGCTGTTGAAGGGCGCGCCGACGGCCTTCGACTGCACGGTGGAAGAGATGATCCAGCGCGCCACCCATTCCATCCTGATCGGGCGGGTGCAGGCGATCCGCGCCACGCCGGGGCAGGGGGCGCTGATCTACTGGAACGGCAGCTATCGCGGTCTTCCGGCTTGATCCTTCAACTCATTGAAAACAGGAAATTGCTGCGCAGCGAAAGCGCAGCAATTTCTGCGCAGCATGTGCCCTACAGGAAGCTGCGGATCGTCTGCATCGCCCCGTCCAGCGCCACGCCCTTTTCGTCCTGCAAGGCTGCCTCGCGCAGCCGACGCGCCCAGTCGGCGGCATCCTCTCGGCCTGCGACCAGCGCGATCCCCTCCATCACCCGGTCGAACTTCGACAGGCCGCGGGCATGGGTGTCGGAATAGCCCTTGACCAGACGGCGGCAGCGGATCACCTCCACCGCCAGCGCGTAGTCGCGGTCCAGATGCGACAGCGCGGCAGAGAGCCAGCGGTCCAGATGCGCCACCTCCTGCGCGTGGCGCAGGGTGCCGCGGCGGCGGCGTTTCATGCCGCCAAGGACATACAGCATCAGGTAGCCGCGCAGGGAATCCGTGCGGATGCGGCGGCCCTTGTTGAACCAGCGGTCCAGCCGCGCCATCCATTGCGGGCTGGCCTCGATACGCTCGCCCCAGCGGCGGGGCATCATCCCGGCGATCTCGGCGGCGCCGGGGTGCATGAACTCGGTCAGCTGCATCAACCGCTCGCCCGCGCCCATTTCCTTGCGGATGCGGTCGAATCTCTGGTTCCGGGTCTTCAGGTCGGCCACGCGGATCGGGTCGTCATAGGCCATCGCATTGGCGATGTATTTGGCCGCCTCGCGCGTCAGATCGAAAGGCGCGCGGTCGCGGGCGGCCAGTGCCTCCAGCCGGTCCAGATATTCGGCGCCATAGGCCAGGTCCTGGAACTCCACCACCTTGCGCAGGCCCGCCACGGCCATCGCCGGGGCATCGCCCGGAAGCCGGGCGGCACGGTCGGCCAGCGCCTGCCATTCCGCCATCAGCTTCGCCGGGCCGGTGACGGCTGCTGCGGGCTTGGCTTCTGCCGCCGCGGGCTTCCCTGCATCGCCCTTTTCCGCCGCCTCATAGCCTGCCGCGAAGGCGCGAAGCGAAGGCTCCACCCCCTTGCCGCCCGCGCGGATTGCGTCCTCGAACGCCTCGCGCGGGAAGGGCAGGGCTTTCGATGCCGCCAGCGCGCCGAACAGCGTCGCCGAGATCACCGAGCCGGATTTCACCGCCACCGCCTCGAAATCTGCCGCGATCAGCCGCTTTGCCGCCTGCAAGGCAACCTCGCGCACGGCCTCGGCATCGGCCAGCCCGTCGCCGGGCACCATCTTTTCCGACACCGCCAGATTGCGGTGGGTCGAGGCGATCAGCGTGGTCCGGTCTGGCGTGACGAAGCCGCGGATGATGGCGCGGCCCGCCTCCATCCATTCGGCGGCGATCATCACGTCCACATCGCCCGCCGCGGGCATCAGGCTGAACACCGGCGCGCCGCCGTTGGCGGGGGCCATCTCCAGATAATAGATCGTCGCCCCGGTGCGCTGCGACACACCCGCCACGCTGGTCGCCTGCGCGGCATAGCCCTGTGCGCGGGCCAGATCCTCGATCCAGCCGATCAGCACGCCGCCGCCCTGCCCGCCGACGGCATAGATCGCCAGCTTGATGATCTCTTGCAACCGGGCATCGCCCTTGCGGGGCATCAGGGAATCATGAATGGTCATGCGGAAAACTCCAGCCGCTTCGCCGCGCGCCGTCGCGCCAGCCAGCCGATCACGCCCGCGCGCCGCCCGGCCCACCATTTCTCGAACCCCGAAGGGTTGTGCACCACATCGGCACGGTAGAAGCTGGGGCAAAGGACGGCGGCATCCGCCACCTCGCCGCAATTACCGCAGCCGACACAGGTCTGGTCGATATGCGCCACCGGATCGTCGCGCAGCGGATCGCCGGTATGTTTCAGCCCTAAGGAGGGGCAGCCCGACAGCCGCATGCAGGCGTGGTCGCCGGTGCAGACGGCTTCATCCACGCCGAAGCGCGGCGCCTCGACCCGGCGCCCCTCCTTGATCGCCTTGGCGCGCAAGGGTTTTTCCCGGCGCTGCTTGTTCAGCATGCATTCGGACGAGGCGACGATGACCTTCGGCCCCGGCTCCTTGGTGGTCAATGCCTCGCGGATGGTGGCGCGCAGTTTCGGAACGTCGTAGGTGTGGTCGATCTGGCGCACCCATTTCACGCCCACGCCCTTCACCGCATCGGCAATCGGGTGCTGCGTGGCCTTGGTGGCATTGTCGGCGCGGCTGGACATCACGTCCTGCCCGCCCGTCGCCGCCGAGTAGTAGTTGTCCACCACCACCACCAGCCCGTCCGACTTGTTGTAGACCATGTTGCCGATCGAGGACGACAGCCCGTTGTGCCAGAACCCGCCGTCGCCGATGATGGAAATCGGCCGCGTCTTGCCGCCGCCGTCGAAGGCGCCGTTGGCCGCGGGGCCAAGGCCATAGCCCATGGTCGCCCCGCCGATCTCGAACGGCGGGAGGCTGCCGAACAGGTGGCAGCCGATGTCCGCGCTGATCTGGTGCTTGCCCAGTTCCTGCTCCACCAGCTTCAATGAGGCGAAGATCGGCCGCTCCGGGCAGCCGGTGCAGAAGCCCGGCGGGCGGATCGGCACCACCTTGGTCAGGTCCGGCAGCTTCGGCTTGTCCTCATTCGGCGCGCGGACGGTGGCGGGCAGCATCTCGGGCGCAGCCTCGCGCAGGAAGGCAGAGATCGCGTCCAGCATCACCTGCCCGGTATATTCCCCGGCGATGGGGAAGACGCCCTTGCCATGCAGCTTCACCCGGCTTCCGGCGCGATAGAGGAAGGCGGCAAGCTGGTCCTCGATGAACGCGGGCTGGCCCTCCTCGACCACCAGCACATGGTCCTTGCCCTCGCAGAAGCCGAGGAATTCGGACTGCACCAGCGGATAGCAGACGTTCAGGCAATAGATCGGCACCTCGGTCTGGCCATGAAGATCGGCCAGCCCCAGCCTTTGCAGCGCCCGGATGACACCGTTGTACATGCCGCCCTGACAGATGATCCCGGTGCGCCCGCCTTCCCCGAAGAACTCGTTCAGCCGGCGGTCCAGGATGAATTTCTCGGCATTGGGCCAGCGGTTCTCCACCTTGTCCAACTCGTGCCGGTAGGACATCGGCGGCAGCACCACGCGGGCGAAATCCGAACGGGGGTTCGACAATGCCTCGCGCGGCGACAGCACCGGGGGGCGGTTGTCGCGGCAGGTGAATTGCCCGGTCACATGGCAGGACCGGATGCGCACCATCAGCATCACCGGCGTGTTCGAAGCTTCCGACAGATCGAAGCCGTCGCCGACCGCCTTGACGATGCTTGGCAGGTTGGGCCGCGGATCCAGAAGCCAGAACTGCGATTTCATCGCGAAGGCGTGGCTGCGCTCCTGCATGATCGAGGAGCCCTCGCCGTAATCCTCGCCCACGATCACCAGCGCACCGCCCGTCACGCCCGAGGACGCAAGGTTCGCCAGCGCGTCCGAGGCGACGTTCACCCCCACCGGCCCCTTGAACGTCACCGCCCCGCGGATCGGGTAATGGACCGAGGCCGCCAGCATCGCCGCCGCCGCCGCCTCGTTCGCATTGGCTTCGAAGCGGATGCCAAGCTCGGCCATCAGGTCCTCGGCATCGGCCAGAACGTCCATCAGATGACTGATCGGCGCGCCCTGATAGCCGCCGACATAGCCCACGCCATTCTCCAGAAGCGCCTTGGTCAGCGCCAGGATGCCTTCGCCGGTGAAGACCTCGCCCTCCCCCTTGCGCAGGTGTTCGACTTCCGCCTTGAACGATCGTTCGGCCATGTTCAGATCTCGTGCTTGCGAATGTTGGCTAGCATTTTCTGCAGCGTGCCGACGAAGGCCCGCCGTTCGTCTTCCGGGATGCCCCGGAACATCCGGGCCTGCGCCACCGCCATATGCGGCCAGAGCGTTTCGAAGGCCCCACGCCCCGCCTCGGTGATGAAGACCCGCACCGCGCGGCTGTCGGCGCTGTCAACCTCGCGCCGGATCAGCCCCTCGGCCTGCAACTGGTCCAGCGCCCGGCTCAGCGTGCTGGGGTCGGTGACGGTGAAGACCGCAAGCTCGCGGATCAGCGGTCCGTCCAGCACCGACAGCACGGCAAGCGAGCGC
Source organism: uncultured Fuscovulum sp. (assembly GCA_964386345.1). Classification (GTDB taxonomy): domain Bacteria; phylum Pseudomonadota; class Alphaproteobacteria; order Rhodobacterales; family Rhodobacteraceae; genus Pseudogemmobacter. The sequence continues at coordinate 30,130 of CAYLSD010000027.1, forward strand.
AGCTTCGGCGTGGTCAGGCCAAGGCTGGCCATCTCTTCCCGCAGGCTGGCATTGTAGCGCCCCATGATGCGGTTCATCAGATAGGGCGCGAAATTGGTCAGCCCGATCTCGCCAAGCCGCTGTGCAGGGGTGGGAACCTCGTCATTCATGCGCCCAGCCTTTTCGCCGCGTTGAAGCCCGAGCCGCCGCCAAGGCCCGGGCCGGGATGGGTGCTGGCGCCGATGTGGATCAGCCCGCGCACCGTGCCTTCGCCATTGGTGGAATGGGCGAAGGGCCGCCAGAGGAAGAACTGGTCCACGCCGCAATGCCCGCCATAGGGATCGCCGCCGACAAGGTTGACGTTCATCCGCTCAAGGTCCTTGGGGCTATAGGCCTTGCGGGCCACCACCAGCTTGTCGAAGTTCTTGATATGGCGTGAAAGAATGGCCTGCAGCCGGTCGGCGAAGGCTTCGCGCACATCGTCCCAGTCGGTGCCGGTGATCTCGCCTGCGGCATCGCCCTTGATGATCCTCGGCGCATCGGGGATCTGCATCCACAGCACCGCCTTGCCCTCGGGGCAGCGCGTCGGGTCAAGGCGCGAGGGCTGGCCGACGCAGATCGTCGGCGTCACCGGCAGCATCCCGCGCTCTGCCTCGTTCGAGGATCTGGAGACCGCATCGACGCCATCGGTCAGGTGGATCAGCGCCACCTGATCAAGGCCGGGCGTGGTCCATTCCGGCACCGCGTCCAGCGCGAAATGAAGCTGGAAGTTGCCGCGGCCATGGCGGAACTTCTTCAGCGCGGCACGGTCTTCGGGCAGGTTCACGCCGTCCAGAAGCCGGTCGTAAAGCTGGCCCGGTGCGACCGAGGCGAGGACGGATTTCGTGGCGATCTCTTCGCCATTCGCCAACCGGATGCCGGTCACGCGGCCATTGTGAACGATAATTCGCTCCACATCGGCGCCGCAGCGCACCTCGCCGCCCTTTTCGGTGATCAGCGCCGAGAATGCCTGTGCCGCGCGGCCCGATCCGCCCTTCACCACCGGCGCACCGGCGGCCTCCAGCGCGAAGGCGATCACCCGGCCCATGGCGCCGGAATAGGCGTTCTCCACTGTCAGCCCGCAATGCAGGGCCCAGGGGGCGAACAGGGCCTTGGTGGTGTCGCTGTCGAACCGGCTGTCCAGCCAGCCGCGCATCGGGTCCAGTTGTCCGCCGAACCAGCCTGCCAGACCGCGGAACCCGCGCTTGCGGGCCTGCCCGAACAGCAGCTTCGCCATCGGCCAGGACCACAGCCTTTGCCCCAGCAGCGCGAACAGGAACGGCGCATCCGCCCCCACCCCGTCGGCATCCGCCGCAAAGGCCGCGCCGTCGCCGGGGGCCAGCGCATCCAGCGCCGCCACGTTCGCCGCCCGATCCATGGTCAGCACCACCGCCTCGCCCCCCGGCCGCAGCACGGCGGTCGGGTGCGGCGTGTGGCAATAGTCGAACCCATGGCGGGCCAGGTGGGGGCCAAGCGCGGCCCCCGCCGGAGAGGTCATGAACAGCACGAAAGTGGCCGCCATCACGTCATGCAGATAGCCGGGCGCCAGTTCCCCGGTCCGCATGCAGCCGCCGGGAACGCTTTCGCGTTCCAGCACCAGCACGCGGTCGCCCTTCAGTGCCAGCAGGCTGGCCGCGACCAGCCCGTTGATGCCCGACCCGATGACGACGTGGTCGACGGTCGCCACCGCCTTACCCCCGCGGAACCAGCGCCAGCGCCCGGATCGGGCTGCCGGTGCCGTTCTTGATCTTCAGCGGCGCCGCGATCAGGATCGCGCCCTTGGCGGGCAGCTTGCCAAGGTTGGCAAGGCTGGCCAGCCCGTAGCGGTTGTTCTTGTGCAGCAGGTTGTGCGCCGGGAAGGGCGGGTTCATGCCGCCCGCCTGGCCGGCGTCGGTGCCGATGCACTGGCTGCCCCAGCCGACGATGCCCTTGCCGATCAGGTATTCGATGACCTCGGCGGTCGGGCCGGGCGTATGCGGCCCGGTGGCGTCGGCGTTCAGGAACAGCCCCTCGTCATGGGCGCGGCTGTCCCAGTCGCTGCGCAGCACCACCCATTCGCCCGGGCCGATCTCGCCGTGTTTGGCCTCCCAGTCCTTCACATGGTCGATGGTCAGCAGGAAGTCGGGATTCTCCGAACATTCCTTCGAGAAATCCAGCACGTTGACCGGCGCGACCAGCCGCTGCACCGGCAGGGTGTCGGTGTAGCCGTCGGCATAGTCCTTGCCGGTGATCCAGTGGTGCGGCGCGTCGAAATGGGTGCCCGAATGCTCGCCCAGTTCCAGCCAGTTCCAGGCCCAGAACGGGCCGTCCTTGTCGTATTCGCTGATCCGGTGGATCTTGATCGGCGGCGTGTCCTTCGCCAGTTCCGGCGGCAGCTTCAGAAGCGGCGTGTCGGGGCCAAGGACGCCCGTGCAATCCACCACCTCGATCCCGCCCGAGGCGATCATCCCGGCAAGCTGCGTCAGCACATTCGCTGAAGTCATGTCATTCTCCCTGTGCGGCCGTTTCGGCCCTTGTTCCTGCGGTGCCCCGGCTTCGCGCTGGCGGTTCGGATGCCAGACGCTTGCCATACCATTGCCAGACACATTCCAGACGGTCTGCAGATCGCGGTCCGCCGGAATCATGCTAGACAGATTTAAATGCATTTGCAATTATCATCACGTCAAGCGGATGGGCCAGGCGGGAACGGGGATGGCTGAGACCTTCGATGCGGTGTTGATCGGGGCGGGCCACAACGCGCTTGCCGCCGCCCTGCATCTTGCGGCCAAGGGCTGGAAGGTCGGCGTCTTCGAACAGGCCGCGGTGGCGGGCGGCGCGGTGAAGACCGGCGAATACACCCTGCCCGGCTATCGCCACGACTGGGCGGCGATGAACCTGTCGCTTTTCGCCGGATCAGCGTTTTTCAAGGTATATGGCGCGGAACTTGCGGCCAAGGGCTGCGAATTCGTGCCGGTCTCGCGCCCCTTCGCCTCGGCCTTTCCCGATGGGTCCTGGGTCGGCGTGTCGACCGATCTGGCCGAGACGAAGGCGGCCATCGCCGCGCATTCGGCGAAGGATGCCGAGACATGGGAAGCGCTTCTGGCTGGCTTCCCGGCACAGGCCGAATCGCTCTTCTCCCTTCTGGGCAGCCCGATGCGTTTCCGTGCGCTTGCATCTTTCATGTTCAAAACACTTCGCAGCCGCGGCATTTCGGGCAGCCTCGATCTCACCCGTTTCCTCCTGCAATCCCCCCGCCAGTTCCTGACCGGAACCTTCGAGTCGCCAAAGATCCAGGCCATGCTGGGCGCATGGGGGCTGCACCTCGATTTCGCACCCGACATCGCGGGGGGCGGGCTGTTTCCCTATCTTGAAGGCATGGCAGGCCAGGCTTTCGGAATGGTTATCGGCAAGGGCGGTGCGGATACCATTGTCCGCGCCCTCGTCGCCGCTGTCGAGGCGCGCGGCGGGCGGGTCGAGACCGGGGCGACGGTGACCCGCATCAGCCATGACGGCACCCGCGCCACCGGGATCGAACTGGCGGATGGGCGGAAGGTCACGGCGACGAAGGCGGTGATCGCGGGCGTCGCACCCTCGGCCCTTGTCCGGCTGACCGGGCCGGTGTCGACGGGTTTCGACACCGCGATGCAGCGGTTCACCCATGCGCCGGGAACGATGATGATCCACCTGGCGATGGACGGTTTGCCCGGCTGGACGGCGGGCAGCCAGTTGCAGCGCTATGCCTATGTCCACCTTGCCCCCAGCCTTGACCAGATGGCGCGGACCTATGCGCAGGCCATGGCGGGGCTTCTGCCGGACGAGCCGGTTCTGGTCGTCGGGCAGCCGACGGGGCAGGATCCTTCGCGCGCGCCCGAGGGCAGGCACATCCTCTGGCTTCAGGTGCGGATGGCGCCGGGGGTGATCAAGGGGGACGCCGCCGGACAGATCGCCGCCACCGACTGGGCGGCTGCGGCGGAACCTTTTGCCGAACGGGCGCTGGACATTCTGGAGCGCCATGCGCCCGGAACGCGGGCGAAGATCCTCGGCAAGCGGATCGTCTCACCGCAGGAGCTTGAGGCCGACAATCCCAATCTCGTCGGCGGCGACCAGGTCTGCGGCAGCCATCACCTGAGCCAGAATTTCCTTTTCCGCCCGGCGCGGGGTCATGCCGACGGCTCCACCGCGCTGCAGAACCTGCATCTGACCGGGGCCGCCGTCTGGCCCGGGGCGGGCACCGGGGCGGGGCCGGGATGGATGCTGGCGCAACGGCTCGCCGGTAAGTGAACGAGTGATCATAAAAACACCAACAGGGAAACGACCATGAACCTCAACCGCAGAACCATGCTGAAACTCTCGGCGGCAAGCACGGCGCTCGGCGCCTTCGGCCTGCCCGCGCTGGCGCAGGGGATCGACGAACTGGTGATCGCCTACAACGTCACCCTGCCCAGCTGGGACCCGACCGTCGGGCCAAGTGCGGTGAACCCGACGATCCAGGGCATCTACCAGTCGGTCTTCGACCAGTTCATCCTGCAGCAGCCCGACCTGAAGCCCGCCCCGGGCCTCTTGACCGAATGGGGCTGGAACGAGGATTACACCCAGGTCTGGATGACCGTCCGCGAGGGCGTGAAATGGCATGACGGATCGGACTTCACCGCCGAGGACGTGGCCTGGAACCTGGCCCGGGTGGCGGATCCGGAAACCGGCAGCCCGATCCAGTTCGTCTGGGGCACGCTGGCCAACCACCGGGTCGAGGGCAACAAGGTCATTGCCGATGTGCTGCAGTTCGACCCCACCATCTTCAAATGGATGTATTTCCTGACCGGCTACGTCCTGCCGAAAGCCTATTACGAGAAGGTCGGCGCCGAGGGCTTCGAGGCCGCCCCTGTCGGCACCGGCCCCTATATGGTCGAGAAATTCGAGCGCAACGCCTTCGTCCGGTTGAAGGCCAATGAGTCCTATTGGGGCGGCGCGCCCGAGTTCAAGACGGTGACGATCAAGTTCGTTACCGACGCCGCGGCGCGGGTGGCCGAGGTGGAATCCGGCAACTCCCATGTCACGCTGGAAGTGCCTTACGAGGAATACGACCGGCTGAAGGCCAGCCTGACCGGGGTCGCGGCGCCGATCAGCGACATCGGGATGATCTTCCTGAACGACATGGACGTGATGCTGGATCCGAACGTCCGCAAGGCCGCGGCCCATGCCATCGACAAGCAGACCATCATCGACCGGCTGCTTTCCGGTTATGGGGTGAAGATCGACACGCTGGAGACGCCGGAATACGATGCCTACGACCCGTCGATCACCGTGGAATACAACCCCGAGAAGGCGGTGGAACTGCTGGCGGCTTCGGGCTATGGCCCCGACAATCCGGTGAAGTTCAAGATCCAGACCACCAAGGGTTTCAAGCCCAAGGATTACGAGATGGTGCAGGCCATCGTCGGCCTGTGGCGCAGGGTGGGGATCGAGGCCGAGATCGAGGTCTACGAGATCGCCAAGCATTACGAGCTGCGCGCGGCTGACCAACTGGCCCCGGCGGCCTTCTACAACTGGGGCAATTCGGTCGCCGATCCCACCACCTCGACCGGCTTCGCGATGTATGGGCCGTCGCCCCATTCGGTCTGGGACGGACAGGAGCTGATCGACATGATCAACCCGCTCTGGGGCGAGACGGATGAGGCGAAACGGATCGAGGGCTGGAAGGCGGTCAGCCGCTATATCGCCGACGAGGCGCTGGTGATACCGCTCTTGCAATATGTGCAGCCGATCCTGTCGGCCAAGGGCGTGGTGGTGACGCCCCATGCCTCGGGTGCGCTGCTGCCGCATCTGATGAAGCGGGCGTGAGGCCGAAAGGCCGGGGGGCCGTCTGCCCCCCGGACCCCCCGAGAGTATTTGGACCAAGATGAAAAGGCGGGGCCTGTGCCTTGCGATGATGGGGCGTGATGCAGCTTTTGCGGGCGGTTCTTCTGCGGCTTGCGACCACGGCGGTGACGCTGCTGGGGGTGGCCGTCATCGTTTTCGTGGTGGTCCGGGTGGTGCCCGGCAACCCGATCGCCATGATGCTGCCGCCCGGCGCGACCGAGGCCGATGTGGCGCGGCTGACGGCGCAATACGGGTTGGACAAGTCGATCCCCGAGCAGTTCCTGATCTGGGCAGGCGGTGTCTTGCGCGGCGATTTCGGCCTGTCGATCACCGCGCGCCAGCCGGTGCTGGACCTTGTGCTGGGCCGGCTGCCCGCCACGCTGGAACTGTCGGTGATGGCGCTGGTGATCGCCTGCCTTCTGGGCGGGGTGGCGGCGCTGACAGGGACGCGCGCGCGCGGCACCGGCGGCGAGGCTGCCATCGACGTGGTCAACGGCGTGGCGCTGTCGATTCCGGATTTCCTCTGGGGGTTGATCCTTGTGCTGCTGTTCGGCGTGCTCTGGCCGCTGTTCCATATCTCGGGCCGGGTGACGCCCAGCCTGGACCTGCCCTTCACCACCAACTTCTACCTGTTCGAAAGCGTCCTGCGGCTGCGCTTCGATCTTTGGGCCGACATCGCCGGCCACATGTTCCTGCCCGCGCTGGCGCTGGCGATCCCGCTGGCGGCGATCATCGGCCAGCTTCTGAAGCAGAGCCTGAAGGAAACCATGCATCTGGACTATGTGACCCTGGCCCGCACCAAGGGCTATGGCGAGAACCACGTCATCCTGCGCGAGGCCCTGCGCAACGCCATCCTGCCGACGCTGACGCTGGTCGGCGTGCAGTTCACCTTCCTGATCGGCGGCACGGTGATCATCGAGCGGCTGTTCAGTTATGAAGGGCTGGGCAACATGGCCATCGACGCCGTGATCAACCGCGACTTGCCGCTGATCCAGGGCATCGTGATCCTGTTCGCGGTGATCTTCACGGCGGTGAACTTGTGCGTGGACCTGCTTTACGCCGTCCTGAACCCGAGGCTGCGCCATGGTTAGTCCGGGGGCTGACGCGCGCGGAATGGTAAGGCGGAAGGCCGGGCTGAAGCTCTGGCTCTCCGCCGGATGGCTGGTGCTGGTGGTGCTGGCGGCGGTGCTGGCGCCGTGGATCGCGCCGCAGGATCCGCTGGCGCAGGACCTGTTCCTGGGCCGGATGCCGCCCGTCTGGATTTCGGGGGCCGAGCCGGGCTACTGGCTGGGCACCGACAGCCTGGGCCGCGATGTCCTCAGCCGCATCCTGCATGGCGCGCGGATCGCGCTGACGGTCGCCGTGGTGGCGGGCGGGCTGACCTGCCTGATCGGCGCGGCGCTCGGCCTGATGGCCGGGTTCCTGCGCGGCTGGGTCGATCTGGCGATCAGCCGCCTGATCGACATCTGGATGGCTTTTCCGCCGGTGCTGTTCTCGATCCTTCTCATCGCCGTTCTCGGCCCCGGCCTGACGTCCATCGTCATCGCCATCGTGGTCATCGACTGGACCCGTTTCGCCCGCGTCGTCCGGGCCGAGGCGATGGCGCAGGGGGCGATGGATTACGTCGCGTCGGCGCAGGTGGCGGGGCGGGGGCGGCTTTCTACCATGGTCACCGAAATCCTGCCCAACGTCCTGCCCACCATCGTCGTGCTGCTGACGCTGGAGATGGGCATCGCCATCATCGTCGAGGCGATCCTGTCCTTCGTGAACCTGTCGATCTCGACCGACGATCCCACCTGGGGCGGCATGATCGCCGAGGGGCGGACCTCGGTTCACCAGGCCTGGTGGGTGCTGGTCTTTCCGCTGGTCACCCTGTTCCTGACCGTCCTTGCCTTCTCGCAACTTGGCGAGGGGCTGAAGGACCGCTTCGATCCGGTGCTGAGATGAGCTTTCTTCAGGTCAACGGGCTGTCGGCGCGGCTGAAGGGGGCGGGGCATCCGCTGCTGCGCGGCGTGTCGCTGGCCGTCGCGGCGGGCGAGGTGCGCGGGCTGGTCGGAGAAAGCGGCGCGGGCAAGTCGATGATCGGCAAGGCGGTGCTTGGCATCCTGCCGAAATCGGTGGAGCTTTCGGCCGGGGAAATCCTGCTGGACGGAGTGGACCTGCTGCGCCTGTCCCCGAAGGAGCGGCGGGCGCGGATCGGCGCTTCCTGCGCGTTGATCCCGCAGGATCCGTTGACCGCGCTGAACCCCAGCCGCCGGATCGCACCACAGATCATCGACCGGCTGGTGGACATCCTGGGCTGGGATCGCGGCCGGGCGCTGTCGCGCGCCGGGGAACTGCTGGCCGAGGTGCATATCCCCGATCCCGACCGTGTGCTGCGCGCCTATCCGCATGAACTGTCGGGCGGGATGCGCCAGCGTATCCTGATCGCTTCTGCCTTCGCGGCGGAGCCGAAGCTGATCGTGGCGGACGAACCCACCACCGCGCTGGATGTGACGGTGCAGAAGCAGGTCCTGAAGCTGATCGCCGAGATGCAGGCCCGCCACGGCACCGCGCTTCTTTTCGTGACGCATGACCTTGGCGTGGTGTCGAAGGTCTGCGACAGCCTGACCGTCCTTTATGGCGGGCTGGTGGTCGAGGATACCGATGTGCGGTCCTTCTTCGCCGGCCCCGCCCATGCCTATTCGCGCGCCCTGCTGGCTGCGACGCCGAAATACACCGACCCCGAGGCCAGCCTGATGCCGGTGCCCGATGAGGTGATCCGCGCCGTCCAGTCCGAAGTGACTGCCGCCGACCGGAGGACCCGGCATGGATGAGCTTTACCGGATCGAAGACCTGCACCTTTCCCTGCCGGACCTGAACCGCAAGCCGGTCTTCGGCCCGGCGCCGCGCATCGAGATCCTGAAGGGCATCAGTTTCTCGCTGCGGCGGGGCGAGGTGCTGGGGATCGTCGGCGGTTCCGGCTCGGGCAAGTCCACGCTGGGGCGGGCGATGGTGCGGCTGCTGGAGCCGACCGGGGGCAGGGTGGTTTTCGACGGCGCCGACATCACCCATCTGGACGAGGCCGGGCTGCGGCCCCTGCGGCGGCGGTTCCAGATGATCTTCCAGGACCCGATGAGCAGCCTGAACCCGCGCCACCGCGTCGGCCAGATCGTCGCCGCGCCCTTGCGGCTGCATGGCGTGACCGATGTGGCCGCAAGCGTGGCCGGGGCGCTGGAGCATGTCGGCCTGCCGCAGCACTTCGCTGCCCGCTATCCGCATGAACTCTCGGGCGGTCAGCGCCAGCGGGTCGGCATCGCCCGTGCCATTGCCCTGCGGCCGGATTTCATTCTGGCGGATGAGATCGTCTCGGGCCTCGACGTGTCGTCGCAGGCGCAGGTGCTGAACCTGCTGGAGCGGCTGGTGGCGGACCTCGGCCTGACGCTGGCCTTCATCAGCCACGACCTTTCGGTGATCCGGCGGCTGTGCAGCCGGGTGCTGGTTCTGCATCGGGGCGTGGTGGTGGAAGAGGCCGCGACCGACCGGCTGTTCGCCGCCCCGCAGGCCGCCTATACGCGGGAACTGCTGGACGCCATTCCCCTGCCGGACCCGGATCAGGTCTGGACGTGAACCGTTACCGGTGCGGGTCCGGGACCGGCGCGCGTTGCCAGCCGCCCGCGAACTCCACCCGTCCGCAGCCCGCGAAACGGGCCAGCCGGTCCAGTTCCGCCTCCAGCCGCGCCCTCCGCCCGAGGCCGACCTTCTGTCCCGGCTCGGGCCAGTAGGCCGCCACACGCAGCACGCCCGCATCGCGGAAGGCCTTGGCGTCGATCCGGCCGATGATCCTTGCGCCTTCCAGCACCGGAAAGATGTAGTAACCGAAGGTCCGCTTTGGTTCCGGCACGAAGATCTCGATCCGGTAGCGGAAGCCGAACAGATGCTCGGCCCGCTTCCTGTCGCGCAGGGCCGGGTCGAAGGGCGACAGGATGCGCAGCCTTGCGGGCGGTTCCGGCGGCACCTCGTCCAGCGTTTCCGGCCACAGCACCACCTTGCGGATGCTGCCGTCGGCGCCTTCCACCCCGGCCTCCATCACCTCGCCGCGGGCCAGCGCCACCTGCGTCCAGAGCTTCGCCTCGGCGGGCGGGATCGCCGCCCAATAGGCCGCCAGTTCTCCGCTGGTGGCGAAGCCCAGCCGGTCCAGCGCCGAGCGGCAGGCCCAGTCCACCGTTTCCCCGGCCGTCGGAGAGAAAGCCCGCGCGGCCTCGGGGATCACCCTCTCGGTCAGGTCGTAGACCTTGCGGAAATTGTCCCGGCGGCTGACGGACAATTCGCCAGCCCGCCACAGATATTCCAGCGCCGCCTTCGATGGATGCCATTCCCACCAGCCGCCCTTCGACCGTGCCTCGTCCTCGCCCACATCGGCGGAACTGACCGGGCCGCCATCGGAGATACGCTTCAGCACCTCGTCGAATTTCTCGTGGAAGCCCGGCTTCTGCCAGCCCGTCCACTGTTCCACCAGCCTCCCCCGGTCGCGGGCGAAACGGTGCCTCCAATGGCCGAAGACCGCCATCGGCAGGACCGAGGCGTCATGCGTCACATGTTCCCACAGCGCGCGGCCGCGGTGCAGACGGTCCAGCGCCTCGGGGCGGAAACTGCCGCGCCGCGACCACAGGATCATGTTGTGCGCACGCTCCACGGTGGAAATGCTGTCCAGCTGGACAAAGCCGATCCGGTCGATCAGCGCCGCCAATGCCTCGCCCCTCGCAGGGCCGGCGGGCGGTTCGGCCAGTGCATGGCGGTCAAGGAACAGGCGGCGCGCGGTGGCGTTGGGGATCAGCGGCAGGGTCATGCAGAAGGGTTAGCAACCTTTCCGGCATCGCGCCAGAAAAAGAAACAAACCATGAACCTGCGCCATTGCCCGGGCGGTTGCGGCCTCAGGCCGAAAGCCCCGCCTCGGCGGCAATCTCCGCCCGGCTTTTGCGCGCCCGTTCCGTGGCCGACTTCAACTGCCCGCAGGCGGCCATGATGTCCTCGCCGCGCGGGGTGCGGATGGGGCTGGCGTAACCGGCCTTGTAGATGATGTCGGCGAAGGCCTCGATCCGCTCCCAGCTGGACCGCTGGTAGGGACTGCCGGGCCATTCGTTGAAGGGGATCAGGTTGATCTTGGCCGGGATGCCCGCGATCAGCTTCACCAGACGGCGGGCGTCGGCGTCGCTGTCGTTCACCCCGTCCAGCATCACGTATTCGAAGGTGATGCGTTCGCTGTTCGACAGCTTCGGATAGTCGCGCAGCGTGTCCAGCAGCGCCTTGATGTTCCAGCGCTTGTTGATCGGCACCAGCCTGTCGCGAACCTCGTCGGTGGTGGCGTGGAAGCTGATCGCAAGCTGGCAGCCGATCTCCTCGGCGCAGCGGGCGATTTCCGGCACCACGCCGCTGGTGGACAGCGTGATCCGGCGGCGGCCAAGTGCGATGCCCTCGCCGTCCATCACCACCCGCATCGCGTCGCGCACGGCCTCGAAGTTGTAGAGCGGCTCGCCCATGCCCATCAGGACGATGTTGCTGACCAGCCTTTCGCCGGTGGCGCCTTGCCCGGGTTCCGGCCATTCGCCCAGATCGTCGCGGGCCAGCATGACCTGCCCGACGATTTCCCCGGCGGTCAGGTTGCGCACCAGCTTCTGCGTGCCGGTATGGCAGAAGGAACAGGTCAGGGTGCAGCCGACCTGGGATGAGACGCAAAGCGTGCCGCGGCCTTCCTCGGGGATGTAGACCACCTCGACCTCATGCCCGCCGGCGATGCGGACAAGGTATTTGCGGGTGCCGTCGGAGCTGATCTGGCGCGAGACGACCTCGGGCACCGCGATCTCGAACCGCTCGGCCAGCATCGCGCGGTAGTCCTTGGCGAGGTTGGTCATGGCGTGGAAATCGCGCAGGCCCCAGCAGTAGATCCACTGCCAGATCTGCCCCACGCGCATCTTCGCCTGTTTTTCCGGTGTCCCCGCCTCGATCAGCGCGGCGCGCAACTGGTCGCGCGTCAGGCCGACGAGGTTGATGCGGCCGGTCTCGGGCAGCTTGCGCGGGATGGTCAGCACATCCTGCGTGATGGGCGCGGCGGGGGCGGTCATGGGCAGATCTTTCGTTTGCGGCCTTGTCACAGGCGATCTGGGAATGGCGGGGATATAGGCGATTCTCGTCCAATGGAAAAGCGCCCCGCGAAGGGGGCGCTTCCTGAATCTGCAGGGCGGGGATTATTTGCAGCGCTGCTCGGCGTCCGTCATCGCGGCGGTGAAGCCGCGGAGCGAGAAGGTGTCCTTGGTGTTGGTGCCCTTGCCCGAACGCGCCTGCACCACCGCGGTGGCGCCCGCCTTCATCGCCCTCAGCAGCGCGGCATCGTCCGTCGCGCTGCCCGGCCAGGCCCATTCGCCATCGGTGAACAGCTTGAAGGTGTTGCCGTCCACCGTCACGTCGACGGTCGAACCCGGGGCGAAGGGATAGCCGCCGGTGAAGCTGATCTCGCCCGGCTTGCCGGGGCGGAAGGTGACGAACATCAGGATGTCGCCGCGGCGGACCGAGACGGGCTTGCCGTCGCGGGTGTTCACCGTCTCCTTCGGTTTCGAGACGCCCCAGCATTCCTTGGGGCTTTCCTCGGTAAAGACGTTCCAATCCGTCATCGTGGCGACGCGATTGGTCGATTCCTGCGCCAGCACCGGGCCGGCGAACGCCGTCGTGCCCAAGGCGATTGCGGCGGCGCCAAGGGCGCGGGAAAGGTGGGACATCATCTCTGACGCAGCCTCCAAGCTGTCTTTTGCCTCTGTCTGGCCGCCACCATGGCCTTTGGCCTTTTTCGTCTGGCGGGGGCGCTCTGAACCCGATACGGCAGCTTTACGCAAAAATGCCCCTGTGCGAAAGCCCCCGGGGGCGGTGCCGGGCATAAAATCGCGGATCTGTGACGGAGGGGGAGAATGGCGGACGTGAACATGGGCGCGGTGCCGGTGGCGGAGCTTTGGCGCGGCGGTGTGCTGGAAGGCGTGCATCTGGGCCATGCGGTGATCTGCGACGCCGAAGGCGTGATCGAGGCCTGGGGCAATCCCGGGGCGGTGATCTTCCCGCGGTCGTCCTGCAAGATGATCCAGGCGCTTCCCCTGCTGGAGACCGGGGCCGCCGCGGCGCGGGGGCTGACGGATGCCCATCTGGCGCTGGCCTGCGCCAGCCATCAGGGCGCCGCGCTGCATGTGGAGATGGCGGGCCGCTGGATCGCCGACCTCGGTCTTGCGGAGGCCGACCTGCGCTGCGGTGCGCATGAGCCGATGGACCGGAACGAACGAGACCGGCTGATCTGCGCGCACGAAAGGCCCTGCCAGTTGCACAACAACTGCTCGGGCAAGCATTCCGGCTTCCTGACCGTGACCCGGCACCTGAAGGCCGGGCCGGAATATGTCGAGATCGACCATCCGCTGCAAAAGGCGATCCGCGCGGCGACGGAGGAAGTCTGCGGCGAAACGGTCGCGGGCTGGGGTGTCGACGGCTGCTCGGCCCCGAATTTCGCCATGACGCTGGAAGGGCTGGCGCGCGGGATGGCGAGGTTCGCGGCCGCGCGTGAGGGGCATGGCGCGCGCGAGGCTGCGATGCACCGGCTGGCGCGGGCGATGGGTGCGTATCCCGAACTGGTGGCGGGCGAAGGCCGGGCCTGCACCGAACTGATGCGCGCCATGGGCGGCAAGGTGGCGATCAAGACCGGGGCCGAGGCGGTCTTCGTGGCGATCCTGCCGGAGAAGGGCCTTGGCATCGCGCTGAAGGTGGTGGACGGCGGCACACGCGCCTCGGAAGCCGCCATCGCGCATCTTCTGGTGCGGGCGGGCGTGCTGGAGGCGGGCCACCCGGCCACGGTGAAGCGGCTGAACCCGGTGCAAAGGAACTGGCGCGGGATCGAGACCGGGGTGCTGCGCATCGCGCCGGGGTTCGCGTAACATCCTGATGAAACGGTGCGCTTGATTTCATAGGGTAACTGCCGCAAGCTTCACCCCATGAACATGGAAGCGCCCGTTCCCTTCCCTTCGGGAGAGCGTCAGCCCGAGCAGGTGGTTTTCGACCGGCGGGAGCTTTCGGTGATCCTGAGGCTATACGGCCGGATGGTCGCGGCGGGCGAATGGCGCGACTATGGCATGTCCTTCGGCCGCGAGGTGGCGGTCTTCGCCATCTTCCGCCGCACCGCCGAGGTGCCGCTCTACCGGATCGAAAAGCGCCCTAAGCTGCGTGACAGGCAGGGGGCCTATGCCGTGCTGGGCGCGGAAGGCCAGGTGCTGCGCCGCGGGCATGAGCTGGAGGCGGTGCTGAAGGTGCTGGAGAAGCGGCTGATCCGTCCGGTGGACTGAACCGGCGCCGGAAGCGGGGGTTTCACACCCCCCACCCCCGCGGGATATTTGTGGACAGATGAAATCAGGGCCGGCGGCGGGCGATCAGGCCGCCTTCGCCCTGTGCCTCGATGCGGTTCAGGGCGATCCGCAGCCCCTCATAGGCCACCGACATGGTGCCGCCATTGGCGTGGATGATCCGGTCGGGCGAGACCATCAGCGCGACATGGCCCTTCCAGAAGATCAGATCGCCGCGTTGCAGCGGCTCTCCCTCCGGGATTTCGTGGCCCACGGCCTGCTGCAGGTCGCTGTCGCCGGGGCAGGGGAGGCCTGCGGCCAGAAGCGCTGCCTGTGCAAGGCCGGAACAGTCGATCCCCGCCGCCGAATTGCCACCCCAGTAATAGGGCGTGTGCAGGAACATCTCGGCCACCGACACCGGATCGGGGGCGTATTGGTCAAGGGGCAAGAGATGCACCGCCGGGATGTAGCCCTGCGGGGTGACGGCCCATTTCTCCTCCTGCCCCGTGACGATGACCCGGGCGCCGAGGTAGAGCGGCAGGAGCATCGGGCTTTGCGCCTTCGGCCCTTCGTAAAGGTGGGTCGCCGGGGTGCAGACGCGGTGGGTGGGGGTGAAGGCCGGGGCGATGGCCGCCTCGGGCAGCCAGCCGCAATAGCCGTCCTTCGCCGCCATGACATGGGCATGCCCGTCCTGCCGGTCGATCACGGTCAACGCCTCGCCATGGATCACCTGCCGGTCGCGCGGGCCGTTCGGGCGGGCCAGCAGATCGGCCAGCGCGGGGACGACCGAGGCGGCTTCGCCTTCGGTCAGCGGGGCGTCGATCCGGCCTTTCAGCGAGACATGGGCGATGCGGCCCGAGAAGGGGGTGATGCGGCGGTCCATCTACAACTCCAGAATGGCGGGCAGCGCGCCGAGGATGGCGCGGGCGCCCTGTCCCGCCCCGCCTTTCGGGCGGGCGGGGGCCTCGTTCGGCACATGGCCGTAGATGTCGAAATGCATGTAGCGCGGATGGTCGGCGAAGCGGCGCAGGAACAGCGCGGCGGTGATGGAGCCCGCGAAGCCGTAGCCCGGGGCATTGTCCAGATCCGCGATGCCGGGTTCGATCACCGCGTCATAGGGATCGTGGAACGGCAGCCGCCAGACCGGATCGAAGCCCGCCTTCGCCCCGGCTTCCAGCGCCTGCGCCATGCCCTCGTCATCGGTATAATAGGGCGCGAGGTCGGGGCCGACCGCCACCCGCGCCGCACCCGTCAGCGTGGCCATCGAGATCAGCGCGTCGCAGCCGTCCTCGCAGGCCAGCGCCAGCGCGTCGGCCAGAACCAGGCGGCCCTCGGCGTCGGTGTCGTTGACCTCGACCGTCAGGCCCTTGCGGCTGGTCAGGATGTCCTTCGGTTTCTGCGCATTGCCCGCGATGACATTCTCGACCGCCGGGATCAGCACGCGCAGCCGCAGGGGCAGGCGCAGCGCCATGATCATCTGTGCCAGCCCAAGGACGGTGGCCGCGCCGCCCATGTCCTTCTTCATCAGGCTCATGCCGTTCGAGGGCTTGATGTTCAGCCCGCCGGTGTCGAAGCAGACGCCCTTGCCGACCAGCGTCAGCCGGGGGCCGGTGTTGCCCCAGTTCAGGTCGATCAGCCGGGGCGCGCGCGGCGAGGCGCGGCCGACGGCGTGGATCATCGGGAAGTTCTTCGCCAGCAGGTCGTCGCCCGTGGTGACCGTGACCGAGGCGCCATGCGCGGCGGCAAGGTCGCGGGCGGCCTGTTCCAGTTCCGCCGGGCCCATGTCCTGCGCGGGGGTGTTGATCAGGTCGCGGGTCAGGAACTCACCCGCCGCCATGGCGGCGATGCGGGCGGCGTCCACGCCCGCCGGGGCCTTGATCCGGGGCTGCGGCTTTTCCGCCTTGCCGGGGCGGTAGCGGTCGAAACGGTAGGAGGACAGCAGCGCGGCCAGAGCCGCCTCATCCGCCTGCGCGGGCGTCAGCGGGCCGTCCAGATGCCAGTCGCCCGCCGGAAGCGCGGCAAGGGCGCGGGCAAGGCCGAAGCGGCTGCGGCGGCGCGCCTTGTCGGTGCCAAGGCCCGCGACGGCCCCGGCGATGCCGTCCGGGCCCGGCAGCAGGACCAGTTCCCCCAGACCGGCCTCGAACCCCGCCGCGCGCAGCCACCCGGCCTGCGGGCTGGCGGCAAGGAAGGCGCCCAGCCCCTCGGAGGTCACGACATGCAGCGGCAGCGAGGGCGCGTCGGGCGGGGCGAAGGCAGGGGTCATGCGGGCATCCGTTGATGAGACGATGCCCGGAGCCTAGCGCAGCCCCGCCGCCCGCGCCATGGGGTCAGCCCGAGAGACCGGCAAAGTCCCTGTCGATGGCCAGCGACCCTTCGGCGACCCGCAGGAGGCGTGCCCAGACCGCGGCGAAACCCGTGCTGTCGCAGCGGTCGATGCAGGCCCTTGCATCCTGCGACACCGCGGCAAGGCTGGTCATGCCCATGTTCTCGGCCATCCTCTGCAACGTCTTCAACTGGCGCGGCAGGTCGGCAATCTCCACCGCCTGCACCTGCGAGGCGATGCCGGCCATGGCCAGCGCCAGCTCGCCAAGCGCCCGCGCCACCATCTGGTCGGCCGCCGAGGCGCCGAGGTTCCTGTAGATCGCCGCGATCGCCTCGCCGTCCTGCCGAACCCGCTCGCGCAGGGGCAGGGCCGTTACCTTTTCCATTGTCTTTCCCACACTGATCGTCTTCACACCCGGGATCATCATCGCCCTGCCTGCCTTTATGCTTCCTTACGCGGCCCGGGCGGCCGGGCCATTTTGCCTCTCGAATTTTCTGCGAATGCGGCATAGATGACGGGCAGCCGAAACGGAGGTCCCATGGAGTATGCCCGCCCCCTTCCCTCCTATCTGGTCCAGCGGTTTCACGGCTGGAAGGCCACGACCTATCAGGACAACCGCGCCTGGTTCCGCCGTCTGGCCGAAAGCGGGCAGCATCCTCGGGCGATGGTGATCTCCTGCTGCGACAGCCGGGTGCATGTCACCTCGATCTTCGGGGCCGATGAGGGAGAGTTCTTCATCCACCGCAATATCGCCAGCCTTGTGCCGCCCTATACCCCGGACGGGCAGAATCACGGCACCTCGGCCACGGTGGAATTCGCCGTCACCTCGCTGGGCGTGGCGCATATCGTGGTGCTGGGGCATTCCAACTGCGGCGGCGTGAAGGGCTGCCACGACATGTGCCGCGGTCACGCGCCCGAGCTGGAGAAGAAGACCAGCTTCGTCGGCCGCTGGATGGACATCCTGCGCCCGGGCTTCGAGAAGGTGTCCTCGCTGCCCGATGACCAGATCCTGCAGGCGCTGGAAAAGCAGGCGGTGCTGACCAGCCTTGAAAACCTGATGACCTTCCCCTTCGTCAAGGCCGCGGTCGAAGGGGAGCGGCTGACGCTGCACGGCCTCTGGACCGACACCGGCGAGGGCGGGCTGGAGCAGTATGACCCGGCGAAGGACCGTTTCGTCCCGGTCTGAAGAGGGCGGCGGAGCGGCGCGGTATACCCTCGCTCTACAGTTGTCCTGCCGTCATGTGGCGCTTGTTCGCGTAGCCGGGAATGCGGCTGACGGTGAAACCTGCTTCGGTGAGAGCGCGGCGGACATGACCGGCGGCGGTATAGGTGGCGAAGGTGCCGCCGGGGGCGGTGTGGCGGGCAACCTCGGCCATCAGCGCGGGCGACCAGAGTTCGGGGTTCTTCGCCGGGGAGAAGCCGTCGAGGAACCAGGCGTCGGCCTTGTCCTGCCAGCGTGGCAGGGTCTCGCGGGCATCGCCGGGGATCAGGCTCAGCCGGATGCCGGGCAGGGAGATTTCCGGGACGCCAACTTCCCATTGCCGCAGCAACTCAGCCGAAATCGCGGCGGTTTCGGGAAAGGCGGCATGCGCCCGGGCCATGTCTTCGGCCTGCATCGGGAAGGCCTCGAAACTGGTGAAGCGCAGGGTGCCGGGCATACCCATCCCCTGCCACAGCAGCGCGGTCGCCAGCAGGTTCAGCCCGGTGCCGAAGCCCAGTTCGGCGATGTGGAACCCGTCCCGCAGCCGTTCTTGCAGCCGGTTCCCGGAGAGGAAGACATGGCGGGTCTCCCCAAGCCCCCCGGCCAGCGAGAAATACGGGTCGTCGAAGGCGCGCGACACCGGGATGCCGTCGCGCCAGTCGAGATCCGGTCCTTGCGGGGGCTGTGGCATGGGGCGTAGTCCTTTGCCGCAGTGAATGGACGCGGAGGCGGCGGATGGCAAGGGTGGACCTCACGGTGCGGGGCGCGGGCGTGTTCGGCCTGTCGGTCGCCTGGGCCTGCGCGCGGCGCGGCGCGCGGGTGCGGGTCATCGCCGCCGAGGGCTTCGGGACCGGCGCCTCTGCCGGGCTGGTCGGCGCACTGGCCCCGCATGTGCCCGAGGCCTGGAACCCGCTGAAGCAGTTCCAGCTGGAAAGCCTGCTGATGGCCGGGGACTGGTGGGAAGCGGTGCGCGCGGCGGGCGGGGTGGACCCGGGCTACCTGCGTTCGGGCCGGGTGCAGCCCCTGGCCGATGCCGCGGCGGTGGAGGCGGCGCGGGCGCGCGCAGCCGGGGCGGCGGCGCATTGGGGCGCGGCGGCGGAGTGGCGGGTGGAACCGGCCACCGGCGCGGAATGGGAGCCGCTGTCTCCCTCCGGCTGGCTGGTGCGCGACACGCTTTCCGCCCGGCTTTCCCCGCGCGGCGGGGGCCGGGCTCTGGTGGCGGCGCTGCGGGCAGGCGGGGCCGATCTGGTGGAAGGCGAAGGCGCCGAAGAGGGGCCGGTGGTCCACGCCACCGGCTGGCAGGGGCTCAGGGAGCTGTCGGACTGGTTCGGGCGCAAGGTGGGCAGCGGGGTGAAGGGGCAGGCGGCCTCCTTCCGCTTTCCTGTCACGAATCTGCCGCAAATCTATGCCGGGGGGCTGCATCTGGTGCCCCATGCCGACGGCACTGTGGCCGTGGGATCCACCAGCGAGACGGAGTGGCAGGCCGAGGGCGCGGATTCGCAGGTGGAGGCGCTGATCGCCCGGGCGCGGGCCGTGCTGCCCTGTCTCACCGGGGCCGAGGTGGTGGAGCGTTGGGCAGGCATCCGCCCCCGCGCCGCCAGCCGCCAGCCGGTGCTGGGGCCTTGGCCGGGGCGGCCGGGGCATTTCATTGCCAACGGCGGTTTCAAGATCGGCTTCGGCATGGCCCCGAAGGTGGCCGAGATCATGGCCGATCTGCTGCTGGAGGGACGGGACGGAGTGCCGGAGGGGTTCCGGCCGGAGGTCTTGCCCGGGCCGTGACGCGGGGCGACATGTGCGGCCCCGCCGCGCCCTTGCTTCCCATTCGGCCTTGCGGGGCGAGGGCGGGGAAGGCTAGACCTTGCCCATGAGCCAGCTTCCCTTTTCTCCCTCGTGGATTGCCGCCGACTGGGGCACGTCGAACCTGCGGGTCCGCGCCGTGGATGCCGAGGGGCAGGTGTTGGCCGAGGCCGCCTCGGATGACGGAATGGGCAGCCTGACGCCCGACGGCTTCGAGCCTGCGCTGTTGCGGCTGATCGGCCCATGGCTCGGCCCGGGCATGACGCCGGTTCTGGCGGCGGGGATGGTCGGCGCGCGGCAGGGCTGGGTCGAGGCGCCCTATCGCGCCACCCCCTGCATGCCCTTGACTGCGGACGGGCTGGTCCGGGCGCCCTCGCGCGATCCCCGGATCGCGGTCTTCATCGTGCCGGGGCTGAGCCAGTCGAAACCCCCGGACGTGATGCGCGGGGAAGAGACCCAGATCGCCGGCGCCCTTGCCCTGCGGCCCGGTTTCGACGGGGTGTTCTGCCTGCCCGGCACGCATTCCAAATGGGCCCATGTCAGCGCGGGAGAGGTGGTCGGTTTCCAGACCTTCATGACCGGCGAACTTTTCGCCCTGATCTCGCGCCAGTCCGTCCTGCGCCACAGCCTGACCGGCGAGGACAGCGACCAGGCGGCTTTCGACGAGGCGCTGTCGGACGCGCTGTCCCGCCCCGAGCGGGTGGCGGCCAAGCTGTTCTCCATTCGCGCCGAAAGCCTGCTGACCGGGCTTTCGCCCGCCGCCGCAAGGGGAAGGCTTTCGGGCTTCCTGATCGGGCTGGAACTGGCGGGGTCGCGGGCGTATTGGCTGGGGCAGCCCGTGGTGCTGATCGGCTCGGCCGGGCTTTGCGCGGCCTATGCCCGGGCGCTGGCGGCGCAGGGCAATCCGGCCGAAACCCTGCCCGCCGCCGATTGCACCCTTGCCGGACTTTCCACCCTTCTGCCCGGGATGAAGCCATGACCCACCGCCCGCTGATCGCCATCCTGCGCGGCCTGACCCCGCCCGAGGCCCTGCCGGTGGCGGGCGCGCTGGTCGAGGCCGGGATCACCCGGATCGAGGTGCCGCTGAACTCTCCGCATCCCTTCGCCTCGATCGGCGCGATGGCGCGGGACTTCGGCGACAGGGCGCAGATCGGCGCGGGGACGGTGCTGACCCCGCAGGACGTGCGCACGGTGGCCGAGGCCGGGGGAACGCTGGTCGTCTCGCCCGACACCAACCCCGAGGTGATCGCCGAGACGCGGCGGCTGGGGATGGAAAGCTGGCCCGGGGTGATGACGCCGACGGAATGCTTTGCCGCCCTGCGCGCCGGGGCCACCGGGCTGAAGCTGTTCCCCGGCAGCCTGATCGGGGCGGAGGGGCTACAGGCGATCCGCGCCGTCCTGCCGAAGGGAGTGCCGGTCTATGCCGTGGGCGGTGCGGGGCCGTCGAACTTTGCCCGGTGGATCGCCGCCGGGGCGGACGGTTTCGGCATCGGCACCGCGCTTTATACCCCCGGCCTGACCGCCGCCGAAGTCTTTACCCGCGCGCGGGAGATCGTGGCGGCATGGGAGGCTGCCCGATGATCTTCGACACCCGACCCTGCGAGTTGGGGGAAGGCCCGTTCTGGCACCCCGAACTCGGGCAATTGTTCTGGTTCGACATCCTGCATTCGCGGCTGCTGTCGCAAGGTCCCGGGGGGATGGAGGAATGGGCCTTCCCCGAGATGGTCTCCGCCGCGGGCTGGATCGGCCGCGACGACCTGGTGATCGCGGGCGAGGGCGGGCTCTGGCGCTTCGGCCTTGCCACCGGACGGCGCGAGCGGCTGGCAGAGGTGAGCGCAGGACAGCCCGCCACGAGGTCGAACGATGGCCGCGCGGACCGGCAGGGCGGGTTCTGGTGGGGCACCATGGGCAAGCGCGGCGGGCAGGACCCCGGGCTGGGCGCGATCTGGCGCTGGTATCGGGGCGAGGTGCGCTGCCTGTTCCCGGGGCTGACCATCCCGAACTCGATCTGCTTTTCACCGGACGGGCGGTCCGCGCATTTCTCGGATACCGTGGCCCGGCGGGTGATGAAGGTGGCGCTGGATGCTGACGGCTGGCCGGTCGGGGAGCCGCAGGTCTTTCTGGACCTGACCGGCGAAGGGCTGAACCCCGACGGTGCGGTGATCGACGCCGAGGGGGTGATGTGGCTGGCGCAATGGGGGGCGGGACGGGTGGCCGCCCATGCGCCGGACGGGCGCTTCCTGCGGTCGGTTCCGGTCGGTGCGCCGCATTCCTCTTGCCCGGCCTTCGGCGGGCCGGGGCTGGAGACGTTGTTCGTCACCACCGCGCAGGAGGGGATGTCGGCCGAGGCGCTGGCGGCCTGCCCGGACGCGGGGAAGGTCTTCGCGCTTCCGGGCGTGGCGCGCGGGCTGCCGGAGCCCCGGGTTCTGGCCTGACCGTTCGTCGGGGCCTTCGGCCCTTCTCACCCGAGGAGCGTCAGGCCCCCAGCCGCACTGTCCCGGTGACCGGCAGGAAGGCCGCCGCATTGGGGCCTAGGTGCAGGATATCCCCCTCCAGATGGGCGGCCAGCGAGGGGCCTTCCGGCGGGGCGGTGCCTTCCACCGGCAGCGCCAGGGTCCCCGGCGACAGGTTGAAGACGCAAAGCAGCGATCCCGGCCCTTCGCCGCGCTGGAACGCCAGCACCGGCTCTGCCGTGTCCAGAAACCGGGTCCGTCCGGCCCTCAGCGCCCCGGAGCCGCGGCGGTAGGTCAGCATCGCCCGGTAATGCTCCAGCACCGAGCCCTGCCGCCCCTCCTGCCCGGCCACGTTCCGCGCCAGTTGCGGCGGCTTGACCGGCAGCCAGGGCTTGCCGGAGGTGAAGCCGCCATTGGCCGATCCGTCCCAGACCATCGGCGTCCTTGTCCCGTCGCGGCCCACCGGGGCGGGCCAGAAGGCGATGCCCTGCGGATCGGTCAACTCGCTGAAGGCAAGGTCGGTGTCGGTCTGCCCCAGTTCCTCGCCCTGCCAGAGGCAGATGGAGCCCTCGAAGGACAGGAGCAGCGCCCCCGCCTGCTTCGCCAGCGCATCGAGGCTGGCGCCGTGCTGCGCCCAGCGTCCGGCGTGGCGTGGCACGTCGTGGTTGGAGAAGGCCCACATCGGCCAGCCCTGCGGCGCGCCGTCGAAGAAGCCCTCGATCCTGCTGCGGAAGGCGGCGGCGGAGAAGTCGTTGCCCAGCATCTCGAAGCTGTAGCATTGCTGCAACCGGCCCGGGGCGGTGTAGTCGCCCATCATGCGGATGGCGTGATGCGATTCCCCCATCTCGCCCACCGCCGCGGCGCCGTATTCGTCCAGAACGCCCCGGATGCGCTCCAGCCATTTCAGGTTCTCGGGCCGGTTCTTGTCGAAGAGATGGTATTGCATCCCGTAGGGATTGGCCTCGGCGTCCTCCTTCACCCGGTAGTCGGCCGGGTTGTCGCGGAAAAGCGGATCGTGGAAGAAATAGTTGACGGTATCCAGCCGGAACCCGTCCACCCCGCGGTCCAGCCAGAAGCGCAAGGTGGAAAGCGCCCAGTCCTGCACCTTGGGGTTGTGGTAGTTGAAGTCGGGTTGCGAGGACAGGAAGTTGTGAAGGTAGAACTGGCGGCGGCGGGCGTCCCATGTCCAGGCCGGGCCGCCGAAGACCGACAGCCAGTTGCAGGGCGGCGTGCCGTCGTGGCGGGGATCGGACCAGACATACCAGTCGGCTTTCGGATTGCCCCGCGAGGCCCGGCTTTCTGAGAACAGCGGGTGCTGGTCCGAGGAATGCGAAAGCACCTGGTCGATGATCACCTTCAGGCCAAGGCCGTGGGCGCGGGCGACCAGCGCATCGAAATCGGCAAGGGTGCCGAACACCGGGTCCACGTCGCAATAGTCGCTGACGTCGTAGCCCATGTCCTTCATCGGGCTGCGGAAGAAGGGCGACAGCCAGATGCAGTCCACCCCGAGGCCGGCCAGATAGGGCAGCCGCTCCGCGATGCCCTTCAGGTCGCCCACCCCGTCGCCGTCGGTGTCCTGGAACGACCGCGGATAGACCTGATAGGTCACCGCCCCTTTCCACCACTCCGCCATGCCTGCCCCCTGCTGCCCTTTCGCCCTTCCTAGCCGCCGCCGGGCGGGCCGCAAGAGTGAAGGGGCCGTGCCGTCTGCGATGGCCCGAAAATCGGGATTGTCTGCATCACAATTCTGCATTTGACCATTCCGGCGCCGCGCGCCACTTTCGCCCCGCGCGCGACCGAAGGGATTTTCGCCGAAGATCCGGTCCACCGGCGCCGCAGGAGATGTTCCATGCAGACCAAGGCCCCCGCCGCGGCCCCGCTTTTCACTCCGGTGCTGATCGCCGGTTCGGTGATCCTGATGCTGGGCTTCGCCATCCGCGCCAGCTTCGGCGTGTTCCAGATCCCGATCGCCGAGGGCTTCGGCTGGGCGCGGGCCGAGTTCTCGCTGGCCATCGCCATCCAGAACCTCGCCTGGGGCATCGGCCAGCCGCTGTTCGGCATGGTGGCGGAACGCTTCGGCGACCGGAAGGCCATCGTCGCGGGGGCGCTGATGTATGCGGCGGGGCTGATCCTCTCGGCTTGGGCCGTCACCCCCGGCCAGCACCAGCTTCTGGAGATCCTCGTCGGCTTCGGTATCGCGGGCACCGGCTTCGGCGTCATCCTTGCCATCGTCGGCCGCGCCGCCGCGCCCGAGCACCGCAGCATGGCGCTGGGCATCGGCACGGCGGCGGGATCGGCCGGGCAGGTGATCGGCGCGCCCTTCGCCGAGTTCCTGCTGCAATACATGGC
>CAYLSD010000028.1:0-52382 GCA_964386345.1 uncultured Fuscovulum sp.
GCCCGACCCGGCGGGCGAGAAGCGCCCGCCATGGGCGGGTCGGGCGCTGGCCTCACAGGGGCTCGGGCTGACAGGTTTACAGGGTGAACCCGCACACGCGGGCGGGGGCGAGGCACTGCCTCGCCTGTTCCCGCCCGGCCAATCCGGATGGGGAAGGTGAACCCCACCCTACCAATTGCGGCCCCGTAAGGCGTGGTTCACCCGCCGCCGCCAACGCAAAAGGCGCGGGGTTTCCCCCGCGCCTTTCCGATCCTTAGGCCGGTCTCAGAAGAAGCCCAGCTTGTTCGGGTTGTAGCTGACCAGCATGTTCTTGGTCTGCTGATAGTGGTCCAGCATCATCTTGTGGGTCTCGCGCCCGATGCCGGATTGCTTGTAGCCGCCGAAGGCCGCGTGGGCCGGGTAGGCGTGGTAGTTGTTCACCCAGACGCGGCCCGCCTCGATGGCGCGGCCGAAGCGGTAGGCGCGGGTGCCGTCGCGGGTCCAGACGCCGGCGCCAAGGCCGTACATCGTGTCGTTGGCGATCGCCAGCGCCTCGGCCTCGTCCTTGAAGGTGGTGACCGAGACCACCGGCCCGAAGATCTCTTCCTGGAAGACCCGCATCTTGTTGTGGCCCTTCAGGATGGTCGGCTGGATGTAGAAGCCTTCGGCGATGTCGCCATTGAACCGTGCCGCATCGCCGCCGACCAGCACCTCGGCGCCTTCCTCGCGGCCGATCTTCAGGTAGGACATGATCTTGTCATGCTGCTGCTTGCTGGCCTGCGCCCCCACCATCGTATCGGCTTCGCGCGGGTCGCCCTGCTTGATCGCCTTCACCCGGGCGATGCAGCGTTCGATGAAGGCATCATAGATGTCCTCCTGGATCAGCGCGCGCGACGGGCAGGTGCAGACCTCGCCCTGGTTGAAGGCGAAAAGGACGAAGCCTTCCACCGCCTTGTCGAGGAAGGCGTCGTCCTGCGCCATCACGTCGCTGAAGAAGATGTTCGGCGACTTGCCGCCCAGTTCCAGCGTGACCGGGATCAGGTTGACGGTCGCCGCCTCCATGATCTTGCGGCCCGTGGCGGTGGACCCGGTGAAGGCGATCTTGGCGATGCGGTTCGACCGCGCCAGCGCGTTCCCCGCCTCGGCCCCGAAGCCATTGACGATGTTCAGCACGCCCGGCGGCAGCAGGTCGCCGATCAGCTCCATCAGCACCATGATCGCCGCCGGAGTCTGCTCGGCCGGCTTCAGCACCACGCAGTTCCCCGCCGCCAGCGCCGGAGCCAGCTTCCACGCCGCCATCAGGATCGAGAAGTTCCACGGGATGATCTGGCCGACCACGCCCAGCGGCTCGTGGAAGTGATAGGCCACGGTGTCGTCGTCGATCTGCGACATCGTGCCTTCCTGCCCGCGCAGGACACCGGCGAAATAGCGGAAATGGTCCACCGACAGCGGGATGTCGGCATTCACCGTCTCGCGGATCGGCTTGCCGTTGTCCCAGGTCTCGGCGGTGGCGATCAGTTCCAGGTTCTGTTCGATCCGGTCGGCGATCTTCAGCAGGATGTTCGACCTATGCGCGGGCGAGGTCTTGCCCCAGGCCTCTTTAGCGGCATGGGCGGCGTCCATCGCCAGCTCGATGTCGGCGGCGTCCGAGCGGGCGACCTCGCAGACCACGCCGCCGGTGATCGGCGTCACGTTGTCCATGTAGCGTCCGCCGACGGGGGGCACGAACTTGCCGCCGATGTAGTTGTCGTAGCGGGATTTGAAAGGCGATCCGGCCAGTCCGGCCTTTTGGGTCATCTCGTTCATTGGGTCCTCCTCCGAAGGCCGCCTCCTCGCGGCCCATGACGGAAGGATACGGCTTCTGCCTGAGTCGATCACCCTTGGGGAAGAAAGATGCCCGGCCGAACCTGTCGCAGATCTGAGACAGCCGGGCCGCGCTATCTGCGCTCCAGCTTGCGGTGCAGGGTGGCGCGGGACAGGCCAAGCGCACGGGCGGCGGCCGAGACATTGCCGCCCGACCGCGCCAGCGCCCGGGTCAGCACGGCGCGCTCGGCGGTTTGCAGGTTGTCGTCGGCCTCAAGCCCCAGAAGGTCGGCCACCGGGCGGGGGGCGGCGGACAGGTCGCCGGAAAGGCCGAGGTGGCTGCGGGCGGCGCGGGTGGCTCCGATCACCAGATCGTCGGCATCCACGGCCAGCAGCGCGCCGAGCCCGCGGTCCAGCCCCGGCACCAGCACCATGCGCGCCTTGGGGAAGTGCTGGTGGAACAGGTCCGCCTCGACCTGCCGGGCCACCTGCGCCACGGTGGTGCCGATCAGACCGGCCACGGCATCGGCAAGATCGGCCCGGGCGGTGGATACGTCGATCACCGCCATCAGTTGACCCTCCGGCCCGTGGACCGGCGCCGAGGAGCAACTGAGGCCGATGTTGCGCGCCATGAAATGCTGCTCGCGGTGGATGGTGACGGCGCGGCCCTCGGCCAGGCAGGTGCCGATGCCGTTGGTGCCCGCCTCGGCCTCGGACCAGCCGGTGCCGGTCCAGAGGCCGGAAGCAGCGAAATCCGCGTCGTCGCCGGGGTGGCCGCGGCGGTCCACGGCGACGCCCCGGGCATCGGCCAGCACGATGCAGGCGCCGAGGCTCCCGACCACCTGGAACAGCCGGTCCAGATGCGGTGCGGCGGTGGGCAGAAGCGCGCCCAATCCCTCGCGCGCCTGCGCCAGCTCCTGCGCGGTGATGCGGCTGTCGATCCGCCGCGCCGCCGGGTCCAGCCGGTAAAGCCGGGCCGAGCGCGCCCATGACGCCGCAAGCGTCGAGCGCGCCGCCTTGCCGCCGGAAATGGCGGCTTCGATGCGAGAGAGGTGCTGGTCGGTCGGCGTCGGCATCGGTCCCCCTCCTGATATGGCAGCGGCGCTGGCGGGGCGGTGTCGGATCCTGGGATTGCCCAACGAGGATAGGGCAGGCAGGGCCATGCGGCAAGCCGCTGCGCCGGTCCGGCGGAGAAAGTTTACAACGATTGACATAAGTCAATCAAAGTCGCCATGGGCCGGGGCAATCTGGTCCTGCGGCAAGGGCAAGCGCGTGGCCGCCAGCGGATCCGACCCACATTCGGGCCAGCCGCCACCGCTTGCCCCATCGCGGCAATCTCCTGCCGAGGGCTGCCCCTTCGTCCCGGGCGGGCCTTGGGCTTGGACTGGGCTGCGGCTTTCCGGCGCAACATGGCGCCAGAGGCCGCAGCCGACTTTTTCCCTTGCAGCAGAGGCGGATCGGCCCGGCGGGTCAGGTGCCGCCGGGCCGATGCGTTCAGGCGGCCTCGAACCGCGGGAAGAGGATGTCGTTTTCCAGATGCATGTGGCGGACCACATCGCCCGTCAGCTTGGCGACGCCGGTGTAAAGCGCCGTCCACGACCCGCAGGCGCCTTCGGGCAGGGTCAACCCGTGCGAGACATGCTCGATCCGGCGCAGCAGGGCGGCGGTGTCGTCATGCTCCTGCCGCATCACTGCGATCGGATGGGCGATCATCGGATTGCCGCCGTTCTTCATCATCGGGAACAGCACCCGTTCCTCTTTCGCCATATGGCTGTCGAGATCCTCGGCCAGCGCGATCAGCGCCTCGGCCAGGCCGAGCGGGGCATCCTCATGGTCGCCATGGACCATCTCGACCTTCCGGGCCAGCGGGATCAGCCATTCCAGTTCGGTCCGGTGGGTGTCGTGGTAGCGGGTCAGGATATGGTCGATCAGCGCGCAGGTTTCCTGCGGCGTGTCCTGCGCGGCGGCGTCGATCAGGCCCTGCAGGCTGGCGGTCAGATCGGCCAGCGGCAGGCCGGCCTGATTGGCGGCCTCGGAGAGGCTGGCCTTGCCGCCGCAGCAGAAGCTGATGCCCAGGCGGCGAAAGATCTCGGCCGCGCCGGGCAGGGTGCTGGCGATCTCGGCGACGGTGGCTTCGGGGGAAAGGGACAGGGACATGGCGCTTCCTTTCGGGCATGGGTCCATGCCTTGACGGAGTAGTGCAGCCGGAGCGTCTGAATCTTGATAAATGTCAATCCAAGATGCTGGATGAGACGAAAGGCCCCGGCTTGCGGCCTTGACCTTCCGGCTGGACGGGCGCAGCGCTGGGGGAAAGATGCGGAGAACGGCATGGCGGCACGGATCGGATTGGCGGTTCTTTGGATCCTTGGTCTGCTGGCCCTTGCCGTGGCGCTGGCGACATGGCGCGGCGCGCTCTGGCCCTTCGACCTGCGGGTCAGTGTGCTGATGGCGGCCAGCGGGCTGGCCGGGCTGGCATGGTTGTGGTGGCCGCTCTGGGTGCTGCTGGCGGTGCTTGCGCTTGGCCGGAGGGCGCTGCTGCCGCTGTGGCTGGCGGGGCTGGCCGCGGCGGTGGCGCTGCACTGGGCGCTTGGTCCCGCGCGGGGGCTGCTGCCTGCCGCCGATCTGGGGCCGGTGCAGATGCTGGCGCTTTACGCCATTCCGGCGGCGCTGGCGGTGCGGCTGGGCGCACTGATCGGAATTCCGCTGCGCTTGATGCAAGTCAAGACCTGAGTATTTGACTCGGATATTATCCGCGCCGAGAGCAAGGATGACTCCATGGCCAGCCGCCGCCAGCCCCGGAGCAAGACGGAGAGACGACATGGACAGGATTTCGCGGCGGAGGCTGATCGGGCTGGCAGCCGCAGGCGGCGCGGCGCTGGCCGTGCCCGGTCTTCTGCGGGCAGCGCCGATGCTGGCGGAACTGCACCTTTACGGCCCGCCCGCCGGGCCTTCGATCACGCTTGCCCATGCGGTGGCCTCGGGCGCGCTGGACGGCATTGCCGGGACCGTCACCTTCGCGCCGTGGAAGGACCCCGACGAGTTGCGGGCGGGTCTGGCCTCGGGCACGATGGGGGCGGTGATCCTGCCGACGCTGGCGGCGGCGAACCTGTATAATCGCGGGCTCGGGGTGCGGCTGGTCAATGTGATGACCGACGGGCTGGTCTATGTCGTCAGCCCCGATCCCGCGCTGACCACCATTGCCAGCCTGAAGGGCAAGCGGCTGGCGCTGCCGTTCCGCAACGACACGCCGGACATCCTGATGCAGCGCCTGATGCAGGAGGCCGGGATGACCGCGGCCGATGTCGAGGTGGTCGCCGCAGCGAATCCGATCGAGGCGGTGCAGCTTCTGCTGACCGGGCGGGCCGATGCGGGCATCCTGCCGGAACCGGCGGGCGCCATGGCCGAGATGCGCGCGGCGCAAGAGGGAAGGGCGATGCACCGCACCATCGACATGCAGGCGGAATGGGCGAAGATCACCGGGCTTGGCCCCTCGATCCCGCAGGCGGGGCTTGGGGTGACGCAAGCCTTCATCGACTCCGCGCCCGAGGCTGCCTCCGCATTGCAGGCCGCTCTCGTGGCCACGCTGCCGCAGGTTCTGGCCGATCCCGAAGGCGCCGCGGCCTCGGCTGCCGATGCGCTTGGCATGCCCGCGCCGGTGCTGGCGAAGTCGATCCCGCATTGCGCGCTGACCGCCACGCCCGCCAGCGCCGCCCGCCCGGCCATGGAGGCGATGTTCACTGCCGTGGCCGAAGCGGATGCCGCCATCATCGGCGGCAGGCTGCCCGACGACGGCTTCTATCTGCTGTGACGTGATGGGCGGGGTGATGCACAGGCTGGGCCGGGCGGGCCGCTTCCTCTGGGGAGGATGGGCGGGACTGGCGGGCCTGTGCCTGCTGGCCGCGCTCTGGCAGGCGGGGCATGAGGCCTGGGGAGATTTCATCCTGCCCGCACCCCTGGCCGTGCTGGCGGCGGCGGTGGAACTGCTGCGCGACCCGGTGTCGTGGGAGGTCATAGCGCGCACCATGACCCGCGCGGCGGGCGGCTTCGCGATGGCCGGGGTGATCGGCGGGCTGGCCGGGCTGGCGGCGGGGTATTCGCCCGCGACGATGCGGCTGGCGCGGCCCCTGCTGACGGTCATCCTTGGCGTGCCGCCGATCGCATGGCTGGTGGTGGCGATGATCTGGTTCGGCGCGACCGACGGGATGGTGATGGTGACGATCCTTGTGGGCGTTGTCCCCCTGGTCTTCGCCGGAACCGCCGAGGGCGTGGCGGGGCGCGACCGGGGGCTGGACGCCATGGCGCAGGCTTTCGGCGCGGGGCCGTGGCGGCGGTTCTGGTCGGTCGGGATGCGGCAGATGCTGGCGCATCTGTTCCCGGCGCTGGTGCTGGGGCTGGCGACCTCGGTCAAGGTCGCGGTGATGATCGAGGTGCTGACCACGGTCGGCGGCATCGGCAACGAACTGGCCCGAGCCCGGCAATACATGGACGTGACGCTGGCGCTGGCCTGGATCGTGATCGCCGTCGCCGGGCTGGTCGTGCTGGAATACGGTATCCTCCACCCGATCCGGGCCGAGACCGAGCGCTGGCGCGAGGCCGCCCGGCCTTGGGGGGTGAAGCGATGACCGATCCGGTGCTGGAATTTGCCCATGTCACCCATGCCTTCCTTGGCCGCGACGTGCTGCGGGATATTTCGCTGGCGGTGATGCCGGGCGAAGTGGTTGCGCTGATCGGCCCCTCGGGCTGCGGGAAGTCGACATTGGTGCATCTGGCGGCGGGGCTGCTGGAGCAGAAGTCGGGCCGGATCTCTCGGCGCTTCGCGCGGCAGGCGATGGTGTTTCAGGAACCCCGGCTGATGCCTTGGGCCACCGCCGAGGCGAACATCGCCTATGCGGCGCGGCTGGCCGGAATGGGGCGCCGCGCTGCCCGGGAAGCCGCGCGGGAGGCCGCCGCGAGGGTGCATTTCGACGCTGCAGATCTTGGCAAATACCCGGTGGAACTGTCCGGCGGGATGCGGCAGCGGGTGGCCATCGCGCGGGCGCTGGTCGCCGGGCCGGATTTCATCCTGTTCGACGAACCCTTCACCGCGCTGGATGCGGCGCTGAAGCGGCGGATGCAGGATCTGGTGATCGCGCAGGTGGCGCAGGCGTCGTTCTCGGGCCTTTTCGTCACCCATGATCTGGCCGAGGCCGCGCGGATCGCCCATCGGGTGGCGGTGCTGCACCCCGACGGGCAGGGGATCATGGGCGTGCGGCAATTGCCGGGCGCGCCGGGCACCCGCGACGACGAGGCGGTCTTTGCCCTGACCCGCCGCTGGCAGCATGAGGACCCGCTGTTCCGCCACATCCACGATGTCGATGAAAGGCGCATCGCATGACCGCTCCGATGCCGAACCTGCGCGGCAGCGCCTATATCCCGCCCGCCCAACTGCCGATTCCGCAGCCGGGGCTGGCGCGGGTGATCTCGGACGAAGGTTTCCGGCTGTTCTTTCCGCTGGCCGCGCTCCACGCCGCGTTGTGGCCCTTCCTCTGGGTGGCGGTGCAGGGCTACGGGCTGGCCGGGGTGACGCAGATGACCCCCGGCGTCTGGCACATGCATGAGATGATCTGGGGCAGTTTCGGCGCCGCCTTGATCGGCTTTCTGACCAGCGCCTTCCCGGAATGGACCGACACGCCCAAGCTGCAGGGCCGGGCGCTGTGGGCTCTGGCGGCGATGTGGGGCGTGGCGCGGGTGATCGGGCTTCTGGGCCTCGACCTGCTGACCCCCATAGCCGCGCTGGCAGACCTTGGCTGGATCGGCGGGCTGATCGTCTACGGGTTGCGGATAAGCTGGCAGAAGCGGACCGATGGCCTTCTGGCCTTCATCGGCTGGCTGGCCGCGCTGGCGCTGGCCGAGGGGGTGGCGCGCTGGCATATGATCCGGGGCGACGCCTTCGAGGCGGGCGAGGCGATGCGCCTTGGCGGGCTGGTCTTCCTTGGCCTCCTCGGCCTTGCGCTGGCGCGGATCACCGTGGCGGTGACGAACCTTGTCCTTGACCCCACCGAACAGACCTCGCCCTTCCGGCCGCATCCGGGGCGGCTGAACCTTGCCTCCGGGC
Source organism: uncultured Fuscovulum sp. (assembly GCA_964386345.1). Lineage (GTDB taxonomy): Bacteria > Pseudomonadota > Alphaproteobacteria > Rhodobacterales > Rhodobacteraceae > Pseudogemmobacter. The sequence goes on from CAYLSD010000028.1 coordinate 7,877, forward strand.
TGGTGGCGCTGGCCGTGCTGGCGCAGGCCATGGGTGCCAGCCCGGCCGTGGGCGGCTGGCTTCTGCTGGCGGCGGGGGCGGGCTTCATCGACCGCATGGCCGAAGGTTTCATCGGCCGCGCCGCGTTGCGGGCGGAGATCCTTGCGCTGTCGCTACCCGCCGGGCTGGCAGGGGCAGGGCTGATCTGGCTGGGCGCGGCCCGAATCGGCGCACCGCTGACCGAGGCGGCAGGTTGGCATCTGGCGCTGATGGGAGGCCTTGGCCTTGCCACGCTGGCCGTCCTTTCCATCGCCGGGCTGTTCCATGCGGGGCATCGCCTGCCCTTCGGCTGGCCGGTCAAGGCGGCGATGGCGGCGCTGATCGGGGCCACCGCCTGCCGCCTCTGGCCCGAACTTGCCGGCGGCGATGCGCTGGCCCTGCACATCGCCTCGGCGCTGCTCTGGGCCCTGGCCTTCGGGCTGTGGCTGCGGGCCTATTGGCCGATCCTTTCCGACCCCGCCACGCTGGGCAGACACGAGGGCTGCTGACCCGGCAAGGGTGGTGTTTCCGGCGCATTGACGCTAGTCTCGACCCGCCCGCCTGACAGGAAAACCGCAGGATGAAGCCCGAACTCATCGCTCTTGCCAGAGCCTCGCTCCTGCTTGCCTCTGCGCCCGAGCCGGTGGCCCGCGCCGTGCTGGCCGAGGCGCATGTGCGCCATTTCTCGCGCGGGGCGACCATCTTCCTGCAGGGCGAACGTGCCCGGGCGATCTATATCGTCGCCGAGGGCTGGGTGAAGCTGTATCGCATCGCGCCGAACGGGGCCGAGGCGGTGGTGGGCGCCTTCACCAAGGGATCCTCCTTCGGCGAGGCGGTGGCCTTCCGCCACGACACCTATCCCGTTGCGGCCGAGGCGGTGACGGATTGCACCCTGATCCGTATCGAGGCCGACAGCTTCCTGCGCCAGATCCGCGACAATCCCGAGGTGGCGATCTCGATCCTCTCGGCGACCTTCGCGCATCTGCACGCCCTTGTCGGCCAGATCGAGGCGCTGAAGGCGCAGACCGGGGCGCAGAGGGTGGCCGAGTTCCTGCTGGAACTGGCCGAATGCGAGGCGGGGTCCTGCGAGGTGACGCTGCCCTACGACAAGGTGCTGATCGCCGGGCGGCTGGGGATGAAGCCCGAAAGCCTGAGCCGCGCCTTCGCCCGGCTGAAAGAGCAGGGCGTGACGATCCGGCAGAACGTGGCGCAGATCGACGATGTGGCGGTGCTGCGGACCTATGTCGAGGAAGATCCCGCGCTGGCCTGGGCGCGATAGGGGGAAGTCATGGCCGATCTGGACCGCGCGATTGAACTGATCGACGCCGCCAATGCCGCCGACCCGACGCTGGAGGAGGGCACTCCCGCTGCGCTGCTTTACGGCCAGCGGATGACGGCGGAGCTGGAGCGGCTGTTCCCCGAGGCCTCGCCCATCCTGCGGATCGCGGCGCGGGGGCAGCATGTCGAACGCTGGCTCTTGCCGCGCAGCGCCTACCCGGAGGGCAAGCCCGGCTATCTGGAATGGCGGCGCGAGCAGGGGCGGCGTCATGCGGAACGGGTGGCGGGGATCATGGCAGAGGCGGGCTTCGGCCCCGAGGATTGCGCCCGTGTCGGTGTGCTGTTGCGGAAAGAGGGGATCAAGCGGGATGCCGAGGTGCAGGCGCTGGAGGATGTGATCTGCTTCACCTTCCTGCGCTGGTATTTTGCCCCCTTCGCCGCGACCCGGCCGGAAGGGGAAATCCCCGGCATCGTGGAAAAGACCGCCCGCAAGATGTCGGCCGCGGCCCGCGCCAGGGTGCTGGCGGAATTCGACCTGCCCGAGCCGCTGGCCTCGGCCTTCCGCGACTGACCCGTCCTGTGGCGGGGCGGGTTCGATTCCAGAGTCTTTTTGTCACCATTTGACTTTGGTCAATCCCTTCGCGGGCGGCATGGCGCACCCCTGCCGTGAAGTCCTTTACCCAGCCTTTCGCCAGGAAGCGGGACGCCGATGCCTGCGAAAGGACCTGCCATGCCTGCTTTCCGACTGCCCCCTTCCGCCCTTGCCGTCCTGCTGGCCGGCACCGTGCTTTCCGCCGCCCCGGTGCTGGGGCAATCCGTCTCTCCCGGCGCGACCATCGACCTTGGCACGATCTGGCTGGACGCCGGCAACCCGGTGAAGCTGCGCTTCGGCGTCACCCCGGCGGGTGTCACGCTGATCGACCGCAGCAAGGACAAGGATACCGAGGTGGCGCCCCGGCTGGCGGACGCGCTGCGGCTGAACCCCGGCATCGTGCTGCAGGAGTTCTTCGGCGGCAACGACCAGCCCCGCATCCAGATCCGCGGCTCGGGCCAGCAGCAGAACCCGGCAGAGCGCGGGCTGCTGGTGATGATCGACGGGATGCCGGTCAACCGTGCCGACGGGGCCTATGCGGTGGGCATCGCCAGCCCCGGCGGGGCCGAGACGATCGAGGTCTTCCGCGGCGCCGCCGCCAACCGGCTGGGCGCGGCGGTGCTGGGCGGCGCGCTGAACTTCACCTCGCCCTCGGGGGCCTCGCAACCCGGCTGGCGTCTGGCGGCGGGGACGGGCAGCTTCAACCGCCGCGACGTGGCGCTGGGCTACGGGATCGACGGCCAGAAGGCCGATGCCTGGTTCCATCTTGAGCATTCCGAAAGCGATGGCTTCCGCGACTACAACGGTTCCGAACGGACGGTCGTTGGCGGCAACGTCACCTTTGCGATGGGCGAGGCGACGACGCGCCTTTTCTTCACCCACACCGACCTTGCCTTCGACGTGGCCGGGCCGCTGACCTGGGCTGCCTTGCAGGCCGACCCGACGCAGGCCCATCCCGGCCCGCCAAGCCCCGGCCCCAACGTCCTGCGCGACCGGCCGCACCGCGAGACGGTGCAGACGTTGGCCGGGCTGCGGAGCACTTGGGCAGGTGCTGGCGGGCTGTTCGACATCGGCCTGTCGGTCGGGCGCACCGACGACAGCTTCGCCTTCCCGGTCTCGGCCGGGTTCCGTGATACCGAAGGCACGGACGGCACCCTGACCGCCCGTTACACCATTCCCGGCGCGGGCGACCTGCCGCTGTTCGAGGCGGGGCTGACATGGTCCATGGGGCAGGCCGACCGGGACTACTTCCACAATATCGGCGGCAATCGCGGTCCGGGGTTCGGCACGAACAAGCTGAAGTCCGGGACGCTTTCGATCCACGCCGGGGGAAATGTCGAGATCGGCGCCTTCACGCTGTCCCCGGCGCTGGCTTTCATCCATGCCAGCCGCAGGAACACCGATCTCTGGACCGGGGCGACGCGGCCGACCGTGGCCTTCGGCCCGGGAGGGCCAGTCACCGGCACGGCGGCGGCAGTCTCCACCAGCTATGACCGCGACTATTCCGGCTTCGCGCCCTCGCTGGCGCTGTCATGGAAACCGGCCGAGGGGCAATTCGCCTGGGTTTCTCTGGCGAAAGGCTATGAGCCGCCGACCCATGACGATCTGATCGGCACCGTGGGCGGCACGCCGAACTCCGGCCCGGCGGGGGCGATGTTCGCCACGCCCGACCTGAAGGCGCAGACCGCGGTGACGCTGGAGGCCGGATGGCGCGGCGAAGCCGGTGCGCTGACATGGGACGTGACCGCCTATCATTCGCGGTTGAAGAACGAGTTGCTGTCCCTGCGCGACACGAGCGGGGCGGCGCTGGCCTCGGTCAACGCCGGGCGCACGGTGCACAGCGGGCTGGAACTGGGGCTGGGGGCGGCATTCAGCGATACGCTGGATGCAAGGATTGCCTGGACCTGGCAGGACTTCCGCTTCGACAACGATCCCCTGCGCGGCAACAACAGGCTGGCGGGCGCGCCGGAAAACGTGCTGACGCTGGCGCTGGACTGGCAGGCGACGGAACGGCTGGCGCTGTCGGGCACGGTCCATTGGGTGCCGGGCAGGACGCCGGTGGACAACATGAACACCGTCTTCAACGACTCCTACACGCTGGTCGATCTGGGCGCCTCGTGGTCGGTGAGCGAGAATGCGGTGATCGTGGCCGAGGTGACGAACCTTCTGGACGAACGCTATGCCTCATCCACGCTGGTGGTGGACCAGGCCTTGCCCACGCAGGCCGCCTTCATCCCGGGCGAGGGGAGGGCGTTCTACCTTGGGGCGAAGCTGGCGTTCTAGACCCCCGGCCAGAGGCCGATCACCGGCTCGTGCAGATGCCAGACGGCGGCCCATGTCAACAGCATGGCCGCCGCTCTCCATGGCGGCGGCAGGCCGCGCGGGCGCCAGCGGCCTTGCAGCAGGGCGGCGAAGGGGATCAGGCCGGTATGGGCGGTCAGGCGGTTCCATTCGGCCTTGCCCATCTCGCGCCGGCGGCGGCGTTCGACCATCGGCATTCCGACCAGTGCCATGATCAGGAAGGGCCCGAACAGCAGGACATGGGCAAGGTCGCCGTTCGGCAAAAGATGCACCCCGGACCACAGCGCCAGCGACCACAGGAGCGGCTGGCGCGTCAGCCCGGCGATGCCGGGGCGGGCGGGGTCGAAGCCGGTCCTGCGGCCCTCGAAGGCGAAGGGATTGGGGGCGGCGATGCCGAAGACCGCCAGCGCAATGGCAAAGGGCATCACGATGTTCGCCGTCCAGCGGTGCCACGGCTGCTGGTCCCACAAGGGCACGAAGGGCGCGCGACCGGCGGCGGAGATCAGCCACCACAGCAGCAGAACCGAGGCCGCCGAGAACAGGATGCCATAGCCGCGCGGGCCAAGCGCCGCCAAGAGCCGCCCCTTCACCCCAAGCGCCGCCGGGATGCGGTGCGAGGCGAGGAACAGCGCCATGGCCAGTGCAAGTTCGATCCATGCCATGGGCAGAGTCTCGCCTTATCCCGCGGTGGCCGCAAGGGTGGCCAGCACCGCCATGAACAGCGCCAGCGCCAGCGCGAAGCCGCGGGCGACGACGGGGGCCTGCGCGAGCCCGAGATAACGGTTCAGGATCAACTGCGCCTTGGCCCAGGCCAGCGCCAGCACGATCAGCGCCAGCGCCGGGCCGGTTATCCCGCTGATGGCGGCCAGGGTGGACCCGGCGGACAGCAGCACGAGAAGAACCCAGGCGGAAGTCACGCTCATATCAGGTAGACCACCGGGAAAAGGATGACCCAGACCAGATCGACCATGTGCCAGAAGGCGGCGCCCGCCTCGACCGCGCGGGGGGTGGCCAAGGTGGCGACCAAGGCCAGCAGGACGATGCCCGCAAGGACATGGGCGGCGTGGAAGCCGGTCAGGAGCATGTGGAAGGTGAAGAAGGCATGGGTCTCGAAGCTGAGGCCCGCGGCGGAAAGATCGGCGAATTCCTGCGCTTTCAGGACAAGGAAAACCATCCCCAGCAGCGAGGCTGCGGCCAGAAGCCCCCGCATCCGCGCGATGCGCCCCTGCTGCACCGCCCGCAGCGCCAGCGCCGCCAGCCAGCCGGAGGTGACAAGCACCATGGTGTTGATCCCGGCGCCGGTGCGGTGCAGATGGCCCTGCGCCTCGGCAAAGCCTGCCGGATCGGTCAGGCGGACGGCAAGGAAGGCCGCCAGACCGGCGCCGAAGACCGCCAGTTCCGAAACGATCAGCACCCACATCATCAGGTCGCCCGGCAGGTTCCAGAGCGGGCCTTCTTCCTCGGTCGAAGTCATCCCGTCACCAGTTGCCGGTAGATCTGCGGCAGCGCCTGCGTCAGCTTTTCCGCATCGGGGATCAGGGCGAAGGCGCCCTGTCCGAACAGCCGCGGGAACCACGACTTGCCGTCGCGGTCCACGGTGATGCCGAAGACGGAATGGCCCGCGCGGCGCGCCTCCATCACCGCCATGCGGCTGTCCTCGATGCCGTGGCGCCCCTCGTAATGGTCAAGGTCGTTGGGCTTGCCGTCGGTGATCACCAGCAGCAGCCTGCGCTTGCGCCCCTCGCGCGCCAGCCCGGCCGAGACATGGCGGATCGCGGCGCCGAGGCGGGTGTAATGGCCGGGGCGCAGGGCGGCGATGCGCACTTCGGTGGCTTCGGTCATCGGTTCGGCGAAACCCTTCACCTCCTGCACGAAGACCCGGTCGCGGCGCAGCGAGGAAAAGGCGTGGATGGCGAAGCCGTCGCCGCAGGCGTCCAGCCCCCAGGCCAGCGCCGCCAACGCCTCGCGTTCGATGTCGATCACCGCGCGGCCGTCGTGGCCATGGCCGGGCAACGCGCTTTCGGTCGAACGCGAGATGTCCAGCAGGATCGACACCGCAAGGTCGCGCCGTTCGGGGCGGGTCTGGCGCCAGACGCGATCGGTGCCCTCGCCGCTGGCGAGCAGGTCGACGCGGGCGCGCACGGCACGCTCGGTATCCAGCACGTCGCCGTCCGGGTGGCCGGGGGTGGAGACCAGCGAGGGCCGCAGCGCCTCGAACTGGCGGCGGACGGCGCGGATGCGGGCATCGGCGCGGGGATCGGCGCGGAAGGGGGGCGTCTCGGTCGCAGCCTCGGCGCGGGAATGCAGCACGCGGGCATGGGCGGGCAGGTAGCTGCGGGTCCGCGCGTCCCATTCGGGATAGGTGCTTACGCCCGACAGCGCCTGCCGGTCCACATCCTCGGGGGCAAGGTCGAGGTGCAGCTTCAGCTTCGTCGCCGGGGATTTCGACAGCTGCGCCAGGCCGATTTCCTCCTGATCGTCGGCGGCCTTCTTCGCGGTGTCTTCGTCGTCGTCCTCGACCCGGCGGTTGAGGTTCAGGAACTCGGTCATCGACAGGATCGCCTCGAACTTGTGGAGGATGAAGCTGTCGTTGCGGTCGGCCTGATCGGCCTTGCGGCGACGGGCGCGGCGGGCGGTCTTTTCCTCGGACTGTTCCGGGGTGCCCTCGGTCGCGCGGCTCTCGACCGCGGTTGCCTCGGACCGGGCCGGCACTCGCAGGTCGGGCCAGAGCGGCACCGGCCGGAACGGGCGGTAGCCGTGCGGCGCACGGGCGGGCAGGGGCGGCAGGGCGATATCCTGCCCGAGGGCGGCGCGAAGGCGCGCCTCGACCGCGGCCTCGGCGGCGGGAAGGGGGGCGGTGCGGCGGGTGGCCAGCACGGCGGCGCAAAGATCGGCGTGCAGCGCGCGGAAGCCGGGGGCCAGCCGCAGCGCGGCCCCGGTCATCGCGCGGGCGGTGCCGATGGCGGCAAGATCGGCCAGCAGGGGATCGTCCTCTTCCACCGGCGGCATGTCGCGCAGGGCGGCAGCGGCGGCGGCAAGCCAGAGGTAAAGCGCGGCATTCGCCTCGGCTGCCGGGAAGACGGCCAGCGATTCCGGCAGGCGCAGGGTCGCGCCGTCATAGCTGGCGCGGGGGGCTGCGTCGCGCCAGGTCCCGAGGCCGCGCAACAGGCCCAGCCGGTGGTGGCTGGTCTCTTCCGCCACCGGCTTGATCTCGACCGCGCCGTCGCCGCCAAGGCCGCGGAACAGCACCGCCAGCCGCCCGCCCATCTGCGACAGGGCGACACGCGCCCCGTCATGGGTGGGGCCTGCGTCCAGACGGCTGGCGAAGGCGTGCCAGATCTTCCCGACGGTTTCCTCGGGCTCCCATGGTTCGAACGCGATCCGGGACATTGCCGCCTCACCCGAAGACGGCGGTCACGAGATCGCGCAGCCCCGCCTTCACATCGGGATCGTCGGTCAAGGGCTCGATCATCGCGGCACGGATGGCGCGTTCGACCGGCATGCCTCCCGCGATCAGCGAGGCGCAATAGACCACGAGGCGGGTGGAGATGCCTTCCTCAAGATCCTGCCCCTTCATTGCCCGCAGCTTGTTGGCCAGCCGCACCAGCGGCTGCACCCGATCCTCGGCCAGCCCGCTTTCGCGCGCCACCACCGGGATTTCATGCTCGGGCCGCGGGAAGCCGAATTCCAGCCCGACGAAACGCTGCCGGGTCGAGGGTTTCAGCGTTTTCAGGATGTTCTGGTAGCCGGGGTTGTAGCTGGCGACCAGAAGGAAATCGGGATGCGCCACCAGCTCTTCGCCGGTGCGGTCGATGGGCAGGATGCGGCGGTCGTCGGTCAAGGGGTGCAGGACCACGGTCACGTCCTTGCGGGCTTCCACCACCTCGTCGAGATAGCAGATCGCGCCCTCGCGCACCGCGCGGGTCAGCGGGCCATCGGCCCAGACCGTCTCACCCCCCTTCAGGAGCCAGCGGCCGATCAGGTCGGCGGCGGACAGGTCGTCATGGCAGGCGACGGTGTAGAGTGGTCGCCCTAGCCGCGCCGCCATATGGGCGACGAAGCGGGTCTTGCCGCAGCCGGTGGGGCCTTTCAGCAGCACCGGCAGGCGGCGGGCGGCGGCGGCCTCGAAGACCGCGACCTCGTCGCCCTGCGGCAGGTAGAAGGGGGCGTCAGCCGCCCCCTTCGTGATATGGGTTCCATCCATCACCATCACTCCGCCGGGTTGTGAAGGCCGGGCTCGATCACCTCGCGCCGGGGCACAAGCACGGCGTAGATGAACAGCACCGCCCCCAGCACCACCGCGATGCCCGAACCGAACCGCATGGCGTAGAACAGCCAGAGCTGGTCCTGCACGTCCATGTAGTATTCGCCGTTCACCCGTTGCAGGTGGGTCTGGATCGTGCCGGCGAAGGTCAGCGTGAAGGTCATGAAGACCACGCCGCCCGACATCAGCCAGAACGAGACCATGTTCAGCACCTGGTTGTAGGGGTCGCGCCCCAGCAGATGCGGCATGGCATAGGTGATGATCGCCAGGTTCAGGCAGACATAGGCGCCGTAGAAGGCCAGATGGCCGTGGGCGGCGGTGATCTGCGTGCCGTGCGAGTAGTAGTTCACCCCGTGCAGCGTATGCAGGAAGCCCCAGACGCCCGCGCCGAAGAAGGCCAGCGTGGCGCAGCCCAGGCTCCACAGAAGGGCGGCCTTGTTCGGGTGGTCGCGGCGGCCCTTCCAGACCATCACGAAGGCGAAGGACATCATGGCGAAGAAGGGCGCCACCTCGAAGCTGGAGAAGATCGAGCCGATCCACTGCCAGTAACCGGGGGTGCCGATCCAGAAGTAGTGGTGGCCGGTGCCGAGGATGCCCGAGAACAGCGCCAGCGCGGCGATGACGTAGATCCATTTCTCGACGACCTCGCGGTCCACCCCCGTCAGCTTCAGCATGAGGAAGGCAAGGATCGCGGCCATCACCAGTTCCCACGTCCCCTCGACCCAGAGGTGGACGATGTACCACCAGTACATCTTGTCCAGCGCAAGGTTGTCGGGGTTGACGAAGGCGAACAGGAACAGCAGCGCAAGGCCCCAGAGACCCAGCAGCAGGATGTTGGTGATCGCGGTTTTGCGGCCCGCCAGCACCGTCATGCTGATGTTGTAGAGGAAGATCAGCGCGGCGACGACGATGCCCATCTTGACCCAGCGGGGCTGCTCGATGAACTCGCGCCCCTCGTTGCCCAGAAGCCAGTTGCCCTCGAACAGGTTGAACAGATAGGTCACCACCACCCCGGCGGTGCCAAGGACGAAGATGCCCAGCTGGATCCAGGCCAGCTTGGTCGAATGGATCTCGCGTTCGGCCTCTTCCGGGATCAGGTAGTAGGCGGCGCCGAAGAAGCCCAGGAGCAGCCAGACGATCAGGCTGTTGGTGTGCAGCATCCGCCCGATGTTGAATGGCAGGACCTCGGACAGGAAGTTGGGCGAGACATAGATCCAGCCCAGCACCAGCCCCATCGTGACCTGCACCAGGAACAGCGCCATGGCCACGGCGAAATAGGCCAGCGCGATCTTTTGCGATTGGTATTTCATGGCGTTCTCCTCAGCCCGCGTCGTTCGGGGGCCAGTCCTGCGCCCGGATCGTGTTGGTCCAGAGCAGGAAGTCGGCAAGGTTGCGGTATTCCTCGTCGCTCAGGCCGAAGTTCGGCATCTGGCGGCGGCCCTCGATCCCGGTGGGCATGGCGTCCATCCAGGTCTTGAGCGCATCGAAGGCACCTTCGTGGTCGCCCGGCTCGACGCCCCAGCGGGTCATCACATTGGCCAGTTCGGGGGCGAAATAAGCGCCCTCGCCAAGGATGGTGTGGCAGTTGATGCAGGATTTCTCTTCCCAGATCAGCTTGCCCGCCGCCACGCTGTCGGTCAGCGTCGCCTTCTCGGTCGAGGTGTTGACGATGTAATAGTGTGAATGGGCCGTGAGGCCCAGGAAGATCAGGATGAAGAACAGTGACCCGCCGTAGAAGATGTTCCGGGCCATGCTCTTGGTCATGACTTCGCGCATGGCGAGGGGTCCTTCCCAAAGCTGTTGCAGTCACCCCCCTGTGATCGACCGGGCGCGGCCGGTCCTTAACAAAAGTCAACCCTGCGTCATCGGGTCAACTTTTAGCGTCCGGGATCACTTCGGCGGCCGTCCCACCGGCGCGCGGGGCGCGCGCGGCTGCCACCAGACCTGCCAGAGGCCGGCCAGATACAGCAGGAAGGCGGCGGTCCACAGGCCCCCCGCCGCCAGCACGCCGGGATAATAGAGGTCCGGCAGGACCGAGGCGATCCAGCGCGCCACGAGCGCCAGCGGCATCAGCGCATAGGCCAGGGCCACGCCGCGGGGTGCGATCAGCGGCCGCCCGGCATGGCCGAGGCTGGCCCGCGACATGATGGCAAGGGTCATCCCGCCGATGCCGCCGATGCCGATGACATGCAGCGCCGCGATCTCGGTCCCGATGCCGAAGGCCGAGAGGCCAAGGGCGATCAGGCCGAGCGCGTTCAGCGCATAGGACAGGTGCATGGTCCAGAGAATCGGCTGCCGGAGGGTCCAGACACCCCGCCACAGCGCCACCCGGGCCAGCGCGGCGGCCCCTGCCAGCAGCGCGGCGGCGCCCGGCCAGATTGCAGGCAATGCCAGCAGGTAGCCCGCCACCGTGGCGAGGGCGGCGGCGATGGAGATGGCGGCCAGTGGCGCGGGGTTGCGCGGCAGCCGGTCCTCGCGTCCCGAGGCCACCATGGCGTTGCGGGTGAAGCCGGGCGTCACCCGTCCGCCCATCACCACGATGGTCGCGGCCAGCGTCAGCAACCCGGCCCGCAACCCCTGCCAAAGCGTATCCGCCAGCCCCATCCATTCCAGATGGCACAGCAGGTTCGCCATCCAGAACAACGCCAGCAGCCCGACGAAGATCATCTGCGGCGCGCGGGGCCGGGCGATCATCTGCATCGTCATCTGCGCCGCAAGCACCGGCACCAGCGACAGGTCCGCGACCGCCACCAGCCAGGGCGGCAGGCAGGCCGCGAACAGCATCGCCAGCCGCCCGGCCAGCCACAGTGTCCAGACCGCGAAGATGAAACGATGCGGTGCGCCCTTGGCCCCGGTCCAGTTCGGCACCGCGGTCAGGAAGAACCCGGCCAGTGCCGCGGCGCCATAGCCGAACACCATCTCATGCGCGTGCCAGTGCTGCGGCGCGGGGGTTTCCGGCAGGGCAAGGTCCACCCCCGCCGCCTGCGCCGCCAGCCAAAGGGTCCAGAGGCCCGCCGAGACCACGGCGAACAGCCCGGCCGACAGGAAGAAGGCGCGGAACCCTTCGGAGAAGACAAGTTTCAAGGCGGTCATGGCGTGGCTCCTTCGCCGCCGCGGTCCTGCGGCTTCGGGATCGGGCAGGACGGGGCGTCATTCATGGCGATCCGGCGCCGCATTCCCATGCGCCGCAAACCCCCGGCAGAGGGCGCGCGATCGGGCTGGGCAAGGGAAAGGGGCGCATGGCGTTCCGTCCGGTCGCCCGGAAACCTGCCCCTGCGACACGTTTTCCACCTTAACAAAAGTCAAAGCGGTTTCCCGGCCGATCACGGAAACGTGCGGTGAAACGTGCGCAGACCCACACCAGCTCGATGGAGATATACCCATGACCAGCCAAGCCCGCCGTGTCGGGACCGTGCTTTTGGGCAGCGCAGCCCTGGCCCTTGTGACGATGGCGATGCCGCTGTCCGCGCAGGAAGCGCCGAAGGCGTCTTCGGTGGCCACGCTGGCCGATATCGGCGTGGAGATTCCGGGGCGCGCTGCGGGCGACCCGGTGATGACCGACGATGAGTTCAAGCACGGCACCGAGATCTACTTCCAGCGCTGCGCGGGCTGCCATGGCGTCTTGCGCAAGGGCGCGACCGGCAAGGCGCTGACGCCCGACCTGACCCGCGAGGCGGGCTATGACTACCTGCACAGCTTCATCACTTACGGCTCTCCCGCCGGGATGCCGAACTGGGGCACCTCGGGCGAACTGACCGAGGACGAGGTGGACCTGATGACCCGCTATGTCCTTCTGGACCCGCCGCTGCCGCCGGAATGGGGCATGCCCGAGATGCAGGCGTCGTGGAACGTGGTGATCCCGCCCGAAGAGCGGCCGACCGAGAAGATGAACGACATCGACATCGACAACATCATGTCGGTGACGTTGCGCGACTCGGGCCAGATCGCGCTGATCGACGGCGGCACCTACGAGATCAGGGCGGTGATCGACACCGGCTATGCCGTCCATATCAGCCGCATCTCGGCCTCGGGGCGCTATCTCTTCGTCATCGGCCGCGACGGGCTGGTGAACATGATCGACCTGTGGATGGAGCATCCCGAAACCGTGGCCTCGATCAAGATCGGCATCGAGGCGCGCTCGGTCGAGACCTCGAAGTTCGAGGGCTACGAGGACAAATACGCCATCGCCGGCAGCTACTGGCCGCCGCAATACGTGATCATGGACGGCGATACGCTGGAGCCGCTGAAGATCGTCTCGACCCGGGGCATGGTCTACGACGAACAGACCTACCACCCGGAGCCCCGCGTCGCCTCGATCCTGTCGTCGCACTACAAGCCGGAATTCATCGTCAACGTGAAGGAAACCGGCAAGATCCTGATGGTCGACTATTCCGACCTGAAGAACCTGAAGACGACCGAGATCGAATCCGAACGCTTCCTGCATGACGGCGGTCTGGACAGCACCCACCGCTACTTCCTTGTGGCCGCCAACGCGCGCAACAAGATCGTGGTGGTGGATACCAAGGAGTCGAAGCTGACGGCGCTGATCGACACCGGCGGGCAGACGCCCCACCCGGGCCGGGGCGCGAACTTCACCCACCCGGTCTATGGTCCGGTCTGGGCGACCTCGCACCTTGGCGACGAATCGGTGGCGCTGATCGGCACCGATCCCGAAGGCCACCCGGACCAGGCGTGGAAGATCGTCGACAGCTTCTATGCCCTTGGCGGCGGGTCCTTGTTCATCAAGACCCATCCGAACAGCCGGCATCTCTACGTCGATGCGACGCTGAACCCGGATGCCGAAATTTCGGCCAGCGCGGCGGTGTTCGACATCGCGGCCATGGGCGGCGATCCCGAGGCGGACCCGGAATTCACCACGCTGCCCATCGGCGAATGGGCGGGCATCCCCGACGGCCAGCCGCGCGTGGTGCAGCCCGAGTTCAACAAGGAAGGCACCGAGGTCTGGTTCAGCGTCTGGAACGCCAAGGACAAGGAAAGCGCCATCGTCATCGTCGACGACAAGACGCTGGAGCTGAAGCACGTGATCAAGGACCCGCGCCTGATCACCCCGACCGGCAAGTTCAACGTGATGAACACGCAGAAGGACATCTACTGATCCTGTTCCGGCCCCGCGGTGCTTCCGTGCCGCGGGGCCATCCCCGGGCGGGCCTTCCCGGGCCCGCCCACCCGCTTCCGGCCAGTGGCTCCGGCTATCGGGCCGCTGTCCGTGAAAGGCCGCCCGATGCGCAAGCCCCCGCCTTCCGACGTGCTGGATGCCGCGGACCGCAGCCTGATCGACCGGCTGCGCGACGGCATCGCCATCACCGGGGCGCCCTTCGCCGCGCTGGCCGCCACGCTTGGCCTGACCGAGGACGAGATCACCGCGCGGCTGGCCCGGCTGCGCGAGATCGGGGCGGTCACGCGGTTCGGTCCGTTCCTCGACGCCACCGCGATGGGCGGCGCCTGCTGCCTTTGCGCCATGGACGTGCCGCCGCACCGTCTGGATGCGGTCGTGACTTTGGTCAATGCCCGGCCCGAGGTCGTCCATAATCATCAGCGCGATCACCGGCTGAACCTGTGGTTCGTGCTGGCCTGCGAAAGGCCCGGCGACATTCAGGCCACCGCCCGGGCGATCGGGGAGAAGACCGGGATCGAGGTCCTGCTTTTCCCGAAGGAGGAAGAGTTTTTCGCGGGCTTCCGGGGAGAGGCATGACCATCGACGCCACCGACCGGCGCATCCTTCAGGCCACCGCCAGCGGCCTGCCGCTGACCGCCCGGCCCTTTGCCGAGGTGGCGCGCTGGTTGTCGCTGCCGGAAGCCGAGGTCATGGCGCGTCTGGCGCGGATGCAGGCCGACGGCATCATCCGCCGCATCGCGCTGTGCCCGGACCGCCACGCGCTGGGGCAGTTGGCGAACGGGATGAGCGTCTGGGACGTGGCCGACGACCGCGTGCGCGGTCTGGGCCGCCGGGTGGCCGCGCTGTCCTTCGTCAGCCAGTGCTGCCTGCGCCCTCGCCGCCTGCCCGGCTGGCCCTACAACCTTTACGCCAAGCTGCACGGCGAAAGCCGCGACGAGGTGAGGCAGCATCTGTCTGCCATCGCCTCCCTGCTGGGCAACGCCTGCCGGGGACACGATATCCTGTTTTCGGCCCGTATCCTGAAGAAGACCGGGATGCGGCTGGCTGAGGAGGAGCGGGGATGACCGGAATGCGCGACATCGACCCCCGCCGGATGCGGCGGCGGCGGCTGTGGATCTGGCCCTTCGCCACCACGGCGGTGGCGATCAACCTGTTCCTGCTGGGGCTGATGGGCACATGGGTCGGCCTGCCCGCATTGCCGCCGGTCGCGGCACTCTGGATTTCGCTGCCGCTGGGGCTGCCTGCCACATGGGCCGCCGCCCGCTGGATCGGCGGGCTGATCGCGGAAGCCGAGGCCGGCGGTTAGGCCACCACCCCCGGGGCATCCGGCCCGTCGATCAGCGCGTCGGGCGGGACGAAGGCCAGAAGCCGCGCCTGGTCGGTGATCGTGACCAGTTGGCCGTGGACGGTCACGCCCACGTCGTCCAGCGTCTTCAGCGCCCGCGACAGGTTCTCGGGCGTCATCCCCAGGTAAGAGGCGATCAATCGCTTCTCGATCCCCAGCATGAACTGCGCCGCCCCGCCCGCCAGTTGCGACTGCTTCAGCATGTAGGCCGCCACCCGCTCGCGCGAGTTGCGCAGCTTCAGGCTCTTGGCGTGGCGGACGACGGAACGGTAGCAGCCCGCCAGTTCGGTGATGGTCGAGACGGCGAATTCCGCATCGCGCCGGAATACCGCCCGCAGGTCCGAGGCGGGCACCAGCAGAAGCCGGGACCGTTCCAGCGTGCGGGCCGACATCAGATAGGGTGCGTCGCGGATGCAGGCGGCAAGGATGAAGGTGCCCACCGGCTTGACCACCGCCATGGTGCAGCTTCGGTCCTGCCATCCGGCGTGCAGTTCGACCGCACCTTCCAGCACCACATGCAGGAAATCGGCCGGGTCGCCCTGCCGGATCAGCTCCAGTCCCGCAGGGAAGGACTGGGCATAGGCACCCTGCATCAGCGAGTCGAAATTCGCCTTCAGCATGTCGCGGAACAGGGGCAGGTGGCGGACCTCCGCCAGATCGTCAGGACGCATGAACCAATCCCTCTGCACAGGCTGCAATTTGCAACCAAAAGCATGAAGAAAGTCAATCCGATATGGGAAATCCTTGGGTTGACGGCTGGGCGGTTCAATTATTGATTTATATCAATTTCATAATTTTGCCACACAGCTATCAGGGGGTATGATCCGCGCCCTGCACCGAATCCTCTGCCTTCTGGCCCTTGTGGCGGTCGCGCTTTACGGCGCGGCGGCGGGTGCCGCGGTGGCCCGGGGTCCGGTGACGGAAATGGTCATCTGTTCCGAAGGCGGGACCGCGATGATCATGCTGGACGCCAAGGGCGATCCGGTTGATCCTGCAGACTGTTTCCACTGTCCGGAATGCCTTGCCCTGGCCTTTGGCCTATCCTCCGGTTCCGAAGGGGCGATGCCCCTGCCGCGCCCGGCAAGGACGTTGCCGCAGGCCGTCCCCGCCGACCTGCCCCTGCCCCGGAACCATCTTCGCCCGCTGTCCCGCGGCCCCCCGGCCGCGCAAGTTCAGAGGCTTGACCCCGGTCAATTCTGCGGCTGCTTGCCGCAGGCCGGGGCTTTCGCCGCAAGTCTTGAGTTTGGTCAAGCCATTGGCGCCTGCGCCGTGGCAGGCAGCGGGCAATACGATCGGGTTGCCCCATGAATGCCCTTGTCCGACTGACCCTCCTTGTCCTTGCGCTGCTTTCTCCGCTGCCGGCGCTGGCGCAAACTGTGCTGCCCGAATGGCTGGGCAAGGTGCCCGCCTCGGAGCTGGTGCCGGGCGCCGACGGTTACGGGCCGATCCGCGAGGATTTGCCCGCCGCGCCGGTCCTGAAGGGGGCCGAGACCATCGGCTGGGCCTTCGTCACCTCGGATTTCGTCGGCACCACCGGCTATTCCGGCAAGCCGATCCACACCCTCGTCGCCGTGGACACGGACGCGCGGATCATCGGGCTTGATCTGGTGAAACACTCCGAACCCATCGTGCTGATCGGTATCCCCGAGGCCAGGATCAAGGCGATGGTCGACGGCTATATCGGCATGGACCTTGTGGCCGAGGCGAACTCGGGTGGCACGGCGCATGACGTGGACATCATCTCGGGCGCGACCGTCACGGTGATGGTGATCGACGATTCCATCGTGCGGTCTGGCCTGAAGGCGGCGCGGGCGCTTGGCCTTGGCGGGTTGCGGCCCGAGGCGGCGTCGCAAGGCCCGGCCTTCGAGATCAACCCGGATGCGCCCGCCCCCGGCGACTGGATGACGATGGAGGGCGACGGCACCCTGCGCCGCCTGTCGCTGGACGTGGGGCAGGTCAACGCCGCCTTCGCCGCGCTGGAAGACAAGCGCGCCGCCGAACGCGCGCTGACCGAGGCGCCGGAAACCACCTTCATCGAGATGCAGGCCGCGCTGGTCTCCGTTCCTGCCATCGGCAAGGCCGTTCTGGGCGAGGCCGAGGCGGCGAACCTGCAGAACTGGCTGCAACCGGGCGAGAACGCCATCGTGATCGTCGGCCGCGGGCTCTACAGTTTCAAGGGCTCGGGTTACGTGCGGGGCGGCATCTTCGACCGGATCGTGCTGATCCAGGACGACGTGTCGGTCCGCTTCCGCGACCGCCAGCACCGCCGGCTGGGCGGGATCGCCGCCGAAGGCCACCCCGAGTTCACCGAGGCCGACCTGTTCAGGATTCCCGCCGACGTGGGCTTCGACCCGGCCAAGCCGTTCCGCATCCAGCTTCTGGTGCAGCGCGAGGTCGGGCCGATCGAGAAGCTGTTCACCACCTTCGACCTGGGCTACCAGCTTCCGCCGCAATATCTGCGCGCCGTGGCCACCGCCCCTGCGCCCTCGACCGAGGCCGCCGCTGTCGCCGACCGCGACGAAGGCGCCGCGCAGGCCGAGTTGTGGAAGCGGATCTGGACCGATTCGAAGCTGAAGATCGCCGTTCTCGGCGCCATGCTGGCCGTGCTGACCGGGGTGTTCTTCTTCCAGAGCTTCGCGGTCAGGAACGAACGCCGGTTCTACTGGTTCCGCATGGGTTTCCTGACGGTGACGCTGGTCTTCCTGGGCTGGTATGCCAATGCGCAGCTTTCGGTCGTCAACCTGATGGCGCTGTTCGGCAGCCTGGTGAACGGCTTCAGTTGGCAGGCGTTCCTCCTGGACCCGCTGACCTTCATCCTGTGGTTCTCGGTCGCCGCCGCGCTGTTGTTCTGGGGCCGCGGCGCCTATTGCGGCTGGCTCTGCCCCTTCGGCGCGCTGCAGGAGATCACCAACCACATCGCCCGCAAGCTGCACGTGCCGCAATGGACGCTGCCCTGGGGCCTGCACGAGCGCCTGTGGCCGGTCAAATACATGATCTTCCTCGGTCTCTTCGGCGCCTCGCTGGTCAGCATCGAGCAGGCCGAGCATCTGGCCGAGGTGGAGCCGTTCAAGACCGCGATCATCCTGAATTTCATGCGCGCCTGGCCCTTCGTCGCCTATGCCGTGGCGCTGCTGATGGCGGGGCTGTTCGTCGAGCGGTTCTACTGCCGCTATCTCTGTCCGCTGGGCGCGGCGCTGGCGATCCCGGCCCGGCTGCGGATGTTCGACTGGCTGAAGCGCTACCACGAATGCGGCAACCCCTGCCAGACCTGCGCCAACGAATGCCCGGTTCAGTCGATCCATCCGACGGGCGAGATCAACCCGAACGAATGCATCAACTGCCTGCATTGCCAGGTGCTCTACCAGTCCGAAACCAAATGCCCCGTCGTGATCAAGAAGCTGAAACGGCGGGAGAAACTGGCGGAAAGCACTCCGCCGAAGCTGGGCCGGCCGCCCGCCGGGCATCCCAACGCCGCCCGCCCCACCGTTTGACGAAGTTCAACCAAAGGAGTTCGATCATGGAATCGAAAGAAACGAAAGGCTTTAGCCGCCGCAGCCTGCTTGGCGCCAGTGCCGGCGGTGCTGCCGCCATGGGTGCGCTTGGCGGACGCCTTGCGCTTGGCCCCGCCGCCCTGGGTCTGGGTGCCGCCGCGGGCCTGACCGCCGCCAGTTCCACAGCCGCATTGGCGGCGGGCGCGGATGGCGGCATCGCACCGGGCCAGCTGGACGATTACTACGGCTTCTGGTCCTCGGGCCAGACCGGCGAGATGCGCATCCTCGGCATCCCCTCGATGCGCGAACTGATGCGGGTGCCGGTGTTCAACCGCTGCTCGGCCAGTGGCTGGGGCCAGACGAATGAATCGATCCGCATCCACCAGCGGACGATGACCGAGAAGACGAAGAAGCTGCTGGAGGCCAATGGCAAGAAGGTCCACGACAACGGCGACCTGCACCACGTCCACATGTCGTTCACCGACGGCAAGTATGACGGCCGCTTCCTGTTCATGAACGACAAGGCCAACACCCGTGTCGCCCGGGTGCGCTGCGACGTGATGAAGACCGACGCCATCCTTGAGATCCCGAACGCCAAGGGCATCCACGGGATGCGCCCGCAGAAATGGCCGCGCTCCAACTACGTCTTCTGCAACGGCGAGGACGAGGCGCCGCTGGTCAACGACGGCAGCACGATGACGGACGTGTCCACCTATGTGAACGTCTTCACCGCCGTCGATGCCGACAAGTGGGACGTGGCCTGGCAGGTGCTGGTGTCCGGCAACCTCGACAACTGCGATGCGGATTACGAGGGCAAATGGGCCTTCTCCACCTCCTACAACTCGGAAATGGGCATGACGCTGGCCGACATGACAGCGGCCGAGATGGACCATGTGGTCGTCTTCAACATCGCCGAGATCGAGAAGGCCATCGCCGCCGGCGAATATCAGGAGGTGAACGGCTGCAAGGTGGTGGACGGGCGGAAAGAGGCCAACAGCCTGTTCACCCGCTACATCCCGATCGCCAACAACCCGCACGGCTGCAACATGGCCCCGGACAGGAAGCACCTCTGCATCGGCGGCAAGCTTTCGCCCACCGTCACCGTGCTGGACGTGACCAGGTTCGACGCGCTGTTTTATGAGAACGCCGAGCCGCGCAGCGCCGTGGTGGCGGAACCCGAGCTTGGCCTCGGCCCGCTGCACACCGCCTTCGACGGGCGCGGCAACGCCTATACCTCGCTGTTCCTGGACAGCCAGGTGGTGAAATGGAACATCGAGGACGCGATCAAGGCTTATGCCGGGGAAAGCGTCGACCCGATCAAGGACAAGCTGGACGTGCATTACCAGCCCGGCCACCTGAAGACCGTGATGGGCGAGACGCTGGATGCGGCGAACGACTGGCTGGTCTGCCTGTGCAAGTTCTCGAAGGACCGCTTCCTGAACGTCGGCCCGCTGAAGCCGGAAAACGACCAGCTGATCGACATCTCGGGCGACAAGATGGTCATCGTCCACGACGGCCCCAACTTCGCCGAGCCGCATGACGCCATCGCGGTGCATCCCTCGATCATGTCGAACATCAAGTCGGTCTGGGACCGGAATGATCCGATGTGGGCCGAGACCCGCGCCCAGGCCGAGGCGGACGGCGTGGACCTGGACGACTGGCAGGACATGGTGATCCGCGACAAGGACGACCCGGCCAAGGTCCGCGTCTACATGACCAGCCAGGCGCCGCAATTCGCGCTGGAAGAGTTCACGGTGAAGGAAGGCGACGAGGTGACGGTGATCATCACCAACCTCGACGACATCGACGACCTGACCCACGGCTTCACCATGGGCAACCATGGCGTGGCGATGGAGATCGGGCCGCAGCAGACCGCGTCGATCACCTTCGTGGCGGCGACACCGGGCGTCTACTGGTATTACTGCCAGTGGTTCTGCCACGCGCTCCACATGGAGATGCGCGGCCGGATGTTCGTGGAACCGAAAGGCGCCTGAGTCCCATGCTGCGCGCCCTGATCCTTGCGCTGACCTGCCTTGCCCTGCCCGCCGGGGCCGGGGAGCTTCAGGTCGTGCCCGGGCCGGGCGCGCTGGCCGAGGCCATCGCCGGGGCCTCTCCCGGCGATGTGCTGGTGCTTTCCGACGGGGCCTATCCGGGCCCCGTCACCATCGACCGCAGCCTTACGCTGCGCGGCCCGCGCGGTGCCGTGGTGGACGGCGCCGGGCAGGGCACGGTGATCACCATCGCCGCGCCTGACGTGGTGCTTGAGGGCTTCACCGTCACCGGATCGGGCAAGGTGAACGCCGATCTCGACGCCGGGGTGAAGATCCTCAAGGGCGCCGACCGGGCGCTGGTCGCCGGGCTTTACCTGACCGACAACATGCATGGCATCGACATCCACGGCGGCCATGACGTGCGCGTCGCCGGCAATGTGATCGAGGGCCGGCAGAACCCGCGGATGAACGAACGCGGCAATGCGATCTATGTCTGGAACAGCCCCGGCGCATTGGTCGAGGGCAACGACATCCGCTGGGGCCGCGACGGCATCTTCTCGAACGCTTCCAAGGACAGCACCTATCGCGGCAACCTGTTCCGCGACCTGCGCTTCGCCGTCCATTTCATGTATACCCACCGGACCGAGGTGATCGACAACGTCTCGATCGGCAATCACCTCGGCTTTGCCATCATGAACTCGGACCGGGCGGTGGTGCGCGGCAACCTCTCGCTGGGCGACCGCGAGCATGGGGTGATGCTGAACTACACCAACAATGCCGACATCTCCGGCAATCTGGTGCGGGGCGGCACGAAGAAATGCCTCTTCGTCTACAACGCCCACAAGAACCTGGTCTTCGGCAACCGTTTCCAGGATTGCGGCATCGGCATCCATTTCACCGCCGGGTCCGAGAGGAACGTGCTGACCGGCAATGCCTTCATCGGCAATCAGGAGCAGGTGAAATACGTCGGCACGCGGTTCCTTGAGTGGAGCTTCGAGGGGCGCGGCAACTTCTGGTCCGACCATCCGGCCTTCGACCTGAACGGCGACGGCATCGCCGATGGCGTCTTCCGCCCGAACGACCTGATGGACCATATCCTGTGGTCGCAACCCGCGGCCAAGCTGCTGATCGGCGCGCCCTCGGTGCAGTTGATCCGCTGGTCGCAATCGAATTTCCCCGCCACGCTGCCCGGCGGCGTGCTGGACAGCCATCCGCTGATGACCTCCGTGGTCATCCCCGTTTCCGACGATATCGCTGCGATGGAGGCCCTTGCGGCCGGCCGTTGGGCGAAAGGCAATTTCGATGACATCGACGCTGAAAATCTCGGCACTCACTAAGCGCTTCGCCGAAGTGGCGGCGCTGTCCGACGTGTCGCTGACCGTCGCGGCGGGCGAGCGCGTGGCGCTGCTCGGCCACAACGGCGCGGGCAAGTCGACGATGATGAAGATCATCCTTGGCCTGATCCCCGCCACCTCCGGGCAGGTCGAGGTCTGCGGCGAAGCACCCGGCAGCGCCGGGGCGCGGCGGCAGGTGGCCTACCTGCCCGAGAACGCCGCCTTCCACCCCGCCCTGACCGGGCTGGAGCAGATGCGGCACTATCTTTCCCTGCGCGGCGAAAGCCCGGCCAAGGCGATGGGGCTTCTGGAGCAGGTCGGCCTCGGTCCCGCCGCCCGCCGCCGGATCGGCACCTATTCCAAGGGGATGCGCCAGCGCGTCGGCCTTGCGCAGACCCTGATCGGAGAGCCGTGCCTTCTGGTGCTGGACGAGCCGACCTCGGGCCTCGATCCCGTCTCGCGGCGCGATTTCTACGCGCTGCTGGACGGGCTGGCGGCGCGGGGGGCCTCGATCCTTCTCTCCAGCCACGCGCTGACCGAGGTGGAGGCGCGGACCGACCGCATCCTGATCCTGTCGAAGGGGCGAATGGTGGCCGAGGGCAGCCTTGCCGAACTGCGCCGACGCGCCGACCTGCCGGTCGTCCTGCATGTCGCCCCGCGCGAGGGCGCGGCCGAGGCGGTCGCCGCCGCGCTGCCGGGGGCGGACCTTCGGGCGGACGGGCTGGTTCTGTCCTGCGGGCAGGGCGAGAAGCTGGCGATGCTGGCGCGGATCGCCACGCTTGGCGATCTGGTCGCCGACCTCGACGTGGCCCCGCCCAGCCTTGAGGATCTTTACAGCCATTTCAGCAAGAGGGACGGGCAATGAACCGCATCCTCGCCACCGCCGGAACCGAATTCCGCATCGCGCTCCGCAACCGCTGGGTCGCCATCGCCATGATCCTGATGGCGCTGTTCTCGCTGGTGCTGGCCGCCGCCGGTTCCGCCCCCACCGGGGGCCTTGGGGTGGACCGGCTGTCGGTCATCGTCGCCTCGCTGACCTCGCTGGCCGTCTACCTCGTGCCGCTGCTGGCCCTGCTGATGAGCTTCGACGCCATCGCCGGGGAACTTGAACGCGGCACGCTGCCCTTGCTGCTGACCTATCCCGTCAGCCGGGCCGAGGTTCTGGCGGGCAAGCTGATCGCCCATCTGGTGGTGCTGACGCTGGCCTGCGCCGTTGGCTACGGGTTGGCCGCCGGGGCGGCGCTCTGGGGCGATCCGGCCGCCACCAAGGGCTTGCCCGCCATGGCGCGCCTCTTGGGAACCTCGGTCCTTCTGGGGGCGACCTTCATCGGCATCGGCTATGCGCTGTCGGCACTGTCGCGGCGGCCTTCGGGCGCGGCGGGGCTGGCGGTCGGGCTGTGGCTCGGCCTCGTGGTCCTCTACGATCTCGGGTTGCTGGCCGCCATCGTCGCAGACAACGGCGGCTGGTTCACCGTCCACGGTTTCCCCATCGCCCTACTGGCCAACCCGGCCGATGCCTTCCGCCTCTACAACCTCTCCGCCTCCGAGGCGACCGCCGCCGCCGCCGGTGTCGGCGGGGCCGCCGCCACGGTGCCGGTCTGGCAATCCCTGACCTCGATCCTGCTCTGGCCCCTGCTTGCGCTTGCGCTGGCGGTTGCGGCCTTCCGAAAGGTGATCCCATGAGCCTGAAACGCGCGCTGATCTTCGTCCTTGCCCTTGCCGCCTGCCGGGAAGAGGTGACGCAGAACACCGATCCCGTAGAGCTGACGGCCGAGGCGGTGGGTTATTTCTGCCAGATGAACATGCTGGAACACCCCGGCCCCAAGGGGCAGGCCCATCTTGAAGGTCTGCCCGGGACGCCGCTGTTCTTCAGCCAGATCCGCGACGTGGTGGCCTATGTCCGCCTGCCGGAGCAAAGCCACAATATCCTGGCCATCTGGGTCAGCGACATGGGCGCGCCCGGCGCGACGTGGGACAACCCCGGCAAAGCCAACTGGATCGATGCGAAAACCGCCTTCTATGTCGTCGGCGCGGCCATCGAGGGGGGGATGGGCGAACAGGAATTCGTGCCCTTCGCCGACCGCGACAAGGCCCGGGCCTTTGCCGATGCCAATGGCGGCAGCGTGATGATGCTGGCCGAAATTCCCGACGCGCTGGTGATCCTGCCCGAGGCGCCGGATCTGGGGGACGACCCCGACTACGAACGCCGCCTGCGCGCGCTGTCCGATCAGACCGGAGGATGACCCGATGCTGAGCCGCCGCCGCTTCCTTGCCATTTCCGCCGCGTGCTGCCTGCCCGGCCGCGTG
Organism: uncultured Fuscovulum sp.; assembly: GCA_964386345.1. Lineage (GTDB taxonomy): Bacteria > Pseudomonadota > Alphaproteobacteria > Rhodobacterales > Rhodobacteraceae > Pseudogemmobacter. Next base: position 31,935 of record CAYLSD010000028.1, read on the forward strand.
CTGGCGCAGGACCTCTACACCGCCACCGGGCAGGCCATCGGCGCCCGCGTCACGCTGCGCCTGTCGCATCCCGACGCCCCTGCCATCGCCGCCCGCGTCATGGCCGAGATCGCGCGGCTTGAGGATGTGTTCAGCCTTTACCGGACGGATTCGGCCCTGATGCGGCTGAACGCGGCGGGGGGTCTTGAGAACCCGCCCTTCGATCTGCTGGAATGCCTGACGCTGGCCGGGGCGGTCCACAAGGCCAGCGCCGGGCTGTTCGACCCGACCGTGCAGCCGCTGTGGGCTCTTTACGCCGAAACCGCGGTGCAGGGGCGGCTGCCGACCGATGCCGAACGCAAGGCCGCGCTGGCGCTGACCGGCTGGCATCGGTTGCGGGTGGGGCCTGACCGGATCGCGCTGGCCCCCGGCATGGCACTGACGCTGAACGGCATCGCACAGGGCTACATCGCCGACCGCGTGGCCGCGCTGCTGGAGGCCGAGGGGCTGGACGGCATCCTGATCGACACCGGCGAATTCCGCGCCCTTGGCGGCGATCCGCGCGGCGGCGACTGGCCGGTGCAACTGGCGCAGGGCGGGCAGGTGGGCTTGCGCAGCCGGGCGCTGGCGACCTCATCGCCGCTGGGGACCACCTTCGATGCAGGGGGCCGCCTGGGCCATATCCTCGATCCGCGGACCGGCAAGCCCGCCGTTCCGGTCTGGCAGGCGGTCAGCATCTCGGCCCCTTCCGCCGCGCTGGCGGATGCTCTGTCCACCGCCGCCTGCCTGATCGAAGTCAAGGCAGAGGTCGTAACCCTCTGCGAAAGATTCACCGAAACCCGACCCGAATCGTTAACGCCAGCCTGAAAGGACCGACCATGATCCTCCGCGTCAGCACCACGACCCTTGCCTTCCTGGCCCTTGCCCTGCCGGCCCTTGCCGAAGGCGATGCCGAGAAGGGCGCCAAGGAATTCAACAAGTGCAAGTCCTGCCACGCGATCACCGACCCCGAGGGGAAGGATATCGTCAAGGGGGGCAAGACCGGCCCCAACCTCTGGGGCATCGTCGGTCAGGCCGTGGGCTCGGTTCCCGATTTCAAATATGGCGAGTCGATCGTCTCGGTCGGCGAGGCGGGCACCGTCTGGGACGAGGAGTCGCTGGCCGAATACACCAGGGATCCCGCCGCCTGGCTGAAGGCCGCGACGGGTGACGACGGCGCCAAGTCGAAGATGACGTTCAAGCTGGCCAAGGGCAACGAGGACGTGGCGGCCTATCTGGCGACCATGCAGTAATCCCTGTTCCCGCGCGCCCACCGGGGTGCGCGGGCCGCTTTCCTGCCCTTTGGCGGGGCAGGTTTCTCCCTGCACCTTGAACATGTTCCTACTTTGTTCTATATTAAGGGGCCGATCAGCAAGGGAGTTCCGCCATGGAAGACCCCGACTTCGCCCTTTCCCCCACGCCGCGCCAGATGGCCTATGCCCGCTCGCTTGCGCTGCGGAACCAGACGCTGCTGCCCTGGAACGTGCAGCAGGACCGCCGCAGCCTTTCCGTCTGGATCGAGGCGCAGGCGCGGCTGCGGCCCCTGTCGCCCACCGACCGGCTGCCCAGTTCGAAACAGGTGGCCTTTGCCGAGCGTCTGGCCCGGATCAAGCGCCGCGCCGTGCCGGAGGAATGCTTCCGCGACAAAGGCCTGATGTCGAAATGGATCGACGGGAACAGGTGATGGCGGGGGTGTCCGGGGACGCTCTCCGTTCGGATTTCCGGTCCCCGGCCCCCGCGACCCTCTGTCGCCCGGGCCGTGTCGGGTTTGATGGAAGCGCGGCCTTGGCCTATACCTTCCGGGCCAGCCACGACATGCAGCCAGCCCTGACCGTCCTGCCCATGGCAGGCCATTCCAACCGGAAAGGACCGCAAGCGATGTATATCGCCATGAACCGCTTCACTGTCGCCGCCGAGAATGAAAAGGAATTCGAGGCCCTCTGGCTGGGCCGCGACAGCCAGTTGAACACGCTGCCCGGCTTCGTCGAGTTCCACATGCTGAAAGGCGCGGAAGAAAACGGCCTGCGTCTTTATTCCTCGCACACCGTCTGGGCCAGCGAAGAGGACTTCAGGGGCTGGACCCGGTCCGAGCAGTTCCGCGCCGCCCATGCCCGTGCGGGCGAGACCCGCAAGCTGCACGAGGGTGCGCCGAAGTTCGAGGGTTTCGAGGTGATCCAGCACGTCCTGCCCAAGGCCACCGCGGCCTGAGGACCGGCTGCCCGAAAGGCCCGGCCTGCTGGCTCCTGCCGGCCGGGTCCGGGCCTTTTCGCTGTCGGCCATGACCGGCACAGGCACATGATCTTTCCGCTCCGGCGGAAGAATAAAAGTTGACAAAATCACTAGTCTTTGCAATGAGCGCCCCGTGACAGGGACGTCACATCCGCCAGCCCCAACCGCCAGCGCCACCGAAACACGCGGCAATGGGGAAGCAATTGTCCGGGACATCCATATTCAAACCGGCCCTCTGGGCCTCGACCGCGCTTGCGCTGGCCCTCGGCCTTGCCGGGCCGGGCCTTGCGCAGGACAGTGACGAAGAGGCGAGGGCGAAAAAGCCCGTCCTTCTGGGCACGATCACGCTGTTTGCCGACCGTCTGGGCCGCGCGCTGACCGATGTGCAGGGGCATATCTCCGTCGTGGGCGGGGAAGAGCTGACGGAACGCAATGTCCAGTCGCTGGAAGACCTGCTGCGCTACATCCCCGGCGTGACGCCGGTGCGTCAGGTCTCGGGCGCGGACCCGTTCGGCGGCCAGATCGGCATCCGCATCCGCGGGGTCGACGGCAACCGGGTGCAGATGGTGGTGGACGGCGGCCGGATCCCGGAGAGGATCATCGACGGATCGCGCGACTATCTGGACTTCGGCTTCACCAAGCAGGTCGATGTGGTGCGCGGCCCGGCCTCGGTCCTCTGGGGGGCGGATGCGCTTGGCGGCGTGCTGGCGCTGGAAACCATCGACCCCGAGGATATTCTGGCGGGCCGCGACCGCGGCGGGCAGGTGACGCTGGGCTATGGCGAATTGACCGATGCGACCAATGTCGCCGTCGCCTTCGCCCAACGGTTCGGCAGCGACTGGTCGCTGCTGGTCGCCCGCTCGCGCAGCATCGACCACGAGATGAAGCTGACCAATGCCGACCCGACCGGCGGCCGCTGGCCCTGCGCGCGACCCGTGGCCTTCGGATCCGTCACCTGCGGCGAGTTCAACCCGCTGGACCGCACCAGCGACCGGACACTGGTCAAGCTGGTCTGGGACATCGACGACACGCAGACCCTGAAGTTCACCTTCGACCACCTCGACCGGCTGAGCGAGATCGACAACACCCTGTCGCGCAGCGCCACGGTCTTCGCCAACCCGCGCGAGCGCGACATCTTCCGCACCCGCTATGCCGCCGAATACGAGGCATCCTTCTCAGGCGCCATCGACACGGTGAAGGCCACGCTGGCCTGGACGCCCTCGGGCTATGACCAGCACGCGCTGAGTGTGGCGAATGCCGCCGGAGTGATCACGCAGACGCATGACTATGTGAACTATTCCGAGGATTTCCTCGAACTCGACGTTCAGGCGACCTCGCGCTTCACCTGGGGCGGTAGCGAGCACGTGCTGACCTTCGGCCTTGACGCCGATCGGGCCGAGACCAGCTACGACCGCACCCGCCGTGTGGTCAACGTGACGGCGGGTACCGATGTATGGAGCGTGCCGACCGGCTTCAACTTCACCGACGGCAGCACGACCCGCGCCGACCTTTACATCCAGGACCAGATCACCCTTCTGGGCGGCAAGCTGGAGCTGACGCCGGGCCTGCGCTACGCCACTTACAGGATGGTGCCGACGCTGAACGATTCCGTCGTGCCGCATCCCGACAACCCCACCGAACCGATCGAGAGGAAGGCGCTGCTCGGCTCGCTGGGCGCCACGTGGCGGTTCAACGATACGTATTCGGTCTGGGCGCATTACGGCGAAGGCTTCAAGATGCCGACGTTCCAGCAACTCTATACCTCGTCACTGTCCGGCCCCTTCGAACTGGTCCCCGCACCCTGGCTGGTGCCGGAAGAGGTGAAAAGCATCGAGATCGGCTTCCGCGGCGAATATGCCGCCGGGTTCTTCGCGGTGAACGCCTTCCAGGCGAAATACAAGAACTTCATCGAAAGCTTCTGGTTCGTGCCGGGCACGACCCCGCAGGAAATCAGCTACCGCAACATCTCGGCGGTCGAGACCTGGGGGGTGGAGCTTGAGGGGGGATGGGACGTGAACGACCGGCTGCGGCTGACCGGCTCGGTCGCGTGGATGGACGGCAAGGCCATCGCCACGCCCGGCGCCACGCCGACCCAGCATCTGGTGCCGCCGCTGACCGCCGTGCTGGGAGCCACCTACGACCTGCCGGACATCGGCGTGACGCTGAACGCGACCGCCACGCTGGTCGACGGGATGCAGACCGTCAACCCGGCCAATTTCACCCCCCATGGCTATGGCGTGCTGGACCTCGGCGCCTCCTGGACCTTTGCCGAGAATGCTGTGCTGAACCTGACCGTCTACAACGCCCTCGACAGGAAATACTACGAGATGGGGGCGGCGAGTTCCGCGCTGGCGGCCACCGACGCCACCACGAACACCGTGCCGCCAGAGCTGTTCACCGGCCCGGGGCGCACTCTGGCCCTGTCGCTCGACTACAAGTTCTGAGGAGAGCATGGCTTCCGCTTTGCGCATGACATTGGCCCGCGCCGGACGGCTGGCGCGGATCGCGGCAGGGGGGCCGGGCCTGTGGAAGGGCCTTGGCCTCTATGCCCTGGTGCTGGCGCTGAACTTTCTGGGCGTCTGGGTCTCGATCCGCCTGATTGCCTGGAACAAGGCGTTCTACGACGCGCTCGAGGCGCTGGATGCGGCCGAGGCGGTGCGGCAGGTCGGCGTGTTCTTCCTGCTGATCGGGCTGTCGGCCGCCAGCTGGCTGGTGGCCGACTGGTTCCGCAAGCGGCTGTATATCCTGTGGCGCGCCCGGCTGACGGCGCAGGCGCTGGACCTCTGGGTCGGCAACCGCGCCTACTGGCTCTTGCGCCCGGGCTTCGGCCAGACCGCCATCGACAACCCCGACCAGCGCGTGGCCGAGGATTGCAGGCTGTTCGTCGACCGTTTCCTTGATTTCACGCTGCAACTGGTGTCCGAGGTGGTCTCGCTGGTCTCCTTCGTGGCGATCCTGTGGTCCCTGTCGAGTTTCGCGTTGTCCTTCACCGCCTTCGGCTTCGACATCACCATCCCGCGCTACATGTTCTGGCTGGCGCCGGTCTATGCCGTTGTCGCCACATTGATCACCCACGGCCTCGGCCGTCCGCTGAAGGGGCGGTATTTCGAACGCGAGAAGGTGGAAGCCGATTTCCGCCATGCCCTCGTCGGCCTGCGCGACCGCGCCGACACCGTGGCGCAGGGTGGCGGGGAAGAGGCCGAACGGCGGGCGCTGGACAGCCGGTTCTCGGCCATCGAGGGCAACTGGCGGCGGATCATGCGGACGGAACTGGTGCAGGGCCTGTTCACCCGGCCCTATTTCCAGACCGTGCTGCGCATCCCCACCTTCCTTGCGCTGCCCGCCTATCTGGCCGGGACGGTCAGCCTTGGCGGGTTGATGCAACTGGCCTCGGCCTTCTCCAACGTTACCACCACGCTCAGCTGGTTCCTGTTCAAATACCGTCTGCTGGCGGAATTCGTCGCGGTCTGCGAACGCCTTGACGGGCTGATGCAGGCCGCCCGCGCGCCCGCGCCCCTGCCGGGTGCGCCGCGCGACATCGTCCGGGCCGTGTCCGGCGACGGCGCCTTGCGGCTGTCGCACCTGCGGCTGGCCACGCCGGACGGGCGCTGGCTGGACATGGTGCCGGATCGTGTGGTGCGTCCGGGCCGGACGCTGCTGATCACCGGCGCCTCGGGGCAGGGCAAGACCACGTTGCTGGCCGCCATCGCCGGGCTCTGGCCATGGGGGCAGGGGCGGGTGGAGCGGCCCGCCGGGCGTTTCCTTTTCCTGCCTGCCGGTGCGCCGGTGCTGGGCGAGGGGCTGGCCGGCGCCGCCTGCCACCCCGCCGACCCCGCTGCGCAGGACCCTGCCCGCATCGCCGCCGTGCTGGCCCGGCTGGGGCTTGGCCACCGGCTGCTGGCGGACCCGCCCGAGGCCGCGCTGGCCGGCCTGTCGATGGGTGAACGTCAGCGTCTTGGCCTTGCCCGCGCGGTGCTGAACAGGCCCGACTGGCTGTTGATGGACGAGGCGACCTCGGCCCTCGACCCGGCGTCCGAGGCCGATCTTCTGGCCTGGCTGCGAACCGAATTGCCCGATGCGACGCTGATCGTCGTCGCCCACCGCAAACCCGCCGGGCTTGCCGCCGATGACGTGCTGCGCCTTGGCCCCCCTGACCGCAAGGAAGAGACCGCATGACCGACCAAGCCACGCATGAACTGCTGACCGCCGCCCCCGCCGGCGTGCTGGACCTTCTGCCCGGCATGGGCCGCCTGATGGTGATCCTGCGCGCGGGTGGGGCGACGCATGAACGGATCGGCCCGGTCGGCGCGGTTTCCCATGAGGGCGGGGCGGCCCGCATCACCGGCGATTGCCATGACGCGACCATTCCGCTGGCACCGGTTGCCGCCGTCACCATCGACCGCAGCTCGGTGATGAAGGACAAGGTCTACCCCCGGCTGGAGTTCCGCGATGCCACGGGGCAGGTACTGGTCGCCGTGGTCGGGATGGAGGGGCTGGAGCCGTTCGAGACCGCGCTGGCCGGTTTCCCCCGCCAGCCCCAACCCGCGCCCGAAAAGCCCGGCCGGGTGGAGCGCGCCGATCTGGCCGGGGACGACCCGGCCTGCGCGCCCTTCGAAGCCATTGCCGCCTCGGGCCAGCCCGCGGTGATCACCGCCTCGGCCCATGGCGTCAGCCAGAACTGGCAGGGGAAGATCGAGGCGGTGAAGCCCGCCATGGGTTTCCTGAACGTGATGACGCCCGATTTCCATTTGCATCTGGAGGGAGGCTCCGTCTCGGGCTGGCGGGTGGAACCGGGGCGGCGCATTGCGCTGGACGGCTCGGGCCAGCCGACCGGCCTGTCGCTGACCAGTGCGGCCTTCGGATGAGCACCGTGGCCGGACACTGGACAGATGGGGCAGGGGCGCCGTCGTCTGCGCCTGGGCTGTTCGCCGAACTGGCCGGGATGCAGGCGGTTCTGCTGGGGGAAAGGCACGACCGGGCCGACCATCACCGCTGGCAGATGCATGTCGCGGCGGGCCTTGCCGCGCATCGCCCGCTGGTGGTGGGCTTCGAGATGTTCCCCGCAAGGCTGGACCCGGTTCTGGCCGAATGGGTGGCGGGGGACCTGTCCGAGGAAGACTTCCTGACCCGCGCCGAATGGGGCACGGTCTGGGGGCACCCTGCGGAACTGTATCTGCCGATCTTCCGCTTCTGCCGCGACATGGCCGTGCCGATGGTCGGCCTGAACGTCGCCCGCGATCTGGTGCGCGCCGTGGGCGCGGGCGGCTGGGACAGCGTTCCCGAAGCGCAGCGCGAGGGGCTGACCGTCCCCAGACCCTCGCCCATGGCCTACCGCCGGTTCATCTTCGGCCTGACCGGCGGCGGGCGGCCCGACCGCAAGGCGGCCTCGGCCGAGGACCCGGCCTTCGACCGTTTCGTCCGCGCGCAAGAGGTCTGGGACCGCGCCTTCGCCACCCGCATCGCCAGTGCAGCGGCCCGCCCGGGCAACCCTCTGGTGGTTGGCATCATCGGCATGGGCCACCTGCAATACGGCGGCGGCGTGCCGTGGCAACTGGCCGACCTTGGCCTGAACGAGGTGCGCGCCCTGATCCCCGCCGATGCCGACGCCCTGCCCGATGCGGGCGCAGCAGACGCCATCTTCCATCTTCAGCCGCAAAACGGAACATCATGAACGTCCCTGCCCCCCGCCCGAATGTCCGCCTGACCATTGCGACGGTAGATCACGTCCGCCAGATCTCGCCCAGTTTCCGCAGGGTCCGCCTGCGCGGCGACTTTTCCGCCTTCGCCACCGGGAGCCTGCATTTCCGCTTCATGTTCGGCCCGCCCGGCGCACCGCTGCCCACCCTCGGGTCCGAGGGTCTGGTCTGGCCGGGCGGCGCGCAGGCCTGGCATCGCCCGGCCTATACCGTCCGCGCGCTGGACCCGGCGGGCGGGTGGATCGACGTGGACATCTTTCTGCATGACGGCGGCCGCGTCACCGCATGGACCGAAACGCTGCGGGGCGGCGAGGAGGTGGGCCTGACCGGCCCGGGCGGCGGGGGCATCGGGCATGGCGGCTGGCAGGGGCTGATCGGCGACGAGACCGCGCTGCCGGTGGTGCTGCGGATGATCGAGGCGCTGCCGTCCGATGCGCGCGGGCAGGCCTTCATCCGCGTGCCCCATGCGGAGGATGCGCAGGAAGTGGCGCTGCCGCCCGGCTTCCGGCTGGACTGGATCACCGGCACCCCGCTTCCGGAGCTGCTGGACGAATTGTCGCCGCCCGCCGGCAACCGTTTCGTCTTCTTCGCGGGCGAGAAGGCCGAGGCCGAAAAGGCCCGCCTCTGGATGACCGCCCGCGGCATCGAGAAAGGCGAAAGCCGCGCCGCGGCCTATTGGGCCGCCTGACCGGGCGATCTTTGCCGATTGAATTCAAAGTCTTGACCTTTGTCAATTACGGCGCCGCCGGACCGCGCTAGGTGGGGTTCGCGTCCCGAGTATCCAGCCCTCTGCCAGGCAACGCACCTCCCGACCCGCTGGCTGGCAGGACAATTGACATGGTGGCCTCCGGCATTTCCCTTCTCCGCCCGCTGCTCATCGGCACTGCGCTCTGTGCGGCCTTCCCCGCCCTCGCCGAGACGACCTATATCGACCTTGGCACCATCACCCTTCTGGGCACCGGCCTGCCGACCGATGTGCTGACCAACCCGGCCTCGATCACCGTGATCGAAGGGGACAGCCTGCAGAAGAAGGCCCCGGTCTCCATCGCCACGCTTCTGCGCGACGTGCCGGGCCTGCACATCAGCGAGGAAGGCATCGAGCGGGTGGCGATCCGGGGCGAGACCTCGCGCCGGGTGGCGATCATGATCGACGGGCAGAAGCTGACCGACCATACCCCCTATGGCCAGCCGATCCTCGTGGACCCGACCCGCATCGAACGGATCGAGGTGGTGCGGGGATCGTCCTCGGTGGTCTCGGGCAGCCGGGCCATCGGAGGGGTGATCAATATCGTCACCAAGAAGGGCGCGGAGGAACCGTTCCGGCTGTCGGCGACCACCGGCTACATGTCGGCGACCCGCGGCTACCGCCTGTCGCTGTCGGGCGGCGGGACGGTCGATCTGGGGGCGGGCGAACTGGACTACCGGCTCAGCTACGGCAAGATGGACCAGGGCGACCGGCATACGCCGGACGGTGTGCTGGACCCCTCCGAAGCGGCCGACGAGACCCTTGCCCTGCATCTTGGCTATCGCTGGGGCAACCACGCGCTCGGCTTCGGGGCCGAGGCCTATGACCTGTCGGCCAAGGTCCATACCGGCCAGCCCGACTTCTTCATCGACCTGCCGCACCGCGACCTGCGCAAGTTCTCGGTCTTCTATGACGGCACCCGTCTGACCCCCTGGCTGGACCTGCTGCATCTGGACGCCTACAGCCAGACCATCGACCGCGAGTTCCGCAATGACGTGACCGTCATCCGGCCCGCCCCTGTGCCGCGTGTCCATACGGTTTCCACCTCGCTGGACGATCAGGAGACGCTTGGCCTGAACCTGCGGGCCGAGATGCACTTCACCCCGAACAGCCGCACCGTGGTGGGGCTGGAATACGAGGATGACAGGCTTACCGCCGACAAGGTGACGGTGACGACGCGAACGCCACCGGGAACGACCGCCACCTCCCTGAGTTTCGACAAGGCGAAGATCAAGACGCTGTCGATCTACGGCCAGCACGAGATCGACCTTTCCGACAGCCTGACCGCCACCTTCGGCGCGCGCTGGTATGATGTGAAGGCGGATCATATGGTGTCCATTGCCGCCGGTGCGGCGGCGCCGCCGCGGTCGAACGCGGACAGCCTGCTGCTCGGCTCGGTCGGGCTGGTCTGGTCGCCGGACGAGACCCTGGCGCTGCGGGCCAACCTCAGCCAGGGCTATATCTACCCGACGCTGGGGCAGTTGTTTCTGGTCACCGTGGGGGGTGGCGAGACGGTGGTCGGCAACCCCGGCCTCAAACCGGAAATCGCCACCACCTTCGAACTGGGCGCGCGCTACGACAGGGATGGCGGGGTGATCGACGCCACGCTGTTCTATACGAAGGCGGACGATTACATCGCCAGCGTCCCGGTGGCCGGGGGCACGACACGGACCTGGGAAAACGTCGATGCCGCCACCAGCTGGGGGCTGGAGCTTTACGCCGAGCAGGACCTCGGCGTCTGGGGGCTGACCGCCTATGGCTCGGCCGCGGCGATGCGGCGCAAGCTTGGCTACGGCAACGGTTACGAGACCTTCGACAGCGGCACGCCCGCGCTTTCGGGCAAGATCGGCCTGCGCAAGGGGTGGGAGACCGCGAACCTCTCCGGCACCTTCGATCTGTTCGTGCAGGGCGAAAGCAGCGCGACCTTCCGCGACAAGGACGGGGCGGTGCCCGCGACCGGTGGTCCTTTCGGCGGCTACGGCACGCTGAACCTGCGGGCCGACATGGACCTGGGCAACGATTTCAGCCTCGTGGCCGAGATCAACAACATCACCGACCGCAGCTACAAGCCCTACGACCAGATGGAAGGCGCGGAACGTTCGGTCAACCTGTTCCTGTCGAAGACCTTCTGAGGACCCATCCGCCGTCCTGCGCAAACCCGCATCTCCGGTCCTGATGCCGGTCAGGGGTGCGGGTGGCGGTATTTGTCGATTGATTTTCTCCGACCCAGGTCAAATACGCCCCGCCAAGGCGTCTTTGGACCCACCCTCAACGTCCCGAAGAGCCCAGCCTTCTGCCAGGCAGCGGACCCGCGATCCCCGGCTTGAAGGACAGGGCGCGCACGGGCGGGGGCGAGGCAGTGCCTCGCCTTTTCCCACCCGGCCCGGGCCGCGGAGATCCAAAGGAAAAGGCCGCCCCGGTTTCCCAAGGGCGGCCTTCAGTTCCTGCTTGCCGAAGTGCGGCAAGGCCCGGGGGCGATCAGCCCTGGCGGGCCTTGTAGCGCTTTTGCGTCTTGTTGATCACATAGACGCGGCCCTTGCGGCGCACGACCTGGCAATCGCGGTGGCGCGTCTTCAGCGAGCGGAGCGAGTTGGCAACCTTCATGGTCGGCCCTCCATTCTACGCGGCGCATCCCGCGCCAGATTGAAACCCTTGTCCCCCGCGAAGGGGACGGCGAATGGTGGGCGGTACTGGGATCGAACCAGTGGCCACTACGATGTCAACGTAGTGCTCTACCGCTGAGCTAACCGCCCACGCTGCCGTCCGATTCGCCGCATGTCCCCTCGATGAAACGAAAAGGACGCGGGGCGAACCGCGTCGGTCGCAGGGTCTATATCCAGCTTGCCCGCCGCCCGCAAGGGGTTTTGGCTTTCGCGCGAATGCCGCTATACCGAAGGGGCGGCAGCTTCGCCGCGTCCAGACGGGGTTGCCGTGCCGGAGACGCAAACCGAGGTCTATTCCCTGCACCGGCCCGCAGTCCAGCGGGTGCCGGTGATCTTTGCCTCGCCGCATTCCGGGGCCGACTATCCCGCCGCCTTCCTTGCCGGAACCGCGCTGGACCGCCGGGCGATAAGGTCCTCCGAGGATGCCTTCGTCGACCGGCTCTACGATGCCGCGCCCGGCTGCGGGGCGCCCTTGCTGGCCGCCCGGGTTCCGCGCGCCTTCGTCGACCTGAACCGCGCCGCGGACGAACTGGACCCGGCGGTGATCGACGGCATCGGGCGGTCTGCCCACAATCCGCGAATCTCTTCCGGTCTCGGGGTGATTCCCCGCGTCGTGGCAGGCGGGCGCACGATCTATACCGGCAAGTTGAGCATGACCGAGGCCGAGCATCGCCTGCGCCGCTACTGGCACCCCTACCACGACAGGCTGCGCCGGTTGATCGAAGAGACCCGCGACGGCTTCGGCGAGGCCACGCTGATCGACTGCCATTCGATGCCGCACGAGGCGATCGAAAGCCACGCCCGCCCCGGCCAGCCCCGCCCCGAGGTGGTTCTGGGCGACAGATTCGGCGCCGCTGCCGGGCGCGATGTGGTGGACCGGATCGAGGCTGCCTTCGCCGCCGCGGGCCTGCGCGTCGCCCGCAACGCGCCTTTCGCCGGGGCCTATATCACGCAAGCCTACGGCCGCCCCTCGCGCCGGGTGCATGTGGTGCAGGTCGAGATCGACCGTGCGCTTTACATGGATGAACGGCGGGTGGAGCCTTCGGCCGCCTTCCCCGCGTTCCGCCGGTTGATCGGCGGCGTGGTGGCGGAAATCTGCGGCGCGCTGCGGCAGGACCTGCCGCTGGCGGCGGAATAGCCCGCGCCGATCATTATCCGCGCAGATCGGACAACCATTTCAGCAGCGCCTTGTTCAGCTTGTCCGAACTGCCCTCGAAACGTTGCTGCGCCACCGCTTCTGCCCGTTCAGCGCGCTTTCCAGCGCCTCGGAGGCGGTCTGGTGGAATTCGGCGTGCAGCCTGCGGATCACGCGACAGGGGTCGGAATCGCGGATATCCCGGTCCAGATGGGGGTCGTGGAGCCATTTGCCGAAATCGCGGCGGTCGTCGCAGGCCGCATGTTCGGGCGTGATGTCGCTGCGCCGCGTGGCGACGGCCGTCTTCAGCCGCCATTTGGCATGGGCATCCATCGCATTACGTAATGCGATTTCCGGATCGTGCGTGGTGTCCATGTTCCGTCCGATGGTCAGGGAGTTGGCCCGGAGCGTGGCACGAAGAGGTTAAGGGATCGCAAAGGCCCTAGCGCAGCGCCCGGCCGCGGATGATGGCATCGGTGCCGAATTTGGCGCGAATGCCGTCCGATGCCCGCTCTACCGCCGCCCGCTTCGCGGCATCCGGGTCGAGGAGGTCGTCGGAATTGTCGGCCTGATCCCCCGCGACCAGTTCCGAGATGCCGACGCCGATCAGCCGGTAGGGCCCCTGCGCCCCGGCCAGGTCGAACAGCGCCCGCGCCGCACGGTAGATGCGGTCGGTCAACTGGGTCGGGCCGGGCAGCGACTGGCGCCGCGTGACCAGCTGGAAATCGCCGCGCTTCAGTTTCAGCGTGACGGTGCGCCCCGCCAGATCCTTCGCCTTGGCCCGGTCGGCGACCTGTTCGGACAGCCGCCAGATATGGCCGTCGAGGATATCGGCGTCCGAAGTGTCCTCGAAGAAGGTGGTCTCCTTGCTGATCGACTTCGGCCTGTCGTCGCGGCTGACCCTGCGGTGATCCTCGCCCCGGGCCAGATGCCAGAGCCTGTCGCCCATATGGCCGAAACGGGCGGTCAGGTCGCTGCGGTCCCATCGCAGCAGGTCGGCGATGGTGCGGATGCCTGCCTTGTCCAGCGCCGCCTGCGTCGCGGTGCCGACGCCCCAGATGATGCGGACCGGCTTGTCTTGCAGGAAGGCGGCGGTCTCTGCCCGGCCGATCACCGAAAAGCCCCGCGGCTTGTCCAGGTCGCTGGCGATCTTGGCGAGGAACTTGTTGTGCGACAGGCCGATGGAGCCGGTCACGCCCAACTCTTCCTCCATCCGTTTGGTCAGCCGCGCCAGCAGCGCCGCCGGGGATGCGCCGTGCAGCCGGGCGGTGCCGGTGAGGTCGAGGAAGGCCTCGTCGAGGCTCAGCGGTTCGATGTCGGGGGTCAGTTCTTCCATCATGGCGCGGATCTGGCGGCTGACCTCGGCATAGACCCGCATCCGGGGCCTGATCACCTTGGCCTCGGGGCAAAGCCGCAGGGCCTGGAACATCGGCATGGCGGAACGCACGCCCTTGATCCGGGCGAGATAGCAGCAGGTCGAGACCACCCCGCGCTGGCCGCCGCCGACGATCAGCGGATGGTCGCGCAGCGAGGGATCGTCGCGCTTTTCCACCGAGGCGTAGAAGGCGTCGCAATCCATATGGGCGATGGAAAGGCTGTCCAGTTCGGGATGCGCGAGCACCCGCGGCGACCGGCAGGCGGGGCAGCGCGGGCCGGAGTCGAAGGCGGTCAGGCAGTCGCGGCAGAGGGCTGGCATGGTGGCGGCAGGATAGGGCGGGGCGGGGGCGGAGGCAAAGGGTTCCGCCCGAAATCGCGGTCTGCGATGTGTCTGGAATCTGTCTGGCAAACGTCTGGCAGGATTGCGCGCGCTTGCAACGGGGTATTTTCCCTTTGCGGTGTCATGGCGGGGGCTTTTGGTTGTCTTGTGAAAGCGGGGATGACAGGTGCGCTTGCATTGGTGAAGGCGGGTGCCTTCGCCACGCGGCGCAGGTTCAACTGAACCGGCCGGGATCATAAGTTCCGGCCAGCGCCCGCCCCGCCCTCGGCGGGCGCTTCTCGCCCGCCGGGTCGGGCGCTGGCCTCCCGTGGTCTCGGGCTGACAGGTCTACAAGGTGAACCCATCCACGCGGGCGGGGGCGAGGCAGTGCCTCGCCTTATCCCACCCGGCCAAGCCTCGTGGATGCCCATCCTCCCCTCACCCCTTCCCCCCGCCCCCTTTCCCGTGTATGGCCCCCGCAGGCCTGAGGACTCCGGGGCCGCGCCATCAGGGAGGGCGCGGCGGGGATGATGGGCCTTCATGTGGCTTCATCAGCGGGGCTAGGCCCCGCGTCAGGACAAGATAATGGATGATCTCGGCGTGCCGGGCCCGCTTCAGGCGGCGCTCAAGGACAAGGGCTATGACCGGCTGACCCCGGTGCAGGAGGCCGTTCTGGCCGAAGGGCTGGCGGGGCGCGACCTGCTGGTTTCGGCGCAGACCGGCAGCGGCAAGACGGTGGCCTTCGGGCTGGCCATCGCGCCCGAGGTGCTGGGGGGCGTCGATGCCCTTCTGCCGGCCGAAAAACCGCTGGCGCTGGTGGTGGCGCCCACGCGCGAACTCGCCCAGCAGGTGGCGCGCGAGTTCCAGTGGCTCTATGCCCCCGCGGGGGTGCAACTGGCGACCTGCGTCGGCGGCATGGACTATCGCACCGAACGCCGGGCGCTGGAGCGGGGGGCGCATGTCGTCGTCGGCACTCCGGGCCGCTTGCGCGACCATATCGAGCGCGGGTCGCTGGACCTGTCCGAGGCCCGCGCCGTGGTGTTGGACGAGGCGGACGAGATGCTGGACCTCGGTTTCGCCGAGGATCTGGAATTCATCCTCGGCTCCGCGTCCGAGGGACGGCGGACGCTGATGTTCTCGGCCACCGTGCCGAAGGAGATCGAGAAGCTGGCAGGCACCTTCCAGAAGGATGCCGAGCGGGTCGTCGTGCAGGGCGAGGCGAAGCAGCATGCCGACATCGCCTATCAGGCGCTGTCGGTGCAGGCGCGCGACAAGGAACACGCGATCTTCAACGTGCTGCGCTTCCATGAGGCGGCGACGGCGATCGTCTTCTGCAAGACCCGGGCCAATGTGAACCACCTGTTCGCCCGGATGGTGAACCGGGGCTTCCAGGTGGTGGCCCTGTCGGGCGAGCTGTCGCAGTCCGAACGGATGCACGCGCTTCAGGCGCTGCGCGACGGGCGGGCGCGGGTCTGTATCGCGACCGATGTTGCGGCGCGCGGGATCGACCTGCCGGGGCTGGAACTGGTGATCCACGCCGACCTGCCGTCGAATTCCGAGGTGCTCTTGCACCGTTCGGGCCGGACGGGGCGGGCGGGGCGCAAGGGGACCTCGGTCCTGATCGTGCCGCCGGCCGAGATGCGCAAGGCGCAGCGGCTGCTTCAGGGCGCGAAGCTGGTGGCCGATTGGGGCAAGGCGCCGAGTGCCGAAGAGGTGCAGGCGCGCGAGGACCAGCGGCTGCTGGAGCATGAGGCGCTGGCCGCCGGTGCAGGCGACGAGGCCGGAATGGCCGCCGACCTGCTGGAGCGCTGGGGGCCGGAGGCGGTGGCCGCGGCCTTCGTGCGGCTGTGGCGTTCGGGCCGCAGCGCGCCGGAGGTTCTGTCCGACAGCCTGCCGCCGCCCGCCCCCCTGCCGCCGCGCGAGCGGGGCGAGTTCGGGCCCGCGGTCTGGTATCGGATCGGCGTCGGCCACACGGGCCGGGCCGAGGCGCGCTGGCTGTTGCCGAAGATCTGCGATGCGGGCGGCATCGCCAAGGACGGCATCGGCGCGATCCGGGTGCAGCAGGAGGTGACCTTCGTGCAGATCGCGGCGCCTCTGGCCGAACGGTTCGGCGCCAGCCTCGATATCGACAAGGACCTTGTGATGGAGCGGATCGAGGGCGAGCCGGACCTTGGCCGCCCCGCGCCGCGTGTCGGCGCCCGGCCCGAGGGCCGTCCCGCCCCGCGTCGCGAGAAGGCGCCCTACCAGCCGAAACCCTCGCGTTACGTCGAAGAAGGCGAGGAGCCGCGCGAGGCGGCCCGCAAGGCCTGGCCCAAGCGCGAGGCGGGCGAGGAACGCCGCCCCTATGCGCGGCGCGAGGAAGGCGAGGGGCGCAAGCCCTATGCCCCGCGCGAAACCGCCGAGCGCAAGCCCTATGCGCCGCGTGGCGATGGAGAACGCAAGCCCTATGCGCCGCGCGAGGGGGCTGACCGCAAGCCCTATGCCCCCCGCGCTGATGCCGACCGCAAACCCTATGCCCCCCGCGATGCGGGCGACCGGGCCGAAGGCGCGAAGAAGCCGCGCTGGACACCCGAGGATCGGGCGGCGAAGGGGGCAGCCCCTTCCAGCCGCGAGAAGAAGCCGCCGTTCAAATCGGCGGGCTTCAAGTCGCATGGCGGCGGCGAGGGGCGGCCAGCGCGGGCGGCGGGCTACAAGAGCCATGCGGCCGAGGGCGAGGGGCGCAAGCCCTGGGCGGCGAAGGGCGAGGAGGCCCGGCCCTACGCCCGCAAGGAAGGCGGGGCAAAGCCCGAAGGCCGCAGTTGGGGTGCGAAGTCCCATGGCGCTGCGGGCGGCAAGCCTGCCTATGCCAAGGGCGACAAGCCGGGGCCGAAGAAGGCCCCGTTCAAGGCCGCGCCCAAGGCGGATGCGCGGGATACCTCGAAACGCTTCGTGCCGCCGAAGAAGAAGGGCTGATCAGGTCAGGCTGATCAGGTTCCGGGCGGCGTCTTCAGCGCCGCCGCCCGGCCCGCCCGGAGGCCGGTCGCAAGGCAGCCGGTCAGCAGATAGCCCCCCGTGGGCGCCTCCCAGTCCAGCATCTCGCCCGCGGCGAAGACGCCGGGCAGGGCGCGCAGTTCCAGGTCTTCGGTCAGCGCGGGGGCGGTGATGCCGCCCGCTACGGAAATCGCCTCGTCCAGCGGTCGCGGGCCTGCATGGCGGACAGGAAGGTGCTTCACCACCGTCAGCGGCTGGCCCTTCGCCCATTCCATCACCAGCGCGGCGGCGACCGGGGAAAGACCCAGCTTGCGCAGGCGGTTGGCCGTGGTCTCGCCGGGTTTCATCCGGGAGAGGCGGGCCGCAAGCTCTGTCTCCGATACGTCCGGCATCAGGTCCAGTTCCAGCCCCGCCCCGGCCCGCAGGGCGGGCGAGAGGGGGTAGAGGCCGCCGCCCTCCAGCCCGCGGGCGGAGACGACGAATTCGCCGCGATGCTCCTTGGGCATTTCACGCTCTCGTTGCGGGTGGGGAGTGCGCGACGAACCCGGCGTCAGGCGCAACACCGCGCCCTTCACCGGGGCGCCGAAATGGCGGGCCATGTGGGGCGACCAGTCGACCCGCAGGCCCACGTTGGCGGGCTGCCAGGGGGCGATCTCCACCCCGCGCCCGGCCAGCCACGGCACCCATGCGCCGTCCGACCCCAGCCGGGACCAGCTGGCCCCGCCAAGCGCCAGCACCGTCACGCCGGGGCGCAGCAGGCGTTCGCCTTCTGGTGTGGCGAAACGGAAAGCCTCGCCCTCGAAACCCGTCCAGCGCCAGCGGGTGCGCAGGTCGACCCCCAGCCCCTCCAGCCGCCGCAGCCAGGCCCGCAGGAGGGGAGAGCCCTTCATCTCCACCGGAAACACCCGGCCCGAGGAGCCGGTGAAAAGCCCTGTCCCCAGCCCGCGCGCCCATTCCATGGCCTGCCATGGCCCGAAGGCGCGCAGGACAGGCTCCAGCCAGCCCGCGTCATAGGCGGCAAGGAAGGCGGGCAGCGGTTCGTCCTTGGTCAGGTTCAGCCCGGATTTCCCGGCCATCAGGAACTTGCGCGCGGGGCTGGGCTTCGCCTCGCAGATCACCACCCGGCGGCCCGCCATGGCCAGCGCCTCGGCCGCCATCAGGCCCGCGGGTCCGGCCCCGATGACCAGCGCCTGCGGGCTGCCGGTCACGCGCCGACCTTCGCGGGCGCGTCGGCCTTCATATGCACCACCCTCTGCGGAAGGGCCATTTCGATCCCCTCCGCCTTCAGCGCGTTCCAGACACAGAACAGCACCTTCGAGCGGTAGTCGTCGGTCAGATCCTCGATCCCGGCGACCCAGTATTCCAGCTCGAACTCGATGCGGCTTTCGCCGAAGGCGTTCAGCTCGCAGGAAGGCGGGGCGGGTTCGGACAGGATGCAGGGCAGCTTCGCCACCGCCGTCTCGATCAGTTCCGGCACGCGGTTGATGTCAGTGTCATAGCTGACGCCGAATTCCACGGTGTAGCGGTGCTCCTTGCCGGCGTCGGAATAGTTCACCACGCGCGAGACGATGAAATTGTCGTTCGGCACCACGATCCAGCGGCCGTCGATGGTTTCCAGTATGCAGGCGCGGGCGGTCATCTTGACGATGGTACCCTGCTCGCCGCCGTCCAGTTCGACGTAGTCGCCCACTGTGGTCTGGCCCTCCAGCAGCAGGATGACGCCCGAGACGAAGTTGGCGGCGATCTGCTGCAGGCCAAGCCCGATGCCGACGCCGACCGCGCCGCCCAGAACGGCGACGGCGGTCAGGTCGATGCCCATGATCGACATCAGCAGCAGGAAGGAAGCGCCGAAGATCGCCACCTCGGCGGTCTTGCGGGCCAGTTCGCGGGTGGCGGGGCGCAGTTCCTCTTGCGCGCGGATGTATTCGGCGGATTGCCGGTTCGACCAGCCGCCCAGCCAGAAAAGCACCGCCGCAGCGATGCCGCCGCGGATCAGGGCAAGGGCGGAGAACTGGATGTTGCCGAGGCTGACCTGCGCCTCGTCCAGCCATTGGGTCACGTCGTCGAGGACGCCGAGCGCGTGCAGCGCCGCGACAGGCAGCAGGATGTAGCGGCCGAGGAGGTTCAGGAAACGCTCGGTCAGCACGTGGCGCACCAGCGCGCGGGCGGCAAGGAACAGGAACACCCGCTTGCCGAAGGCGATGACCTCGCCGCTGCCGAAGGCGGCGCGGGTCAGCCCTTCGCCCACCGCGGTCAGGCCATAGGCCAGGAGCGGCAGGATCAGCGGCAGGAAGCGCAGGGCGAAGCGGCGGGCGGTGGCCATGCTGCCGGTCGCGCCGGGCTTCGGGGCCAGGAAGGGCTCTACCACCGGGATCAGGCGGCCGGTCAGGATGCGGGCAGCGATATAGGAGGCGGCGAGCAGGGCGAATTGCGACCAGGCGGCGGGCGAGGTCAGCCAGCCCATGGCCTGATCCCAGACCCAGTTCAGCCATTCCACCAGCTTTTCCAGGAAGGCGGCTTGCCCCTGCATCTTGCTCTCCTTGCGGTTCCGCGGGTTCCCCTCTGCCAAGGAATGGCGGCGGAGGCAATTTCCTTCGCAGGATTCCGGCCGCTCAGATCATCCGTTTGATCGCCGCGGCATGGGCGGGGCTGGCGGCCAGCACGTCGGCGCAAAGCGCGCGGGCGGTGTCCATCAGCGTCTCGGGCGGGGCGATGCGGTCGATCAGGCCCCAGGAAAGCACCTCTTCCGCCTCGATCTTCGCGCCCGCCATCAGGATCAGCTTCGCCCGGGCGGGGCCGATCAGCGCGGCAAGCCGGGCCGGGTCCGAGGGCTGGGGCAGGTAGCCCAGCTTCATCACCGGGTAGAAGACCTTGGCCCCCGGCACGGCAAGGCGCAGGTCGCAGGCCAGCGCCATGCCGCAGGCTCCGCCCGCCAGCGTGCCGTTCAGCGCGGCCACGGTCAGGCCGGGGAAGGCGGCGATGGCGGTGGACAGCCGTTCCCACAGCGGCGAGGTGGCAAGGCCCGCTGCGGCGGCCTCGAGGTCGGCGCCTGCCGAGAAGACCCGGCCTTCGCCCGTCAGGATCAGGGCGCGCGCCTCGCCCGCCTCTTCCACCGCGCGGGCAAGGGCCTCCAGCATCCCGCCGGTCAGGGCATTGGCCTTTTCGGGGCGGTTCAGGCGGATGGTCCGCAGGATGCCGTGGCCAATGGTTTCGTCCTGAATCTGGATCATGGGGCGCGGGTCCTTTGCTGGTGGGCCGTGCATAGGAGGGATCGCGGGGCGGTGCAATGCGGTGGG
>CAYLSD010000029.1:0-50353 GCA_964386345.1 uncultured Fuscovulum sp.
TCCGCCTTGTCGTCGCGTCTTGACCGCGGCCTGCGGAAAGGCCAGATGGATGGCGCGAGGCAACGTCCTCCCCCTTTCCACAGGGCAGAAGACCGGGACGGCCCGGCATCCTTGACCGAAGGGGGTGCCGCGATGGCCTGGGCTTCGCTTTTTCTTGCAGGTGTGTTCGAGATCGTCTGGGCTTCGGCGATGAAGGCGTCGGACGGATTCACCCGGCCCTGGCCGGTGGTGCTGATGGTGGTGACGATGGCGCTGAGCTTCGCGCTTCTGGCCTATGCGATGCGGGTGCTGCCGCTGGGAACCGCCTATGCGATCTGGACCGGGATCGGGGCGCTCGGTTCCTTCGTCGTCGGCATCCTGCTGATGGGAGAGCCCGCGACGGCGATGCGGATCGGCGCGGCGGGGCTGATCCTGTCGGGAATCGTGCTGATGAAGCTGTCGGGGTAGGTTTTGCGGCCTGTCTGGCGAAGGCTTCTGCCTTCGCCATGTGGCACCGGTTCCACTGAACCGGTCGGGACCATCAGTCCCGGCCAGCGCCCGCCCCGCCCTCGGCGGGCGCTTCTCGCCCGCCGGGTCGGGCGCTGGCCTCACAGGGTTTCTGGCTGACAGGACTACAGCGGAACCCGTCTGCACGGGCGGGGCGAGGCAATGCCTCGCCTTCTCCCGCCCGGCCCGCTGTCAGGTTTCTGTAGCCGCAGAGGTCCCAGCCTTCTCCTCGGCCTTCGCCCGGTCCCAGAGCGCATCCATCTCTTCAAGGCTGCTTTCGGCGGGCGTCCTGCCCTGCTCCGCCAGCCAGTCCTCGATCCGCGCGAACCGCCGGGTGAACTTGGCATTCGCCGCCCGCAGCGCCGCCTCCGGGTCCACCTTCAGATGGCGGGCGATATTCGCCACCACGAAGATCAGGTCGCCCACCTCCTCGGCCAGCGCCTCCGGCCCCAGCCTGTCGCGCGCCTCGACCACCTCGCGCGCCTCCTCGGCCAGCTTGTCCAGCACCTCTTCGGTGGAGGGCCAGTCGAAGCCAACCCGCGCCGCCCGGTTCTGCAGCTTCACCGCCCGCGTCAGCGCGGGCAGCGCCAGCGCCACCCCGTCCAGCACCCGCGCCCGCCCGCGTTCCCGGGCTTTCAGCGCTTCCCAGTCCTTCGTCTGCTGTTCGGGCGTCTTGTCGCGGCTTTCATCCCCGAAGACATGCGGATGCCGGGCGATCATCTTTTCCGAAATCGCCGCGACAACATCGTCGAAGCCGAAAAGCCCGGCTTCCTCGGCCATCCTCGCATGGAAGACCGACTGGAACAGCAGGTCGCCCAACTCGCCCTTCAACTCGCCCCAGGCCTGCCGCTGGATGGCATCGGCCACCTCATGCGCCTCTTCCAGCGTATAGGGCGCGATGGAGGCGAAATCCTGCTCTACATCCCAGGGGCAGCCGGTATCGGGGTCGCGCAGCCGGGCCATGATCTCGACCAGCCGGGCGATTCCCGCGCCTTCGTCCTGCACCAGGGCATCGCTTGCAGCGCGGTCAAGGCGGGGAAGGGTCATTGCGGCCACCGTCGTTTTACGATTTGATCAAAGGCCGAGCCAGACCCCCGCAAAGGATTCCCGCACATGCCCGTCCTGAACCGTATCGCCTCTTACGCCGAGGAAATGAAGGGCTGGCGGCGGCACCTGCACCAATATCCCGAGCTTGCCTTCGACTGCCACGAGACCGCCGCCTGGATCGCCGCCCGCCTGCGCGAGATCGGGGTGGACGAGATCCACGAGGGCGTGGCGAAGACCGGCATCGTCGCCGTGATCAACGGGCAGGGCGACGGCCCCGCCATCGGCCTGCGCGCCGACATGGATGCGCTGCCGATCGAAGAGATCACCGGCGCGCCCCATGCCAGCAAGGTGCCCGGCAAGATGCACGCCTGCGGCCATGACGGCCATGTCACCATGCTTCTGGGGGCCGCCAAGTATCTGGCCGAGACGCGGAACTTCTCGGGCCGGGTGGTGCTTCTGTTCCAGCCGGCCGAGGAAGACGGCGGCGGCGGGCAGGTGATGGTGCAGGAAGGGGTGATGGATCGATTCGGCATCGGAAAGGTCTTCGGCATCCACAACGCGCCCAACGTGCCCTTCGGCCATTTCACCACCACGCCGGGGCCGCTGATGGCCAGCGTGGACACGGCTTACGTCCGCGTCACGGGCAGGGGCGGCCATGGCGCCACCCCGCATGAGACGGTGGACCCGGTGGTCGCCATCGTCGCCATGGTGCAGGCGGTGCAGACGATCATCCCGCGCAACGTCTATGCGCTGGAGGAGGCGGTGGTCTCGGTGACGATGATCCACACCGGCAGCGCCTCGAACATCATCCCCGAGGACGGCACCTTCGCCGCCACCATCCGCTGCTTCAAGCCGGACGTGCGGGCGCTGTTGAAGAAGCGCTTCTATGAGATCGTGGAAGGCACGGCGGCGGCTTTCGGCGTCAGGGCCGAGATCGACTACGACTGGGGCTATCCGGCGACGATCAACCACGAGGAAGAGGCGGAGTTCGCCGCCGAGGTGGCGCGCGAGGTCTCGGGCGCCGAGGCCGTGGATGCCCGGGCCAACCGCGAGATGGGGTCCGAGGATTTCTCCTACATGCTGGAGGCGCGGCCGGGGGCCTATCTCTTCCTCGGCACCGGGCCGGGGGCGGGGCTGCACCACCCGGCCTTCGATTTCAACGACGAGGCGGCGCCGGTGGGGGCGAGCTTCTTCGCAAGGCTGGTGGAGCGGGCGCAGCCTTTGGGGTGAGAAACCCGCCTTCCGCCGTTCGATCGCCTTTCCGCGCGGCTTGATTGGCGAGGGCGTTGCCTTCGCCATGCGATGCGGGTTGAGCCTGACCGGCCGGGACCATCAGTCCCGGCCAGCGCCCGCCCCGCCCATGGCGGGCGCTTCTCGCCCGCCGGGTTGGGCGCTGGCCTCACGGGGTCTCGGGCTGACAGGTCTACAACGGAACCGCCGCGCACGGGCCGGGCGAGGCAGCGCCTCGCCTGTTCCCGCCCGGCCCACCGGATATGCCCGCTTGGCGCAAGGTCAGGAACATGCGAGACTGAGCCTGCGCGCCACCCATCCAGCGGCTGATTTTCAGGAGGTATTCCATGGGCTTGAGGGCCATTCTTCCAGTTCTTCTTCTGGGTCTCTCCGGCCCTGCCTTCGCCGATGACTGGATCGGCTTCCGCTCGCCCACCGGCAACATCCATTGCGCGCTCTACGATTTCGGCGGCGGGGCCGAGGCGCGGTGCGACCTGCGCGAACTGACCCCCAGCTACCGCAAGGCCCCGGCGGGCTGCGATCTGGACTGGGGCAGCGCCTTCGCCGTCCCGGCCCGCGGCAAGGGCTATCTGGTCTGCGCCGGCGACACGGTGATGGACCCGAGGAACCCGGTGCTGGGCTATGGCCAGGCGGTATCGCTGGGCGGCATCTCCTGCGTCTCGGCCAAGACCGGCATGACCTGCACCAATGCCGCGGGCCATGGCTTCAGCGTGGCCAAGGCCAGGCAGAAGCTGTTCTGACGGGCTTGACTCGCGGCCCCCGGGCGGGCTTTGCTATCGCACCCGGATCCGCGCGTCTCCGGCCCCCTTCGGCAACGACTGCGCTCTTCTGACCCCGAGATTTCCCATGGCACTCGAAGACGCGAAGACGCAGGTCGATACTGCGTTCACCCGGAAGGGCCTGCGCGGCCTGTCCTTCGAAAACGCATTCGGCGGCGCGACCAGCTTCCTGCGCCGCACCTATACCAAGGACCTGACCGGCGTCGATCTGGCGATCACCGGCGTCCCCTTCGACCAGGCGGTGACGCATCGCACCGGCACCCGCTTCGGCCCCCGCGCCATCCGCGAGGCCAGCGCCCTGCAACCCTACGACCCGCCCTACGGCTGGCCCACCAATCCGCTGGAGGAGATGGCGGTCATCGACTACGGCGACCTGGCCTTCGACTATGCCAAGGTCGCGGATTTCCCCGATACGCTGACCGCCCATATCCGCACCATCCTGGCCGCCGGGGCAGGGACCGTCACCCTTGGCGGCGACCATTACATCACCTTCCCGATCCTGCGCGCCTATGCCGAGACATTCGGCCCTCTCGGCGTGATCCATTTCGACGCCCATTCCGACCTCTGGCCCGACGACGACCTGAGCCGGATCGACCACGGCACCATGCTCTACAAGGCGGTGAAGACCGGGATCGTGGACCCGAAGCGCTCGGTCCAGATCGGCATCCGCACCACGACCGAGGATTACCTCGGCGTCCATGTGATCGACGCCCGCGAGGTGCACGAGAAGGGCGTGGCGGCGGCGGTGGCCAAGGCGAAGGAGATCGTCGGCGACGGCGCGACCTATGTCACCTTCGACATCGACTGCCTCGACCCCTCCGCCGCGCCCGGCACCGGCACCCCGGTCTGGGGCGGGCTGCACTCCTGGCAGGCCGCCGCCGCCCTGCGCGACCTTGCCGGGATCAACATGGTCGGCGGCGATATCGTCGAGGTCTCGCCCCCCTACGACACCACCGGCGCCACCGCCATCGCGGGGGCGCATGTGGCCTATGAACTGATCTGCCTTTACCATTGGGCGAAGACGCGAAGGTAGGGAGTGGCCAACCCCTTTCATCTGTTCACAAATATCCCACGGGGGTCCGGGGGTGTGAAACCCCCGGTTGCTTCCGCCCCTTGACCGGCCCGGCCTTCCGCGCCAAACCCCCCTCCCATGGTCCCGCTCGACAAACTCGCCCAGATCACCCAGCGTTTCGAGTTTCTCGAAGCGCGGCTCAACGCCGGTGCGCCGCCTGCGGAAATCGCCCGGATCAGCCGGGAATATTCCGAACTGAAGCCGGTGGCCGAGGAAGTCGCCGCCTACCGTCAGGCCCTGACCGACCTTGAGGACGCCGAAGCCATGCTGGCCGATCCCGAGATGAAGGCGCTGGCCGAGGAGGAAATCCCTCGCCTGCGCGCCCGCATCCCGGAGATGGAGGACCGGCTGCGCCTTGCGCTGCTGCCCAAGGACGCCGCCGACGCCCGCCCCGCCATCATCGAGATCCGCCCGGGAACGGGGGGTGAGGAGGCCAGCCTCTTCGCCGGCGACCTTGCCCGGATGTATCAAAGATACGCCGAGCGCATGGGCTGGCGGTTCGAGGTGCTGGACCATCAGGCATCGGATCTTGGCGGGGTGAAGGAATTCACCGCCCATGTGCAGGGCGAAGGGGTCTATGCGCGGCTGAAATACGAATCCGGCGTCCACCGCGTCCAGCGCGTGCCCGAGACCGAGGCCGGGGGCCGCATCCATACCTCCGCCGCCACCGTCGCCGTGCTGCCAGAGGCCGAGGAAGTGGATATCGACATCCCGGCGCAGGACATCCGCATCGACACCATGCGGTCGTCCGGGGCAGGGGGGCAGCATGTCAACACCACCGACTCGGCGGTCAGGATCACCCATATCCCGAGCGGAATCGTGGTGACCAGTTCCGAGAAATCCCAGCACCAGAACCGCGCCATCGCCATGCAGGTGCTGCGTGCAAGGCTTTACGAGGCCGAGCGCGACCGGCTGGCCAGCGAGCGCGCCGCCGACCGCAAGAGCCAGGTCGGATCGGGCGACCGCAGCGAACGCATCCGCACCTACAACTTCCCGCAGGGCCGGATGACCGACCACCGCATCAACCTGACGCTCTACGCCCTGCCGCAGATCATCGGCGGCGATCTGGACGAGGTGATCGACGCGCTGATCTCCCATGACCAGGCGGCGAAACTGGCGGAGATGGAGGGGTGACGCCCAAGGCCGCGCTTGCCGCCGCCATTCCCCGCCTGCGCGAGGCCGGGGTGGAGGATGCCCCCCGCGATGCCCGCCTGCTTCTGGCCCATGCGATGGGTATCCCTCCCGACCGGCTGACCCTGCACATCGGCGATCAGATGACCGAGGCGCAGGCGAGAGGTTTCGAAGAGGCCATCGCTGCCCGGCTGACCCGCAAGCCGGTTGCCCAGATCACCGGCAGGCGGCTGTTCTGGGGCCGCAGCTTCCGCGTCACCGCCGATACGCTGGACCCGCGGCCCGAGACGGAAATCCTGATCGAACAGGCGCTTGCGGCGCCTTTCTCACGTGTTCTGGACATCGGCACCGGCACGGGCTGTATCCTGCTGACCTTGCTGGCCGAGCGCCCCGCCGCAGCCGGGATCGGCACCGACATCTCCACCGCCGCCCTGGCCGTGGCGCAGGAGAATGCGGCTGCACTGAACCTTCTTCCCCGCGCTGCCTTCCAGCGGGCCGACTGGCTGGAGGGTGTTCAGGGCCCCTTCGACCTGATCGTCTCGAACCCGCCCTATATCGCGGCCGGGGAAATGGCGGGCCTCGCGCCGGAAGTCCGCGATCACGAACCCCTTGGCGCGCTGACCGACGGCGGCGACGGGTTGATCGCCTATCGCGCCATCGCCCGGCAGGCCCCTGCGGCGCTCATCCCCGGCGGGCGGCTTCTGGTCGAGATCGGCCCGGCGCAGGGGCAGGCCGTCGCCGCGCTCTTCGCCGCGGCAGGGCTTGAGGATATCCGCATTTTGCAGGACCTCGACACCCGCGACCGCGTAGTCGCCGCCCGCCGCCCGGCCTGAACCTGCGTCAATGCGCCGCCGCCATACCCTTGCAGAATCCGCCTCCCGTCCACAAATAAATCTTGTCACGACGCCAAGCCTGTGTTTATTGGCCCCACGTCAGGGAAGGGCAATGGCCCGGCCCGGCGACCTATCAGCCCCTGCGGAGATTTGGAAGCTGCCCCGAAAACCGGGTGGCAGCCGCAGGCCGAAGCCATCATAAGGACAAGATGCGCTCTTCCAAGAAACGCTCGCGTTCCAACCAGAACCGCCCGCGCACCCTCGGCAATATCATCAACCGCGTCTTCGATTCCTCGGGTCCCGAGGGCAAGGTGCGCGGAACGCCGCAGCAGATCATCGAGAAATACCAGATGCTGGCGCGCGACGCCCAGTTGTCGAACGACCGCGTGGCGGCCGAGAATTTCCTGCAGCACGCCGAGCATTACACAAGGATGCTGGCCGAGGCGCAGCGCGAACTGGCTGCCGAGCAGGAAGCCCGCCAGCAGCAGTATCAGCAGAACAACCAGCAGAACGGCAATGGCGGCAACGGGGGCGGCCATCGCGACCGCGACGACCGCCGCGATTTCCGCGAGCGTGAGGACCGCCGCGACCGCGACTTCCGCGATCCCGGCAGCGAGGAACAGCCGATGGCGGCCGAGGTGATCGATCTCGACGCGCAGGCCGGCGAAAGCGGTCTGGTCGAGACGCCCGAGACCCGCCGCCGCGAGGATGCCCCCGAAGCCGCCCCCCGCGACCGCGCGCCGCGCGAGGGCAACCGGGAAGGCAACCGCGAGGGGGGACGCAGCCGCGACAACAATCGCAACCGCAACCGGCGCGAGCCTGCCGAGCAGCCCGAACTCCCCGCCTTCATCACCGGCCCCGCCCCGGACCCGAAGCCCGAGGCCCCGGCTGACAAGCCCGCCGCCGAAGCTCCGGCCGCCGAGGCTGCCCCCGCCGAAAAGCCCCGCCGCGCCCCGCGCAAGCCCAAGGCCGAAGGCGAGGGCAAGAAGGCCGCCGCCGAATAAGGCGCCCGCCGGGGGCGCTTGCGGCCCCGGCTATTTCCCCGCCACTTCCCGCGCCAATGCGCAGAAGCCTTCCAGCGAAATCTTCTCGGCCCGTGCGGTGGGGGGGATGCCCGCGGCCTCCAGCATCGCCTCCAGCCCCGGGCCAAGCGCCTTCAGCGACGACCGCAGCATCTTGCGGCGCTGGTTGAAGGCCATTGCCGTCACCCGCTGCAACACCGCGAAGTCGCAAGGGAAGCGCGGCGCCTCCAGCCGTTTCAGATGCACCACGGCGGAATGCACCTTGGGGGCGGGGGTGAAGGCCTCGGGCGGCAGCAGCATCACGATCTTCGGTTCGGCCCGCCATTGCGCCAGCAGCGCCAGCCGACCGTAGTGGTCGGACCCGGGCTTCGCCACGATCCGCTCGGCCACTTCCTTCTGGAACATCAGCGTGAGCGAGTCCCAGAACGGCGGCCAGTGCTTCGGCGACAGCCAGCGGATCAGGAGTTCGGTGCCCACGTTATAGGGCAGGTTCGCCACCACCTTCACCGGCGGCTTCAGATGCGCGGCCATGTCCAGCTCCAGCGCATCGCCCTGCAGGACGGTCAGCCGCCCGGGATGGGCGGCGGCGATCTCTTCCAGCGCCGGAATGGCGCGCGGGTCCTTCTCCACCGCCACCACATGCCGCGCGCCCTCGGCCAGCAGGCCCCGGGTCAGCCCGCCGGGCCCCGGCCCCACCTCCAGCACATCGGCGCCCGACAGGTCCCCCGCGCAGCGGGCGATCTTCGCGGTCAGGTTCAGGTCCAGCAGGAAGTTCTGCCCCAACTGTTTCTTCGCCACCAGCCCATGCGCCGCGATCACCTCGCGCAGCGGAGGCAGACCGTCAATCGTCCCCATCTCCCCGCCTCCCTGATTTCATCTGTTCATAAATATCCCACGGGGGTCCGGGGGTGTGAAACCCCCGGTCTGCTGTCAACGCCTGCGCGCCGCCGCCATGTCCCTCGCCATCCGTAGCGCCGCCACCAAGGAGGACGGGTCGGCCACCCCGGTCCCGGCAATGTCGTAAGCGGTGCCATGGTCCGGCGAGGTCCGCACGAAGGGCAGCCCCAGCGTCACGTTCACCCCTCCGGCGAAGTCGATGGTCTTGATCGGGATCAGCGCCTGGTCGTGATAGCAGCAGATCGCCGCGTCATAGCCCTTGCGCGCCGCCGCATGGAACATGGTGTCGGCGGGCAGGGGGCCGCGGATCGCCATTCCCTCCGCCGCAAGCCGGGCGATCAGCGGGCGGATCATCCGTTCGTCCTCCCAACCCATGGCGCCGCCTTC
This sequence comes from uncultured Fuscovulum sp., assembly GCA_964386345.1. Classification (GTDB taxonomy): domain Bacteria; phylum Pseudomonadota; class Alphaproteobacteria; order Rhodobacterales; family Rhodobacteraceae; genus Pseudogemmobacter. The sequence goes on from CAYLSD010000029.1 coordinate 8,906, forward strand.
GCCCGCATGCGGGTTCAGCCCGGCCACCGCCAGCCGCGGCGCGGGCAGGCCGAAGTCGCGGACCAGCGCGGCATGGGTGATGCGGATCACCTCTTCCAGCAGGGCTTCGGTCAGGGCGGCGGGAACTTCCGACAAGGGAATGTGGATCGTCGCAGGCACCACCCGCAGGCCGGGGCAGGCCAGCATCATCGCCACCCGTTCCACCCCGGCCAGATGGGCGAGGAACTCGGTATGGCCGGGAAAGGCGAAGCCAGCGCCGTCCTTCAGCGCCTTCTTGTGGATCGGCGCGGTGCAGATCGCGCCCGCCTCGCCCGCCTGCACCAGCGCAACGCCGCGCTCGATGGCGGCGATCACGCCCGAGGCATTGGCCGGATCGGGCCGGCCGGGCAGGGCGGGGGCGGCGAAGCGCAGCGGCAGGACGGGCAGGGCCCCGGCGGGCACATCCACCGCCTGAGCGGGCCGGCCGATCTCGGCGACCTGCGTGCCCGGCGGAAGGTGCCGCGGGTCGCCGATCCAGGCGAAGGGCAGGGCGGCCCCCAGAATGCCCCGCGCCTTTACCGCGATCTCCGGCCCGATGCCCGAAGGATCGCCGCAGGTCAGGACGGGAGGCAGGCCGTTCACGGCTCGCGGATCAGCGCATTGGCCTTCAGCTCGGCCATGTAGCCCTGCGCCAGCCCGTCCAGCTTCTGGTTCTGCACCTGCTCGCGGATCTGCTCGCGCGTCGGCGGGGTGTCGGCCTCGACATTGCGCGAACACAGCATCAGCACCATCCGCTGCCCCGATGCCGTCCGGGTGGTCGCGATCTCGCCCGGGTCCAGCTTGGCCAGTTCCAGCCCGATGTCCTGCGGGATTTCCGACATCGGCTTCGATTCGATCACCAGCGCCTCGGCGGGCTTGCCCTTGGCAAGGCCGTAGAGGTCCATGCATTTGTCGGTCTTCGCCACCACCTCGGCCACGGCCGCGGGATCGTCGGGGATGTAGTAGCGGGCATATTCCACCGAAACCCGGATGGGTTCGGCGGTCTCGTCCTGCGCCACGTCGCGCAGCAGGAACAGCACCACCGCATTCGGCACCGCCATGGGCTTCGACGCCTGCCCCTTGCCCAGGGCGAGGAGCTGGCCTGCGATGGCCGGCGGCAGGTTCGACAGCGGCAGCCAGTCCAGCCGCCCGCCGCCCCCCGCCGTAGGCGCCGCCGAATGGGCGCGGGCGGCGGCGGCGAACTCCGCCTCCGAGCCGATCGAGGCGTAAAGCCGGTTCGCCAGCGCCATGGCGCTTTCCTCCTGCCCGGGCGGGGCGGGGATCACCAGTTCCGAGGCCAGCACCTTCAGCGCCCGGGGCCGGGTCAGCGTCTGCATCGCCTTGTCGATATCGGCCTCGGAGACGGAGACCTGTCCGACATAGCGCGCCCGGATCGCCTCGCGCCACAACATGCCCGCGATGACGAAATCGCGGAAGGTCTGCGGCGCGATGCCCGCCTTCTGCAATTCGCCCACCAGTTGCTCGGCCGTCAGGTTGGCGCGCGAGGCGAATTCCTCCATCCCCTGCGCCACCTGCTCCTCGGAGACGGTCAGGCCCAGCCGCTTGGCCTCGGCCATGCGCAGCCGGTCCTCGGTCAGGGCCTTCAGCGCCTCTTCCATCGGGTCGCCCGGCGCGCGCAGCACCTTCAGGAACAGGGCGCGCTGGATCAATTCGTATTCGGTGATCACCTGGTCATCGACGTAAAGCCGCGGCGCGAAAAGGTTCTGCGCCGCCGCGGGAAGCGCCGCCAGCCCCATTGCCGCCGCCATCACCAGCGCCCGGACCCCGCCGCGCATCCGCCCCGCACCTGTCCTCAGACCGAAATCCTGCATCGCCATCCTGCGCCCGTCTCTGTTCCCGGGTCTTCCTGTCATTGGCCGCCCCCTACCTGCAGCGCCGCGCCGGACCGGCCGTGCCGGTGCCGCTTATGCCGATCAGTTCGAAGGACAGGCCGAAATCCGTCGTCGGCGTCACACTAGTCGAGGATGTGAACCGGCGCGAGAGGGAAACATCCACCGCAAGGCAATCCGTCCGGTATTCCAGCCCGAGGCCCGCCAATGTGCCGCGGTCGGCCTCGAAATCATAGCTGCCGGTCAGGCGGGTGGTCAGCCGCTCGTTGGCCTTCCAACTGGCGTCGAAGGTGAATTCGCGGGTGGGGTCGGGGCGGTTCTCCAGCACCGGGTCCGCCACCACCCAGAGCATCGAGGTCGCCACCGCCAGCCGGTCGCGGTTCATCGAGACCCGGGCCTCGGCCTTGGACAGGGTGAAATCGTCGTCGAATGTGGCGCGGCCCGCGATGGCATAGCCATTGGCCAGGACGAAATTCACCCCCGCCAGCCAGTCGGAGGTTTCGCCCGCCAGGCCCGAAGCCGGGCCGAATTGCAGATGGTCCCGCTCGCGGTAGACCCGGCCCACGGTCACGCCCATGGTCCAGCCCGCCGGATCGTGCCGGGTCCAGGTCACGCCGACATTCGCCCGCCGCCCCAGTTCCACCGCATCCGAGCCGGGGAAGCGGTTCAGCGAGAAGAGGTTGCCCTCGTCGAATTCGACCAGCGCGGAATCCTCGTTCGGCAGGCCCCTGCCGTCGCTGCCCGCCCAGACCAGTTGCACCACCGGCTCGATCACATGCACCGCGCCGGAAGAGGCGGCCTTGATCCAGGGCCAGCGCAGTTCCACCCCCGCGGCGGTATGGCTGCGGGTCTTGTGCCCGGCATAGATCGCATCCTGCGCGATGGCATAGGCGTCCACCGAGGCCTCGCCCAGAAGTGTCGCCTCGATGCCCGCGGGCAGGATGAAGCCGCGCCGCCAGTCGATCCGGGCCGAGAAGCGGTTGACGTCGCGCCCGTCGGCGATGTCGTCAAGGTCCGGCCCGTCGAAGGGGCTGGAGGAACTGCGCCAGTGGCTGTGCGTCTGCAACCGCAGCCCGCCCTCGCCGCCCAAAGGCCCCAGCGAGAACCGCCGGTGGAAGGTGAGGTCCGCCACGACCGAGGGGATGGTGGTGTTGTCCTCGTCCTCGCGCAGGGTCTGGAAGCTGATCACCCGGCCCGAGATATGTTCGTTGCGCCGCGTGCGGTTGATGCTGATGCGGCTGTCAAGCCGGTCGGTGTTCAGGATGCCGTAGTCCAGCAGATAGGCCGGGTCCGACACCGTCTGCAATTTCATGTCGAGGCCGAAACCCTGGGGCAGGCCGAACCAGCCGGTGGCGAAGAGATGGCCGCGGTCCTTTTCCGGCATGATGTCGTCGTGGGTAAAGCTGCCGATAACCTCGATCCGGCCGGTGGCGAAGGCCTGCCGGTAGCGCAACTCGACCGAGCGGCCGTTCTTGGTGGTGATATAGGGTGTCACCGTCAGGTCGCGGCTGTCGCCGATCTTGATGAAATAGGGGAATTTCAGCCCGGTCCCCAGGGCCGAGGTGGTGCGCAGGCTGGGCTGCAGGAAGCCGGTGGCGCGGTCCAGCGTCGGGTCGGGCAGCCGCAGGCGGGGGATGTAGAAGACCGGCACCCCGGCCACGCGGAAGCGCGCATGGTCGAAGTAGAGCTGCCGTTCCTCCTGGTCATGCACCACGCGGGAGGCGCGGATTTCCCAGAGCGGCACCGGATTGGCGGCGCAGACCTTGCAGGAGGAGGCCACCACGTTGTCCAGTGCGGTGTAACGCCCGTCCACCCGCATGATCCGGTTGGCCGCCAGCTGCAACTGCTGGTTCAGCACCATGCGGGCGCTGGTCATCAGGCCCTCGGACAGGTCCGCCGCCAGATCGGCCTGCGAGGCAAGGATGATCGCCTTGCCGCCGGCCTCGGTCAGCACGATCGGCCCTTCGATCAGCAGCCGGTCGGTGGCCTGGTCATAGGTGATCCGGCTGGCCTTCAGGGTGCGGCCCTGGAAGAACACCTCGACATTGCCTTCCGCGATCAGCCGGGTGTCGCCGGTGATCGACAGCCGGTCCGAGACCAGCGCGGCGGTTTCCTGCGCCAGCGCGGGGGAGGCGAGGGCAAGGATCAGCGCCAGCAGAGGAAGAAGGGCGCGCATCAGCCGTCCTCCAGATGCAGGACAAGGCCGAGCGCCAGCAGGGCGGCGGCCAGCGGCGGGCTCCATGCCGCCAGCATCACCGGGATCTGGCCGCTGTCGCCAAGCGCCTGCGCGAAGTTGCGCAGGAAGAACACCGCGAAGCCCGAGAGCATGGCGTAAAGCACCATGGTTCCGGTCTTGCCGAACCGGGCATGGCGCATGGTGAAACCGGCGGCGATCAGCACCATGGCCGCCAGCAGAAGCGGCTGCGCCAGTTCCATCTGGAACCAAAGGCGATAGGACCGCGCGGTGAACCCGGCGCTTTCCAGCCCGGCGATATAGCCCGGCAGTTGCCAGATCGGCACCGCGTTCGGGGTGCCGAAACTGTCGCGGATCCGCTCGGGCGTCAGGTCCGAGGGCAGGCGGGTGCCGTTGGGCCATTGCGCCGCGGCCAGTTCGGGGTTGGGCAGGGACAGATCCCACATCTTCGCCCCGTCCAGCAGCCAGGCGCCGGGGGTCAGCCGGGCCGTCGCCGCCTCGACCCGCGTGGCGGGAATGCCGTCGGGGCCGAAGGTCAGGAAGGTGACGGCGGAAAGCTCGGTCCCGTCCGGATTGGCGCGGCCCGCCTGGATGACGGTCTGCCCGTATTCGCCGCCCTGCCGCAGCCAGAGCCCGGTATCCGACACCGACAGCACGGAATCCCCCGGCGTCAGCCAGGCGGCGCGCTGTTCCTCATAGGCCTTCTGCGTGGCGGCGACCAAGGGGTTGAGGACGCCGATGGCGAAAAGGCCGATCGCCAGCGCCGCCGCCACCGGCGTCACCAGGAACCGCAGCCCCGACCGCCCCGCCGCCCGCACCACCACCAGTTCCGACGACCGCGCCAGCGCAAGGAACAGCGCCACCGATCCCATGATCAGGATCAGCGGCAGGATGCGGTAAAGCGTGTCCGGCACGTTCAGCACCGACAGCCGGAAGACATCGGCCAGCCCTGCGCCGGTGCTCGACAGCCGCCGCATCTGCTCGATCATGTCGATCAGAAGGAGGATGCCGAAGAAGATCAGGAACACCATGCCCACCGTCGTCAGGAAGCGCCGGGCGATGTAAAGCGACATCGTCATGCCACCGCCTCCCGCTTCCGCCGCCTTGGCCGCTGCGCCAGCCAGAGCAGGGCGCCGCTGATCGCCAGCCCCGTCAGCGGCGCCAGATAGACCAGCGGCCAGGCCAGGTCGCTTTTCAGCGCCCGGCCCGCGCCGACGGTGGAAATCGTCTGCAACACGATCAGAAGCCCCACGCCAAGCGCGATCTGCGGCAGGAGGCCGAAGCGCGAATACCCCCCCAGCATCAGCGCGGCGAAGCCCACCAGCGGCGCCGCCAGCGCCAGCAGGGGCGAGGCGATCCGGCTGTGCGCCTCTTCCCGGAAACTGGCGCGGTTCTGCCCGGTGGCCTCCAGCAACTCGGGCGGCGCGGCCAGCAGGTCGAGGGTCGACAGCTCGCGCAGGCCCACCCGCCGCGCGCCGCCACCGTTCATCAATCCCGACAGGTCCATGGCGAAATTCTCGAACCGGGTCACAGCCAGCCGCTGGCCTTCCCGCGTCAGCCGCTGCGCCGCGCCATCCAGCATCACCAGCACCGGCCCGGCCTCGCCCCGCACCAGAAGCGCCGTCTCGGCGGTATAGACCACCCGGTCGGCCGCGCCGCGTTCGTCGGAAAGGAAGATCTTCTCCAACTCGCCCAGGGGCGTGATCTCGCTGATGTAAAGCGTGACCCCGGTGGCCGGATGCATGAACCGCCCCTCGTTCAGGAAGCGCGCGGTGGCGTTTTCGGAAATCTCCGAGCTCCGCTCGCCCAGCCGGGCCTGCGACAGCGGCACCAGCACATTGGTCAGCACCATCTGCATCGCCAGCACCGAAAGCCCGAAGAACAGCACCGGGCGGGCCAGCCGGAAGGCGGAAAAGCCGGTAGCCTGCATCACCACCAGCTCGCTTTCCTGGTTCAGCCGGTTGATCGCGTAAAGGCAGGCCGCGAAGGCCGAGACCGGCAGGACGAGGCGGATCACATTGGGCAGGGTCAGGACCGAGAATTCAAGGAAGACCACGGCCGACTGGCCGTCGCCGATCAACTGGTCGAACAGGCCGACGGCCCGGTTGACCCAGTAGACGGCCACCAGAACAAGGCTGAAGAAGCCGAACAGCGCCAGCAGTTGCGCCAGCAGATATCGGTCGAATCTCGACAAGCCGAAACGGGTCCCCACAAGATGTTGCGGCGACCCTAAAGGATTCGGGCGGGGGCCGAAACTCATATCTGGCAAAGGCGGCGGCCAATCTGTAGCGTGGCGGCAGCCGCCCGCCGATCCGTCGGGGCAGGGCGATCCCAAGCACCGAAGGCATCCCATGACGCATCCCGCTGCAATCCGCTTCACCGAAACCGATCTCGACCGGCTGGTGGCCCATCCGGGCCGCATCGCCCTTCTGGCCGACGGGCCGACAGGCATGACGCCCGCCGCGCGGCGGCTGGACCGGGCGGCGAAGGGGGCGCTGGCGCGCGCCATGTCCTCCGAGGGCTGGGACAAGCTGAAACCGGGCGAGGCGATGGAACTGGCCTTCCCCGCCGGCCTTGCCGCCGAGGCGCTGCAGATCGTCCGCCTGCCGAAGCGGACCGACCCGGCCAGCGCGCGCAAGGCGGGCAGCGCCATCGGCAAGGCGCTGTCGAAACCCGACCTGCTGGTGGTGGCCGAGAACCACCCCCGCGCGGCGGAGGTGTCCTTCGGCCTTGCCATGCGGGCCTATGACTTCACCCCGCACAAGACCGGCGACCAGCCTGCGAAGGGCGCGGTGGAGATGATGGTTTCCTCGCCGGAGGCCGTGGCTGCCGAGGCCGCTCCGATGGCCGCCGTGGCCGAGGGCGTGTTCTTCACCCGCGATCTGGTGAACGAGCCCGCCAACATCCTGACCACCTACGATTTCGCCGCCCGGCTGGCCGCGATGCAGGAGCTGGGGCTGGAGGTCGAGATCCTCGAAGAGGAGGACCTGACCAAGCTGGGCATGGGCGCGCTTCTCGGCGTGGGGCAGGGCTCGGAAAGCCCGTCCAAGGTGGTGGTGATGCAATGGAACGGCGGCACGAAGGGCGAGGCGCCCTTCGCGCTGGTCGGCAAGGGCGTGGTCTTCGACACCGGCGGCATCTCGATCAAGCCCGCGGCGGGCATGGAAGAGATGACCATGGACATGGGCGGCGCGGGCACCGTGGCGGGCGTCATGCGGACGCTGGCCCTGCGGAAGGCGAAGGCGAATGTCGTCGGCCTGGTCGGGCTGGTCGAGAACATGCCGGACGGCCGTGCGCAGCGCCCCGGCGACGTGGTGAAGTCGATGAAGGGCGACACGATCGAGGTGATCAACACCGATGCCGAAGGCCGTCTCGTGCTGGCCGACGTGCTCTGGTATGCGCAGGAACGCTTCGCCCCGCGCGGCATGATCAACCTCGCCACCCTGACCGGCGCGATCATCATCGCGCTCGGCCACGAGAACACCGGCGTCTTCTCGAACGACGACGATCTCTGCAACGCCTTCCTCCGCGCGGCCCAGGCCGAGGGCGAGGGCGCCTGGAGGATGCCGATGGGCGAGGCCTATGACGCCAAGCTGAAATCCCGCATCGCCGACATGATGAACGTCGGCGGCCGCGACGGCGGCGCGATCACCGCGGCGCAGTTCCTTGCCCGCTTCGTCAGGGAGGGCACGCCCTGGTGCCATCTGGACATCGCGGGCACGGCGCTGGTGAAATCCGACACCACGCTGGCGCCCAAGGGGGCGACGGGCTGGGGCGTCATGGCGCTGAACCGGCTGATCCGCGACAAGTACGAAGCGAAATAGCCCTGATGGGCGTGGTGAACTTCTACCACCTGATGCGGCATGGCATGGACGAGGTGATCGACATGCTTGTGCCTCGCGCGCTGTCGCAGGGCTGGCGGGTTATGATCCGCAGCCCCGACCGCGGCGCGCTGGAGCGTCAGGACCAGAGGCTCTGGCTTTACCCCGAAGAGGGCTTCCTGCCGCATGGCCTTGAAGGCGGCGCGCATGATGCCGAGCAGCCGGTGCTGCTGGGGGCGGGGGCCGCGGTGAACGGCGCGCAGGCGGTGCTGCTGATGGGGCCGCAGGAGGTTGCGGCGGAAGAGGCGCGGGCGCTGGAACGGGTCTGGCTGGCCTTCGACGGCGCGAACGAGGCGCAGGTGCAGGCGGCGCGGGTGCAGTGGAAGGCCGTCACCTCGGCGGGTCTTGCGGCGCAATACTGGAACGACGAGTCGGGCCGCTGGGAGAAGAAGGCCGAAAGCGCGGCGAAGGGGTAGCGTCCGGATTTTTCCGGCCCGGCCCCGATGGCGAAGGCCATCGCCTTCGCCACGCGCTGCGGGTTCCGCATTCCCGGCCGGGACCATCAGTCCCGGCCAGCGCCCGCCCCGCCCCCGGCGGGCGCTGGCCTCCCGTGGTCTATGGCTGAAGGGTCTACAAGGTGAACCCGCCCGGCCCGGGCCTCACCGCCCGAGGATCATCCTGTCGCCCGCGATCTCGATCCTGAAGCGGCCGAGGTAGTCCATCCCCAGAAGCGAGACGTCCATCTCGCCCTCGTTCACCCAGGCCGAGACGCCGGTATCGGCGAAGGGGCCGAAGGCCACCGACTCCAACGTCACCCTTGCGGTGCGGACGACGCCGTTGGCGGTATAGGCCTGGCCGAGATAGAGCAGCGCATCGGGATCGAGGCCGATGGCCCGCGCATCCGCCTTGGTCAGCACCATGGTCGAGGCGCCGGTGTCGGCCATGAAGCGCAGGTCCACCCCGTTGATGGTCAGCGTCGCGTAGTAATGCCCGTCCGGCGCGCGGGGCAGTTCCACCCGGCCGGTGTCGGTCAGGATCTGGTCGGGAATCGCCTTCGGGCCGCGGATGTCGTTCCACAGCCCGTAAGCGGCCATCAGGCCAAGGAAGATCAGCCCCCAGGCGGCGGCCACCCGGAAGGCCTGTCCCAGCCGCCCGCGGTATTCCACGATCACCCAGCCGCCCACCGCCGCCAGCAGCAGCGCCAGATAGCCGAGCCTTGCGAAATTGTCGCCGTCCATCCCGTCTCCTTCGTCCCCCCGGATATGGGGTATCGTGCGGCGGAAGGGAAGGCTCAGCCCACGAGGCCGGTCTGCCGCACTCCGTCGATCACGAATTGCACCGACAGCGCGGCCAGCAGCATCCCCAGAAGCCGGGTGATCACCACCACCCCGGTGCGGCCCAGCAACCGTTCCAGCGGCGGCGAGGCGAGGAGGAAGGCGAAGGTCACCGCCATCATCAGCAAGAGAAGCCCGATCACCCAGGCCGCGCCCTGCCAGCCGGGGCCGGACTGGCCGACCAGCAGGATCATGGTGGCGATGGCGCCGGGTCCGGCGATCAGCGGTGTCGCCAGCGGAAAGACCGAAGGGTCGTGGTCGGGGTCGGCCTGCTGGCCTTCCCGCCGCTGCGTCCGGCGCTCGAACAGCATGTCGAGGGCGGTCAGGAACAGCAGGATCCCGCCCGCGATGCGGAAGGCGGGCATCGAGATGCCGATGAAGCCGAGGAGGGACTCGCCGAACAGGCCGAAGGCCGTCAGCAGCACGGCGGCGATCAGGCAGGCCCGTTGCGCCATGGCCCGGCGGCGCGCGGGTTCCATCCCGCGGGTCAGCGCGATGAACAGGGGCACCAGCCCCGGCGGGTCGATCACCACGAAAAGCGTGGCGAAGGCGGTGATCAGGAAGGCGGTCTCGGGCATCGGGCCTCCGGGCTGCGGGTCAGGCTAGCCTGCGGGCGGGGCCTTGGGAAGGCCCGTCAGCCGCCGGCGGCCTCAAGCCGTTCCTGCGCCTCCAGCCACAGCGCCTCGGCCCGGTGTTCGGCCTGTTCCAGTTCGGCGAATTTTGCGGTGAACTGGTCGAGATCGGCCTTGCGGGTCGCGTCGTAAAGCGCCGGGTCGGCCATGCGGGCCGAAAGCTTCGCCCGCATCTCGGACAGTTTCGCCAGACGTTCCTCGGCCTTGCGGACATCACTGCGCAGGGCGGGAAGGTCGATGACGGGTTTCTTCGCCTTTTCAACGGGTTTCGTGGCGGTCTTCGCAGGCTCGTCGCCCTGGAGAAGCAGGCTGCGATAGGCTTCGAGATCCTGCTCGAACGGCGCCACCGTGCCGCCCTTCACCAGCCAGAGCCGGTCGGCCACCAGCGACAGCAGGTGCATGTCGTGCGACACGAGGATCACCGCGCCGGTATATTCGGTCAGCGCCTCGACCAGCGCCTCGCGGGATTCGATGTCCAGATGGTTGGTCGGCTCGTCGAGGATCAGCAGGTGCGGCGCGTCGATGGTGGCCAGAAGCAGCGACAGCCGCGCCTTCTGCCCGCCGGAAAGTCGGCCGACCGCGGTTTCCGCCTGTTCCGCCATCAGCCCGAAGCCCGCCAGCCGCGCGCGGTGCCTCGCGGGCGGCTCGGCCGGGCGCAGCCGGGCGACATGGGCAAGGGGCGTGTCCTCGACCTCCAGCTCATCCACCTGATGCTGGGCGAAATAGCCGATCCGCAGTTTCGAGGAACGGTGCAGCCGCCCCTCGGACGATTGAAGTTTCCCCGCCAACAGCTTGGAAAGCGTGGATTTCCCCTCGCCATTTCGGCCAAGCAGCGCGATCCGGTCGTCCTGGTCAATGCGCAGGGACAGTCGCCGCAGCACCGGCGGCCCGCCGTAGCCCACGGCGCAGCCCTCCAGCGTCAGGATCGGCGGCGACAGTTCCTCGGGCTCGGGGAAGGTGAAGCGCGCCAGCGCCGCCTCCTGCGGGGTGGAGGTCAGCTTCAGCCGCTCGATCATCTTCAGCCGCGACTGCGCCTGCTTGGCCTTCGACGCCTTGTAGCGGAAGCGGTCGACGAAGCTTTGCAGATGGGCGCGGCGGGCCTCGGCCTTGCGGTTCTCGGCCTCGGCCACGGCAAGGCGGGCGGCGCGGGTCTCGGCGAAGGTGTCGTAGGCGCCGGAGTAATAGGTCAGCTTGCGGTCTTCCAGATGCAGGATGCCGGTCACGGCGCGGTTCAGGAGGCCGCGGTCATGGCTGATGATGATGACGGTATGGGGATATTTCGCCAGATAGCTTTCCAGCCAGAGCGCGCCTTCGAGGTCAAGATAGTTGGTCGGCTCGTCCAGAAGCAGCACGTCCGGCTGGGCGAACAGCACCCCCGCCAGCGCCACCCGCATCCGCCAGCCGCCCGAGAAGGCCGAGCAGGGCAGAAGCTGCTGGTCGGGCTCGAACCCCAGGCCGCGCAGGATGGAGGAGGCCCGCGCCTCGCCCGACCAGGCGTCGATGTCGATCAGCCGGGTCTGGATCTCGGCGATGCGGGCGGCATCGGCGGCGGTCTCCGACTCGGCCAGCAGCGCGGCGCGCTCGGTATCGGCGGCCAGCACCGTGTCGATCAGCGACACCTCGGACGACGGCACCTCCTGCGCCACGCCGCCGATGCGGGCGCGCTGCGGCAGGCTGATCGCGCCGCCTTCCAGCGTCAGCTCGCCCCGGATCAGCCGGAAGAGCGTGGTCTTGCCCGTGCCGTTGCGGCCGACGAGGCCGACCTTGTGGCCCTCGGGGATGGTGGCGGAGGCGCCCTCGAACAGGGGGCGGCCCTCGACCGAATAGGTGATGTCCTCGATCCGCAGCATGGCCCCGCCTTGCCGCAGCGGCGCGCCAAGGTCAACCGGGCGCGCGCCTCCCGTCTTTTCTTTGCCCGGCGCTCGTGCTAGCAGCCCGGCCACGCGAAAAGGGCCGCATCCGGCCCCCTGAATGGAGAGCCAGATGGCCATTGAACGCACCCTCTCGATCGTCAAGCCCGACGCCACCAAGCGCAACCTGACCGGCAAGATCGTCGCCAAGTTCGAGGAGGCCGGCCTGCGCGTCGTCGCCTCGAAGCGCATCCACCTGACCCCGGCCCAGGCCGGCCAGTTCTACGCCGAGCACAAGGAACGCCCCTTCTACGGCGAGCTGTGCAGCTTCATGGCGTCCGAGCCGGTGGTGGTGCAGGTGCTGGAAGGCGAAGGCGCCATCGCCAAGAACCGCGAAGTGATGGGCGCGACCGACCCGGCCGCCGCCGCCGAAGGCACCATCCGCAAGGAATTCGCGCTGTCGAAGGGCGAGAACTCGGTCCATGGTTCGGACAGCCCGGAATCGGCCGCGCGCGAGATCGCCTTCTTCTTCTCGGGCCTCGAACTGGTGGGCTGAGGACGGGGGCGCCGGAATTCGCGCGAATTCCGGTTGCGATTTCCGCGCGGAAATCGCTTACCGCCGCTCCACCACGCCGAAGAACGACAGGGCCGCCTCCAGATCGGAGCGGCCCTTTTCGCTTGTTCCCTGGATCGACCCCTTGATCGCGTCGAACTTCGCCCGCAGCGCTTTCTTCTCCTCGCCCTGGCAATCGTTCCACGGGCGGCCCTGCAGGCCCATCACCAGCACGTAATAGCCGATGAAATGCGGCTGGCTGCCCGACAGCAGAAGCCGCCGGTAGGCCTCGTCCGCGCCGATGGCGCGCAGGTCCTGCGCCGAATGGATGCCCGCGCGGGCGAAGGCGGCCTCGGAAGCCGGGCCCAGGTTGGGGATCGAGGAGACGGGATCGCTCACGGGGGGTGCCTGGAAACGGAAACGGGGCCAGCCTACAGGCCAGCCCCGCGCCCCGGCAAGAGGCCGGAAATCAGATCGACGCCCAGTCCTTGAAGACGGGCTTCGCCGGCGGGCGGGGCGCGGAGCCCTGCTGCTGGGGTTGCTGGGCGGGCGTGTTGCTGCCGCCTTGCTGTTGCGTGGACGTGGCCATGTGACTGCTCTGCCTCGGCTCTTGTTTCACTGCTTTGTAATGTGCCTGTTGCAAATGGCCTGGACAAGGTAGGGAAATGGCACCAATGCGGCGCCATTGATTACATGTGCGACATTCGCAACATGTTTTCCACAGGTTTTTCCCCAGGGTCGCGCAGGATTTCCCCGCAGGAAACCCTGGCGCCTCAGCCGACCACGCTGGCCGGAAAACCGATCTCCTCCAGCGCCTTGACCAGCGCCGCGGAGGCCGCGCCTTCGGCCGTCACCCGGCGGGCGGGCAGGTCGACCTCGACCTTCGTGGCGATGGGGGCAAGCGCGGCCTCGACACTGGCCTTGCAATGGCCGCAGGACATGTCGGGAACGGAAAGCGTGGTCATGGCGGTCTCCTTTGCCGGTCATATGGGGTTTCCGGCAGGGGGAAGGTCAAGAGGCCGGGGCAGGACAATTTCCCGCAGCCGGCGGGGTTGACCTTCCCGTGACTGGAACCCTTATATCCTGCAGGCGAAGGAGAAACGCCGATGAACACCACCGTGCTGCCCGCCGAAACCCTGCCCCCCGAAACCGCCCGCTTCCGGCTGGAGGGGATGACCTGCGCCTCCTGCGTCGGCCGGGTCGAACGCGCGCTGAAGGCGGTGCCGGGGGTGGAAACCGCCTCGGCCAACTTCGGCACCGGCGAGGCCACGGCCAGTTTCCATGCCCCCGCCACGCGCGAGGCGATGGCAGAGGCGCTGGCCCGGGCGGGCTATCCGGCGGTGCCGGACGTGGTTACGCTGTCGGTCGAGGGGATGACCTGCGCCGCCTGCACCGGCCGGGTGGAGCGGGTGCTGAAGGCGCAGCCCGGCGTCGCCTCGGCGGTGGCGAACCTTGCGACGCGGCGGGCGCAGGTGACGCTGTGGGAACGCGCCGATCCGGCGGCGCTGGCCGCGGCGGTGACGCGGGCGGGCTATGCCGCCACGCCGCTGGAAGAGGCCGCGCCCGCCGACCCGCAGGCGGAGGAACGCCGGCTCTGGCGCGATTTCGTCATTGCCGGGCTGCTGACCCTGCCGGTCTTCGTGGCCGAGATGGGCGGGCACCTTTTCCCGGCCTTCCACCACTGGCTGCATGGCGCGGTCGGGCAGCGCCCGCTCTGGATCATGGAGTTCCTGCTGACCTCTGCCGTCCTTGCCGGTCCGGGGCAGAGGTTCTTCCGGAAGGGCATTCCCTCGCTCCTGCGCGGCGGGCCGGACATGAACGCGCTGGTCGCGGTGGGGACGCTGGCGGCCTGGGGCTTTTCCACGCTGGTCCTGTTCGCGCCCGGGCTGATCCCCGCCGAAAGCCGCCATGTCTGGTTCGAGGCGGCGGCGGTGATCGTGACGCTGATCCTGCTGGGCCGGGCGCTCGAGGCGCGGGCGCGGGGCAGGGCGGGCGCGGCGATCGCCCGGCTGGTCGGCCTGCAGCCAAGGGTGGCGCGGCTGGAGGACGGGCAGGAGGTGCCGGTGGCCAGCCTGCTGCCGGGGATGCGGATCGCGCTGCGGCCCGGTGAGCGGGTGCCGGTCGACGGGCTGGTGGCCGACGGGGCCTCGGTGGTGGACGAATCCATGCTGACCGGAGAGCCGCTGCCGGTCGAGAAGCGGGCGGGCGCCACGGTCACCGCGGGCACGGTGAACGGCACCGGCGCGCTGGTGGTCGAGGTCAAGGCGGTGGGGGCCGCCACCACGCTGGCCCGCATCGTCGCCATGGTCGAGGAAGCCCAGGGGTCGAAGCTGCCGGTGCAGGCGATGGTGGACCGGGTGACGCTGTGGTTCGTACCCGCGGTGATGGTGGTCGCGGCCGTCACGGCAATCGTGTGGCTCATGGCCACCGGCGATGTGGCCCGCGCGCTGGTCTCGGGCGTGGCGGTGCTGATCATCGCCTGCCCATGTGCCATGGGGCTGGCGGTGCCGGTCTCGATCCTTGTCGGCACCGGGCGGGCGGCAGAGCTTGGGGTGCTGTTCCGCCGCGGTGACGCGCTTCAGGCGCTGGCCGGGGTGAAGACGGTGGGCTTCGACAAGACCGGAACGCTGACCGAGGGCAAGCCCCGGGTGGCCGCCGTCCACGGCCCGGACTGGGTGCTGCCGATGGCCGCGGCGGTGGAGCGGGGCAGCGAACATCCGCTGGCCGCCGCCGTGCTGGCCGCCGCCAGGGATGTGCCCGAGGCCACCGGCTTCAAGGCCCGCCCCGGCTATGGCGCCGAGGCCATGGTGCAGGGCGCGCGGATCGAGGTGGGCGCGGCGCGGATGTTCGCCTCCATCCCCCCGGCTCTGGAGGCGCAGGCGGCAGAGGCCGCGGCGCAGGGGCACAGCCTGCTCTACGTCGCCCGCGACGGCGCGGTGGAGGGGCTGATCGTCGCCTCCGACCAGCCGAAGCCCGGCGCGGCGGAGGCGGTGGCCGGGCTGGCCGGAATGGGGGTGGAGGTGGCGATGGTCTCGGGCGACACGCCCGCCGCGGCGCAGGCGGTGGCCTCCGGCCTCGGCATCTCCCGCGTCCATGCCGGGATCCTGCCCGAGGGCAAGCTGGAGATCGTCCGCGACATGGGCGGCGCCTTCGTCGGCGATGGCATCAACGACGCGCCCGCGCTGGCGGCGGCCGAGGTCGGCATCGCCATGGGCACCGGGACGGATGTGGCGATCGAGGCGGGCGAGGTGGTGCTGATGCGCGGCGATCCGCGGGCCGTGGTCTCGGCGGTGAAGGTCAGCCGGGCGGTGATGCGCAACATAAGGCAGAACCTGGTCTGGGCCTTCGGCTACAACGTGGCGCTGATCCCGGTGGCGGCGGGGCTGCTGGTGCCCTTCGGCGGGCCGCAGGTCTCGCCCATGCTGGGGGCGGGGGCGATGGCGCTGTCCTCGGTCTTCGTGCTGCTGAACGCGCTGCGGCTGAAGGGGGTGAGGGGATGAACATTTCCGAAACCGGCGCGCGGGCCGGGCTGCCCGCCAAGACCATCCGCTATTACGAGGAGATCGGCCTGATCCGGCCCGAGCGGAGCGAGAACGGCTATCGCCGCTTCCGCGAGACCGACCTGCACAAGCTGGCCTTCATCGGGCGGGCGCGGGGGCTGGGGTTTTCCATCGAGGACTGCCGGGCGCTGCTGGCGCTGTATGAGGACAAGGGCCGGGCCAGCGCGGAGGTGAAGGCGCTGGCCGAGCGGCATCTGGGCCAGATCGCCGCCAAGATCGTGGAACTGCGCGCGATGCAGGCCACGCTGACCGATCTCGTGCAGGCCTGCGCGGGCGACGGAAGACCGGATTGCCCGATCCTTTCGGGGCTGGCGGCGAAGGAAGAATGACGCGGCTTGGAACGGGCTGCGGCGGGTGCTACGATTACAGGTGATTACAAGGGAACACATCATGCCGCAGCGCTCACAATCCGAGCCGATCACCATCAGGACCAGCAAGGTGGCCGAGATCGATGCCTTGGCCAGCGCAATGGACCGTTCCCGCAACTATATCGTCAATCAGGCCATCGAGCAGTATCTGGAAACCAACTCCTGGCAGCTGGACCGGATCAGGGAGGGAAGCGAGGCTGCCCGCAGGGGCGAGATCGCTCCTGCCGATGAGGTATTTGCGGGGGTCGCCGCAAAGCACGGCTGGTCGCGTTGAGGCTTGTCATCGCCGCGCCCGCGGCGCGTGACCTTGAGGCAATCGTGGACTATGTGGCGCTGGACAACCCGGTTGCCGCCGAGGGCGTGTTCCGCGGGATCGTGCGGACGGCGGAAAGATTGACCGACTTCCCGGCCCTTGGCCGTCCGGGGCGCCATCCCGCGACGCGGGAACTGGGCGTTGCGGGCCTGCCCTATCTGATTGTCTATGAGGTCGGCGCGGGAGTGGTGACCATATTGGCGGTGTTCCACACCTCGCGCGACCTTGCGCGCGCGTTGCAGGACAGGGTGGGGCAGGCGGGGTCCTGAACTGCCCGTGGGCCGGCCGGGTCCCTCACGCCACCTTCAGGATGAATTGCAGGTCGCAGTTCTCTTCGACAAGGTCGACCACCGTCACCTCGTCCAGCTTGGCGTAGAAGGCGGCCAGCGCGTCCGAGAGCAGGCATTTCAGCCGGCAGGCGGCGAAAAGCGGGCATTGGTTGGCGTCGCCCGCGAAGCATTCGGCGAAGGGCAGCGGCGCCTCGAAGGTGCGGAACACCTCGCCCACGGTGATGCTTTCCGGCGCGCGGCCCAGCATCAGCCCGCCCGCACGCCCGCGTATGGTGCGCAGGAACTTCTTCTGCGCCAGGAGGTGGATCACCTGCGCCAGATGGTTCTCCGAGGCGTTGCAGGCCGCGGCCACCTCTTGCCGCCGGACGATCCGTCCTTGGTTCACCGCGCAGAACATCAGCGTGCGCATCGCCAGATTGGTGCGTGTGGTCAGGCGCATCGGGACCTCCGCCCTTGGGATTGCCGCGCCAGAATGCGGCGGGGCGGCGGCTGGAAACTTGATCCAGATCAGATCGGCGGCGCCGGAGGGCCGCTTTTGCGGTGTTTGGGATGCGTCATTTCGTCCGCCCCATGTCCGTGCTGCCGCTTTTTTGGTCCTGCGGCTGCCTGGCGGCCTGTCGGTGAGGCGGAAGTCCTTTGCCGTCAAGGGTTTGGCGGTGGCAGGCTTGCCAAAGCGGTTTGAATGCCAAAGGTCATTGGATTTGCGACGAAATATTTTGGTGGACTCGGTCAATGTTTGCGGTAACAGGGAGGGGGGTCAAGCCTGCCCCGGACCGGCCCGCTTGACCATGCCGGGGCCGGGCCTAGGCTGGCCGGACCACAAGCAGCCAAAGCGGAACCGAAGCGTGACCGACCTGAGCCTGACGCCGAACCTTCTGAAAGCCGACATCCAGCGCCACCTGACCTATACGCTGGGCAAGGATGCGGCCAATGCCAGCGCCTATGACTGGCGGATGGCGCTTTCCTTCGCCATTCGGGACCGTATCGTCGGCCCGTGGTTCGCCTCGACCCGCCGGACATGGGCCGAGGACAGGAAACGCGTCTACTACCTGTCGATGGAATTCCTGATCGGCCGCATCCTCGAGGATGCCACGGCGAACCTCGGCCTGACCGGGGCGGTCGAGGAGGCGATGGCGGATGTGGGACAGGACTTCCGCACCCTTGCCGCCGAGGAACCCGATGCCGCGCTCGGCAACGGCGGGCTGGGGCGGCTGGCGGCCTGTTTCATGGAAAGCATGGCGACGGTGGGCTGTCCGGCCTATGGCTACGGCATCCGCTACGAACACGGCCTGTTCCGCCAGCGCTTCGAGGGTGGGCGGCAGGCCGAGGCGCCGGAAGACTGGCTTTCGCAGCCGAACCCGTGGGAGTTCCCGCGCCCCGAAAGCGCCTATACCATCGGCTTCAAGGGCCATGTGGAAACCCGCGACGGGCGCGAGATCTGGGTGCCCGGAGAAACCGTACTGGCCGAGGCGCATGACACGCCGGTGGTCGGCTGGCAGGGTAAATGGGCCAATACCCTGCGGCTCTGGGCGGCGAAGCCGACCACGCTGTTCGATCTGGAACGCTTCAACCGGGGCGATTATGCGGCGGCGGCGGAACCGGAGGCGCTGGCCCGCACGCTGAGCCGGGTGCTTTACCCCGACGACACCACCTATCAGGGCAAGGAACTGCGGCTGAAGCAGGAGTTCCTCCTGACCTCCGCCGCGCTTCAGGACATCCTGCGCCGCTATCTGGACGCCCATTCCGACCTGAGGGCGCTGCCGAAACATGTCGCCATCCAGATGAACGACACCCATCCGGCCATCGCCGGGCCGGAACTGGTGCGGCTTCTGTCCGACGACCACGGGATGGGCTTCGACGAGGCGCTGGAAACCGCGCGGGCCTGCCTTGGCTATACCAACCACACGCTTCTGCCCGAGGCGCTGGAGAAATGGGCGACCTTCACCTTCGGCAACGTGCTGCCGCGGCACATGCAGATCGTCGAGCGGATCGACAGCTGGCACCGCCGGACCTACCCGAACCGGCCGCATTACGTGGGCATCGTCAAGCATCATGAGGTGCGGATGGGCGAACTGGCCTTCGTCATGGCGCATAAGGTGAACGGGGTTTCGGCGCTGCACTCCGATCTGGTGAAGCAGAACCTGTTCCCGGAACTGAACCGCCTGCATCCGGGCCGGATCGTCAACCAGACCAACGGCGTGACGCCGCGGCGCTGGCTGAAGACCTGCAACCGCCCGCTTTCGGCCCTGATCACCGAGACCATCGGCGCGGGGTGGGAGGCCGATCTGGACCGGCTGCGCGGGCTTGAGGCGCATGTGGACGACGCCGGATTCCGCGCCGCCTTCGACGCGGCGAAGCGGGCGAACAAGGCGCGGGTCTCCGACTGGATCGGGCGCGAGTTCGGGGTGAAGGTCAGCCCCGATGCGCTGTTCGACGTTCAGGTGAAGCGCATCCATGAATACAAGCGGCAGTTGCTGAACATCCTTGAATGCGCCGCCTACTGGCACGCCCTGCGCAACGGGGCCGTGGCGAACCCGGTGCCACGGGTGCGCATCTTCGGCGGCAAGGCGGCGCCGGGTTATGTGGTGGCAAAGGATATCATCCGTCTTATCAATGATGTGGCGGCGGTCGTTAATGCGGATTCTCAGGTGGGCGACCTGCTGAAGATCGTCTATCCGCCGAACTACAACGTCAGTATGGCCGAACGGGTGATCCCCGCCGCCGACCTGTCGGAGCAGATCTCCACCGCCGGGAAGGAAGCCTCGGGCACCGGCAACATGAAGTTCATGATGAACGGCGCGCCGACCATCGGCACGCTGGACGGCGCCAATGTCGAGATATTGCAGGAGGTGGGCGAGGAGAACTTCTTCCTCTTCGGCCTGACCGCCGATCAGGTGGCGCAGCGCCGCGCCGATCCCAACCATGCCCGCAAGGCCATCGAGGCCAGCGCGCCCTTGCAGGACGTGTTGCAGATGATCGCCGAGGGGCGCTTCTCGCCCGACGAACCCGAGCGGTATCACGGGCTGGTCCATGCCATGTGGCATTCGGACTATTTCCTCGTGGCCTCGGATTTCGACGCCTATCACGCGGCGCAGGGGCGGGTCGCGGCGGCCTATGCCGACCGCGGCCAATGGGTGCGGATGGCGGCGATGAACACGGCGCGGTCGGGGTTCTTCTCCTCGGACCGCACGATCCTGAGCTACATGAAGGATATCTGGGACGTCACGCCCGCATTGTGACCGGCGCGGCTTTGGGAGGGCAGGCGCATGGCTGACCACGATCTGGACGAAGGCACCGCCCGGGCGATCGCCGAAGGCCGCCATGGCGACCCGTTCTCGGTCCTCGGCCCGCAGAAGCGGGGCCAGAAACAGGGTGGGGGCTGGCTGATCACCGCCTTCGTGCCGGGGGCGGACCGGCTGTGGGTGCTGTCCGGCAAGAAGGCCGAGGAAGCCGCGCCTTACCCGGGCATTCCCGGCCTTTTCACCCATCGCCAGCCGCGCAGGGCGGCCTACCGGCTGCGGGCGGAAGGCCATGGCGGGGAATGGGAGTTCGAGGACCCGTTCCGCTTCGGCCCCGTGCTGGGCGAGATGGACGAATACCTGCTGGGCGAGGGCACGCATCGCCGCCTCTGGCAGGTGCTTGGCGCGCATTGCATCACGCATGAGGGGGTGGATGGCGTCCACTTCGCCGTCTGGGCCCCGAATGCCGAGCGGGTTTCCGTGGTCGGCAACTTCAACATCTGGGACGGCCGCCGCCACCCGATGCGGCGGCGCGGGCCGACCGGCGTGTGGGAGATCTTCATCCCCGGGCTGCAGGAGGGCGAGACCTACAAATACGAGATCCGCGGCCCGGGCGGGGCGCTGATGCCGCTGAAGGCCGATCCGGTGGGCTTCGGGTCCGAACATCCGCCCGCCAACGCCTCTGTCGTGCGGCGGATCGGTGGGGCGTTCCATGACGGCGGCTGGATGGAGGCGCGCGCGGCGAAACATGCGCTGGATGCGCCGATCTCGGTCTACGAGGTGCATCTTGCATCGTGGCGGCGCGCTCCGGGGGACCGGATGCTCAGCTATCTCGAACTGGCCGACCAACTGGTGGACTATGCCGCCGACATGGGCTTCACCCATATCGAATGCCTGCCGGTCAGCGAATATCCCTTCGACGGAAGCTGGGGATACCAGCCCATCGGCCTTTTCGCCCCCACCATCCGCCACGGCACGCCCACCGAGTTCCGGGCCTTCGTCGATGCCGCCCACCGCAAGGGCCTTGGCGTCATCCTCGACTGGGTGCCGGGCCATTTCCCGACCGATGCCCATGGCCTCGGCCGCTTCGACGGCACCGCGCTTTACGAACATGCCGATCCGAAGGAAGGCTTCCATCAGGACTGGAACACGCTGATCTACAACTATGGCCGAGTGGAGGTGCAGAACTATCTGGTCTCCAACGCCTTGTATTGGCTTGAGGAATACCACATCGACGGGCTGCGGGTGGATGCCGTGGCCTCGATGCTCTACCGCGACTATTCGCGGAAAGAGGGCGAGTGGATCCCCAACCGCGACGGCGGGCGCGAGAATTACGAGGCCATCGCCATGCTGCGGGCGATGAATGTCACCGCCTACGGCGAATGCCCGGGCGTGATGACGGTGGCCGAGGAAAGCACCGCCTTCCCGGGGGTCAGCCGCCCGGTGGACTGGGGCGGGCTGGGGTTCGGCTTCAAGTGGAACATGGGCTGGATGAACGACACGCTGTCTTACATGCAGCGCGATCCGGTCCACCGGAAATATCACCACCACCAGATGACCTTCGGCCTGCATTACGCATGGTCCGAGAACTACATCCTGCCGATCAGCCATGACGAGGTGGTGCACGGCAAGGGCTCGATGCTGGCGAAGATGCCGGGGGAGGGCGAAGCGAAATTCGCCAACCTGCGGGCCTATTACGGCTTCATGTGGGGGCATCCGGGCAAGAAGCTGCTGTTCATGGGGCAGGAATTCGCCCAGGGCGCCGAGTGGAACCACAACCAGAGCCTGGACTGGCACCAGCTTGAGACCCCGGCCCATGCGGGCGTGCAGGCGCTGGTGCGCGACCTGAACCGGCTTTACCGCGAGACGCCTGCGCTGCATGTCAACGACTGCCGGCCCGAGGGCTTCGACTGGATCGAGGCCAATGACGCCGAGGGCAGCATCTACGCCTGGGTCAGGAAGGGCCGCGAGGGCGACCCGATGGTCGTCGTCGCCGTCAACATGACCCCGGTCGAGCGCAGCTATCGGCTGGGCCTGCCCGCGGGCGGCCATTGGGCCGAGGTGCTGAACACCGATGCCGCCGGTTACGGCGGCGGCAACCGCGGCAACATGGGCGGCGTCACCGCCGGGCCGAAGCCCTGGCACGGGCAGGCGCAATCGGCGCTTGTCACCCTGCCGCCGCTGTCGGCAGTCTATTTCAAACAGGGCTGAAGGCCCGGGTTCCCGAGGGAGGAAACCATGAAGGCAAGAGCGAACCAGAGGCTGTCGTCGCAGGCCATGGCCTTCGTGCTGGCGGGCGGGCGGGGCAGCCGGCTGAAGGAACTGACCGACCGGCGGGCGAAACCGGCGGTCTATTTCGGCGGCAAGACCCGGATCATCGACTTCGCGCTGTCGAACGCGCTGAACTCGGGCATCCGCAAGATGGCCATCGCCACGCAATACAAGGCGCATTCCCTGATCCGCCATATGCAGCGCGGCTGGGGCTTCTTCCGGGCCGAGCGGAACGAATACCTCGACATCCTGCCCGCCAGCCAGAGGATGGACGAGGTGAACTGGTATCGCGGCACGGCCGATGCGGTGGCGCAGAACATCGACATCATCGACAGCTATCGCATCAAGTATGTGGTGATCCTTGCGGGCGACCACATCTACAAGATGGATTACGAGATCATGCTGCAACAGCATGTCGAGACCGGCGCCGATGTGACCATCGGCTGCCTGACCGTGCCGCGGATGGAGGCCACGGCCTTCGGGGTGATGCATGTCGACAAGACCATGCGGATCACCGATTTCCTTGAAAAGCCCAAGGACCCGCCCGCCATTCCGGGCGATCCCGACCATGCGCTGGCCTCGATGGGGATCTATGTCTTCGACTGGGCCTTCCTGCGCGACCTGCTGATCCGCGACATGGTGGACGACGGGTCCAGCCACGATTTCGGCAACGACCTGATCCCCGGGATCGTCAAGCACGGCAAGGCAATGGCGCATAAATTCGCCGATTCCTGCGTGACCTCGGGGCTGGAGGACGAACCCTACTGGCGCGACGTGGGCACCATCGACGCCTTCTGGCAGGCCAATATCGACCTGACCGACTTCGTGCCGAAGCTGGACATCTACGACAATTCCTGGCCGATCTGGACCTATTCCGAGATCGTGCCCCCCGCGAAGTTCATCCATGACGAGGACGGGCGGCGCGGGTCTGCGGTGTCGTCGCTGATCTCGGGCGATTGCATCGTCTCGGGCTCGGCGGTGTCGAACTCGCTTCTCTTCACCGGCTGCCGGACGCATTCCTTCAGCAGCCTCGAATATGTGGTGGCCCTGCCGCGGGTGACGGTCAACCGCAAGGCGGAGCTGACGAATTGCGTGATCGACAGCAGCGTCACCATCCCCGAGGGGCTAGTGGTGGGGCAGGACCCGGTGGAGGATGCCAAATGGTTTCGCCGCACCGACTCTGGCATCGTGCTGATCACGCAGGCTATGCTGGATGCGCGGGCGAAGGCTTTGGGCTGAGGTTCGGGTGGAAAACGCCGGGGGGCCGGCCCCCCGGACCCCCCGGAGTATTTGAGCCAAGATGAAGGGGCTTGTGATGAAGGGGCGGGTGCTGTCGGTCGCATCGGAATGCGTGCCTCTGGTCAAGACCGGGGGGCTGGCGGATGTCGTCGGCGCCCTGCCTGCGGCGCTGGCCGCGCAGGGCTGGGAGATGCGGGTGCTGCTGCCGTGCTACCGGTCGCTGCGCGCCCGGGCGAAGGGCTGGGCCGAGGTCTGGCGCGAGCCGGATCTCTGGGGCGGCGAGGGGCGGGTGCTGATGGGCGAGGTGGAAGGCGTGACGGTCCTTCTTCTCGACGCGCCGCATCTTTATGACCGCGAGGGCGGGCCTTACAGCGGCCCCTTGGGCGAATGGGGCGACAATCCGCAGCGTTTCGCGGCGCTGTCATGGGTGGCGGCGGCGATGGCGCGCGAGGGCGTGGCGGGCTGGAAACCGGACGTTTTGCACGCCCATGACTGGCAGGCGGGGCTTGCGCCGGCCTATCTGGCCTATCACGGGAATGGCGGTTGCCGCTCGGTCATCACCATCCACAACATCGCCTTCCAGGGCTGGGCCGAGGGCGCGCTGCTGGACGACCTGCGCCTGCCGGGGGAGGCGTTCCACTCCGGCGCGCTGGAATATTACGGCGGGCTCAGCAGCCTGAAGGCGGGGCTGGTGACGGCGGACCGGATCACCACCGTCTCGCCGCGCTATGCCGAGGAACTGATGCGGCCCGAGTTCGGCATGGGCTTGCAGGGCGTGATCGCGGCGCGGGCGGCGGCGGGAGATGTCCGCGGCATCCTGAACGGGGTGGATCTTGCGGTCTGGTCGCCGGAGGGGGAGGCCGAGACCCCCTATTCCGCCAAGGATTTCAAGGGCAAGGACGCCGCGAGGGCGGCGCTTTGCGCCGGGTTCGGGCTGCAGGTGCCGGGGCCGCTGGCCATCGTCGTCAGCCGGTTGACCGACCAGAAGGGCATAGACCTCCTGCCCGAGGCGGTGCCGGATTTCGTCCAATCGGGCGGCGGGCTGGTCGTCCTCGGCTCCGGCGATCCGGGGCTGGAGGGCGCGATGCTGGGCCTTGCCGACCGCTTCCCCGGCCGGGTGGCGGTGAAGATCGGCTATGACGAGGCGTTGAGCCATCGCCTGTTCCAGGGCGCCGATGCCGTCCTTGTCCCCAGCCGGTTCGAGCCTTGCGGCCTGACGCAGATGTATGGCCTGCGCTACGGCACCCTGCCGGTGGTGGCGGCGACCGGGGGGCTGGCCGATACGGTGATCGGGGCGACGCCCGCCAGCCTTGCGGCAGGGGTGGCGACCGGCTTCGTCTTCCACCCGACCGATGCGCTGGCCCTCGGGCAGGCCCTGCGGCAGCTGGTGGCGCTGCACGCCGACCGCAAGGCCTGGGCGCGGGCGCGCAAGGCCGCCATGGCGCAGCCGGTGGGGTGGGAGACCTCTGCCGCCGCCTATGCCGCGCTTTACGCGGGGCTGGTCGGCTGATGTCCACCACCCGCGCCAACGGCCATGCCGTCAGCCCCGGCCAGCCCTGGCCGATGGGCGCGACGCTGACCGGCGACGGGGTGAATTTCGCCGTCTTCTCGGCCCATGCCGAGGGGATCGAGCTGTGCCTGTTTTCCCCCGACGGCCGCAAGGAACTGTCTCGCCTGCCGATGCGCGACCGCGACGGCGACATCTGGCACATCCATGTCGGCGGGCTGACCGCGGGCTGCGTCTACGGCTACCGCGCCCATGGCCCCTACGACCCCGAGCGCGGGCATCGCTTCAATCCGCACAAGCTGCTCTTGGACCCCTATGCCCGCGCGCTGGAGGGGCGGCTGAAATGGTCCGATGCGGTGATGGGCTACAAGGTCGGCAGCCCGAAGGGGGACCTGTCCTTCGACACCCGCGATTCCGCCTTTGCCGTGCCGAAAGCCGTGGTGGTGGACCCCTCTTTCGGCTGGGGCGCGGATGCGCCGCCGCGCATTCCCCGTGCCGATACGGTGATCATGGAAGCGCATCTGCGCGGCCTGACCCGCCGCCACCCCGGCGTGGACAAGGGGCTGCGGGGCACCTATCTCGGCCTCGCCTCGGATCAGGTGCTGGAGCATCTGACCCGGCTGGGCGTGACCACGGTGGAGCTGCTGCCGATCCAGTCCTTCGTCGATGAGCGGTTCATCACCGCCAAGGGCTTGCGCAACTACTGGGGCTACAATTCGCTGGCCTTCTTCGCGCCCGAGCCGCGCTACATGGGCCGCAACGGCGGCCTCTGGGAAGTGCAGACCATGGTGCGCCGGATGCATTCGGCGGGGATCGAGGTCATCCTCGACGTGGTCTACAACCATACCGCCGAGGGCGACGAATGGGGGCCGACGCTTTCCTTCCGCGGCCTCGACAATGCCAGCTATTACCGGCTGACCGAGGGCGGGCGGCGCTATGCCAACGATGCCGGGACGGGCAACACGCTGGACCTGACCCAGCCGATGGTGCTGCGGATGGTGATGGATTCCCTGCGCTACTGGGTGGAGCAGGTGCATGTCGACGGCTTCCGCTTCGACCTTGCCACGGTGCTGGGGCGCGAGGCGCATGGCTTCGACCCGCAGGGCGGCTTCTTCGACGCCATCCGGCAGGATCCGGTCCTGTCCCGCGTCAAGCTGATCGCCGAGCCATGGGACATCGGGCCCGGCGGCTATCAGCTTGGCGCCTATCCGCATCCGTTCCTGGAATGGAACGACCGTTTCCGCGACGGGGTGCGCCGCTACTGGCGGGGCGATGCCGGGATGACCCGCGACCTTGCCGCCCGCGTCCTCGGCAGTGCCGAGAAGTTCGACCATTCGGGCAGGGCGGCAACCTCCTCGGTCAACTACATCACCAGCCATGACGGCTTCACGCTGGAGGATCTGGTCTCCTACACCGTCAAGCGCAACTGGGCGAACGGCGAGGAGAACCGCGACGGCCATTCCGAGAACCATTCCGACAATCTGGGCGTGGAGGGGCCGGCCGGCGACCCGGCGGTGCTGGCGGCGCGGGCCCTGCGCAAGCGCAACCTGCTGGCGACGCTGTTCCTGTCGCAGGGCGTGCCGATGCTGCTGGCGGGGGACGAGATCGGCCACAGCCAGGGCGGCAACAACAACGCCTATGCGCAGGACAACGATCTGTCATGGCTGGACTGGTCGAATGCCGACCGGGAACTGACCGGGTTCGTGGCCCGGCTGGCGGCGCTGCGCAAGGCGCATCCGGTGCTGCGCCAGCGCCGCTTCCTGCATGCCCGCCCGCGGCCGTCGGACGGCTTGCGCGACGTGGTCTGGCGCCGGGCCGATGGCACGGAGCCAAGCCCGCAGGACTGGCACGACCCCGCCTTCCGCTGCCTTTGCGTGGAATTGCGCATGGCGGCCGAGGGCGGCGATCCCGGGGAAGGCGCGGTCTTCGCCGTCTTCAACTGCGGCCCGGAGGCGGCTCTGACCCTGCCCGATACCGCGCCCGGCTGGGAATTGATCCTCGACACCACCCGTCCCGGCCTGACCGAAGGCCCGGCCCCTGCCGTTGCCCCCGCCCAATCCGTGCTGCTTATGCGCAGCCTGCCCGCCCGACCCAAGGGAGAGACCCGATGACCAAAGTCGCCACCCGGCCCATCGCGGGCCAGAAGCCCGGCACCTCCGGCCTGCGCAAGAAGACGCCGGTCTTCATGGGCCGCCACTATCTTGAGAATTTCGTGCAATCCGTCTTCGACGTGGTGGGGGCGAAGGGGAAAACCTTCGTCCTTGGCGGCGACGGGCGCTATTTCAACGACCGCGCGGCGCAGGTGATCCTGCGGATGGCGGCGGCGAATGGCGCGGCGCGGGTGATCGTGGGGCAGGGGGCGATCCTTTCCACTCCGGCCGCCAGCCACCTGATCCGGCTGAACGAAACGGACGGCGGCATCATCATGTCGGCCAGCCACAACCCCGGCGGCCCGGACGAGGATTTCGGCGTGAAGTTCAACATGCCGAACGGCGGCCCCGCGCCGGAAGCGGTGACCGAGGCGATCTACAGGCGCACGACCGAGATCGCCGAATACCACATCGCCGAGGCGCAGGACGTGGACCTGGCTCGCATCGGCCGGCATGAACTGGCGGGGATGGCGGTCGATGTGGTCGATCCGGTGGCGGATTACGCCGCACTGATGGAAGGCCTTTTCGACTTCCCCGCCATCCGGGCGATGTTCGCGGGAGGCTTCCGCATGCGGATGGACAGCATGTGCGCCGTGACCGGCCCCTATGCGGTGGAGATCCTGGAAAACCGCCTTGGCGCCCCGAAGGGCACTGTGGTCAACGCCACCCCCCTCCCGGATTTCGGCGGCATGCACCCGGACCCCAACCCGACCTGGGCGAAGGCATTGATGGACGAGATGTTCGGGCCGGACGCGCCCGATTTCGGCGCCGCCTCGGACGGCGACGGCGACAGGAACATGGTGGTCGGGCGCGGGGTCTATGTCTCGCCTTCGGACAGTTTGGCGGTGCTGGCGGCGAACGCCCATCTCGCGCCCGGCTACAAGGCGGGGCTGAAGGGCATCGCCCGCTCGATGCCCACCTCTGCCGCCGCCGATCGGGTGGCCGAGGCGCTCGGCCTGCATCATTACGAGACGCCCACCGGCTGGAAGTTCTTCGGCAACCTGCTGGACGCCGGGAAGGCGACGATCTGCGGCGAGGAAAGCTTCGGCACGGGGTCCGACCATGTGCGGGAGAAGGACGGCCTCTGGGCGATCCTTCTCTGGCTCAACATCCTTGCCGTGCGCAAGGAAAGCGTGGCGCAGATCCTGCATGAGCATTTCAGGCGCTTCGGCCGCAACTACTACAGCCGCCACGATTTCGAGGCGATCCCGGTGGAGGCCGCGGACGCGATGTTCGCCAGCCTGCGCGCCGCCCTGCCGGGGCTGAAGGGGCGCGATTTCGACGGGCTGGTGGTGCAGCACGCCGATGATTTCGCCTATACCGACCCGGTGGACGGTTCGGTTTCCACAAGACAGGGCGTGCGCGTGCTGTTCGACGGCGGCAGCCGCGCGGTATTCCGCCTGTCCGGCACCGGGACCGAGGGCGCGACGCTGCGGCTTTACCTTGAGCGTTTCGTCACCGGGCCGGACGACCTGTCGGACGAGCCGCAATCCGCGCTGGCCCCGGTGATCCGCGCCGCCCATGCGATCGCGGAGATCGCCGCGCATACCGGACGGAGCGCGCCGGATGTCGTGACCTGAGGCGAGTTTTCGTCGAAAACTCGTTTCCTGCGGATTTTCGACGAAAATCCGGGGTTCAGCTCCGCAATCCGGTTTCGTAGAGCAGGCCCATGCGCTTGGCCTCGTAGTAATAGCCCTTGGCATACCACATCACGGCCTTGTCCGGGTTGCCGCGCGACACCAGCCAGGCGCCGCGCAGGTATTTGCCGGCGTATTTCAGGTTGGTCTCGGCATCCAGAAGGCCAGAGGGCGGCCCCCTGTAGCCCATGGTCGCGGCGGTCTGCGGCATGATCTGCATCAGACCGTAATAGGGGCCGTTGCGGGCGGCGGGGTTATAGCCGCTCTCGCGCTGGATGACGCGGTGCAGAAGGCTTTCGGGGATTTCGTGGATCGCGGCATATTTGCGGATCAGCGCCCGCATTTCCGGCGTCTCGCCGCGGTGGAGCCCGCGGCTGGAAGGCTCCGGCTTGCCGGGGCCGCTTCCGCAGGCGGCAAGGGCGAGCGGCAGGGCGAGGAGGGTGCGGCGGCTCAGCTGCATCGGACGGCCTTCTGCGGTTGGCATCCCGCGCAGGAATAGGGTGCGGGGCCGCGCGGCGCAAGCGGCAGGCGGCCGGATCGGCGGAAGAGGGAACGTCATACCCCTGTCATCCATGGATGCGACACCCGCCGCATCGGCATATCTGTCGGGGGTTGCCACGGCACGAACGCCATATATAGTCTGGGCCATCGGGGCGGGACTCCCCGTCGCGATGCCCTGGCGGCAGGGCAGGACGGAGTCACTCATCTTGGACGGCGATTTCAGAACCCATTTCGTGCGAGATCCGGCGGCGCTGAAGCACTTCCCGGCGCTGGTCCTGAATGCCGATTTCCGGCCGCTCTCCTACTACCCGCTGTCGCTCTGGCCCTGGCAGGAGGCGATCAAGGCGGCCTTCCTCGACCGGGTGCAGATCGTCGCCGAATACGACCAGGTGGTGCGCAGCCAGAGGGCGGAGTTCAGGATACCCTCGGTCGTGGTGCTGAAGGAATTCGTCAGACCCCAGAAGCGCGTGGCCTTCACGCGCTTCAATCTTTTCCTGCGGGACGAATTCTGCTGCCAGTATTGCGGGGCGAAGGGCGACCTGACCTTCGACCACGTCCTGCCGCGGTCGCGCGGCGGCATCACCTCTTGGGAGAACGTGGTGGCGGCCTGCAGCCCCTGCAACCTGCGCAAGGGCAACAAGACGCTGAAACAGTCCGGCCTGCACCTGCGCCGCCCGCCCGTCGCGCCCACCGCGCATGAGATGCAGGCCCACGGCCGCCGCTTCCCGCCGAACCATCTGCATGAAAGCTGGATGGACTATCTTTACTGGGATGCCGAACTGGAGGCGTGAGGCGACCCTTCGGCGAAGGATTGGGGTGATGACAGGCCGACAGCGCATCGCTAGCCTGGCGCAATGTCGAACGGCCCGTGGACGGATGAAGAAAACGACCTGATCGTCGCAGATTACTTTGCGATGCTGGCGAATGATCTGGCCCGGCGCCCCTACAACAAGGCGGATCACAATCGTCGGCTTCAGGAACGGATCGGCCGCGCCCGGACCTCTATCGAGTTCAAGCACCAGAACATCAGCGCCGTGCTGAAGGGATTGGGCGAGGACTGGATTCCCGGCTATAAACCGGCCTTCAATTTCCAGATGTCTCTGGTCGATGCGGTGGCGCGCTGGCTTGCCCTGAATCCGCTCTGGCTGTCGAGGCGCCGCGACGCCGCGCCCGTTCCCGGGGCGCAGGATGCCGCACCGGTCTGGGTCGGGCCGCCGCCCACACTGAGCAACCAGCCGCCGCCCCAGGAACTGGACCAGATGCTGCGGATCGCCCGCAAGTTCGATGTGGCCGGGCGGGATGAACGGAACCGCTCCCTTGGTCTTGCAGGTGAGGAACGGGTGTTGGCCCATGAACGCGCGGTGCTGACCGGGGCCGGACGGGACGATCTGGCGCGCCGGGTGCGGTGGGTCTCGCAGGAAGATGGCGATGGCGCGGGCTATGATATCGCGAGCTTCTCGCCGGACGGGGCGCGGCGGCTGATCGAGGTCAAGACCACCAATGGCTGGGAACGCACTCCGTTCCACATCACCCGGAACGAACTGGCAGTGGCCGAGGAACATCGGAATGAGTGGCGTCTGTTCCGGCTCTGGAACTTCGCGCGGGAGCCGAGGGCGTTCGAACTGCGCCCGCCGCTCGACGCGCATGTGACGCTGACCGCAACGACCTTTCAGGCAGGCTTCCATTGAATCCGGCAGGACGGGCCGGAATACCCTGTGTCGTCGAACTGTTACAAAACCTTCACATTCCGCGCGACACATGATCGGATGACCCTCTCTGCCCGAGAGGATTCGCCCCGATGCCCGTCACCCTGCCCATGGCCGCCCTGAACCTTGCCGTCGCCCTTGCCTGCGGCGCCGTCATCGGGTCCGAGCGGCAGGTGCGGCAGCGGATGGCCGGGCTGCGGACCAATGCGCTGGTGGCGCTTGGCGCGGCGGGGTTCGTGGTCTTCGCCGCCCTGCACCCGACCGAGGTCAGCCCGACCCGGGTGGCGGCGCAGATCGTCTCGGGCATCGGTTTCCTGGGCGCGGGGATCATCTTCCGCGACGGGTTCAATGTCCACGGGCTGAACACGGCGGCGACGCTGTGGTGTTCGGCCGGGGTGGGGATGCTGGCCGGGGCGGGGTTCTGGGACTTCGCGCTGGTGCTGACCGGCTCCGTCGTCTTCATCAACCTCGGCCTGCGGCCACTGGTGAAATTCATGAAGAAGCACACCAAGGCCGGGGTGCCGCTGCTGCGGTCCTATCGCGTCCTTGTCGCCGTCACGCCCGAGGCCGAGGGGGCGGCCCGCAGCCTGATGTTGCGCACGCTTGGCCTTGGCGGGCTGCATCTGTCCGAGATCGGCATGACGCGCGCCTCCGAGGGCGGCACGATCAACCTTGCCGCCACGGTCAGCGCCGAGGGCGTGCCGGAGATCGTGCTGGAGCAGGCGGTGCAGCATCTGGCGGCGGAGCCGGGCCTGCTGCGCGTCCACTGGCAGGTGCTGGACGAGGGGTGAGGTTGCCATGGCGAAGGCGCGTGCCTTCGCCAAGCGGTGTCAATATCAGCTTGCCCGGCCGGGTGCCCAAAGCACCCGGCCAGCGCCCGCCCCGCCCTCGGCGGGCGCTGGCCTCACAGGGTTTCTTGCTGACATGTCTACAGGGTGAACCCATCCGCACGGGCGAGGCGAGGCAGTGCCTCGCCTTTTCCCGCCCGCCCCGGCCCCGCCCGCCGACCCCGCGGAGACGTCATTTCCCCCCTTCCTCCAAGATGCTAGACTTGCGCCGACAAGGGCGCTAGAAGGCGCTGGACGATATTCGTTAGCGCTAACATAACCCTGCGGAGGTGCCATGGTCTCGCGCGTCATCCCGGTCGAGCCCTTCGACCTCGTGATCTTCGGCGGAACCGGGGATCTGGCGCGCAGGAAGATCCTGCCGGGCCTCTACCGCCGCTTCCAGGCGGGCCAGATGCCGCCGGAAAGCCGGATCATCGGGGCGGCCCGGGGCGAATTGACCGATCAGGACTTCCGCGGGATGGTCGCCGAGGCCATCGCCGAATTCCTGCCCGCGGCGCAGCAGGATCAGGCGACCCTCGCGGATTTCCTGATGCGGCTGCATTACATTGCCATCGACGCCAAGGGTGAGGCGGGCTGGCCGCAGTTGAAGGCGCTGATCCGGCCCGATGTGGTGCAGGCCTTCTATTTCTCGGTCGCGCCGGCGCTTTTCGGCGACCTGGCCGAACGGCTGACCTCCCATGGCATCGCGGGCCCGGCGGCGCGGATCGTGGTCGAGAAACCCTTCGGCCGAGATCTCGCCACCGCGAAGGCGCTGAACGCCACGCTGGCGCAGCATTTCGCCGAGGGCCAGATCTACCGGATCGACCACTACCTCGGGAAAGAGACGGTCCAGAACCTGATGGCCGTCCGCTTCGCCAATATCCTGTTCGAGCCGCTGTGGAAGTCGGAATACGTCGATCACGTCCAGATCACCGTGGCGGAAACCGTCAGCGTGGAGGGCCGCGGCGCCTATTACGACAAGTCGGGCGCGATGCGGGACATGGTGCAGAACCACCTGATGCAGCTTCTGTGCCTGATCGCCATGGAGCCGCCCTATCACTTCGACCCCGATGCCGTGCGGGACGAGAAGCTGAAGGTGATCCGCGCGCTGGATCCCGTCCGGCCCGACGACATCGTCCGCGGCCAGTATCTGGCGGCGAACGGGCAGGGCGGCTATCTGGAGCATTCGGAAAATCCCGCCAGCCGGACCGAAAGCTATATCGCGCTGAAATGCCATATCTCGAACTGGCGCTGGAAGGGCACGCCCTTCTACCTGCGCACCGGGAAACGGCTGCGCGCCCGTGCCTCGGAAATCGCCATCACCTTCAAGGAGCCGCCGCATTCGATCTTCGACGATGCCGAGGGCTGGCGCGAGAACGTGCTGGTGATCCGGCTGCAACCGGATGAGGGCATGAATCTGAAGGTGATGATCAAGGAGCCGGGGCCGGGGGGGATGCGCCTGGTGCAGGTGCCGCTGGACATGTCCTTCGCCGAGGCGCTCGGCGATGCGCATGACGATGTGCCCGACGCCTATGAGCGGCTGATCATGGATGTGATCCGCGGCAACCAGACCCTTTTCATGCGCGGCGACGAGGTGGAGGCCGCCTGGGCCTGGGCCGACCCGATCATCGAAGGCTGGGAGGGGCGGGCCGACAGGCCGCAGCCCTACGATTCCGGCTCCTCCGGGCCGGAGGATGCCCTGATGCTGATGCACCGCGACGGGCGGCGCTGGCGGGAGATACGCTGATGCAGATCGAGACCTATCCCGACCGGGAGTTGATGCAGTTGCAACTGGCCAACCTGCTGGCCGGGGAACTGGCCGAGACCCTGCGCCGCGAGGGCCGCGCCACCCTTGCCGTGCCGGGCGGCACCACGCCGGGGCCGGTCTTCGACACGCTGTCGGGGGTGGATATCGACTGGGCCAATATCTCGGTGGTGCTGACCGACGAACGCTGGGTGGACGAGGAATCCGACCGCTCCAACACCCGTCTGC
Source organism: uncultured Fuscovulum sp. (assembly GCA_964386345.1). Classification (GTDB taxonomy): domain Bacteria; phylum Pseudomonadota; class Alphaproteobacteria; order Rhodobacterales; family Rhodobacteraceae; genus Pseudogemmobacter. The sequence goes on from CAYLSD010000029.1 coordinate 42,759, forward strand.
TGCGCGAACGCCTGCTGCGCGGGCGGGCGGCGGCGGCGCAGCTGATCCCGCTTTACGCCCCCGGCCATGACACGCCGGAAGATGCGGTGGAGGCGCTGGAACAGGGGCTGGCGCCGCATCTGCCGATCTCGGTCCTGCTTCTGGGGATGGGGGCGGACATGCACACCGCCAGCCTCTTTCCCGGCGCCGACCGGCTGGAGGAAGCGCTGTCGGCCACCACCCGGCTGATCCTGCCGATGCGGGCCGAAGGGGCGGGCGAGCCGCGGGTGACGCTGACGGCGCCGGTGCTGCGGGCGGCGGTCAGGGTGCATGTGATGATCACCGGCGCCGAAAAGCGCGCCGCCATCGAAAGGGCGGCGGGACTGTCGCCGCAGGAGGCCCCGATCCGCGCCGTGCTGGATCAGGCCGTGGTGCATTGGGCGGAGTGAGACGATGACCGACAAATGGGCCGCCCTGCGCGACCATCAGGCGAAGGTGGCGGACCGGCCGATCCTGTCGCTGTTCGACGATCCGGCCCGGGCCGGCGGTTTCTCGGTGACCGCGGACGGGATGCTGTTCGACTGGTCGAAGACCAATATCGACGCCGAGGGCCGGGCGCTGCTGCTGATGCTGGCCGAGGCCTCGGACGTGGAGGGCCGCCGCGCCGCGATGTTCGGCGGCGAGAAGATCAACGACACCGAGGGCCGGGCGGTGCTGCATGTCGCGCTGCGGGCCGGCGAGGATGCGGTGATCCGCACCGGCGGACAGGATGTGATGCCCGCCGTCCGCGCGGTGAAGGCGAAGATGGCCGCCTTCGCGCGCGAGGTGCGCGAGGGACGGTTCACCGGGCAGGGCGGGCGGATCACCGATGTGGTGAACATCGGCATCGGCGGTTCGGATCTCGGCCCCGCCATGGCGACGCTGGCACTGGCGCCCTTCCACGACGGGCCGCGGGTGCATTACGTCTCGAACGTCGACGGGGCGCATATTGCGGACACGCTGAAGGGGCTGGACCCGGCGACGACGCTGGTCATCGTCGCCTCGAAGACCTTCACCACCATCGAGACGATGACCAATGCCGATACGGCGAAGCGCTGGATGGCGGGCGCGCTCCGCGACCCGGCGGCGCAATTCGCTGCCGTTTCCACCGCGCTGGACCGGACCACCGCCTACGGCATCGACCCGGCCCGGGTCTTCGGTTTCGAGGACTGGGTCGGCGGGCGCTATTCGATGTGGGGGCCGATCGGCCTTTCGTTGATGATCGCCATCGGGCCGGACCGGTTCGAGGAGTTCCTTGCCGGCGGCCGGTCGATGGATGCGCATTTCCTGACCGCGCCGCTGTCGCGCAACATGCCGGTGCTGCTGGCACTGGTCGGTATCTGGCACAACCAGATCTGCGGCCACGCCACCCGCGCCGTGCTGCCCTACGACCAGCGGCTTGCCCGCCTGCCGGCCTATCTTCAGCAACTGGAGATGGAGAGCAACGGCAAGCGCGTCGCCCGCGACGGCTCCGACCTGATTGTGAACTCCGGCCCCGTGGTCTGGGGAGAGCCCGGGACCAACGGCCAGCACGCCTTTTACCAGTTGATCCATCAGGGGACGCGCGTGGTGCCTTGCGAATTCCTGGTGGCGAAGCGGGGGCATGAGACGGATCTGGCGCATCAGCACCTGCTGCTGGTGTCGAACTGCCTCGCGCAATCCGAGGCGCTGCTGCGCGGCCGCTCGCTGGACGAGGCCCGCGCCATCATGGCGAAGAAGGGGGCGACGGGGGCGGAACTGGAACGGCAGGCCCGCCACCGGGTCTTCCCCGGCAACCGGCCCTCGACCACGCTGGCCTATGAGCGGCTGACGCCCTTCACCCTCGGCCAGATCATCGCGCTTTACGAACATCGGGTGTTCGTCGAAGGGGTGATCCTCGGCATCAACTCCTATGATCAATGGGGGGTGGAACTGGGCAAGGAACTGGCGCTGGCCCTGCAGCCGGTGCTGGAGGGGCAGAGCGGGACCGAAGGCAAGGACGGATCGACCGCCGCGCTGGTGGAGTTCTTGCGCACCTAGGCTTCCGATGGCGAAGGCGCGTGCCTTCGCCACGCGATGAGGGTTCCGCTGTCCCGGCCGGGACCATCAGTCCCGGCCAGCGCCCGCCGGGTCGGGCGCTGGCCTCTCGTGGTCTCGGGCTGACAGGTCTACAGGGTGAACTGCTGCGCACGGGCGGGGGCGAGGCAGTGCCTCGCCTGTTCCCGCCCGGCCTGCCGTATGGTGTTTGTCAGACCCGCCGAAACAGCCGCGCCGCTTCCACCTCCGGCGCCAGCCTTGCGGCCAGATCGGCCAGCGGATCGGCAGGGAAGCCTTCGCGCAAGCCCCGGGCCAGATCATGCGCGCGCTTTTGCGCTGCGTCGTCGTGATAAAGCGCCTCGGCCGCCGCCACGATCTCTTCCGCCGACGAGCCTTTCTGCGGCAGCACCCGCAGCACCCCCGCGGCTTCGGCCCGGCGGGCATGGGCGACCTGCTCCCTGTGGCCGGGCAGGCCCAGTTGCGGCAACCCCGCCAAGGCGGCGGTGCAGAGCGAACCATGCGGCGAGGGATGCACCATGATCCGCGACCGTTCGGCGATCAGGTCCACCGCCATCGGCGCGGTTTCCACGATCATCCCCGACGCCGCCAGCCGCGCCTTCACCCGATCCGGCGCCCCCGGCAGGAAACCGCGGCGGGGTAGGTTCAGGCGGCACAGCGCCTCGGCCAGCGCGGGGATCTCCGCCTCATCCCGCGAGAAATAGACGAAGACCTCATCCCCGGCGGCAAGGCCGGTCGTCCGTTCGACCAGCGGCGGCACCAGCGCCGCGGCGGGCCGCCAATCCGCGTAAGGGTCGAGGAAGGAAAAGGTTCCCGGCAGCGCCAGATCGGCATCGTAAAGCGCGGCAAGCCGGGGCAGGGGCGCCATGCCCATTCCGGCGCAGACCCGGTTCAGGCTGTCCAGCACCTGACGCTCGGGATGGACCACCCGGTCGTAGCCGGGGGCCAGATGCGGCAGGGGCTCCAGCCCGGCGGGCGGGATACCATAGCCGGTGCCGACGGTGACGATGCGGATCCCGCGCCCCTCGTCGCGCAGCGCCAGCGCCGCCCGCTGCGCCAGCGGTGCATAGTCGGCGATCAGGATCGAGACCTGTTCTTCCAGCATCGTCCGGCGCCAGAAGGACAGGCTCTGCTCCAGCACATCGGGCCGCATGAAACCGCAATCCGCCAGATAGCAGGACCATGTGGCATTGCCGCGGCCCAGCGGATCGGCCTTCGCCTCCGGCGTGGCGGCCAGCTTGGGGCAGCGCAAGACGCGGACGCCCTGCGCCTCCAGCTCCGCCGCATGGCGCATCTCGCCGATCGCCGCGACTTTCCTCACCCCGGGGCCAAGCGCCCGCGCCACCCGTGCCAGCGTGGAGACATGGCCGCGCCCGCCGCCCAGTTCGGTCGCCAGAAGGGCGACGGGATCGGCGTGCGCGGCCAACCTGCGGTCTTACTTCAGCGCGGCGGTGACGATCACCTCGACCTTGTAGTCGGGTGTGGCCAGCTTCGCCTCGCCGGTGGCGCGGGCGGGGGTGTGGCCCTGCGGCACCCAGGCGTCCCAGACCGCGTTCATTTCGGCGAAGGTCGAGATGTCGGCCAGCCAGATCTGCGCCGACAGGATGCGGGTCTTGTCGGTGCCCGCCTCGGCCAGGATGCGGTCGACCTCGGCCAGGCATTGCCGGGTCTGCTCGGCCACGCCGTCGCCCGGGTTGCCGACCTGGCCCGCCAGCCAGACGATGCCGTTGTAGGCCACCGCCTCGGACATGCGGGCGCCCACGCCGATGCGCTTGATCTCGTTCGCCATGAGGAAACTCCTTTTTCCAGTGATGGGAACTAGCTAGCCCGCCCCGCCGCGAAAGGAAAGCAGGCCCGCGCGCAAGGCGCCGCCGAAGCGGGGCCGGCCCGTCGGCGGGATCATGCTCACGCATTTGTCACAAGGTTGCACATTTCGTGATCGGCATGGCATGGGCGGCAGGCGCCACAACCAGAGCCTGAACGCCCCATGACTGCACGCCCCTTCGCCGCCTTTGCCCTTGCGTTTTCGCTGATGCAGCCCGTCCCGGCCGCCTTTGCCGAAACGCAGCCCCAGCCGCAGAAGGCGGGCTTCTTCCTGTTCGGCAAGAAATCGGCCAAGAAGGCCGCCCGCGCAGAGGCCCCGGCCGATGAGGCCGGGCGCGCCCAGGTCAAGGAGATGGTGGCCTTCGCCACTGCCAACAAGCCCAAGGGCCGCATCTGGTGCGTTCCCTTCGCCCGCACCGTGACCGGCGTGCAGATCAAGGGCAATGCCGGTACCTGGTGGAAGAAGGCCGAGGGCATCTACGAGCGCGGCCATGCGCCGAAGGTGGGCGCGGTGATGGCCTTCGCCTCGTCGAAGGCGATGCCGATGGGCCATGTCGCCGTGGTGTCGAAAGTGGTGTCCGAGCGCGAGATCCTGATCGACCAGGCCAATTGGGAACGCAACCGCATCACACAGGATACGCTGGTGGTGGATGTGTCGGAAAAGGGCGACTGGAGCATGGTGCGCGTGGCGAACGCCTCCGGCACCCTCGGCCGCACCAATCCGGTGAACGGCTTCATCTACAACTGATCCGGCCTTGGCCAGACGGAAATGAAGGCGCGGGTGTCCGCGCCTTTTTTGTGGTCAAGAAGATGGAACGCGGGCCGGTGGAACCGTCGCGCCGCGCGAAACCGTCAGTGGCTGCGCATCTGCGGCCATTGCTCCATTCCGGCCCAATACCGCCGCAGGGCGGCCGAGCAGCGGTCGTCGTCGGCCAGGGCGTCGATGGCGCCATGGATCGCCTGCCCGCCGCCGAGACGGGCGATGACCATACCGCAACGGTGCAGGCGCCGGTAATCGGGGTCCCGTGCCAGGACGGCATCGGAAGCGTCCGCCCGCGCGCGAAGCGCGTCAAGCGCGCTGCGGGCGTCTCGGAATGCGGTGAAAAGCTCCTGGTATGGCGAGTTCATGGCAGGTCCCCGGAATACGTCCGGGATGAGATAGCCAGACATTGCGGCTGAAGTTTGGCCAGGGTTGGAACTTGATGCGGCACGCGCAGGGAAGTCGGGGATAAGTCTGCCTTTCGGCGCGATTCCGGCAGGAAATCCGTCGGTTTCAGGCGAAGACCGGCCGGGTTCAAGCCGCAATCTCACCGCCTGCCCGGGACGGGGGGCTTTGCTGTCATGCGGTGATTCTGGATGGAGCGGGTGAAGGGAATCGAACCCTCGTCGTAAGCTTGGGAAGCTTCTGCTCTGCCATTGAGCTACACCCGCATTGCCGCAGGGAGGTAAGGCAAGCCGGGCCGGACGTCAAGACACCGCGGCCCGGCTTGCCGCCGCCGTGCAGCGGGCGGTTTCCGGGCCAGATCCCTTGCCGAAGGATCGGTCTTTCCTGTCAGCCGCGCCGCCGCCGCCGCCCGCCTTCGCCGCCGCCCGAGCCGCCGGTGTTGAAGCTGACATCGGGCAGCGTCACCACACGCGCCAGTTCCGGGAAGGGCTCCACCGCGTTGGGGATGGCGGAGGCGTTGACGAAATGCTCCTGGAAGCGCGGCTCGATGGCGGTTTCCACCTTGTGGATGTGATGCACCACCGACTCGATCTGGTCGCGCGCGGCGCGGTTCAGAAGGGCGATCCGTGCGCCGGTGCCCGCGGCGTTGCCCGCGCTGCGCACCTTGTCCAGCGGCACATCCGGGATCATCCCCAGCACCATCGCGTGCTTGGGGCTGATATGGGCGCCGAAAGCGCCCGCCAGCGTGACGCGATCCACCTTGTCGACGTTCATCGTATCCATCAGAAGCCGCGCGCCCGCGTAAAGCGCCGATTTCGCCAGCTGGATGGCGCGGATGTCGCCCTGCGTGACCATGATCTTCGGCCCGCCGGTCAGGGTGGCGTCGTGCATGACGTAGGAATAGGTCCGGCCATGCGCCTCGCAACGCCAGGTGCCGGTCTGGTCGGGGCTGCCGATCAGACCGCTCTGGTCTACCAGCCCGGCCATCCGCATCTCGGCCACCGCCTCGATGATGCCCGAGCCGCAGATGCCGGTGACGCCGGTGCCCGCCACCGCCGCCTCGAAGCCCGGGTCGTCGGACCAGAGGTCGCAGCCGATCACCCTGAAGCGGGGTTCCTTGGTCGCCGGGTCGATCTCCACCCGCTCGATGGCGCCGGGGGCGGCGCGCTGGCCCGAGGAGATCTGCGCGCCCTCGAAGGCGGGGCCGGTGGGCGACGAACAGGCCAGCACCCGGGTCTCGTTGCCCAGAAGGATTTCCGCATTGGTGCCCACGTCGACGATCAGCACCATGTCCTTCGACTTCTGCGGTTCTTCCGACAGCGCGACGGCGGCGCAATCCGCCCCGACATGGCCCGCGATGCAGGGCAGCACATAGACCCGCGCATTGCGGTTCAGGTCGGTCAGGTCCAACTCGCGCGCGTCCAGCGAGAGGGAATCCGAGGTCGCCAGCGCAAAGGGCGCCTGGCCCAGTTCCACCGGATCGACGCCCAGGAACAGGTGGTGCATCACCGGGTTGAAGACGATCGCCATCTCGTAGATCGCCGAAGGCTCCACCCCCGCCTCTTTCGCCACCGAGACCGCCAGCGTGTTGATCGCCTCGCGCACGGCCCTGGTCATCTCGACATCGCCGCCCTTGTTCATCATGGCGTAGGAGACGCGCGACATCAGGTCTTCGCCGAAGCGGATCTGCGGGTTCATCAGGCCGGAAGACGCCAGCACCTTGCCATCGGCCAGATCGCACAGATGCGCGGCGATGGTGGTGGAGCCGAGGTCCACGGCAAGGCCGTAAAGCGCGCCCTCGTGGAAGCCGGGGAAGATGTCCAGAAGGCGGTGGCGGCTGTCGTGGTTGCCGCGGTTCAGCACCACGGTCACCTTCCATTCGCCCTTGCGCAGGACCGGCTGCAACCGGCGCAGGAGGGAAAGGTCGGCGTCGATGCCGTCGATGTTCCACTGCGCCTTCAGGGCACGGGCCAACCGTTCGAAATCCCCGGTGGGTTCGTGCATGTCGGGCTCTTCGACCTCGACGTAATAGCTGCGGGTGGCCGGGTCCATCTCGATATGCCGCTCGGTCGCGGACTTGCGGATCACCTGCTTGTGGACCTGGCTTTCGGGCGGCACGTCGATCACCACATCGCCCATCACCTTGGCCTGGCAGCCCAGGCGGCGGCCTTCGGTCAGGCCGCGGATGCGCTTGTAGCGGTCCTCGACCGCGTTCCATTCGCTCAGCGCGTCCTCGGCGACGGTGACGCCGTGCTTCGGGAATTCGCCATAGCCCGGGGTGATCTGGCATTTCGAGCAGATGCCGCGCCCGCCGCAGACCGAATCGAGATCCACCCCCAGCTGCCGCGCCGCCGTCAGCACCGGGGTTCCCAGCGGGAACCGGCCCCGCTTGCCCGAGGGGGTGAAGATCACGAGTGCTTCGTCGGTCATGGCTTGCCTCCTGCGCGCCCTCCGGTTCTAGGCCAGCGGGCCGCGGGCGCAAGGCGGGAAGCGGCAGTTCTGGTGCTGCTTGCGGCTATTCCGTCGCGCGGGGTGCGGGCGGCCGGGCGGGAAA
>CAYLSD010000030.1:0-43678 GCA_964386345.1 uncultured Fuscovulum sp.
CGATGAAATGATTTTTCAAAAAAGTTGCGCCTCTGCCTCCGCCACCGTATTTTCACCCATGGCCGAGTTGCTGGTCAGACATTCGGGGCACCCCTCGCTGTCGCTGCATTCGAGAGGAAATGATGGGCTTCGAGGGAGCGGAGGCCTTCAAGGTTTCGCAGGAACGTCCGGGACGATCAGGGTTGCCCTGACCGGGGACTTGGCCTGCGGGAGTCTGGCCGGGAAATCAAACGACAGGGCAAGCCTTGCCACTCTGAGGGAGGAGTGAATGCTGGAAAAATTCTTCAGGCTTCAGGAGTCCGGAACGAACGTCCGGACAGAGGTCATCGCGGGGGTAACGACCTTCCTGACGATGGCCTATATCATCTTCGTCAACCCCGACATCCTGTCGAGCACCGGCATGGACCGCGACGCCGTCTTCGTCGCGACCTGTCTGGCTGCGGCGATCGGTTCGGCCATCATGGCGGTCTGGGCCAACTGGCCGATCGGCATGGCGCCCGGCATGGGGCTCAACGCCTTCTTCGCCTTCACCGTGGTGGGGGCGATGGGCTTCACCTGGCAGCAGGCGCTTGGCGCGGTGTTCATCTCCGGCGTGATCTTCCTGTTCCTGACCCTGACGGGCGTGCGGCGCTGGCTCGTCTCCGGCATCCCGGTCTCGATGCGCAGCGCCATCGCGGCGGGCATCGGCATGTTCCTTGCCATCATCGCGCTGAAGAACGCGGGCATCGTCGTCGCCAACCCGGCGACCTATGTCGGGCTGGGCGATGTCACCCAGAGCGGGACGCTGCTGGCCATCTTCGGCTTTCTGCTGATCGCCACGCTGGACACCCTGAAGGTCAGGGGCGCCATCCTCATCGGCATCATGGTGGTGACGGTCCTTGCCATGTTCACCGGCGACGCGCATTTTGCCGGCATCGTCTCGGCCCCGCCGTCCATCGCCCCCACCTTCATGCAGCTTGATATCATGGGCGCGCTCAGCCACGGGATCATCCAGGTGATCCTGGTCATGGTGCTGGTCGAGGTGTTCGACGCCACCGGCACCCTGATCGGCGTGTCCAAGCGGGCGGGCCTGCTGACCGAAGGGCCGACGCATACCAACAAGGGCCTCGGGCGTGCCCTGATGGCGGACAGCACGGCGATCCTGGCGGGTTCGGTTCTGGGCACCTCTTCGACCACGGCCTATGTCGAAAGCGCCTCGGGCGTGCAGGCTGGCGGGCGCACGGGCCTGACCGCCCTGACGATCGCCGCGCTTTTCCTGCTGGCGACGCTGTTCTCTCCGCTGGCAGGCGCAGTGCCCGCCGCGGCCACGGCCCCGGCCCTGCTTTATGTCGCAACCCTGATGATGCGCGAACTGGTCGAGGTGGAGTGGGGCGACACGACCGAGGCCGCGCCCGCCGCGCTGACGGCGCTTGCCATGCCGTTCACCTATTCCATCGCCAACGGCCTGGCCTTCGGCTTCATCGCCTATGCCGTGCTGAAGCTGACGACTGGCCGGGCGAAAGAGGTTCACGCGGCGACCTGGATCATCGCCGCGCTCTTCGTGGCGAAGTTCGCGCTGTTCCACGAATAGCCGGACGATGCAGGCAGCGCATGCCGCTGCCTGTTCAACCCATCAATCAGAGCTTCAGGGCGGCGTCCCGCGGCAGCGTTTGCCGCCGCCCCGGACTTGATGCCCCGGATCGTTGATCATCCGGCAACCCGTTGGATCGGAAGGAGACTGGCATGCGCAATTCCCAGGCGCTTGAATTGTCGGACGCTCGTGCTGTCATCAAGGCAGCGAAACAGGAGGCGGCGGCAAACGGATGGAAGGTCGGCGTTTCGGTCGTCGATGCGGGGGGATGCCAGATCGCATTCGAACGCATGGACGACGCTCCGCCGTCAACGGCGCTCGTCGCGCAGGAAAAGGCACGCACCGCCTCATTGTATCGTGTTGCGACATCCGGCATGGAAGATCGTATCGAGGGGCGACCCGGCATGCTGGCGCTTCCGGGTGCGACACCGCTGAAGGGCGGGGTTCCGCTGGTGGCCGGCGGGCAGGTCGTCGGCGCCGTAGGTGTCTCCGGCGTACTGCCCCAGCAGGATCACCAGATCGCCGTAGCGGGTGCGGCGCTGATCAAATAGGGGCGCCGGAGGTCCGGTCCCGGTCCTGTCCTGCGCGATGACGGATGCTGTACCGATCCATGTGCCGATGACAGACCGGTGCTGGCAAGGAGGCCGCGATGGCGGCGGCCATGGCCACGTTCATTGCGGCGCTTGCTTCTCCGCGCCCGGCTGGACGAATGCGCGCAGGCTCGCCTCCCCGCCGGCAGAAGACCGGCGGGGAGGGCGGTTCAGAACAGCGCGGCTGTCTTGACCAGCGTATACCATGCGCCCCAGAGCGCCGGGATGCCCACCGCGGCCCAGGCCAGCAGCGTGATCAGGTCGAAGCGGCCGCGGTCGATGCCGAAGGACCCGTGCTCGATCCTGGCATCCGCCGAGGCGGTCTTCGCCTGCAGGGCGGCGACCTCCTCGGGCTTCATGAACCACTTCCCGTCCAGCGGCCTGACCAGTGCATTGGCGATCAGGCCGATCACCAGCATCCCGCACAGGACATAGATCGTCGCGGCATAGGCATCCGCGCCCGTCAGCCCGCGGTCGACCTGATGCTGGCGGATGTAGTTGACGACGACCGGCCCCAGGATGCCCGCGGTGGCCCAGGCGGTCAGCAGCCTGCCGTGGATCGCGCCGACGAACTGGGTGCCGAAGATGTCGGCCAGATAGGCCGGCACCGTGGCGAAACCCCCGCCATACATCGACAGGATGATGCAGAAGGCCGCGACGAACATCAGCTGGTTGCCCATATGCGCGAAGGTGGGCGCCGAGGCGTAAAGCAGGATGCCGAGGACGAAGAACACGTAATAGGTGTTCTTCCGCCCCAGCTTGTCCGACATCGAGGCCCAGAAGAACCGTCCCGCGATGTTGAACAGCGACAGGAGCGAGGTGAACCCCGCCGCGATGCCGGCGATCTGCAGCTTCTGGTCGGCGTTGAGATCGGCGAAGCCCAGTTCCGGCAGGCCGATCAGGCGGCCGGCGAAGATCTCCTGCAACAGCGGCGAGGCGGCGCCGAGGATGCCTATCCCGGCCGAGACATTCATGCAGAGCACGATCCAGATCAGCCAGAACTGCCGGGTCTTGTGGGCGTCGCGCAGGTGGACGTGGTGCTCGGTGATCATCGACCCGGCCTTCTTCGCCGGCGGGGTCCAGCCCTCGGGCCGCCAGCCCGCGGGCGGGATGCGGTAGCCGAAGGCGCCCGACATCATGAAGACCAGGTAGACCGCCGCCATGACCAGGAAGGTCTCCCACACGCCGGGGCCGGTGTCGGTCTTGAAGAACTCCATCAGCTTCTGCGCCAGCGGCGAGCCGACCATCGCGCCGCCGCCGAAGCCCATGATCGCCATGCCGGTGGCCATGCCGCGGCGGTCGGGGAACCATTTGATCAGGGTGGAGACCGGCGAGATGTAGCCGAGGCCAAGGCCGATGCCGCCGATGAAGCCCGCGCCCAGCCACATCAGCCAAAGCTGGTGGGTGACGACGCCAAGGGCGGCGATGGCGATGCCGCCGCACCAGCAGAGCGCCGAGACGAAGCCCGCCTTGCGCGGGCCGACATGTTCCAGCCAGCCGCCCCAGATCGCGGCGGAAGAGCCGAGCAGCAGGAAGAACAGCGTGAACATCCAGCCGAGGTCGGCCATGCGCCAGTTGCACTGGGTGGTGAACAGAGCGGTCAGAAGGCTCATGTCGGTGCAGGCCGCGGGCGTTTCGCCCGGGATGGCGGTCGTCAGCGGCAGCCAGAAGACCGAGAACCCGTAGGCCATGCCGATGCAGAGGTGGATCGCCAGCGCGGCGGGCGGCACCAGCCAGCGGTTGAACCCCGGCCTCGCGATGATCCTCTCCTTGTCGAGTATGCCGGTCTGGCCGCCGGAATATCCTTCGGTGATTGCTGTCATTCCTCTCCCTCCCTTGCCCTCGACGGGGCGATTGGCGAAGGGCCTTTCCGGTGGCTCCATGGCCGCGCGCGCGGCCCTCTCCTTCCGCCGGAGATGCTCCCTCGGAAGATATGGATGCGCAATTCGTGCCAGCGCGCGGGGCACGGGTTTTCAAGGGGTTGGCGGGATTTTTCGGGGGACGGCCGGACAGGATGTCGCGGGGGCCGGACAGAATGTCCGTCAGTCCGCCGCGGGCAGCCAGAGTGTGAAGGTGGTGCCCCGGCCCTTCGTGCTGGCGGCGGCGATGGTGCCGCCCTGCCGGTCCACCAGCGTCCGGCAGATCGACAGGCCGAGGCCGGTGCCGCCGCCGTCCGCGCGGGTGGTGAAGAACGGCTCGAAGATGCGCGACAGGGTTTCCGCATCCATCCCGCCGCCGCTGTCGGCGACCGCGATCTCCACCCCCTGCACGCCGTTGCGGTCGGCGTCGCGCAGCATCACCACGATCTCGCCGCCGTCGGGCATGGCATGGACGGCGTTGACGATCAGGTTGACCATGACCTGCTGCAACTCGGTCCGGTTCATCAGCACCTGCCGGCCCGATTGCCCGTCCTGCCGCAGGGTCACGCCGCTGCGCGTCAGCAGGTGGCGCACCAGCGGCAGGCAGTCGGCCACCGCGTCGCGCGGGTCGGTGCGGGTGGCCCAGCCGGCATATTCCTCGGGCCGGGCGAATTGCAGCAGGCGGTTCACGATCTGGCTGATCCGCTGGATCTGTTCGTCCATCAGCCGGAATTCGGTCGAGGCCCCGGCAGCGCCGTCGCCCATGATCTCGCGCAAGAGGTCCAGGTTGCCCTGGATCACCGCCACCGGATTGTTGATCTCATGCGCCGCCGCCGCGGTGATCTCGCCGATGGTGGCCAGCTTTTCCGAGACGATCAGCTTGCGCGTGGTCTCTTCGACCCGGGCGTTCAACTCGTCGTTCCAGCGGCGCAGTTCCGCGTCGCGCTCCTGGATCAGGTCCAGCAGGTGGTCCAGATGGTCGGCCACGCGCCCCACCTCGTCGCCCCGGCTCTGCACGCCGCTGCGCGCGCCCAGATCGCCCGCCTCGACCCGGGCGATGGTGCCGCTCATCTGCTCCAGCGGCTGGAAGACGCCCCTTGCCCAACGCAGGAAGATCGGGATGGAGACCGCGGTGACGGCAAGGAACCCCAGGCCCACCAGCCACAGCGTCGTGCGCTTGGCGGCGGCGAAGGGGGCCTCCAGAAAGCCGACGTAAAGCATCCCCACCCGCTGCCCGGCGGTGTCGGCGATGGGCTCATAGGCCGAGATATAGCGGTCGTTCACCACGAAGGCGCTGTCGAGCCATGTCTCGCCCCGGCCCAGCACCTGTTCGCGCACCTCGGCCGAAACCCTTGTGCCAAGCGCCCGCTTGCCCTCGAACAGGCGGACATTGGTCGAGATGCGCACATCCTCGAGGAACAGCGTCGCGGTGCCGTCGCTGCCCTCGGGCAGGCTGCCCTCGCGGTAGACGAGGTCATTGATCGTGTCGATGAAGACGAGGTTCCGGTTCAGCAGAAGCCCGCCCACAAGGATGCCGGGCTGCCCGCCGGGCAGCGTGACGGGGGTGGCGGAGAGGACGACCATGCCCCGGTCCTCTTCGGTCCGGTCGGTCGGAACGGCGTTCGGCGTGGGGACCAGCGGCACCCGTGCCCGCGTCGCCAGATCGCCGGACAGCAGCGCAAGATCGGCATTGCCGAAGATCTCGATCCCCGTCCCGGCCTGCCCCTGCAGCACGGCCTCGATCAGCGGGCCTTTCGGCGCCGGCCGCGCCTCGGGCGGGCTGACCGCGACAGGCAGGCCGCTGCCGTCGGCGACATAGAGGAAATCCAGCCCCATCTGCGCCCGCTGCGCCTCCAGCAGCGGCGAGGGATCGGCGGCGGCGGCGAAATCGACCGACCGGCCCAGGGCGGCGACGCGCTCCCCGGTGGTCTCCAGGATACGCGCCAGATACTGCCGCGCGACGGTCAGGTCGCTGTTGACCTTGGTCGCCAGCAGGTCGTCGAACTTGTCCTGCCAGCGCAGCATCGTCCCGCCCAGCAGAAGCGGCAGGATCACCAGCGTCGGCAGCAGCGCGATGGCCAGAAGCCGGTGACGGACCGAGCGCGCGCGGGGAAGGGGAGGGGGCTCAGCCATTCCCGCCCGCAAGCCGCCGGTCGATGGTCTTGCGCGAGATGCCCAGCCGCGCGGCGGCGGCCGCGCGGTCGCCGTCGCAGGCGGCCAGCGCGCCGAGGATGGCGCGGCGCTCCATCTCCGCCAGTGTCTCGGGCGCGGTTGCCGTCGGGGTGGCCGGGGTCTCGGTGGTGAAGCCGCCGAGGATCAGCGCCCGCTCGATGGTGTTGCGCAACTCGCGCACGTTGCCCGGCCAGCGATAGGCGGCAAAACCGGCGCGGATCGCTGGCGGGATCGGCACCGCAGGCATCCCCAGTTGCCGCGACAGCTTTTCCATGAAGAGCGTTGCAAGGTCCTGCACATCCCCTCCCCTTTCGCACAGCGGCGGCATGTGGATGGACATCACGTTGATACGGTAAAGCAGGTCGGCGCGGAACCGGCCCTCGGCCACCGCCCGGTCGAGGTCGCTGTTGGTGGCGAAGACCAGCCGCACGTCCACCGGCACCTCGCGCTCGGACCCCAGCGGGCGGATGCGCCGGTCCTCCAGCACCCGCAGCAGCTTGGCCTGCGCGGGCAGCGGCAACTCGCCGATCTCGTCCAGGAACAGCGTGCCGCCGCGGGCGTGCAGGAACAGACCCTCGCGGCTTTGATGCGCGCCGGTGAAGGCGCCCTTCATATGGCCGAACAGCTCGGTTTCCACCATGTCGGGCGGAATCGCGGCGCAGTTCAAAGGCACGAAGGGCCGGGCCGCGCGGGGCGACAGTTCGTGGATCATCCGCGCCGCCACTTCCTTGCCGGTGCCCGACTGCCCGGTCAGCAGCACCGAGGACACAAGCGGTGCGACCCGCCCGATCATGTCGCGGATCGCCCTGATCGCGGGGGATTCGCCGATCAACTGGTTGCGCAGCAGGATGTGGTCGGAATTGGACCGCAGCTCGTGCCGCAGGACGTGGTTCTCGCGCTCCAGCCGGGTGCGCTCAAGGCAGCGGGTGACGGCGTTCAGGATCTGGTTCGACCGGAAGGGCTTCAGCAGGAAGTCCGAGGCCCCGGCCTGAAGCGCCTGGATCGCGGTTTCCAGATCGGCATAGGCGGTGATCAGGATCGCGGGCGGGAAATAGCCCGAGGCCCGCTGCGCCGCCAGCCATTCCACCCCGCGGCGCCCGTCCATCACGTTGTCGAGGATCACCACGTCATGGTGGCCCGCGGCCAGCATCTCGGCCGCCCGCGCCGTGTCCGGCGCGGTCTCGACCGAGCGGCAGCGGCTGGCGAGGGTGCGTTGCAGGAAATGCCGCATCCCCGGCTCGTCGTCCACGACCAGGACCGAAGCCTGGGCCAGCGCCTCGCCGAAATCGGGGGCCGGACCGCGCTCGACCGCCCTGGCTTGCGTTGTCATGACTTTCCCTCCGGCGGCCGAACTGGCCAGCCCCTCGCGGCAGAAGCCTTGCATCCCGCGCGTCTCCGGGCAAGCATTCTGTCGGGGGAAGAGCATGCTGACCACCACACCCAGACCGGGGCCGCGGCTGACGGCGGGCCTTGCGCAGGCGATCTCGCTTCTGTCGCTGACGGCGGGGGAACTGGCGGCGCGGCTGGCGGTCGAGGCGGCCGCGAACCCGGCACTGCGGCTGGTCCCGCCGGCGGAAGGCCCGGCGCGGCCGCTGTTCGACCCCGAGGGGGTGGCCGCTCCGGCGGGCAGCCTGATCGCCCATGTGCTGACGCAGATCGCGGCGATGCGCCTTGCCCCGCGTCCGCTTGCCATCGCGCTGGCCCTTGCCGAGGGGCTGGAGCCGACCGGCTGGCTTGGCCCGCCGCCCGCGGCGGTGGCCCGGGCCTGCGGCGTGGCGGAGGCCGAGGTGCTGGCGGTGCTGGCGCGGTTGCAGCGGATCGAGCCGGGAGGCCTGTTCGCCCGCACGCTGGCGGAATGCCTGCGCCTGCAAGCCGCGGCCGCGGGCGACCTGACTCCGGCGGTGGATGCGGTGCTGGACCACCTGGCGCTGCTGGCCCACGGCGACCTTGCCGCCATCGCCCGGCAGACCGGACGGCCGGAGGATGAGCTTGCACAGGCCGCCCGCCTGATCCGCGGGCTGAACCCCAAGCCGGGGCTGGTCTTCGAGGGGCCGATGCCGCCGCCGCTTCCGGCCGATCTGCTGGCGCAGCGGGCCTCTGGCGGGTGGGAAGCGGTGGCGAACCCGGCGATGTTCTCCGCCGAGGTGGTGCCGGGCCGGGGCGATATTGCCGCGGCGGCGGGGATCGGGCGGGCGGTGGAGCAGCGCCAGCGGATCGCTGCCACGGTCGGCACGCTTCTGCTGCGGCATCAGGCGGGCTGGCTGGAGGGCGGCGACCCCGCGCCGCTGGCGACGCAGGCACTGGCCGGTGCGGCGGGCCTGCATGTCGCCACCGTGAACCGCCTCCTGCGCGGGATCAGCATCCGCACCCCGCGCGGCACCCTGTTCCTGCGCGCCCTTGTGACCCGGCCGGTCCGCCCCGACGGCCCCGCCGCAGAGGCCGTGAAGCAGCGTCTGGCCGAACTGCTGCGCGATGCCGGGGCAGATCGGCCAAGCGACGCCCGGCTTGCGGCGCAGTTGCAGGCCGAGGGACTGGCCGTGGCCCGGCGGACGGTGGCCAAGTATCGTGCGGTCCTCGACGGCAGGATCCGAACCAGTCCTTGACGCGCCCTGCCGGCCCGTCCGTGGCTGCGCGCCCTTTCCAGCCTGATCCCGGAAAAACACGCTTTGCGGTGGAATGTTGCCTTTTGGCGTTTTGCGTTGGATATAGCGGCAATGTCGAAATATGCGCACCAGATTGAAAACGCCGTCGCCCTGCGGGGCTCGATCTCGATTGTCGAGCTTTCCGAACTGCTTGGCGTCTCCGACCAGACCATCCGGCGCGTGGTCAAGCCGCTGGTCGACGAGGGCAAGGTCCGCAAGGTCCATGGCGCCATCGTCAGTCTCGACAAGCCGGTGGACGCGCCCTTCCACACAAGGATGCAGATCAACCGCGCCGAGAAGACCGCGATCGCCACCCTTGTCGCCAGCCAGATCGCCGATGGCGAAAGCCTTGCCATAGATACCGGCTCGACCTCGGGCTACATCGCCCAGGCCCTGCAGATCCGGCGCAACCTGATGATCGTCACTAATTCGACCTTCATCGCCAGCACGCTTTCCACCGTGCCGGGAAACCGGGTCTTCATGGCGGGCAGCCAGTTGCGCGACCATGACGGCGGCGCCTTCGACCGGCAGGCCTTTGCGACGATCGAGCGGATGCACGTGAACCGCTGCATCCTTTCCGCCTCGCGGATCGAGGCGAAGCGCGGCTTCATCGCCTTCGAGCAATGCGAGGCCGACATGGCCGAGGCGATGCAGCAGATCTCGAACACCACGATCATGGCCGTCGACCATTCCAAGTTCAGCACGGCAAGCATGCCCGACAGCCTGTTCTCGATCCCCCTGCGCGCAGGCGCGCTGCTGGCGACGGACCGGCAGCCGGGGCCGGAATATGCGCCCTTGCTGCGCCCTTTCCAGGTTCTGACGCCCTGAGCGGGGCGCGGGCCGAAGGGCCGGGTCAGGCCTTGATCCGTGCCATCCCGGGGTCGTAAAGCGGCGAAAGCGTCACCTCGCAGGGCACCCGGACGGTGGCGACCTCCAGTTCGTAGCGGCCCGAAAGGACGTATTCGGCGCTGACGCCCGCGGGGTTGCGGACATAGCCCAGGCCGATGGACCTGTTCAGCCAGTGGCCGAAGCCGCCCGAGGACAGCCAGCCCACGCGCTCCCCGTCGCGGTAGATCGTCTCGCGCCCGTTCAGGATCACCTCCGGCGCGGCGGTGAAGGTGGCCAGCATCTTCCTGACGCCCTTTTCGCGCTGCGCCGCCACCGCCTCGCGGCCCCGGAAGGGGATGTTCCTGCGCATCTTCACCGCCCAGCCGAGACCGGCCTCGTCCGGCGTGTGGTCGGGGCCGATGTCCGAGGACCAGGCCCGGTAGCCCTTTTCCAGCCGCAGCGTCTCGATGGCGCGATAGCCGGCATTCCGCATCCCAAGGGGGCGGCCCGCCTCTTGCAGCGCGGCATGGACGCCGGTCGCATATTCGACCGGGAAGTGCAGTTCCCAGCCAAGCTCGCCCACATAGGTGACGCGCGCCGCCAGGACCGGGCATCCGGCGATGCCGATCAGCTGCGCGGTGCCGAAGCGGAAGGCTTCGTTCGAAAGGTCGGCCGAGGTCACCTTCTGCAGGATCTCGCGCGATTTCGGCCCCATCAGGGCCAGCACCGCATGGGCGCTGGTCACGTCGAAAAGCTGCGCGTTCATGCCTTCGGGGATGTTCCGCGCGATCCAGTCGAAATCATGGGTGGCATAGCCGGTGCCGGTGACGATGTAATATTCGTCCCGCGCCCGGCGGATCGCCGTCACATCGGCCTCGATCCCGCCGCGGTCGTTCAGCATCTGGGTATAGACCAGGCTGCCCACGGGTTTCGCCACGTCATTGGCGGCGATCCAGGACAGGGCCGCCTCGGCATCCGGGCCCTTCAGGGTGAATTTCGCAAAGGAGGTCTGGTCGAACAGGGCCGCCGCCTCGCGGCAGGCGCGATGCTCGCGCCCCACGGCCGCGTGCCAGTTCGGACGCTCGAAGGTATAGACATCCTCGGGCTTTTCGCCCGCGGCAAGATCGGCGAACCAGTTGGGGCGTTCCCATCCCAGCTTCTCGCCGAAGACCGCCCCGTCGGCCCTGAGCAGGTCGTAAAGCGGCGATTTGCGGCAGGGGCGGCCGGAGTGATGCTCTTCCGAGGGCCAGGCCATGGTGTAATGCTTGCCATAGGCCTCGTAGGTGCGCTTGCGTATCCAGTCATTGTCGAAATGCGGCCGCCCGAAGCGGCGGATATCGGCGGACCAGAGGTCGAAGGGCGCCTCGCCCTTGGCCACCCATTCGGCAAGGCACATGCCCGCGCCGCCGCCCGAGGCGATGCCGAAGGCGTTGAAACCGGCGCCGACGAAGAAATTCCGCTGCTCGGGCGCCTCGCCCAGGATGAACATCCCGTCCGGGGTAAAGCTTTCCGGCCCGTTGATCATCTGCTTGACCCCTGCATTCTCCAGCGCCGGAACGCGGCCAAGGGCCAGTTCCATCAGGGGAGTGAAATGGTCGAAATCGTTGTCCAGCAGCGTGTAGTGGAAGCCGGGCGGCAGGCTGCCGTCGCGCCAGAGCTTGGGGTTCGGCTCATACCCGCCCATCACCAGGCCGCCGACCTCTTCCTTCCAGTAGGTCAGGCGGTCCGGGTCGCGCAGCGTGGGCAGGTTCGATGCGACGCCCTCGATCCGCTCGGTCACGATATACTGGTGCTCGACCGGCACCAGCGGCACGTTCACCCCATGCGCGGCGGCGAAGGGGCGGGTCCACATGCCCGCGCACAGCACCACCTTCTCGCAGGCGATGCGGCCCTGTTCGGTCACCACGCCCCGGACCACGCCGTCGCGGATATCGACCGAAAGCACCTTGATATCCTCGAAGATCTTCGCCCCGGCCATGCGCGCGCCCTTGGCAAGGCCGAAGGTGATGTCCGAGGGGCTGGCCTGGCCATCGGTCGGAAGGAAGGCCGCGCCGACCAGATCGCCGATATCCATCAGCGGCCACAGGTCCTGCGCCTCCTTCGGGCCGAGAAGCTGCATCTCCAGCCCGAAGCTGTTGGCCGTGGTGGCCTGCCGCTTGACCTCGGTCCAGCGTTCCCGGTTGCACGCCAGCCTCAGCCCCCCGTTCATCTTCCAGCCGGTGGCCTGTCCGGTTTCGGCCTCAAGTCGTTTGTAGAGATCGACCGAATAGCCCAGAAGCTGCGTCACATTGGCGTTCGAGCGCAGCTGGCCCACCAGACCCGCCGCATGGAAGGTGGTGCCCGAGGTCAGTTTCCTGCGCTCCAGCAGCACCACCTCGATCCCCATCTTCGCAAGGTGATAGGCGGTCGAGCAGCCCACGATGCCGCCGCCGATCACGACGGTTCTGGACGAGGACGGAAGGTCGGTCATGATGGGCCTCACAGGGATTGAAGGTCTGACCAGGCGGCGCGATAGGCCGCCAGGTTCGCGGCCGTATAGGCCGGGAAATCGAAGTCGATGGCCGAGGTGATCTCGGAGACCATGCTCCACAGCGTCTCGCGCAGAAGCGAGGCGCATTTCATCGCCGCATATTGCCGGAAGCGCGCCGCATCGACCGGCCTGCCGTCATAGGCTTCCAGCAGCGCGCGTTCCTCGTCGGGGGTGAATTCGTTGTTGCTGGCCAGCCCGCCCAGATCGAAGAGGGGATTGCCGAAGCCGCCGTATTCCCAGTCGATCAGCCAGAACCGCGATCCGTCCCAAAGGATGTTGCCGGGCAGCAGGTCGTTGTGGCCCAGCACCGTCGGCCCCTCGCCGACCAGATCGTCCAGCCTTTCCGCCTGTTCCAGGAACCCGGGCAGAAGGGGGGCATGGGCGGATCCGTTCCGGTGCAGGAAACCGGCATAGTCGCGCAGGATATGGAAGATCCAGAACGACAGGACCGGCCCTTCCACCCTGCGCATCGTATCGCGGTGGACCCTGTGCAGCAGCGCCGCAAGCTCGGGGATCGCGCCGGGGCGGTCGATGTCGGCGCGGCTCAGCGGCTGGGCGTCGATATAGTCCAGCACCAGCAGCCCCGGCGCATGGAAATGCAGCCCCGGCCCGATGCCGGACGCCGCTGCGGCGCGGGTCAGCGCCAGTTCGTTCCAGCGCAGGATGCCGTGTTCGGGAATGTCCGCGCCGATGCGGACCACGTAGCGGCGCCCGCAATCCTCGACCAGCACGTTATGGTTGGTCTTGCCGCCCCCCAGAAGCCGCGCATCGCTGGCGGCGTTCCAGCACGGCAGCGTCAGCGCGCGGTTCAGCAGCGCCTCCTGATGCGTCTCAGCCATCGCCTCCCTCTCCCGTTTGCGCCCGCGCCTTCGAGGCCGCGCCGACCATGCGGTCGGCGAGAATGGCGATGAAGGCGACGGAAAGCCCCGCCACGATCCCAAGTCCGGCATTGGCCTTGCTCAGCGCGATATAGACCTGCTGGCCCAGGTCGCGGGTGCCGACGAGGGCGGTGATCACCAGCATGGACAGGGCCAGCATGATGGTCTGGTTCAGCCCCAGCAGGATCGCGGGCATGGCCTGCGGCAGGCGCACCTTCCACAGAAGCTGGCGCCGGGTGCAGCCCGAGACGAGCCCCGCCTCGATCAGCTGCGGGTCGGTGCTGCGGATGCCATGCGCGGCGTAGCGGATCGCCGGGGCCATGGCGTAAAGCACCACCGCCACCATGGCCGAGAAATCGCCGACCCGGAACAGCATCACCACCGGGATCAGATAGACGAAGGTCGGCAGGGTCTGGAGCGTGTCGATCACCACCGTCACCACCCGGTTCAACCGCTCGGACTGGCCGGCGGCGATGCCGACCGGCACGCCGACCAGCATGGCGATGCAGACCGAGACGCCGCAGAGATAGAGGGTGGTCATCGCCTCGGGCCAAAGCCCGTTTCCGGCGATGAAGCCCGTCATCGCAACCGCGATCAGCCCCCATTGCCAGCCCAGCATCCGCCAGGCGGCAAGGCCCGCCAGCGCGATGCCCCAGGGCCAGGGAATGTTGTGCAGGAAGACCCGCACCGGCGCCATGAACCAGGTCAGGACGAAGATCTTCACCGCCTCGATCTGGTCGTAGAGATGGATGTTGATCCAGGAGATCAGCGTTTCCCAGAAGCTGCCCATGCTCAGTTGCAGCGCCTCGGGGAAATGGCGCAGGGCCGGGACCAGCGCGGCAAGCGGCCAGGACAGGACCAGCAGGACCGCGAAAACCGCCAGGCTGCGGTGGCGGACAAGCCAGCCATGCTCTGCCCCCGCCTCGCGCAGGTCGGGCGCGCGGCGCGCCAGCGCCTGGCTCAGCCGGTCGAGCGCGATGGCAAGCGCGACGATGCCCAGCCCGGCCTCGACCCCGGCCCCGATGGCAAGCTTGCGCAGGGCCGTCAGCACGTCATAGCCAAGCCCGCCCGCGCCGATCATCGAGGCGATGATCACCATGTTCAGGGTCAGCATGATCACCTGGTTGACGCCGACCAGCATCGTCTCGCGGGCGGCGGGAAGCTGCACCTTCCACAGAAGCTGCCGCCGGGTGCAGCCCGACATCCGCCCGGCCTCGCTCAGCTCGGGCGGCACTTCGCGCAGGGCGACGGTGGTGGTGCGCACCATCGGCGGCATGGCATAGATGATCGTCGCGACCAGGGCGGCGGTCGGGCCGAAGCCGAAGAGGATCAGGATCGGCACCAGATAGGCGAAGACGGGCACGGTCTGCATCAGGTCGAGCACAGGGCGCAGGGCGCGCTCGAACGCGGGCGAGCGGAAGGCGGCGATGCCAAGCGCCACGCCGCCCAGGACGCCAAGCGGCACCGCGATCGCCACCGAGGCCAGCGTGACCATGGCGCTGGCCCAAAGCCCGAAGACCAGAAGATACAGCAAACAGCCCAGCACCAGCGCCGCAAGCCGCACCCCTCCGACCCGGAAGGCGAGCAGCCCGAAGCCAAGCAGCACCACCGCCCAACTGACCGGCGGCAGGATTTCCACCGCCTGCTGGCCGCGCCCCCGGCTGAACCCGTCGACCATCAGGTCGCGGATCAGGCCATAGGGTCCTTCGATCAGCGTCGAGATCAGCCGGGTAAAGTCGCGGAACCGCAGGCCCCCCAGCGAGGCCTCTTCCAGCAGCCATTTCAACGCCGCGGAAATCTCTTTCTCGAAGCCGAATTCCCAGGCTTTCGGATAGCGCGTCAGCCAGCGCCAGCCGGTCGCGGCCACCAGTCCCTTCGAGCCGAAAGACAGCGCCACGGTGATCGCCGCAAGCCCAGGCCAGAACAGGAGGCCAAGGCCCCGGCGGCTGGCGTTCATCGCGCGATCTCCCGCCCGATCATGATGTCGATCACCCTCCGCCCGTCGATCTGGCCGCAAGGGGCGCCGCTCTCATCGACAACGCGGAAGGGCAGGGGCGCCGCCTCGATCCGGTCGGCGGCATCGGCCACGCGCAGATGGCCCGGCAGGTCCCCGGCGAAGGGCCCCGGCCCGGCGGGCGAGACGACGCTGCGCAGCCGCACCACCTTGGCCCGGGGAATGTGGCGGGTGAATTCGGCCACATAGTCATCGGCCGGGTTCAGCACCAACTCCTCGGGGGTCGCGGTCTGCACGATCTCGCCGTCGCGCATCACCGCGATGCGGTCGGCAAGGCGGATCGCCTCGTCGAAATCGTGGGTGATGAAGACGATGGTCTTTTGCAGCCGTTCCTGCAGGCGGATCAGTTCGTCCTGCATCTCGCGCCGGATCAGCGGGTCCAGCGCCGAGAAGGGCTCGTCCAGGAACCACAGGTCCGGCTCGACGATCAATGATCGCGCGATGCCGACCCGTTGCTGCTGGCCGCCCGAAAGCTGGCGCGGATAGCGGTTCTCGCGCCCCTTGAGGCCGACCAGTTCGATCACCTTCAGCGCCCGCTCGCGCCGGGCCTTGCGGTCCACGCCCTGGACCTCCAGCGGGAAGGCGGCGTTTTCCAGCACGGTCAGATGCGGCAGCAGCGCGAAATGCTGGAAGACCATGCCCATGCGACGGCGGCGGACCTCGATCAGCTCGGCCTCGCGCATCTTCAGAAGGTCGCGCCCCTCGAAATGGATTTCGCCCGCGGTCGGCTCGATCAGCCGCGACAGGCAGCGCACCAGCGTCGACTTGCCCGAACCGGACAGGCCCATCACGACGAAGATCTCGCCCTTGCGGATGGTCACATCGACATTGCGCACCGCGCTGACGATATGGGCCTCGCGCAGGGCCTCGGGCGAGGGCGCGCCGCCATGTGCCGCAAGGAAGCTGTCGGCACGCGGGCCGTAAAGCTTCCACACGTTGCGGCAGTCGAGGATGATCGGAGAGTCCATCTGGATGATCCGGGGCCAGAAACGGGAAACGGGGCCGGAGCCGCCCGGGCGGGAGCGGAAGGGGGCGGCTCCGGTGGGGGCGGCTCAGTCCAGCCAGCCGCTCCAGACCGCTTCGTTGGCCGCCAGCCATTCGTCCGTCACGGCGTCGGTGGTCATGCCCTCGATATCGACCTTGTAGACCATGTCGCCCATGTCCGCGTTCGAGATGGTGAAGTCGCGGATGATCGCAACCGCGCCGGGCCATTTGCCCTCCATCCCGGACCATGCGGCCTTCCAGATCGGCCCGGTGGGCTTGCCGCAGTCATAGGCCATGTCGGGATTCGATCCCCAGGCGGGATCAGTATAGCATTCCGGCTCGTAGGGCGGGAATTCGATGAATTTTCCTTCGTATTTCACCGGCGCCCAATGCGGCGAGTAAAGCCACAGGATGATCGGGGCCTTGCGCTCGTAGGCCGATTGCAGTTCGGCGAAAAGCGCCGCGTCGGTGCCGGCATGGACCACCTCGAAATCAAGGTCCAGCGCCTCGACCCGCTCTTCGTCGAAGCCGCCCCAGGTGACGGGGCCGCCAAGATAGCGGCCGCGCGGCGCGGTCTCGGGGGTTGCGAAGACATCGGCGCAATCCAGCAACGCGGTCCAGTCCGGCAGGCCGGGGCATTGCTCTTCCATATAGGCCGGATACCACCATTCCTCTATGGCGCCCAAGCCGGTTTCGCCCAGGTTGACCACGCCGCCCGAGGCGACCGCCTCGTCCAGCGCCTCCTGGCCTGTGGTGGCCCAGATTTCCATCGCCAGGTGCAGGTCGCCGGTCTTCAGCCCGGCGAATTGCGCCAGATAGTCGGCCTGGACATATTCGATATTGTAACCGGCCTTTTCCAGCACCTTGCCCATCAGGGTGGCGCTGACCACCTGGCCGGACCAGTCATGCGTGGTGATCCTGATCGGATCATCGCTTTCGACCTGGGCCAGCGCGACGGAAGGGCAAAGCCCGAGGCTGAGTCCCAGAACGGCCAGCGTCTGCCTTTTCAGCATCTTCATCTCGATCTCCCTGCGTTTCTTCGTTGCCCCGCCCTTGACTCGCGGAGTCTGTGGGTAACGGTAACAGCAATTCAACACATGACAACGAAAATCAACATATCGGCGTCGGTGATGGTGGAATCTTGTGGAATGATGAGCGATTGGCGGCTAGGCTTGCGCCAACCGGCGGGAATTCAGGCATATGCAGCCCAGCGACCCTTCACCGAACCATCGACAGATCGAAATCCTCGACGCGCTCCGGCGGGCGGGCGGTTCGGCGCGGATCCAGAACCTTGCCCATCTGCTGGAGGTTTCCGACGAAACCATCCGCCGCAACATCAGGCGGCTTGAGGAAGAGGGGCTCGTCAAGCGCCAGCATGGCGGCGCGCGGCTTGCCGAGCCTGCCGACGAGGCCGATCTGGAGACGCGGCTGCAGGAAAGCTCGGCCAGCAAGCGCAGGATCGCGCGGCATGTGGCGGCGATGATCCCGAACGGATGCTCGCTTTTCCTCGATGTCGGCTCGACCACGAATTTCATCGCCGGGGCGCTGCAATCGCACAGCAAGCTGACGGTGATGACCAATTCGGTCGCGGTGGCCTACAAGCTTGCCACCCGCAACGGCAACCGGGTGTTCTTCGCGGGGGGCGAGTTGCGGGCGAACGACGGCGGCACCTTCGGGCCCGAGGCATTGAGCTTCCTTGACTTCTTCTCGGCCGACCTCGCCGTGATCTCGGCCTCGGGCATCTGCCCCGAACGCGGTTTCCTGATCTCGGACCTTGCCGAGGCCCGGCTGACGCGGATGATGATCGCCCGCGCCGCGCGCTGCATCGTCGCGGCGGATGCGCGCAAGTTCCACCGCGTCGCGCCGATCTCGCTTGGCGATCCGCGCTCGGTCGGGTTGCTGGTCTGCGACGAGGAGCCCCCCGAGGAAATCATCCGGGCCGCCCGCGGCTGGGGAACGGCGATCGAAATCGCTCCGTGAGCTCCCGCTCAGCCGCGGCGGACCGCTTCGACATGGCGGGCGAAGCCGGGGTCGTTCATCAGCGCCCGGCAGCGCGCGAAGCGGCCATCGGCATAGGCGCGGAAATCCGAGGCCGGGTTGCCGTCGGCAAGCTGGATCAGCCCCCAGAGCGTCCAGAGCAGGTCGCACATCGCCTTGTAGATCACCACCCTTCCTTTCTCGGCGGCGGTGGGGGCACGGCCGAAATAGCCGGTCAGCAGTTCGGTTTCCCGGGTTTCGTCCATCTCGGCCTCGACCGAAAGGTCCCCCAGATCCCAATGCGGATCGTTCATGCCGGAATATTCCCAGTCGACGATCCACATCCGGCTGCCGTCGTCGAGGAAATTCTCGCAAAGCGGATCGCAATGGCAGGGCGCCAGCGCCACCGGATGCGCGTCCAGCGCCTGCGCCACCCCTTCGGCGCGGGCGACGATGTCGTGATAGCCTTCGGGAAGCCCGACATCCTTTCCGGCCAGGACGCCGAGATAGTCGTCGATCATCGCAAAAAGCTCGAAGCGGAAGCGGAACGTCTGGCCGGAAGCATGCAGCTTCGCCAGCGCCTGTCCCGCCCGGGCCGCAGAGCCGGGACGGTCGCGGAACCCTGCCGGGGTCATGGTGACGATATCGGGGATCGTGCGCGTGACCATCGCCCCGGAAACCGCATCGGACCACAGGATCGCGGGCGAGACCCCGGCTGCCCAGGCGGCCTCGGCATTGTGCATCTCGACAGCGCGGTCGATATATTCATTGGTGCCCTCGCCGGGCAGCCGCACGATGACATCCTGATCCCGCGCCTCGACCCGGTAGACAAGGTTGGTCAGCCCGCCAAGCCGCGTGATCCGCGCTTCGGCGGCGGTCAGGCCGCCAAGGCCGGCAACCCTTTGCGCGATCCCAAGGATCCTTTCGGTATTCCCGTCCATCTCACCTCCGTCGGATCTTGTTTTCCGGGTCTTCTTCGGACCGGCTCAGGCTTTCAGCCTTGTGTTTCCCGGATCGTAAAGCGGCCCCTCGACGCGGCGGATCGGGTGGCGTTCGCCGAAAACCTCGATCTCGAAATCGGCCGCATCCACCTCGGCCGCATCGAGATAGCCGTAGACGATGGTCTTCCCGACCGTATGGCCGAAGCCCGCCGAACTGCCCAGCGAGACGACCCGCCCTTCGCGGAGCAGCGTCTCTCCACCATACAGCGGCAGCTTGCGGTCCGTGACGAAAGTGCAGAGCCTGCGCGGCGGGCCTTCCGCCTTCTGACGCTCCAGCACCGGGCGGCCCAGGAAATCGCCCTTGGTCTTCAGATGGACGCGGAAGCCAAGCCCGGCCTCGATGGGGGAGTAGTCCGGCGAGAGATCGGTGGACCAGTAGAGATAGCCCTTCTCCAGCCGCAGGCTTTCGATGGCCCGGTAGCCGACATCGCGGATGCCGAATTCCGCGCCCGCCGCGCGCAGCGTGTCGTAGAGGTGCAGTCCGAATTCGGTGGGCACATGCAATTCCCAGCCAAGTTCGCCCACGAAGCCGATCCTGACCGCCCGGACCGGCGCGGCGCCGATGGTAAGGGCGCGCGCGGTGCCGAAGGGGAAGGCGGCGTTCGACACGTCCTCTTCCGCCACCTTCTCAAGCACCAGCCGCGCCTTGGGACCGCAGATGTTCACCACGGCCCGGGCCGAGGTCATGTCGATCAGATGCACCGATCCGTCATCGGGCATCTGGCGCCTGATCCAGTCCGCATCATGGGTGCCGAAGGCCGAGCCGGTGACGATATAGAAGTGATCGCGCCCCAGCCGGGTGATGGTCAGATCGGCTTCCACCCCGCCCGCCGCGTTGCAAAGCTGGGTATAGATCACCGCGCCGTCGGGCCGGTCCATGTTCGAGACGCAGATCCGTTGCAGCAGGTCCAGCGCGCCCGGCCCGAGCAACTCGAATTTCGAGAAGCTGGTCTGGTCGATCAGCGCCACGCCCTCACGCACGGCGCGATGCTCTTCGGCGGCATATCGGTGCCAGCCGGGGGCAAGGAAATCGAGCTGGTCCACCGCCGGCACGCCCTCGGGCGCGAACCACAGCGGTCGCTCCCAGCCGTTGCGAGAGCCGTAGACGGCGCCGTTCTCCTTCAGCCGCTCGTAAAGCGGGGAAAGGCGCAACTGGCGGGCGGACATATGTTCCTGGCCGGGATAGCGCATCTTGTAGTGATGCGCGTAATGCTCCACCGCGCGCGGATACATGAAGGCGCGCGCGCCGTGATGCGGCCCGAAGCGGCGCACGTCCAAGGGCCACAGGTTGATCGGCGGCTGGCCCTTGATCACCCATTCGGCGATCATCTCGCCCGCGCCGCCGCCCGCGGCGATGCCGTAAAGGAAGCCGGTCGCCATCATCAGGTTCCTGAAGCCCGGCGCCCAGCCCATGACGAAATCGCCATCCGCCGAATAGGGGATCGGCCCGTTGATGACCGAGCGGATGCCGACCTCGTTCAGGACCGGCGTCACCCTTGCGGCAAGCTCGGCCAGCGGGGCGAAGCGCTCCATGTTGTCGGGCAGCAGCTGGCGGACGAAATCGCCGGGAATGCCCCGGTCGCCGAAGGGCAGCGTCTCCTCTTCATAGCCGCCGATCACCAGACGCCCGCCCGCGTCGGGCTTGTAATAGACCAGCCGTTCCGGGTCGCGCAAAGTCGGCAGGGTCTTGACCAGTTCGACATCCGGCAGCGGCTCGGTCACGATATACTGGTGCTCGACCGCGCAGGCCGGCACATGGATGCCCAGCTTCGCGCCAAGCTCGCGGCTCCACATCCCGGCGGCAAGGATGACGTTATCGGCCTGCCAGACACCCTCGGAGGTATGGACTTCGGTGATGCGGCCATCGGCCACCGTGAAATCCAGGACCTTCACGCCCTGGCGGATCTGCACGCCCCGTTTGCGCGCGCCCGCAGCGATGGCCTGGCAGAGGCTTGCCGGATCGACATGGCCGTCCGAGGGGATGAAGGCGGCGCCTTCCAGCCCGGTCGCGTCGATATAGGGGAACAGCCCCTTCGCCTCTTCGGCGGTGATGATGTGCATCTCAAGATCGAAGCTGCGCGCCATGGTGGCAAGGCGCCGGGCTTCGAGCAGGCGCTCCTTGGTCGCGGCAAGGCGCAGGCTGCCGACCTTCTTCCAGTCGAAGGCCATGCCGGTTTCGGCCTCAAGCCGGTCATACATCGCCACCGACCGCTTGAGCATCCGGGTGGTGTTGCGCGACGATCGCAACTGGCCGACCAGCCCGGCGGCGTGCCAGGTCGCGCCCTCGGTCAGCGCGGCCTTCTCCAGCAGGACCACGTCCTTCTCGCCGTTCAGGGCAAGGTGATAGGCGGTTGAACAGCCGATGATCCCCCCGCCGATGATGAGATGCCGTGCTGCGAACTGCGCCATGATTGACCGCCCTGAGGGAGTTATTTCGCCAACAGTCGACATTTTATAAACAATAATCAACAAAAATGTTCAGATGGATGTTGCTTGTTGTCCATTCCCGAGGGAAAGCCCGATCTGCCGGGCTTCAGCATCAGATGGAAGGCTTGTCGGGGGAACGGCAGAAGCGGACGCGATCAGCCGCGCCTCCCGGCGCGGCTTGCCGATCCCGTCCCGGAGTCCGGCGCAGGGTCGCGGAGGGCGGTCAAAACCCCCGGCGCCCTTGGCCCGGTCCTTTCCTCAGCCGGTCCAGCCCAGACCGGCGGCGATGCAGTTCATCGAAAGCAGCAGCGGGACCGAGACCCCGGTGCCGTTCTCGCTGCGGCTTTTCGTCAGCAGGGCGACCTGAAGCGCGTGGCTGCGGTCAAGCTGCGGGCGGACGCGCTCGAACCGGGCGCGGAGCCGGGGAAAGCGCGCCGCCAGATCGCCCTGTCCGGTCAGGTCAAGGATCAGCCTCCGGGTCAGGTCGTGTTCGCGGCGGATCCGGTCAAGGGTCGCGCTGCGGGTTCCGGCATCGCGCACGAGATCGGCATAGAGGGCGGCGATCTCCATATCGGTCTGGAACAGCGATTTCTCGACCTCGTCCACCACCATGCGGAACAGGCGGGACTGGTCGAACATCGACCGCAACTGGCTGGCGGCGGCGGGGCCGCGCACCCGCAGGAAATTGTCGAGCGCCGAACCCGCGCCATACCACCCCGTCAGCATGTGCCGGTTCTGCGACCAGGCGAAGACCCAGGGAATGGCGCGCAGGTCGGCCAGTGTGCTGGCGCCGTGCCGCCGTGCCGGGCGCGAGCCGATCTTGAGCGCGGAAAGCTCGTCGACCGGGCTGGCCTCCTGGAAATAGGTGACGAAGCCCGGGCTGCGGATCAACCCGTCATAGGCCGCCTGCGACATGCCCGACAGGGCCTCGAGCACCTCTTCCTCTTCGGGGTCGGGGCGGCGGCCGGTTTCGGACAGGGCGGAATGGGTCAGGACCGAGGCGGTCAGCAGTTCCAGATGCTGCAGCGCGGTGCCGCGGTTCGCGTATTTCGACGAGACGACCTCGCCCTGTTCGGTCAGGCGCAGCCGTCCGGCGATGGTTCCGGCGGGCTGGGCGGCGATGGCGCGTTCGGTCGGCGCGCCGCCCCGGCTGGCCGAGCCGCCCCTTCCGTGGAAATAGGCGGCGCGGTAGCCCAGTTCGGCAAGACGCCGCGTGATCCTCTGTTGCGCGCGATACAATTCCCATGAGGAGCAGAGGAAACCGCCGTCCTTGTTGGAATCCGAATAGCCCAGCATCACCTCGACCTGGTCGCGGCGCTCGCGCGCGCCGGCGCGGAAGGTCGCGGTCTCCAGCAGGTCGCCCAGGATGCGGGGCGCGGCGCGCAGGTCGCCGATGGTCTCGAACAGCGGCACGACATGGATGCCGACCGGAGCTTGCCCCACCCCGCCGCCGCCCGCGGCGTAGCGGGCCAGAAGATGCACGGCCAGCACATCCTCGGCAGTGCGGGTCATCGAGACGATGAAGGGCCCATATGCCTCGGGGTCGCAGCCCGGCGCCTGCATGTCGGCCAGCAGCGTCAGGAAATCCAGCGCCACCGGACCCAGCCGCGCGAAATCGGGTTGCGGCAGCGCCTCGTCCAGAAGCGCGCGGCGGATCAGCGCCGCGCCTTCCGGGGTTTCCGGGCGGGTGGCGATGCCCAGCACCTCCCACACCTCGCCCAGGACGGCGTTGATGACGGTGGAGTTCTGCCGCAGGTCCAGCGCCGCGGTGCGGAAGCCGAAGACCTCGGCCCGCCAGCGCAGCGGGGTGACGAAACGGCCGGCCAGTTCCCCGGCCGCGATGGAGGCCAGCGCGCGTTCCACCGCCTGAAGGTCGGCGATATAGTCATGCGGCCCGGAATAGCCATGCGCCAGCCCGTGGGCCGTGCCCTCGATCCGGGCGATCATCGCACCCATCGCCTGACGGAAGGGTTCGTTCGGATTGCGCCCGGCCAGCGCCTCGGCCGCGCCGCTGCGGGCGATCAGGGCGGCAAGCGCGGCCTGAGATCCTTCGGGCAGCGGCGTGATCCGGCCCGAGATCGACAGCCGCCCCGCGGCCGTCTTCAGCCCTTCGGCATGAAGCTCCAGCGCCGCGTTCCGCCCGGCGGCGATGGCCCTCCGGGTCACGGCGGCGGTGACATTGGGATTGCCGTCGCGGTCGCCGCCGATCCAGCTATGGAACTTCAGGCAGGGGCGCGGGCTGGCGCCGGGGGCGAAATACCGGTCGCGGGCGTCGATGAAGTTCTCGTAAAGCTGCGGCACTGCGGCAAAGATCGAATCGCGGAAGAATTGCAGGCCCCAGTTGATCTCGTCGTCCAGCGAGGGCCGGTCCAGCCGCAATTCGCCGGTCAGCCACAGCAGGTCGATCTCGGCACGGATCGCGGCGTGAAGGCGGGCGATCTCGCGCGGGGTCCAGCGTTCGGTCTCAAGCTCGACCAGAAGGCGGTAGATGCGGCGGTGGATTTCCAGAACGGTGACGCGCTTGGCCTCGGTCGGGTGGGCGGTCATCGTCGGTGCGATCGACAGGCTGGCGATGGCGGATTGCACCGCCTCGGGCGCCAGCTTCGCCGCGCCGATCTGGGCGAAGGCCGCTGCAAGCGATGCGGGCACGGCATCGGGGCCGTCCATGGCCTCGGACCGCCTGCGCGCGCGCATGGCGGCATTCTCCTCGGCGATCTTCTGCAGCTGGAACCAGATGTTGACCGCCTGAAGCCAGGGAATTGCGCCCGCGCCGGTGGGGCTGTGGGGCAGGGGAGCCGCAGCCCCGGCCGGGCCGGGTTCCAGAAGATGCGCCACCTCGGGCGCCCGCCGCGAGACCACGTCGTGCAGAAGGCGGAAGAGCAGGGCGCGCAGGGCCGGCGCCTCGGGATCGTCTGTCTGATCGGGCGCCGCGTTGCGGTCCGGGATCGCGTCCGGCTGGATGGTTTCTCGCGCCGCTTGCATCGTCACACCATTCCGTCTGCGAATGCCCCGCCGGGAAAGGCACGCGGATTGCCGGGCGCAGGCTGCGCCATTGCCGCCCCGGGGACGAAAAGAACCCCTGCACCCTGCATTTCCGGCTCCCTTCCGGCGGCGGACCCTTGCGATCCGGCCCCGTGACTTCGTTTCGTGAATTCCTCTGTGTCCGATGAAATATGACCTGCCGGTCTTCCGCAACGTAAGTTGCTCCTGCTTTCGGGTATCCGAAAGGGTAGGTGAAAACCTACTCCGATATCCTGAAATCCGGCATCATGCGAGGGAATGACCCGCCCGAAAGGGTGGGTTATCGCGGGCGGCGGTCCCGTGTCGGGGGCTGCCATCCCCGGGCCTTTCCGCCCGGGGAAGAAGGACGAAGGGGGGCGGAAGCCGCCCCCCGCTCACGCCGGTCCGAATTCCTTCTCCACCGCCTTGCGGTGCAGCAGCAGCGAGGCGTCGCTGCGCGAGATCAGGGTGTAGAACATCGGCACCACGAAGAGGGTGAAGGCCGTCCCGATCAGCAGGCCGGTGAAGATCACCAGACCCATCGCCTGCCGCGCGGCGGCGCCTGCGCCCTCGGCCAGGATCAGCGGCACCACGGCCAGCGCCATGGCGGCGGTGGTCATCAGGATCGGCCGAAGCCGGGTCTTCGCCGCCGCCACGATGGCGGCGCGGCGGTTCAGGCCCTTGTCCTCGCGCTGCTGGTTGGCGAATTCCACCATCAGGATGCCGTGCTTGGTGATCAGCCCGATCAGCGTGATCAGCCCGACCTGGGTATAGATGTTCAGGGTGGACACGCCGAAATACAGCGGCAGCACCGCGCCGAAGATCGACAGCGGCACCGACATCATGATGATGAACGGGTCGCGGAAGCTTTCGAACTGCGCCGCCAGCACCAGATAGATCACGATCAGCGCCGCGCCGAAGGCCAGGAGGATGGTGTTGCCCTCGGTCTTTTCCAGCCGCGACTGGCCGGAATAGTCGACGAAGAAGCCGTCGGGCAGGGTTTCGGCGGTGATCCGCTCCAGTTCCGCCAGCGCCTCACCGGTGGACAGGCCGATCATCGGCATCCCCGACAGCGTGGCCGCGTTCAACTGGTTGAACTGCCCGATGGCCGCGGCGCCGACACCCGGGTGGATGGCGACGACCGAGGACAGCGGCACCATCTGGCCGGTGGCCGAGCGGACGAAGAACTCGGTCAGCTTCTCGGGATTGTTGCGCCAGTCCTGCGGCACCTGGGTGATCACGTCGTAGCTGTTGGAATCGCGGTCGAACTGCGCGATGGCGCCGCCGCCGACCAGGATGCCCAAGGTGGCGCCGATGTCGGAGACCGCCACCCCCAGCTCGGCCGCGCGGTCGCGGTCGATGGTGATGCTGACCTGCGGCGCGTCGAAGGCCAGGTCGTTCTGCACTACGATGAACTTGCCCGACTGCATCGCCTTCAGCCGGATTTCCTCGGCCACCTCGAACACCCGGTCAGGGGAGTGGATGGATTGCAGCACCATCGAGATCGGCAGCCCGCCGCCCGCGCCCGGCAGGGACGGGGGGGCGAAGGCATAGCCCTGCAGGCCCGGTGCGCCGTCCAGCGTGGCCTGGATCTCGGCCTGAATCTCGGCCTGGCTGCGGCTGCGGTCGGCCCAGTCCTTCAGCGCCCAGATATAGAAGCCGGTCGCCGCCGACCCGCCCATCCCGGCCACCGAGAACGAGGTCTGCACCTCGGCGATGTCGGCGGTGCGCTTGCCGATCTCCTTGGTGAAGGCGTCGGTATAGTCCAGCGAGGCATAGCGCGGCGCGTTCAGGATGGCGAAAAGCGCGCCCTGATCCTCTTCCGGGGCAAGTTCGGACGAGGTGTTGACGAACATGAAGCCGGTCACGCCCAGAAGGACCGCCACCATCAGCAGCGTGACGGGCCGGTAGTCCAGCGACGACGACACCCGCCGTTCATACCAGTTGGCCACGCCGGTCAGCACCTTGTCGACGGTGCGCTGGAAGCGGCCGGGCGCGTCATGGGTCAGCAGGCGGGCCGACATGGTGGGGGTGATGGTCAGCGCCACGATGCCGGAGATGATGACCGACCCCGCCAGCGTCAGCGCGAATTCGGTGAAAAGCGATCCGGTCAGGCCCCCGGTGAAGGCCAGCGGCGACAGCACCGCGGCCAGCGTGATCGTCATGGCGACGACGGGGCCGGTGATCTCCTTCATGCCGTTGATGGCGGCGCGGGCGGGTTTCTGGCCCTCGTCGATATGGCGGTGGATGTTCTCCACCACCACGATGGCATCGTCCACCACAAGGCCGATGGCCAGCACCATGGCCAGCAATGTCAGCAGGTTGATCGAATAGCCCAGCGCCAGCATGATCGCGCAGACGCCGATCAGCGACAGAGGGATGGTGACGACCGGCATCACCACCGACCGGAAGGAGCCGAGGAAGAGAAGGATCACCACCACCACGATGGCGACGGCCTCGCCGATGGTCTTGAACACCTCTTCGATCGAGGCCGCGATGGTCTCGGTCGAGTCGTAGACCAGCGTGATGGTCATGCCCTGCGGCAGGGTATCGCGCAGGGCGGGCAGGGCGTTCAGCACGTTCTCGGCCACGTCCAGCTGGTTCTCGCCGGGGGCCGGGATGATGCCGATGAAGGTGCCGGGCTGGCCGGCGAAGGTGACGATGGCATCGGTGGCGCCCGAGGCCAGTTCGATCCGCGCCACGTCGCGCAGGCGGACGGTGCCGGTCTTGCCCTGCACCAGCGGTAGCGCGCCGAAGGCATCGGCCGACTGCACGGTGGAATCAAGCGTCAGCGCATAGACGAAATAGTCGTTCTCCGTCTTGCCCGGGGCCGAAAGGAAGTTGGACGACCGGATCGCCGCCAGCACGTCCGAGGCCGTTACCCCGCGCGCCGCCATCTGCAACGGGTCCAGCCAGACCCGCATGGCATATTCGGCGGCGCCCATGATCTGCATCTGCGCCACGCCGTCGATGTTCGTCACCCGCGGCTTGACCACCCGTTCCAGATATTCGGTCAGCTGCTCGGGCGTCATGTTGGGATTCTGCACCGCCAGATACATCAGCGCGAAGGTCATGCCGGTGCCCTTGACGATCACCGGGTCCTCGGCATCGGCGGGCAGTTGGCCGCGCACCTGCTGCACCTTGGACATCACCTCGGTCAGGGCGATGTCGGGGTCGGCCCCCAGCTTCATCTGCACCGTCACCACCGAGGCCGAGGGGCTGGAGGAAGAGGTGACGTATTCGATGTCCTCGGTCGTCGAGACCGCGGCGGCGATGGGCGAGGTGACGAAGCCCTGGATCAGCTCGGGCGCTGCGCCGGGATAGATGGTGGTGACGGTGACCACGGTCTCGTCCACCTCGGGATATTGCCGCACTGGCAGGTTCACCACCGAGGCAAGGCCGAGGAACAGGATCAGCGCCGCAAGCACGGTCGACAGGACCGGCCGGCGGATGAAGATTTCCGAGATGTTCATCCGGGTCTACTCCTGCTTGTCGTCGGGTGCGGCGCCATCGGGGGCCGGTGCTTCGGGCGCCCCGGCTTCCGGCGCGGCATCGTCGGCCACGGCGTCGAGGACGACCGAATTGTCGACCTTCACCTTTGCGCCCGGCGTCAGCCGGTTCTGGCCCGAGGTGACGATCTGGTCACCTGCCTCCAGCCCGCTGACCACCTCGATCCGCCCGCCCGAGCGGCGGCCGACGGTGACGAAGACCTGTTCCACCTTCAACTCGCCCTCGGCATCGCCCGGCCGCACCACATAGATGGAATCGCCGTAGAGCGTGGAACTGACCGAGCTTTGCGGCACGGCGATCACGCCTTCCTCTTTCGGCAGCGCGATGCGGACGCGCAGGAACTGGCCGGGGTAGAGCCCGCCCGAGGAATTCTCCACCTCGGCCCGCACCAGGATCATGCGGGAATTGGCGTCCACCCGCGGCTCGATGGCGATGATCCGGCCTGTGGCCGAGAAATTGCCGACCTCGGTCGTCACGGCGACGGGGCCGCCGAGGGCAAGCGCCCCGATCTGCTGTTCGGGGACCGAGAAGTCGACCCGCATGTTCGAGAGGTCCTGCAAGGTGGCATAGATCGTGCCGGGCACGACATATTGGCCGATCTCGATCTGCGGGATGCCGATCATGCCCGCGAAGGGCGCGGTCAGCTTCTTGTGGTCCAGTGCGGTCTGCAACTGTGCCACCTGCGCGCGGGCGCTTTCGACCTGCGCCTCGGCGGTCTCCACGGTGTTCGCGGCGCCGACGCCGCGATCGGACAGGGTCCTGGCGCGGTTCGCCTCGGCTTGCGCCACGGTCAGCGCCGCATTGGCCGCGGCCAATGCGGCGATCTCGCTGGCATCATCGATCTGTACCAGCTGCTGGCCCTCGGCGATCTGGTCGTTGCCGGCGAAGGTGATCGCCTGCACCAGCCCGCCGGATTCGATCGCCAGATCCACGCCCCGCGTCGCAAGGGCGGTGCCGATGGCGTCGATCCCCGGCTCCCATGTCACCGGCTCGATGGTTTCGGTGGTGACCGGGGTGGGCGGGGGGACCATGCCGCCCAGATACTGGGCGATCATGTCGTCGCGGAAATACTTGAACCAGACGATCCCGCCGCCGACCAGGCCCAGAAGGATGATTGCGATGAAAAGCCGCTTGAACATGGACCAGCTCCGGATCAGACGGAAAGGGAAGGGGACGGTTTTGTCCCGGCTGGCCCTGACTGCGGCAAGAGAAAGGGCGCGTCAACACCCTGCGGCGCGCAAGGATGCGCGCGGGTTGTGGATTCATGCACGGAAGGTGCATGTTTACGCAACGTCAGCCCGAAAGGTCCGGCACCACCTTGCCCGGGTTCATCCGGTTCTCCGGGTCCAGCGCCCGCTTCACCGCGCCCATCGCCTGCCATCCGGCCCCGTGCTCGGCCGCCATCAGCCCGCGCTTGCCGAAGCCCACGCCATGCTCGCCGGTGATGGTGCCGCCCAGCCGCAGCGCGCGTTCCGCCATCCGCTGCGCCAGCGCCTTGGCCGCCGCCGCTTCGGCCGCATCCCCCTCCTTGATCAGCAGGATGGCGTGGAAGTTGCCGTCGCCGACATGGCCCAGGATCGGCCCCGGGATCGGGCTGGCGCCGATGTCGGCGCGGGTCTCCTCGACCGCCTGGGCCAGCGCCGAGATCGGCACGCAGACATCGGTGACGATGGCCCGGCTGCCGGGGCGCGAGGCGAGGATCGCCCGGTAGGCGCTGTGCCGCATCGCCCAGAGGCGCGTCCGGTCCTCCTGCGCATCGGCCCATTGGAAGCCGACCGAGCCGAAGCCCGCCGCGATCTCGCCGAAGCGTTCGGCCTGTTCGGCCACCCCGGCGGGAGAGCCGTGGAATTCCACCAGCAGTTGCGGCCGCAGCGCAAGGCCGGTGCCGGAAAAGGCGTTGCAGGCGGCGACGGTGGCTTCGTCCAGGAATTCGATCCGCGCCATCGGCAGGCCGGTCTGGATGGTGGCGATCACGCAATCCACCGCATCCGCCATCCGGTCGAAGCCGCAGGCGGCGGCGGATACCGCCTCGGGCTGGCCATGCAGCCGCAGGGTCAGTTCGGTGATCAGGCCGAGCGTCCCCTCGGCCCCCACCATCAGTGCGGTCAGGTCGTATCCGGCCGAGGATTTCGGCGCCGACGATCCCGTGCGGATCACCGTGCCGTCGGCCAGCACCACCTCAAGCCCCAGCACGTTGTCGCGCATCGTGCCGTAGCGCACCGTCGTGGTGCCGCTGGCGCGGGTCGATGCCATGCCGCCCAGCGTGGCATTCGCGCCGGGATCGACCGGGAAGAACAGCCCGGTCGCCCGCAGCTCCCGGTTCAGCGCCTCGCGGGTGATGCCGGGCTGGACGGTGGCGATCATGTCCTCGGGGTGGACGGCCAGCACCCGGCCCATCCGGGTGAAATCCACCGTGACGCCGCCCTGCGGCGCCAGCGCATGGCCCTCCAGCGAGGTTCCGGCGCCCCAGCCGATCAGCGGAAAGCCGTGGCGCGCGGAAAGCACGGCCAGTTGCGCCACCTCCGCCGTCTTCTCCGGCCAGACCACCGCCCAGGGCGGCGGCGCGTCGGCATGGCTTTCGCTTTGGGCATGGGCCTGCAGCACGGCGGCGGCGGTGGAGAAACGGCCGCCGAACAGGGCGCGCAGACCGGCAATGGCATCTTCGCTGAGCATGGTCGCGGGCTATGCCGCAGCCCGGGCGGGGGGAAGCCCCGCGCAGACCGGAATTTTCGCAGAAATCGCCTTCCGGCGGCTGGCAGAAGCCGCCGCCTTGCGCTATGCCCGCGCCATCCCCAGCCGACAGGAGCGCCGCCGATGAAAGCCGCAATCATCACCTTCCCCGGCTCGAACTGCGACCGCGACCTTGCCATCGCCTTCGAAGGCGCGGGTTTCCAGGTCGCGCGGGTCTGGCACAAGGACAGCGACCTGCCCCCCGGCACCGATGTCGTCGGCATCCCCGGCGGCTTTTCCTACGGCGACTACCTGCGCTGCGGCGCCATCGCCGCGCAGTCGCCGATCTCTGCCGCGGTCAAGGCCCATGCGCAGAAGGGGGGGCATGTGCTGGGCATCTGCAACGGTTTCCAGGTGCTGACCGAGATGGGCCTCTTGCCCGGCGTGCTGATGCGCAACGCCAGCCTGAAGTTCCTGTGCAAGACCGTGACGCTGAAGGTGGCGACCACCGCCTCGGCCTTTACCTCGGGTTACACGAAGGGGCAGGAGATCCGCATCCCCATCGCCCACCACGACGGCAACTACACCATCGACGCCGACGGGCTGAAGCGGTTGCAGGACCAGGACCGCGTGGCCTTCACCTATGCGCAGAACCCCAACGGCTCGATGGGCGGCATCGCCGGGGTGCTGTCCGGGAACCGCCGCGTCCTTGGCATGATGCCCCACCCCGAGCGCGCGGCCGAGGGGCTGCACGGCTCCACCGACGGCGCTGCGATCTTCGCCAGCCTGATGGGCGGGATGGCGCTGGCCTGAGGCACCCCGCCTTGAGGCAGCACGGGCGCGGGCCTAATCTCGGCCGCATGAGCCACAGCCCCGACCCACAGCTGGACGACGCACCCCAGGGCCTGCCCTGGCGGGTGAAGCTGGCCGTGGGCCTGCTGATCCTGCTGGCTGTGGGCGTGGTGCTGACCACCAACCGCTGGCTTTCCGACCGCTTCACCGACGCCACCCGCAACCGGGCCGAGGTGCGGCTGGCGCTTTACACCGGCAACCTGGTGTCTGAACTGCAACGGACCTCGGTTGTTCCCCTGCTGCTGGCCCGCGACCCCGACCTGTTGTCGGCGTTGAAGGAGGGGCAATATTCCCGCACCTCGGCCAAGCTGATCGCGCTGCAATCGGAAATCGCCGTGGCCTCGATCCAGTTGCTGGACGCCGACGGAAGGGTGGTGGGGGCGACCAACCGCAACCTGCTGGGCACCTCGCACCGCAGCGATGCCGCCTTCGTCGATGCGCAGAGGGCCAAGGACACCATCTTCACCGCCTCGCGGCGCGAAGCCGGGGGCTACGACTTCAGCTATTCCCGCGCGCTGCGGGCCGACGGCAAGGTGCTGGGGGTGATCGTCGTCTCGGTCGACCTGATGAAATACGAACGGGCCTGGGCCGGGTTGCAGGATGCCGTCCTTGTCACCGACAGCGAGGGCACGGTGATCCTGGCGACGGAACCCGTCTGGCGCGGCCAGCCGATGGCGCGGGCGCTTGAGGCGCGAGACCCGCCCTCGGCCATCCAGCGCGCGATTTCGGCCACCACCGACTGGGCGCAAAGCCCGCCCGACGCCTATGTCCATGGCGAGGCGGTGATGCGCACCGAAGCCCGCGTCCCCTTCCGCGGCTGGCGCATCTTCACCTTCACCGCCTATGATTCCGTGCGCGAGAAGGTGAACGGCATCCTCGCGCTGGAGATCATGGGCTTCGCCATCCTGATGGCGATCACCTTCTACGTGCTGTCGCGCCGGGCCTGGTCGCGCTCCGTCGGGTTCCAGCGGGAATCGGCGGAACTGCGGACGCTGAACGCCCGCCTGCAACGCGAGATCGCCGAGCGCGAGAAGGTCGAGGCCAACCTGCATGTCGCCGAACAGACCCTTGCGCAATCGTCGAAACTGGCGGCGCTGGGCGAGATGTCCGCCGCCGTCAGCCATGAGCTGAACCAGCCGCTGGCGGCGATGAAGACCTATCTGGCGGGCGCCCGCCTTCTGTTGCAGCGCCGCAGGCCGGAGGAGGCGCTGTCGTCGTTCCAGCGCATCGACGACCTGATCGAACGGATGGGTGCGATCACCCGGCAGTTGAAGTCCTACGCAAGGAAGGGCGGCGAAGCCTTTGAACCCGTTGATCTTCGCGCCTGCATCTCATCCGCCTTGGCGATGATGGAACCGCAGTTGAAGGCCCGCGTTGTCAAGATCTCGCGTGCCCTGCCGCGCCAGCCGGTGATGGTGATGGCGGACCGCATAAGGCTGGAACAGGTGATCATCAACCTTCTGCGCAATGCGCTGGACGCCACCAAGAACACGCCTTCGCCGCAGATCGACCTTCTGCTGGCGGCGGGCGAGACGGCGACCCTTTCGGTGCGCGACAATGGCCACGGCATCAACGAGTTGGGCAATATCTTCGAGCCCTTCTACACCACCAAGAAACCCGGCGAGGGCGTCGGGCTGGGACTGGCGATCTCCTCCGGGATCGTCGCAGATCTGGGCGGTCGCCTGACCGCCCGCAACGTCGAGGAAGGGGGCGCGGTCTTCGAGATGCAGCTTCCCATCCTCGGGCGCGAACAGGAAGCAGCGGAATAGGGAAGACCACGCATGGCGCGGGCAATGAAAGTGGCGATTGTCGATGACGAGGCGGATATGCGGGCCTCGATCAGCCAATGGCTGGCCCTCTCGGGCTTCGATACGGAGACCTATGCCAGCGCCGAGGAGGCGCTGAAGGCGATAGGACCGGAATTCCAGGGGGTGGTGGTGTCCGACATCAAGATGCCGGGGATGGATGGCATGGCCTTCCTGAAGCGGCTGATGAGTCAGGATTCCGGCCTGCCGGTGATCATGATCACCGGACACGGCGACGTGCCGATGGCGGTGGAGGCGATGCGGGTGGGCGCCTTCGATTTCCTCGAAAAGCCGTTCAACCCCGACCGGATGACCGAACTGGCCAAGAAGGCGACGCAAACCCGCCGGATGACGCTGGACAACCGGGCGCTGCGGCGGGAACTGTCGGACGGCTCCTCGATCATGAAGAAGCTGGTCGGCTCGTCCCCTGCGATGGAGCGGCTGCGCGAGGACATCCTCGACCTCGGGCAGGCGGACAGCCACGTCCTGATCGACGGC
This sequence comes from uncultured Fuscovulum sp., assembly GCA_964386345.1. Lineage (GTDB taxonomy): Bacteria > Pseudomonadota > Alphaproteobacteria > Rhodobacterales > Rhodobacteraceae > Pseudogemmobacter. The sequence continues at coordinate 33,808 of CAYLSD010000030.1, forward strand.
GAGACCGGCACCGGCAAGACGCTGGTGGCCCATGCGCTGCACGCGGTCGGCCCGCGGGCGTCGAAGAAGTTCACCACCATCTCCTGCGCCGCATGGTCCGAGGACCAGCTTGCGGCCAAGCTGTTCGGCCCCGCCGAGGACGGCACCATCCCGCTGGTGGAAGAGGCCCGCGGCGGTACGCTGTGCCTTGAGGATATCGAGGCGCTGCCGAACGCCTTGCAGGCGCGGCTGCTGACCTTCATCAACGATCAGGGCACCCCGCCGGAAACCCGGATCATCGCCATCTGCAACCAGCACGCCCCCGACATGACGCTGGAGCAGACCCTGCGGCAGGACCTGTTCTACCGGCTGGGCGCGATGACCATCGTCCTGCCGCCCCTGCGGTCGCGCGGCGAGGATATCCTGCAATTGTTTACCCGGCTTTCCGAGCAGTTCGCCGAGGAATACGGCTGCGACGCCCCGCAGGTGACGGCGCAGGAGGCGGCGCAGCTTTTGCAGGCGCCATGGCCCGGCAATGTGCGGCAACTGGTCAACATCGCCGAACGCGCGGTGTTGCAGAACCGCCGGGGGTCGGGTTCCATCGCCTCGCTGCTGATGGCGGACAACGAGGCCTCGGGCCCGGCGCTGACCACCGAGGGCAAGCCGCTGAAGGATTATGTGGAAGCCTTCGAGCGGATGCTGATCGACAACACCATGCGCCGCCACAAGGGCAGCATCGTCGCGGTGATGGAGGAACTGTGCCTGCCGCGCCGGACGCTGAACGAGAAGATGGCGAAATACGGGTTGCAGCGGGCGGACTACGTCTGATCGGGCAGGGGCGGGGGTTCCCGCCCCTCCGCCCAGCGTGACGAAGGCGCGCCCCTTCGCCATGCGCTGCGGGGTCCGCCTATCCGGGTTCTGGGCTGGCATCTCTGCAACGGAACCGGCTCACCCGGGTGGGGGCAAGGCTGTGCCTCGCCTTCTCCCCTTCGGTCTGGCCGTCATCCCCCTGTCACACTCCCCCGCCACAAGCCGGGGAAACCACAGGAGACCCCGATGACCGCCGATTCCACCCCCGCGCAGGACTGGCTTGAGGCCGAGCTCGCCGATGCGCTGGACGAGGATTTCGAGATGGAACTGGACGACGCCGTCCTGTCCCGCGAAATCGCCCGCATCTACAAGCAGCACCATCCGGCAGGCATCGACCGGCTGGCCTATTTCCGCGCCCTGATCCATGTGCAGTCAGAACTGATCAAGCTGCAGGACTGGGTGCAGCACCACGGCAAGAAGGTCGTCGTCCTGTTCGAGGGCCGCGATTCGGCGGGCAAGGGCGGGGTGATCAAGCGGATCAGCCAGCGGCTGAACCCCCGCGTCGTCCGCGTGGTGGCGCTGCCCGCGCCATCCGACCGCGAAAAGACCCAGTGGTATTTCCAGCGCTACGTCCCCCACCTGCCCGCGGGCGGCGAGATCGTCCTTTTCGACCGCTCCTGGTACAACCGCGCCGGGGTGGAGCGGGTGATGGGCTTCGCCACCGAGGACCAGGTGGAGCAGTTCTTCAACGACGTGCCGGAGTTCGAGCGGATGCTGGTCCGATCCGGCATCATCCTGGTGAAATACTGGTTCTCGATCACCGACGAGGAACAGCAGATGCGCTTCCTGATGCGCATCCACGACCCGATGAAACAGTGGAAGCTGTCGCCGATGGACCTGCAATCGCGGGTGCGGTGGGAAAGCTATACCAAGGCCAAGGAAGAGATGCTGGCCCGCACCAACATCCCCGAGGCGCCGTGGTATATCGTCGAGGGCAACGACAAGAAGCGGGCGCGGCTGAACTGCATCGACCACCTTCTGGGCCTTATCCCCTACACCCCCGTCCCGCATGAGGAAATCCACCTGCCGGATCGCGTCTTCAACCCGAACTACGAACGCGAGGTGCTGCCGCGAGAGCTTTACGTCCCGGCAAAATACTGACGGTGAACCGCTTTCAACCGATGATTGCCCCCGGCCCGGGCAGGGCGGGGGAAATTGTCTGTTGTCATTTCCCGGTCTGACCCCCTATGTTCGCGCCAAGGTGCCACGGCACCCGATGAATTCTCCGCCCCGGGTCCGGCATCGCTGTCTGTCGCCGAGGGTGGTCGGATCGGCCCCTATTCTGGGACTGGAAGGATAGCCCGGCTCCGCCAGCGACGGAGCGGGCCATGTGAACAGGCCCCGCCTGCGCGGGGTCATGGTGTGAACGCGATGGACCGCGCGCGGCAATCGGTGGATGGCAGGGGGACGGCGTCTAGCCTTGCCCCCGTTTCCGCTTGGCTTGCCGCTTCTGCCGATCCCGCACAGACAAGCCGCCCCCTGTCCATATCCCCCGGCCCCGCCTTGCGGGTCCGAACGGGTTCGGGCCCGGGTCGCAATGGAAATCAATGTCCAGGAAAATGCTCATCGACGCCACCCATGCGGAAGAAACCCGCGTGGTCGTGGTCGACGGAAACAAGGTCGAAGAATTCGACTTCGAGACGATAAACAAGCGCCAGCTGGCCGGGAACATCTACCTCGCCAAGGTCACGCGGGTCGAACCCTCGCTGCAGGCGGCCTTCGTCGATTACGGCGGCAACCGCCACGGCTTCCTCGCCTTTGCGGAAATCCACCCGGATTACTACCAGATCCCGGTCGCCGACCGTAAGGCGCTGCTGGAAGAAGAGCGTCAGGCCGCCCGCGAGGAGGAAGAGGAAGAGAACCGCCGCCACCGCCGCAAGCCCCGGTCGCGCGGCCCGAAACCCGCCGCCGTGGCCGACGCCGATCCGGTGATCAGCGCCCCCGCGGGCATGGAAGTGGTGGATCTGGGCGAGGAGGAGGCCGTCGAGACCGCCGCCCCGCAGGATGACGCCGCCGCCCCCGCCGAGGAAAACGGCAACGGCCACTACCACGCCATCGACCACGCCTCCGAGACCGACGACGAGATCGAATCGGTGGCCGAGGAAGACGTGGCCGAGGAAATCTCCGCCCCCCGCCGCACGCCCCGCGCGCGGCGCTACAAGATCCAGGAGGTGGTCAAGGTCCGCCAGATCATGCTGGTGCAGGTGGTGAAGGAGGAACGCGGCAACAAGGGCGCGGCGCTGACCACCTATCTTTCGCTGGCGGGGCGCTACTGCGTCCTGATGCCCAACACCGCCCGCGGCGGCGGCATCAGCCGCAAGATCACCCAGGCGGCCGACCGCAAGAAGCTGAAGGAAATCGCCGGAGAGATGGAGGTGCCGGAAGGCGCTGGCCTGATCATCCGCACCGCGGGCGCCAAGCGCACCAAGGCCGAGATCCGGCGCGACTACGAATACCTGATGCGGCTTTGGGAACAGATCCGCGAACTGACGCTGAAGTCCATCGCCCCCGCCAAGATCTACGAGGAAGGCGACCTGATCAAGCGCACGATCCGCGACCTCTATAGCCGCGAGATCGAGGAAGTGCTGGTCGAGGGCGAGGGCGGCTACCGCACCGCCAAGGACTTCATGCGGATGATCATGCCGTCCCACGCCAAGCAGGTGAAACGGTATGACGAGCCGATGCCGCTGTTCGCCCGCTATCAGGTGGAAAGCTACCTCGGCGGCATGTTCAACCCGGTCGTGCAACTGAAATCCGGCGGTTATATCGTCATCGGCGTGACCGAGGCGCTGGTCGCCATCGACGTGAACTCGGGCCGGGCGACGAAAGAGGGCTCCATCGAGGAGACCGCGCTCAAGACCAACCTCGAGGCTGCCGAAGAGATTTCCCGCCAGTTGCGCCTGCGCGACCTGGCCGGGCTGATCGTCATCGACTTCATCGACATGGAAGAGCGGAAGAACAACGCCGCCGTCGAGAAGCGCCTGAAGGACAAGCTGAAGACCGACCGCGCCCGTATCCAGGTGGGCCGCATCTCGGGCTTCGGCCTGATGGAGATGAGCCGCCAGCGGCTGCGGCCCGGGATGCTGGAATCCACCACCCAGCCCTGCCCGCATTGCCACGGCACCGGGCTGATCCGGTCCGACGATTCCATGGCGTTGCAGATCCTGCGGGCGCTGGAGGAAGAGGGCACGCGGAAGCGGTCGAAAGAGGTGCTGCTGAAGGCCCCCATCGGCATCGTCAACTTCCTGATCAACCAGAAGCGCGAGCATATCGCCCTGATCGAGGCCCGCTACGGCATGTCGGTGCGGATCGAGGCCGATCCCTCGCTGGTCTCGCCCGATTACGCCATCGAGAAGTTCAAGACCGCCACCCGCGTCGTGCCGGAAACCCCGGTGGTCTCGGGCCATGCCGGGCTGATGGGCGCGCCGGTGGATGAGGATGAGGATCTGACCGACGACCTGGTCGAAGACGAGGATGAGGCCGAGGACGAAACCGCGGAAGCCGCCGACGCCCCCGGGGGTGCGGAAGGCGCGAAGGGGGATGGCAACGGCAAGAAGAAGCGCCGCCGCCGCCGCCGCCGCCGGGGCGGCCGTGACGGCATCGGTGCCGAGGGGGATGCCGATGGCAGGGCCGAGGGCGAAGGCGAAGGGGACGGCGATGAGGCCGCGGCACCCGCCGAACTCGTCGAACCCGCCGCCGGGCCGGTGACCGAAGCCGCGCCCGAACCGGTGGCCGAAGCGGCCCCCGCGCCGAAGAAGCGCGTGACCCGCAGCCGCAAGCCCAAGGCGGCAGCGGCGGAAACCCCCGCCGCTCCTGTGGCGGAAGCCGTGGCCGAACCGGTGGCAGAGGCTGTGGAGGCGGTGGTTGAGCCCGCGGCGGAAAAGACCCCCGCGCCGAAGACCCGCAGCCGCGCCGCCAAGCCCAAGGCCAAGGCCGACGCCGAGGCTGCGCCGGAAGCGGAGGCCGAGGCCGCGCCGAAGCCGCGCTCCCGCGCCCGGAAGGCCCCGGCGGCGACGGCACCTGCGCCGGAACCCGCCCCGCAAGAGGCTGTGGCCGAAGCCGCCGCCCTGCCGGACCTGCAACCCGCGCCGGAGCCCGAGCCTGCCGTCGCGGCCACGCTGCTGCCCGATCCGGGCGAAGCCGGCCCGGCGAAGCCCCGCCGCTCTGGCTGGTGGTCGAAGAAGTGATCGCAAGGGGGAGGCCGGGAAACCTGCCTCCCCTTCGTTCCCTTTCCCCGTGCCGCGCATCCCCCTGACCAGCCGTTTCCCCGCGCTTTACCCGCTGCGCGTCCGCCAGCGTCAGGCATTCCGCTGGCTGCGCTGGCACATCGGCCCCGAGAGTTTCGCCCTGGCCCGCAGCGACCGGCCGCTGCCGCACAAGGTCTATCGCCACCAGTCGAAACTGCGCCGCCTGCATTCCGCCGACCCGCAAGAGGTGCTGTGGCAGGACAACAAGGTCCGCAACCATGCCCTTGCCATCCCGCATATCGACGGGGTGGTGATCGAGCCGGGCCAGACCTTTTCCTTCTGGCGTCTGGTCGGCCGCCCCACCGCCGCCCGCGGCTTCGCCGAGGGGATGGAACTGTCGCAGGGCCGCGCCCGTGGGGGCATCGGCGGCGGATTGTGCCAGATCGGCAACCTCCTGCACTGGCTGGCCCTGCATTCGCCGCTGCGCGTGACCCAACGCTCCAGCCACAGCTTCGACCCCTTTCCCGATCAGGGCAGGGTGATCCCCTACGGCACCGGGGCGGCGCTGTTCTGGAACTATATCGACCTCTGGCTCTACAACCCCACCGACCAGCGCTTCCAGTTGCGGCTCTGGCTGACCGAGACGCTGGTGAATGGCGAGATCCGCTCTGACCGGCCCCTGCCGCACCGCTACCGCATCCATGAGCGCAACGCGGGCTTTGTCGAGGCAGGCGGGGAATGGTTGCGGCACAACGAGATCTGGCGGCAGACCCTTGCGAAAGGGCAGGGGGGCGGGGTCCTCTCGGACGAATGCCTTTACGCCAACCGCGTCCGCGTGATGTATCGCCCCGGCGCCTCTGCGCCGTAGGGGGTGGGGGTCATCCCGCCACCCGGATCAGATGCAGCGCCACCGCGCCGTCTTCCCGCGCGCCCAGATAGTCATGCCCCGCCTGCCCGCAGAAATGCGGCAGGTCCACCGCCGCCATCCCGTCCGTCGCCCGGACGCACAGCACCTGGCCCGGAGCCATCGCCGCCAGCCGCTTGCGGGCGCGCAGGACGGGCAGGGGGCACAACAGCCCCTCGCAGTCCAGCACCTGATCCCAATCCGCCATGCCCGCCCCTTAGCCGCCGCGCGCGCGGCTGGCAATCCCGGGGACTCGCGCCTATGTGACCTCGCGCCGCGCCCCCGCCCCGCCTTCCCGCGTGACGCCGCCGCCGTCCCGCGCTATCACCTCGGGCGGAAAGGGAGCGCGATGCCGGATATCTCCATCCTCGACGCAGGGCTGGCCCTTGCCATGCTGCTGGCGCTGGCGGGCGGTCTGCTGTCCTTCCTGTCGCCCTGCGTCCTGCCCGTGGTGCCGCCCTATCTGGCCTATATCTCCGGCGTATCCGTCACCGAGATGACCGCAGGCCCCGAGGCCCGGCGGCGCATCCTGATTCCGGCGCTGTTCTTCGTCCTCGGCCTGTCGACGATCTTCCTGATCCTCGGCTTCGCGGCCTCGAAGCTGGGCATCTTCTTCCTGTCCAATCAGGAATGGTTCAACCGCATCGCGGGCGTGATCGTCATCACCTTCGGCCTGCATTTCCTGGGCGTCTTCCGCATCCCCTTCCTGATGCACGAGGCGCGGATCGACGCGGGCGACCAGGGCGGCAGCGCGCTGGGCGCCTTCATCCTGGGCCTTGCCTTCGCCGCCGGATGGACGCCCTGCAACGGGCCGATCCTGTCGGGCATCCTGACCATGGTCGCGCGCGAGGCCGACGTGTCGCGCGGGCTTTTCCTGATGGCGGTCTATTCCATCGGTCTCGGCCTGCCGTTCCTGCTGTGCGCGCTGTTCATCACCCGCGCCATGGGGGTGATGAAGCGGCTGCGCCCGCATATGCGCAAGATCGAGATCGCCATGGGCGCGCTTCTGGTGGTGGTCGGCCTGTTGCTCTTCACCTCCTCGCTGTCGATCCTGTCGGGCTGGATGCTGGATGCGATGGACAGCCTGGGCATCCCGCTTCTGGGCTGACGCCCCTGTTCTTCGACGGTAACCAGTGTCCCCTGTCCGGTCTTTTCCCTTTGTCCCCGTCCGGTTTCATGGCCATCATCCCGGCCCATGGACGGACGCATGAAAACCGGACCCCGGCAGGACCGGCCGGCCGAGGCCGCGGCGAGGCCGTTTCGCCGCCGGGTCTTCTACATCCCCGGCTACGACCCCTTCCACCCCCGCCGCTACCGCGAGCTTTACCGCAAGGAAGGGACCGAGCAGGCGCGGGTTTCGGGCTATGCGCTGGCGCTGAAGCCGAAAACCACCCCGGGCCCCTATGGCTGGCACGCCAGCGCCGTGATCGGCGGGCAGGAGGCCGAAGCCGATATCGAGGTGCTGGTCTGGTCCGACATCGTGAAACGCTCGATGTCCGAGACCATCCCCGCCACCTACCTGCAGCTTCTGCGCACGGGCTGGGCCTATATCGGCTCGGGCGCGCTGTTCCGGCTGGCAGGCTTGCGCAAGGGGCCGATGATCGCGGCGCTTTACCCGATCGTCTTCCTGCTCCTGCAACTCCTGTTCGCGGGGCTGCTGGGCTGGGGCATTGGCGCGCTGGTCGCAGGCTTCACCCATTGGACCGTGGGCCTTGCGGTCTTCGCCGCCGTGGTCTGGCTGGGCCTGCGCTGGTTCCGGGCCAGGGACAACAGGGTCTTTGCCTGGTATCTGATGCACGACTACGCCTATTCGGCGCAGGCCGGCGGCGCCAACCCGCCCGAGCTTGAGGCGCGGATGGATCAGTTCCGCGCCGCCATCCGCGCCGCGCTGGATCAGGACTGTGACGAGGTGCTGGTGGTCGGCCATTCCTCCGGCGCCCATCTCGGCGTGTCGATCCTGGCCGACCTGATCCGCGACGGGCTGCCCGCCAAAGCCCCGGCGCTGGCCTTCCTGTCGCTTGGCCATGTCGTCCCGATGGTGTCCTTCCTGCCGAAGGCGCAGCGGCTGCGGGCCGACCTGCGCTACCTTTCCGCCCGGCAGGAGCTGACCTGGGTCGATGTCACCGCGCCCGGCGACGGCTGCGCCTTCGCGCTGTGCGATCCGGTCGCCGTCACCGGCGTCGCACCGCCCGACAAGCGCTGGCCGCTGGTGATCTCCGCCGCCTTCAGCCAGACCCTTTCGCCGCAGAAGCAGGCGGAGTTGAAGCGCCGCTACTTCCGGTTGCATTTCCAGTATCTCTGCGCCTTCGATCGGCCGAACGACTACGACTATTTCCAGATCACCGCCGGGCCGCGGACGCTGGCCGACCGCTACCGCCACCGCGCCCCGTCAAAAAGCCGCATTGAGCGGCCCGTCAACCGCTATACAACCTTGGCATGACGAGTTGCCCCTTTCATCCGACGCCGCCGAAACCGGAGCCCCGGCCCGACCGGGTGTCGCTTCTCACCTATCTGCGGCTTTTCCGCCGCGACATCCTCTCGGCCCAGCCCGCCCGGCTTTACCGCGCCTGGATGGCCGAGTTCCGCACGCCGTTCTTCCGCAGCTACATGGTGAACGACCCGGCTCTGGTCGCCCGCGTGTTGAACGAACGCCCCGACGATTTCCCGAAGTCCAACCGCATCCGCGAAGGGCTGCTGCCGCTGCTGGGCAATTCGGTCTTCGTGACCAACGGCGAGGTCTGGAAGCGCCAGCGCCGCATCATCGACCCGGCCTTCGAGGGCGGGCGGCTGAAGGACACCTTCCCCGCCATGCTGGCCGCCGGGCAGGCCGCCGTGGCGCGTATGGGCCGGATGGCGGGGGGCGAGGTCGAGGTCGAGGAGGAAATGTCCCACGCCGCGGCGGATGTGATCTTCCGCACCCTGTTCTCGATCCCCATCGAGCATGAGGTGGCCGCCCGCGTCTTCCGCGAGTTCCGCGCCTATCAGCGCACCCAGCCGATCCTGAACCTTGCCGCCTTCCTGCCGCTGCCGCGCTGGTTTCCCCGCCTGCACCGCCGCGCGACCAAGGCGTCCGCCGCCGTGATCCGCGGGTTGATCACCGGGCTGACCGAGGCGCGGGCGGCGGAAATCGCCGCGGGCACCGCCCCCGACGATCTGGCGACGAAGATCATGACCACCGCCGACCCGATGACCGGGGAACGCTTCGCTGCCGGGGAGATGGTCGATCAGGTGGCGATCTTCTTCCTGGCCGGGCACGAGACCTCGGCCTCGGCCATGGCCTGGGCGCTTTACCTGCTGGCCCTGTGCCCCGACGTGCAGGAGCGGGTGGCGGCAGAGGCGGCGGGGCTGCCGGAAAGCCCGGGCTTTTCGGATATTTCCCGGCTGAAGTTCACCCGCGACGTGTTCCGCGAAACGCTGCGCCTTTACCCGCCCGTGCCGATGATGGTGCGCGAAAACACCTGCCCCGAGGATTTCCGAAACCGCCCCGTCGCCCCCGGTGCGCAGGTGGTGCTGTCACCCTGGCACCAGCAACGCCACGAAAGGCTGTGGGAGCGCCCGGACGAATTCGACCCCGGCCGCTGGCAGACCGAAGAAGGCCGCGCCTCCTCGCGCATGGCCTATATGCCGTTCTCCTCGGGGCCGAGGGTCTGCACCGGCGCGGGCTTCGCCATGGTCGAAGGCCCGCTGCTGCTGGCGCTGCTGGCCCGCGCCTTCCGGTTCGAGAGGGTGGAGGGCAGGGATCCCGTCCCGGTCGCGCATCTGACGGTGCGGGCGAAGGAGGGCATCCTGCTGCGGGTGACGCCCCGGTAGGTGGGGCGTTGCGCCGACTCATGAGCACATGGGCGAAGGCCCCGTCTTCGCCACTTCCTGCGGGTTCCCCTTTCCCGGCCGGGTGCCCCAAGCACCCGGCCAGCGCCCGACCCGCCCATGG
>CAYLSD010000031.1:0-43172 GCA_964386345.1 uncultured Fuscovulum sp.
TCGGAGTGGAAGGTCCCCTGCGAGCCGGTGAAGCCCTGGCAGATGACTTTGGTGTGCTTGTCGACGAGAACGGCCATCCGGGCCTCCTTGCAGGAAAATCTCAGCTATCCGACGGGGCGCCGCGCCCCGCCGCGGGTTTCTTCGCTGTCACCTGGCCTTGGCGCCGGGACAGGCGGCGGTGGTCCCGGCCGCCGGGTCGGCAGGCCGCAGCGACAGGGCCGGCGGGCGCATCACCCCTTCACCGCCTTGACGATCTTCTGCGCGGCATCCGACAGGTCGTCCGCCGCGATGACGTTCAGGCCGGATTCGTTGACGATCTTCTTGCCGAGCTCGACGTTGGTGCCTTCCAGCCGCACCACCAGCGGAACCTGCAGGCCCACTTCCTTCACCGCGGCGACGATGCCCTCGGCGATGATGTCGCAGCGCATGATGCCGCCGAAGATGTTGACCAGGATGCCCTTCACGTTCGGGTCCGAGGTGATGATCTTGAAGGCTTCGGTCACCTTCTCCTTCGTCGCGCCGCCGCCCACGTCCAGGAAGTTGGCCGGTTCCGCGCCGTAAAGCTTGATGATGTCCATGGTGGCCATCGCCAGCCCGGCGCCGTTCACCATGCAGCCGATCTCGCCGTCCAGCGCGATGTAGTTCAGGTCGAATTTCGACGCCGCCAGTTCCTTGGGGTCTTCCTCGGTCTCGTCGCGCAGCGCGGCGATGTCGGGGTGGCGGTAGATCGCATTGCCGTCGAAGCCCATCTTGGCGTCCAGAAGCTTCAGGTTGCCGTCCTTCAGCACCACCAGCGGGTTGATCTCCAGCATGTCCATGTCCTTGTCGAGGAACAGCTGGTAGAGCTTCTTCACCACAGCCACGCATTGCTTGACCTGGTTGCCGGTCAGGCCAAGCGCGAAGGCCACGCGGCGGCCGTGGAAATCCTGTAGGCCGGTGGCCGGGTCGATGGTCAGGGTGTGGATCTTCTCGGGCGTGTCATGGGCCACGTCCTCGATGCTCATGCCGCCTTCGGTCGAGCAGACGATGGAGATGCGGCTGGACTTCCGGTCGATCAGCAGGGCGAGATACAGTTCCCGCGCGATGTCGCTGCCATCCTCGATGTAGATGCGGTTGACCTGCTTGCCCACCGGGCCGGTCTGCACGGTGACAAGGGTGCGGCCCAGCATCTGGCGGGTGAACTCGGCGGCCTCTTCCACCGATTTCGCCAGCCGCACGCCGCCCTTTTCGCCCGCTTCGGGCTCCACGAACTTGCCCTTGCCGCGGCCGCCGGCATGGATCTGCGCCTTGACCACCCAGAGCGGCCCGTCCAGTTCGCCGGCGGCGGTCTTCGCCTCTTCGGCGCGCAGCACCACGCGGCCGTCCGAGACCGGGATGCCGTAGCTGCGCAGAAGCGCCTTGGCCTGGTATTCGTGGATGTTCATGAATTCTCTCCGGGGGCGGTCGTTTTGGATGTGCGGCTTTCTGGCATGGAAACGTAACGCCGCCAAAGCGGTTTTCCGTAGTTTTCGACGAATTGGCGGAGAAATGCGCCTTTTGTGATCACTAATTTTCAACCCGTGATCACACTCCTTGAGGCTGTGATCACTTTGGCGTCGCAGGCCCTGCCGCGCGGTTGCGCTAACGTGATTCGGATGGCTGGCGTCAGTTGAGGATGATGGCGAAAAGCATGGAATCCCCCCAGACGAGGTTTTCGAACTCGCGCCAGGATTGCGCGCTGGCCTGCGGCCCCTTGCGGACGTAGGGCAGGAAGCCCTCGCCCTGCACCATGGCCACCAGGTCCACCGCGGGCGGGTCCATGAACATCGCCTTCACGTCGATCCCCGCCTCGGCCCCGTAGCGCCAGTGCGGCACCAGAAGCTGACCGGTCAGGATCGCCTCGGCATCGGCCAGCACGGCCTGCCAATGCGCACCCGTGCCCGGCGGCATGTTCAGCCCGAGTCCCGAGACCTGCCGGTCGTTCGGGATCCATTCCCTGTCGTTGTCGGTCTCCACCTCGACCAGCGCCCAGAAGCGGCGGTTCTCGCGGATCGTCGCCAGCAGGTGCTCATGCGCCGAGACGGCAAACGCCGGGTCGGGGCTGGTCGCCAGCGCGTGCAGGATGATCGCCACCCGGTCCACCTGCGCGCCGAACATCATGTCCAGGGCGTTATGCGGCGGTGTGGTGCCGTGGAACTCGGCCATCTTCGCGGCCGAGGCGGCAACGCGATCCACTGCGGCGGCCGGATCATAGGCCAGCGCGACATGGGTGAAGGCCGAAAGCAGATGGGTATAGGCCGAAAGCCAGGCGGCATCGGCGGCGTCGAAGCGGATCGCGGGGGCGATCATCTCGACCGAAGCCATCCGCCCGGAGCCGAGGGTCAGGCCCGCGACCTCACCCACATCCTCACCGGGGTCGCGGGTGCCGTTCATGTTGATGTCGAACCAGAGGTCGCCGATGGCGATCTCAAGCACGAACTGTTGCTCGCCCAGTTGGGCAAGGGCCTCGCGGGCGGCTTCCATGTCCTTGTCGATGCCGGTCAGCAGGGTGCCGAGATCCTCGCCGGTGAAGGGGCGGGCGTCGGGGTTCTGCGGAATCGGCAGGCGCAGGATCGGCAGCTCCGACCAGTCGGCCTGCAACCCGGTCTGCCAGCGCAGTTGCAGCGCGGATTCGACCCCGGACAGGAAGCGCAGCCCGGCAAGGGCGAACAGGTCGGGCGGATTCGGTTGCGGCAGGGCGGCCAGACGCTCTTCGGTCGCCTTCAGCCCCTTGGCGCCGATCTCGGCCGAAAGCGCGGAAGGCTCGGCCAGCGCAAGGCCGGGAAGAAGGGCAAAGGCGGCGGCGAGGATCAGGCGCATCGGGGAACTCCTTCAGGATGGCGGAAGGATGCGCCGGGGGCAGAAGGGGGTCAACCTGCGGAGGGGTCGGGAAAACCGCTGCCGTGCCGTTACGTCAAGCCGGTTCAAGGACGCAAAGCCGCTGGCCGCGGGGCAACTGGCGGTCGCGCCAGGCGGCGGTGAAGCCCGCGGCGCGGGCGTCGGTCTCCACTTCCGCCGCCCGGCGGTGATAGGGCGGGCGGTCGGGGTGCGTGACCACGCCGTCGGGCTGGCGCTGCGGGCCGGTCCGGTCTTCGGGGGCAAGGAAGACGGTGAGGAGCAGTTTCCTCAGCCCCGGCACTCTTTCGCGCAACGACACCAGCGCGGGGCAAAGGACTGAGGCGGGCAGGTGGGTGAACACGCCGAAGGCGATGGCGTAGTCTATATCCCCGGGCAGGCCGGGGAAGGCGAAAGCGGCATCCTCGACCAGTTGTCCGCGTGGCAGGCGGGATTGCAGGGCGGGTGTCAGCTCCGTCTCCCAGCCGCGGGCCATCAAGGCGGCGGAGGCGTCGGTGCCCCAGTAGTTCCCCGGGTCGAGGAAGGCCACCGCCTTGTGCCCCAGCCGCAGGCAGCCGCAGCCGATGTCGAGAAGGCGGTGCCCGGGCCGCAGCCCTTCGTCGGCAAGCGCGGCCATCTGGGCGCGGGCGGTCTCGTCCCAGCGGCCGCCGACGATCTCGCGGTGGCGGCCATCGGCAAGCGCCCGATCGTAGAAGCTGGGGGCGAGATAGGGCGAGGTCACGTCTTCTTGGCGGCCGCCGCCTTCATCCGCGCCAGCAGGGCGGCCTTGTCCTGCGCCGCCACCTTCGGCGCGCCCTTCTGGGCTCCGCGTTTCGGCTTGGGCGAGGTCTTGGCGGCGTTGGCGCCGCCGGATTTGGAATAGTCCATCAAAGCCTCCGGGAAAGGATGCACGGGGGATGCCGGATTCAGGCCCCGGGGGCAATAGGCCAATCCGGGGCTTGCGGCGGCAGGCGCGGCATGATCCCTTCCCCCGGCAAGGCGGAGGGGCGGATGCAAAGGGCGATGATCTTCCTGGTGCTGGCCATCGTGCTGGAGGTGATCGCCACCACGGCACTGGCCCGGTCGCAGAGCTTCACGAAGCTCTGGCCGACGCTTCTGGCCATCGTCGGCTATGCCGGGGCGTTCTGGTTCCTGTCCTTCCCGCTGCGGTATATGCCGACGGGGGTGGTCTATGCCATCTGGTCCGGCCTTGGCATCGTGCTGATCACCGCCGTCGCCTGGGTCTGGGCGAAGCAGACGCTGGACCTTGCGGCGATCCTGGGGCTGGCGCTGATCATGGCCGGGGTGCTGGTGATCCACCTCTTCTCGCGGTCCGTTCCGCATTGAGCATAAGAAAAGGGCGCCCCCGGGGATGCCGGGGACGCCCTTTCGCCAGTTTCCGAAGGGTCAGGCCAGCGAGGGGTCGATGCCCTTGCAGGCGGCGACGAGGCCCTTCACCGCATCGACCGACTTGGTCATCATCGCCTGCTCGTCGGCGTTCAGCTTGATGTCCACCACCCGCTCGATCCCGCCGGCGCCGATGATGGTGGGGACGCCGACATAGAGGCCGTCGAGGCCATAGGCGCCCTTCACATAGGCGGCGCAGGGCAGCAGGCGCTTGAGGTCCTTGAGATAGGCCTCGGCCATCTCGATGGCGCTGGTGGCGGGGGCGTAGAAGGCCGAGCCGGTCTTCAGCAGGCCGACGATCTCGGCCCCGCCGTCACGGGTGCGCTGGACGATGGCGTCCAGTTTCTCCTGCGTCGTCCAGCCCATGGCGACCAGATCGGGCAGCGGGATGCCTGCGACGGTGGAATAGCGGGTCAGCGGCACCATGGTGTCGCCGTGGCCGCCCAGCACGAAGGCCGTCACGTCGCGCATCGAGACGTTGAATTCCAGCGACAGGAAGTGGCGGAAGCGGGCCGCGTCCAGCACGCCGGCCATGCCGACCACCATGTGATGCGGCAGGCCCGAGAATTCGCGCAGCGCCCAGACCATGGCGTCCAGCGGGTTGGTGATGCAGATCACGAAGGCGTTGGGGGCGTATTGCTTGATGCCCTCGCCGACCGATTTCATCACCTTCAGGTTGATGCCCAGCAGGTCATCACGGCTCATCCCGGGCTTGCGCGGCACGCCCGCGGTGACGATGCAGACATCGGCGCCTGCGATGTCGGCGTAGGAATTGGTGCCCTTCAGCACGGCGTCGAAGCCCTCGACCGGGCCGCATTGCGCCAGGTCCAGCGATTTGCCCTGCGGCGTGCCTTCGGCGATATCGAACAGGACGACATCGCCCAGTTCCTTGGTTGCGACCAGATGGGCAAGCGTGCCGCCGATCTGGCCCGCGCCGATGAGAGCGATCTTGGGTCGTGCCATGGGGACCTCCTGAGGTTCGAGTCGCGCAAGGGCCTAGCCCCTAAAACCGGCTCTGTCCAGCGCCGCGCGCGCCAATGGTATGCCATTGCATACGAAGATCGGGGCTTTCCGGCCCCCGTGCCACAGTTTAGCGGTAACGCGAACGGAGGGCCGGATGGAAGGCTGGGGATTCTGGATCGCGGCGGTGATCGCCTCGGCGCTGGTGGGGGCGGGCAAGGGCGGGATTCCCATCGTGGGAATGCTGGGCGTGCCGGTGCTGGCGCTGGTGATTCCGCCGGGCGTGGCGGCGGGGCTCTTGCTGCCGGTCTATGTGGTCAGCGACATGTTCGGCCTCTGGGCCTATCGCAAGGATTACGACGCGCGGGTGCTGGCGATCGCGCTGCCGGGGGCCATGGTCGGCATCGGCGTCGGCTGGGCGACGGCCAGCGTGGTGCCCGAGGCGGCGGTGCGGGTGCTGATCGGGGTGATCGGCCTTGCCTTCGCGCTGAACCTGCTTCTGCGCCGCGGCGTGATGGCCGAGCCGCAGCCCGCGCGCATCGGCCCCGGCATGTTCTGGGGCGCGGTCACGGGCTTCACCAGTTTCGTCAGCCATGCGGGCGCGCCGCCCTGGCAGGTGTTCACCCTGCCGCTTGGCCTGTCGCGGTCGGTCTTCGCCGGAACCTCGACCATCGCCTTCGCGGTGATCAACGCGGCGAAGCTGCCGCCTTACTGGCAGTTGGGATTGCTGAGCCCGACCAACCTGAAGACGGCAGCGATGCTGTTCCTGCCCGCCTGCATCGCGGTTTTCGCCGGGGTCGGGCTGGTGAAGCGGCTGCCCGAGAAGCTGTTCTTCCGGCTGGTGGTCTGGGCGCTCTTGCTGATCTCGATCAAGCTGATCTGGGATGGCGGCTGGGCCCTGACGGGGTGAAACCGGCGTAAATTTCTGCACCGCGGCAAATCTGGGCTTGATGAAAGTGGCGGATCGTGGTCTCTCAGCGCAAGAATCTTGCGTGAGGTTTTGCGATGTCCCGTCCCTGTCGTTCTGTCCTGTATATTCCGGCCGCCCGCGAACGCGCGCTGGAGAAGGCGCAGGCGCTGCCGGCGGATGCGATCATCTTCGATCTTGAGGATGCCGTCGCCCCCGCCGAGAAGCCCGCCGCCCGCGAGGTGCTGGCGCGGGCCCTGCGCGGGATGGACTTCGGCGCGCGGCTGCGGATCGTGCGGATCAACGGCTTCGACACCGAATGGGGCCGGGCCGACGCGGCGGCGATGGCGGCGGCCATCGCGGCGGGCGCGAAGGTGGATGCCATTCTGGTGCCCAAGGTGAACCGCGCCGCCGATCTGGATGCTGTGGCGGCTGTCGTGGATGCCGACCTCTGGGCGATGATGGAGACGGCGGCGGGGATGCTGAATGCGGCGGAGATCGCCGGGCATCCGCGGCTGAAGGGTATGGTGATGGGGACGAACGACCTTGCGAAAGAGCTTGGATCGCGCTTCCGCCCCGACCGGCTGCCGATGCAGGCGGGGCTGGGGCTGTGCCTGCTGGCGGCCAAGGCGCACGGGTTGACCATCGTCGACGGGGTCTACAACGCCTTCAAGGACGAAGAGGGCTTGCGCGCCGAATGCGATCAGGGCCGCGACATGGGCTTCGACGGCAAGACGCTGATCCATCCCGCGCAGCTTGAGGTGGCGAATGCCGCCTTCGCGCCATCCGAGGCCGAGATCGACCTTGCCCGCCGCCAGATCGCCGCCTTCGACGAGGTGCTGGCAGAGGGTGGCGGTGTGGCCGTGGTGGACGGGCGGATCGTCGAGAACCTGCATGTCGCCACCGCCCGGGCCATCCTGTCGCGGGCCGAGGCGATTGCGGCCATGGGCAATTAGGGGCAGGCTGCGCGCCATCAAGCCGGAGAAAGCCAGATGACCCTTCTGATCCTTGGCCTTGCCCTGTGGTGGGCCGCGCATCTTTTCAAACGCCTTGCGCCGGGGGCGCGGGCGAACATGGGCAATGCGGGCCGCGGAGCGGTGGCCCTGGCCGTGCTGGCCGCGGTGGTGCTGATGATCCTCGGCTACCGCGGGGCGGAGTTCGTGCCGGTCTACACGCCCTTCCCGGGTGCGGGCCATGCCAACAACACGCTGATGCTGATCTCGATCTTCCTGTTCGGGGTCGGCGGGACCAAGGGCTCACTTTACCCGAAGATGCGGCATCCGATGCTTTGGGGCACCGTGGTCTGGGCCTTCGCGCACCTGCTGGTGAACGGCGACATGGCCTCGCTGGTGCTGTTCGGCGGCATCGGGCTCTGGGCGCTGGTGCAGATGGCGCTGATCAACCGCAGCGCGGCATGGGTGCCGCCCACCGGCGGGCGCGGGCTGAAGGGCGATGCGATGAACCTTGTCGGCTCGCTGGTGCTGCTGGCGGTGATCGCGCTGATCCACAAATGGCTGGGACATCCGGTCTTTGCAGGGAACTACTACTGATGCGGCTGTATCGGTTCCTGTCCGACGACGACACTTCGGCCTTCTGCCACAAGGTCAGCCTTGCCCTGTCGAAGGGGTGGGAGCTGCATGGCGGGCCCACCTATGCCTTCGACGCCGCAAGGGGCGTGATGCGCTGCGGGCAGGCGGTGGTGAAAGAGGCGCCGGGGACCTATTCCCCCGATGTGAAACTGGGCGAGATGTAGGGCGGGGTTTTCCCGCCGGGAGATGCGATGAAGACCAACCCCGGCCGCTTTTTCGAGGATTACACGCTGGGTGAGACCATCATCCATGCCGTGCCGCGCACCGTCTCGGGCGGAGAGCGGGCGCTCTATCATGCGCTCTACCCCGCGCGCGGGGCGCTGTATTCCAGCGACGAGTTTGCCCGGGCCAGCGGCCTGCCCGCCGCCCCGATGGACGACCTGATCGCCTTCCACACCGTCTTCGGCAAGACCGTGCCGGACATCAGCCTGAACGCGGTGGCGAACCTCGGCTATGCCGAGGGGCGCTGGCTGGCGCCGGTCTGGCCGGGCGACACGCTGCGCTCGGACTCCACGGTGATCGGGCTGAAGGAGAACTCCAACGGCAAGACAGGTGTGGTCTGGGTCCGCACCAGGGGCCTGAACCAGCGCGGCGAGGTGGTGCTGGAATATGTCCGCTGGGTGATGGTGAAGAAGAACCGCGCCACGCCCGCGCCGGAGGCCGTTGTTCCGAAACTGCAAGCCGTGGTGCCGCCCGAGGCGCTGGTTGTTCCGCAGGGGCTGGATTTCTCCAGCTACGACTTCGCCCTGGCGGGCGAGCGGCATCGCTGGGGCGAGTATCTCCCCGGCGAGAAGATCGACCATGTCGACGGCGTGACGGTGGAGGAGGCCGAGCATATGCTGGCCACCCGCCTGTGGCAGAACACCGCCAAGGTGCATTTCGACGCCACCATGCGCGAGGACGGCAGGCGGCTGATCTACGGCGGCCATGTGATCAGCCTTGCCCGGGCGCTAAGCTTCAACGGGCTGGCGAATGCGCAGATGATGGTGGCGCTGAACGCGGGCGCCCACGCCAATCCCTGTTTCGCGGGCGATACGGTGCGGGCCTGGTCCGAGGTGCTGGACCGGGCAGAGACTGCCGCGCCCGGCGTGGGGGCGGTCCGGCTGCGGCTGGTGACGGTGAAGCAGGGCGCGGCGCCCTTCGCGCTGAAGGACGAAGCCGGGAAATACCTGCCGGAGGTGTTGCTGGATCTGGATTACTGGGCCTTGATGCCCCTGTGACGCGGCGCGGATTATTTGCGCCAGGATAAAGGCGAAAATCGTGATCACGTTTTCTGAAAGTGTGATCACATGACAAAGAAATCTGCTTCCGTTACCGCGAACGGTTGCAATTTGCGGGTTTCGCGGGCGTGACTCGGCCGGAAAAATCGGCCATGGAATGAAACAGGAAGCGCGCCCGGCCCGGATTCCGGGCGAGCCAGCGACGAAGGGAACCGACTATGGCAGAGGCCAAGCGGGTCGAACGGCCCCTCTCCCCCCACCTTCAGATCTATCGGTGGCACATCCCGATGCTGACCTCGATCCTGACGCGGATCACCGGCCACGCGCTGGTGGCTGGCGTGCTGCTGGGGGTCTGGTGGCTGCTGGCCGCGGCGACCTCGGACGCATATTTCGCCACTGCCGATGCGGTTGCGACCAGCTGGTTCGGCGATCTGGTCTTCACCGGCTCGCTCTGGGCGGTGTGGTATCACTATCTGGCCGGGCTGCGGCACCTTTATTACGACGCAGGCCACGGGCTGGACATTCCCACGGCGGAAAAGCTGGGCTGGGCCTGCCTGATCGGCTCGGTCGTGCTGACCGTGATCACAATTCTTCTGGTTCAGTAAGGGGGCGAGAATGCGCTACCTGACCGCCCGCAAGCGCGCCGAGGGCAAGGGCGCCTCGCATACCGGGACCGAACGGCACTGGTCGATGACGCTGACCGCCGTCGGCCTTGCCTTCATGGTTCCGGCCTGGCTCTACATCTTCGGCAACGCCCTTGGCGGCACGCGCGAGGAGGTGCTGGCCACCTTCGCCCGGCCCTTCCCGGCGATCCTGACCGCGCTGGTGCTGGTGGTCGGTATGCGCCATTTCGCCATGGGCGCCACCGGCATGATCGAGGATTATCTGCGCGGCAGCGCCCGCAAGGCGGCGGTGATCTTCGTCATCTCGCTGGCCTGGCTGATCGGCGCGACGGGTATCTTCGCGCTTCTGAAAATCGCGCTCTGAAGGGACGACCATGACTGCCTATCCTTATGAAGTGCATGATTACGATGTGGTTGTGGTTGGGGCCGGCGGCGCGGGCCTGCGCGCCACGCTGGGCATGGCCGAACAGGGGTTGCGCACCGCCTGCGTGACCAAGGTCTTCCCGACCCGATCGCACACCGTCGCCGCGCAGGGCGGCATTGCCGCCAGCCTTGGCAACATGGGCCCCGACAGCTGGCAGTGGCACATGTATGACACGGTGAAGGGCAGCGACTGGCTGGGCGACACCGACGCGATGGAATACCTGGCGCGCGAGGCCCCGAAGGCGGTCTACGAGCTTGAGCATTACGGCGTGCCGTTCTCCCGCACCGAAGAGGGCAAGATCTACCAGCGCCCCTTCGGCGGCCACACCACCGAGTTCGGCGAGGGCCCGCCCGTGCAGCGCACCTGCGCCGCCGCCGACCGCACCGGCCACGCGATCCTGCACACGCTTTACGGACAAAGCCTGAAACAGCAGGCGGAGTTCTTCGTCGAATATTTCGCCATCGACCTGATCATCACCGATGGCGCCTGCACCGGCGTGGTGACGTGGAAGCTGGACGATGGCACCATCCATGTCTTCAACGCCAAGATGACGGTGCTGGCGACCGGCGGCTACGGCCGGGCCTATTTCTCGGCGACCTCGGCCCATACCTGCACCGGCGACGGCGGCGGCATGGTGGCGCGGGCGGGCCTGCCCTTGCAGGACATGGAGTTCGTGCAGTTCCACCCGACCGGCATCTACGGCTCGGGCTGCCTGATCACCGAAGGCGCGCGGGGCGAGGGCGGCTACCTGACCAACGCCAATGGCGAGCGGTTCATGGAACGCTATGCGCCCCACTACAAGGATCTGGCGCCGCGTGACTACGTTTCGCGCTGCATGACGATGGAAATCCGCGAGGGCCGCGGCGTCGGTCCGCACAAGGACCATATCCACCTGCACCTGAACCACCTGCCGCGCGAGTCGCTGGAACTGCGCCTGCCCGGCATCACCGAAAGCGCCCGCATCTTCGCCGGCGTCGACCTGCACAAGGAGCCGATCCCGGTGCTGCCGACCGTGCATTACAACATGGGCGGTGTGCCGACCAACTATTGGGGCGAGGTGCTGAACCCCACCCATGAGAACCCGGATGCCGTCTTCCCCGGCCTGATGGCGGTGGGCGAGGCGGGGTGCGCCTCGGTCCACGGGGCGAACCGGCTGGGGTCGAACTCCTTGATCGACCTGGTGGTCTTCGGCCGGGCCGCGGCGATCCGGGCCGGGCAGGTGGTGGACCGCGCCTCCGCGGTGCCTGCCACCAACAAGGCCGAGGTGGACAAGGCGCTGGACCGCTTCGACGGGCTGCGCCACGCCGACGGAACCATCTCCACCGCCGACCTGCGGCTTGAAATGCAGCGCACCATGCAGCGCGACGCCGCCGTCTTCCGCACCGACAAGGTGCTGGCCGAGGGCGAGAAGGCGATGACCGAGATCGCCGGGAAGCTGGGCGACCTGAAGGTGACCGACCGCTCGCTGGTCTGGAACAGCGACCTGATGGAGACGCTGGAACTGACCAACCTGATGCCCAACGCGCTGGCCACGATCTACGGCGCCCACGCCCGCACCGAAAGCCGCGGCGCCCATGCGCATGAGGACCATCCCACCCGCGACGACGAAAACTGGCGCAAGCACACGCTGGCCTGGGTGGACGGCAACAAGGTGCGGCTGGACTACCGCCCCGTCCACACCGCGCCGCTGACGGCCGAGGATCAGGGCGGGATTTCCCTCAAGAAGATCGCCCCGGCGGAGAGGAAGTTCTGATGCGCGCGCTGGTCCTTCTTCTGCCGATCGCCCTTTCGGCCTGCGTCGCGGGCGAGGCGGTCATGCAGGAAACCACCCGCAGCCTGGCGCGCTCTGCCGTCGATGCCGCCGCCACGCGCTATGTGCCGGGGGTGAACGTCTCGCCCTATACCGATTGCGTCATCAACAACGCCTCTACCTCTGAACTGGTGCAATTGGCACAGGCGGCGGGGGCGGGGGCTGCGCAGGATGTCGCCACCCGGGCCTGGCCCGTGGTGCGGACGGTGGCAAGCCGGCCCGAGGCGACGCAATGTCTGGTCTCGACCCTGTCGGGCAGCCAGCTTCTGGCGGTGCAGGGCCTTGGAGGCTGATGCGATGACCCTTAGGATTTTTCTCCCGCTTGCCGTTCTGGCGCTGGCCGCCTGCGATCCGCAGGCCATGGCCGACAACACCACCCGCCGCGCCGCCGCCGAAGTGGTCGAGACGGTGGTGATCCGCGAGATGCCCGCCGCCCCGGCGAAGGCCGCCACCGAATGCATCCTGCAGGCCGCCAGCATCGAGGAAGTCCGCGCCCTGGCCGCCGACTACGGGGTCGAGGCCGGAACGCTGACCAAGCAGAACATCCGCAACCTTGCCACACGGCCCGCCGCGCAGGCCTGTTTCGCCGCCTCCGGCGTGCCCCCGGTGACATGATGCGCCGCCTGCTTATCCTGCCGCTGATCCTTGCCGCCTGCGGACCCGTGTCCGTGCAACAGGCCGAGCGTGACTGTTTCGAGCGCGCCCGCCTGGCCCAGCAACCGCGCGGTATGGTCAAGGTCGGCGCCACCTCGGCCGGCAAGGCGGCCGGCGGGCTGGAGGTGAACGTCTCCTCCGACTACCTTCTCGGCAAGGACCCCTCTGCCGTATTCGAAACCTGCGTCATGGCAAGGTCGGGGCAGGCCCCGACCCGGCCGCTTTACGACATGCCCGGCTGGAAAGGCTGACCCATGGTCCAGTTCACGCTTCCGAAGAATTCCCAGATCCGCACCGGCAGGACCTGGCCGAAGCCCGAGGGAAAGAACGTCCGCAAGTTCCTGATCTACCGCTGGAATCCCGATGACGGCCAGAACCCGCGCGTGGACACCTACTTCCTGGACATGGACAAATGCGGCCCCATGGTCCTGGACGCGCTGATCAAGATCAAGAACGAGGTGGACCCGACGCTGACCTTCCGCCGGTCGTGCCGCGAGGGGATTTGCGGCTCCTGCGCGATGAACATCGACGGGCGGAACACCTTGGCCTGCATCTATGGCCTCGATGAGATCAAGGGCGATGTGAAGATCTACCCGCTGCCGCATATGGCGGTGGTCAAGGACCTGATCCCCGACCTGACGCATTTCTACGCCCAACACGCCAGCATCATGCCCTGGCTTGAGACGAAGACCAACCGCCCCGCCAAGGAATGGCGCCAGTCGATCGAGGACCGGGCCAAGCTGGACGGGTTGTATGAATGCGTGATGTGCGCGTCATGCTCGACCGCCTGTCCCAGCTACTGGTGGAACAGCGACCGCTATCTTGGCCCGGCGGCGTTGCTGCACGCCTACCGCTGGATCGTGGACAGCCGCGACGAGGCGACCGGCGAGCGGCTGGATGCGCTGGAAGACCCGTTCAAGCTTTATCGCTGCCATACGATCATGAACTGCGCCAAGACCTGCCCGAAGGGGCTGAATCCGGCCAAGGCGATTGCCGAGATCAAGAAGCTGATGGTGGAACGGGTGGTGTGATCCACCCCCGTCTTGCGGGGACCGGATGCCTGTCCTGCTGATCCTCCTTGCGGTTTCGGTCTTCCTCTACCTCTGGCTCAGCCGCCGCGACTCCACCCTGACGCGGGCCTGCCGCTGGCGGCTGGACCGTTCTGTCGCACCGGATTTCTGGCGCTGTGCGGCCTGCGGGGTCACGGCGCAGGGGGCGGAGCCGCGGGATTGCCTGCGTCAGCAGTAACGCTCGACGCTGGCGGCCTGGGTGTCGTCGTAACGGTCGCCCCAGGCCCAGCCGATGGGCAGGATGCGGTCGATGCCGTCGCGGTCGTCGTCGTCCAGGTCGATCTCGGGCGCGCCGATCCAGTCCGCCAGATGCGCAGGCGTCCGGGTGCCCGGAATCGGGATGATATGCACCGCGCGGTCCAGCACCCAGGCCAGCGCCATGGCCGAAGGCTCATGTCCCCGGCTGCGGGCGAAGGCGTGGAACTCTTGCAGTTTCAGCAGGTTGTGCGGCCAGTTCTCGGGCCGGAAGCGCGGGATGCGGGTGCGGAACTCGCCTTCCGGCAGGCGGGCCGGGTCCAGGATCGGCGCGCCGAAGACACCGCGCGCCAGCGGCGAGAAGGCGACGAAAGCCACCCCCAGCCGGGCGCAAAGCTGGATCATCCCCAGTTCCGGCAGGCGGGTCCAGAGCGAGTATTCGTTCTGCACCGCCGTCACCGGATGCACGGCATGGGCGCGCTCCAGCGTATGGGGTGCCACTTCGGACAGGCCATAGCCGAGGATTTTCCCTTCTTCCTGAAGGCGTTGCATGGTTCCCGCCAGATCCTCGGCCGGGATGTGCGGGTCATGGCGATGGGCGTAGAACAATTGCACATGATCCACGCCAAGGCGTTTCAGCGATCCCTCCAGCTCGGCCCGCAGATAGGCGGGATCGTTGCTGACCCCGCGCGGCGGGCTGTCGACGATGCCGGCCTTGGTGGCGATCATCGGGCGATGGCCGCGGGTGGCCAGCCATTTGCCGATGATGGTCTCGCACAGCCCCTTTCCGTAGATATTCGCCACGTCGAGGAAATCGATCCCGTGGTCCCAGGCGGCATCCAGGGTGCGCAGGGAATCCTCTTCGCTGGTGGCGCCGAAGATGCCGCCGAAGGACAGGCAGCCAAGCCCGAGGGCCGAGATTTCGGGGCCGTTCCGGCCAAGGCGGCGCTTTTTCATGCGTTCACATAATGCAGGCCCTGGAACCGCGCGCGAAGGGCGCGGGTGCGGGGGGCCACGGTTTCGGGGGCGTTGGAGCGCAGCCCTTCCGCGATCAGCGCGGCAAGGGCGGGGGCATCGGCGGGGGTGACACCGCGGCGGACCAGTTCGGGCGTGCCGATTCGCAAGCCGTTCAGATCGCCCGGAACGGGCGGGAGGGGTAGGCCGATGCCGCAGGCGAGGAACCCCGCCTTGCGCAGTTTCTTCGATGCCGCCTGCCCGCCGCCGAAGGCTGCCGATTCGACGGCGAACTGATGGCTTTGAGTCGCGCCCTTGTCCGCCGCGAAGACTGGCAGGCCGAGATTAACAAGTTCTTGCGCCAATGCCCGTGCCAGGTCGACCATTCCCTTCGCATAGGCATGCCCATGGTCGCGCCAGTCCAGCAGCGTCAGGGCTAGGGCGGCGGATTTCGCCGCGTCGAAATTGGCGGTCAGGCCGGGAAAGGCGATCGTGTCAAGGCGTTGGGCGATCTCGGCATCATTGGTGACGATCAGCCCGCCCGCCGGGCCGCCAAGCGATTTGTAGGTGCTCATCGTCATCAGATGCGCGCCCTCGACCAGCGGATTGGCCCAGACCCCGCCCGCGATGATGCCGCATTGATGGGCGGCGTCGAACAGCACCCTGGCGCCGACCTCATCGGCCACCTTGCGCACCTCGGCCACCGGATGGGGGAAGAGGTTCAGGCTGCCGCCGACGGTGATGATCTTCGGGCGCACCACATGGGCAAGGTCGCGAAGCGCTGCGATATCAATCGTGTAGCCGTCGGCATCCACCGGCGCGGCATGGGTGGTCAGCCCGTAAAGCCCGGCGCAGCCGTCGGCGTGATGGGTGACATGGCCGCCGATGGAGCCGGGCGGCGCGATGATCGAATCGCCGGGCTTCGCCAGCGCCATGAAACCGTAGAGGTTGGCCAGCGCCCCCGATGCGACACGGATTTCCGCGTATTTCGCGCCGAAGATTTCTCCGGCCAGTTCGGCGGCGATGACCTCGATCTCCTCGATCGCCTCCAGCCCCATCTCGTATTTGTCGCCGGGATAGCCCAGCGAGGGGCGGGAGCCCAGGCCGCGGGCCAATGCCGCTTCGGCCCGCGGGTTCATCACATTGGTCGCCGGGTTCAGGTTGAAACACTCGGCATCGTGGATTTCCAGATTGCGGCCGATCAGCCGGTCGATCCGGTCGGCCAGCGCGGAGGAAGGCGCATCGCATTCGGCGGCGATGCCTTGCACGCGGGTCTCGCAGGCGGAGGGAACCCAGGGGCGGGGGGCAAGATGTGTCATGCGAAAGCGGCCTCCAATGCGACTTCGACCATGGCGCCGAAACTGCGTTCGCGGTCTTCGGCGGGCAGCGCCTCATGCGTCAGGATGTGGTCGGATATGGTGAGGACGGCCAGCGCGCGGACGCCGTGTCGCGCGGCCAGCGTGTAAAGCTCGGCCGCCTCCATCTCGACGCAGAGGCAGCCGTGGCGCTGGAGTTGCTCGTCCAGATCGGGGCGTTCGGAATAGAAGGTATTGGAGGAGTGGATCATGCCGACATGGGTTTTCGCCTTGCCCTGCGCGGCGGCATAAGCCTTTGACAGAAGGTCGAAATTCGCCGTGGGGGCGAAGTTCATCTCGCGGAAGATTTCCGAGGATGGCGTGTGGGTGGCGGCGGCGGCCATCGCCAGCACCACGTCGTGGACCTTCACTTCATGCTGCAACGCCCCGGCCGAGCCGATGCGGATCAGCGTCTTCGCGCCGAATTCCTTGATCAGTTCATTGGCATAGATCGACAGCGAGGGCATGCCCATGCCGGTGCCGTGGATGGTGACGCGGTGGCCCTGCCATGTGCCGGTGTAGCCCAGCATCCCGCGGACCTCGTTCACAAGCACCGGATTTTCGAGGAATCTCTCGGCGGCCCAGCGGGCGCGGTAGGGATCGCCCGGCAGAAGCACGGTTTCGGCAATGTCGCCGGGTTTGGCGCCGATGTGAAAGCTCATTCGTCCCCCTTGTCGGGAAACAGGGTTAATGACCTGGTTTCCCTGAATTTTTCCGGGCTGCGATCCGTCTGGCATGCGTCTGGCAAACGTATGGCAGATCGTCTGGCAACCGGCCCATTAAGGCGGCGCGCGGGGGCGGATGCAAGGGGGGCGAGCGGCCTGTCAGGTGGCGGAAGCGAGCGCGCCAAGCTCTGGCCGGTTGGGGCAGAAGGCGGCGTCGCCGGGGCCGACAAGCTTGCCACGGGCCAGCAGTTCGGAGCAGGCGCGGCGGTCGGTGCAATGGCCGCAAATGGTCAGCATCTCGATCCATTGGGCATGGTTGCGCTGCAACTCGTCCTCGGGGATGGCGAACAGCGCGGCCATGGCGGTCAGGCGTTCGTGCACGTCATGCGGCATCTGCACGAAAGCCCGCAACTGGCTGCGCGAAAGGCCGAGGTCGTGCAGGTCGTATTCGGTCAGCGCCTCGACTTCCTGGATTTCGTGCCAGCGCTGGAGAAGGGTCTTGATGCGGTCGAACATGATGAGCCTCGTCGCGTTCCGATGCACGGAAGATGCGCCCCGCGTGGCCGCGGGGATTTGATCTGGCTCAAACCCTGTCGGTTTGCATCCTCACGGATGACGAAACATCGTCATGCCGCCACCTCCTGCGCCGGATCGGCAAGGGTCACGATGTCCATCATGATCCGGTTCAGTTCGAAATCCTTGGGCGTGTAGACGGCGGCGACGCCCATGGCGCGCAGTTCCGCCGCATCCTCGTCGGGGATGATGCCGCCGACGACGACGGGAAGGTGCAGGCCCGCCTCGCGCAGGGCCGCCATCGTGTCGGCGATCAGCGGCAGGTGGCTGCCGGACAGGATGGAGAGGCCGAGGACATGCGCCTCCTGATCCACGGCGGCGTTGACGATTTCCTGCGGGGTCAGGCGGATGCCTTCGTAATGGATGTCCATGCCGCAGTCGCGGGCGCGGGCGGCGATCTGTTCGGCGCCGTTGGAATGGCCGTCGAGGCCGGGCTTGCCGACCACGAATTTCAGCCGCCGGCCAAGGCGGGTGGAGACGGCGTCCACCGCCTCGCGGATCGGCTCCAGCCCCTCGGTGCGGTTCGAGGGGTTCTTCGACACGCCGGTCGGGCCGCGATACTGGCCGAAGGCGGCGCGGACCATGTTGCCCCATTCGCCGGTGGTGGCGCCCGCCCTGGCGGCGGCGATCGAGGGCGGCATGATATTGGCGCCGGTGGCGGCGGCCTGGCGGACGGCTTCGAGCGCGGCCTGCACGCGGGCCTCGTCCCGGCTGGCGCGCCAGTCGCGCAGGCGGGCGATCTGGTCGGCCTCGGCCTCGGGATCGGAAACCATGATCGCGCCGTCGCCGGTGGTCAGCGGCGACGGTTCGCCCTGCTGCCAGCGGTTGACGCCGACCACCACCGTTTCGCCGCTTTCGATGCGGGCGATGCGCTCGGCATTGGCCTCGACCAGACGGCCCTTCATGTATTCGATGGCGGCGACGGCCCCGCCCATGGCGTCGATCTGCGCCAGTTCGACCCGCGCGCCTTCCATCAGCGCATTCACCTTGCGGTCGATGGCGGGGTTGCCGTCGAAGAGGTCGTCGTATTCCAGAAGGTCGGTCTCATAGGCGACGATCTGCTGCATCCGCAGCGACCATTGCTGGTCCCATGGCCGGGGCAGGCCAAGCGCCTCGTTCCAGGCGGGCAATTGCACGGCGCGGGCGCGGGCGTTCTTCGACAGGGTGACGGCCAGCATCTCCAGAAGGATGCGGTAGACGTTGTTTTCCGGCTGCGGCTCGGTCAGGCCAAGCGAGTTGACCTGCACGCCATAGCGGAAGCGGCGGTAGCGGGCGTCGGTGATGCCGTAGCGCTGTTCGGTGATCTCGTCCCAGAGGGCGACGAAGGCCCGCATCTTGCACATCTCGGTGACGAAGCGGATGCCTGCATTGACGAAAAACGATATGCGGCCGACCATATTGGGGAAATCCGCTGGCGAAACTTTACCTTTCAGGTCATCCAGCACGGCGACGGCGGTGGCCAGCGCGAAGGCCAGCTCCTGCTCGGGCGTCGCGCCGGCTTCTTGCAGGTGGTAGGAACAGACGTTCATCGGGTTCCATTTCGGCAGCGCCTGCTGCGTATAGGCCGCGACGTCGGTGATCATCCGGAGGCTGGGTTTCGGCGGGCAGATATAGGTGCCGCGCGAGAGGTATTCCTTGATCAGGTCGTTCTGGACGGTGCCCTGCAGCTTCGAGATGTCGGCGCCCTGCTCCTCGGCCACCGCGATATAAAGCGCCAGCAGCCAGGGAGCAGTGGCGTTGATCGTCATCGAGGTGTTCATCTGTTCCAGCGGGATATCCGCGAACAGCGCGCGCATGTCGCCCAGATGGCAGATCGGCACGCCGACCTTGCCGACCTCTCCCTTCGATCGCGGGTCGTCGCTGTCGTATCCGGTCTGGGTGGGCAGGTCGAAGGCGACCGAAAGCCCGGTCTGCCCCTTGGACAGGTTGGTGCGGTAAAGCGCGTTCGAGGCGGCGGCGGTGGAATGGCCGGCATAGGTGCGGAAGAGCCAGGGCTTTTCGGTCATAGCAGTCTCCGACGCGGCGTCCGAATCTGGACGCGCAAGAATATTTCTTCAGGTCGGAGATAGCGGCAATTTTCGCACCTTGTCAATCGCTGCGCTGCGGCGCTGCGATTGCGGCATGACCGGTGTCAGAACGCCTTGAAGGTCATCGTGGTCAGCGTCTTCACCACGCCCGACACGACGAAGAGGCGCGAGGCGAGGTAGTGGCCCACGTCCTGGTCGTCGGGGATGTAGACCTTGGCGATCAGGTCGTATTCGCCGGAGGTGGAATAGAGTTCCGAGACCACTTCGAGATCCCAGATCTCGTTGGCCACGTCATAGGTCTTGCCCGGGGTGCAGCGGAATTGGACGAACACCAGCGCCATGTCGATCTCCCTTTGTCACGGCAGGTTAGCTTTCCTCGGCCTCAAGCGCCAGCGGCGCCGGGGCGGCGCGCAGGTCGTCCACCGCCAGCGGGCGAGTGGGGCGGGCAAGGCGGTTGCGGACGATCCAGTGCAACCGCGTCTCGGCCCGGGTGATGGCGACATAGGCGAGGCGTTTCCACAGCGGCACCCCGGCCTCGGTCCGGTTGGCCCAGGCGGCGGCGGAGAGGTCGGGGGCGAAGACCTGCACCTCGGGCCATTGCGAGCCTTGCGCCTTGTGGATGGTCACCGCCGCGCCATGCAGGAAGGCCGCGCCCATGGTGGCGGCATGGGGGATGAAGGGTTCCTCCTCGTCCGGCTTCTCGATCTTGATGATCGAGGCGGCGGAAAGGCGGGGGTCCTCGGTGCCGAGGACGTGCAGTTTGGCGAAGCCGGGGCGCGAGCCGGGGCCGAGGTAGATCACCTGCGCGCCCTTGATCAGGCCCCGCGCCTCAAGGTCGATGCGTTTCTTGCGGTGTTTCAGCGGCAGTTCTATGCCGTCGCAGACCAATGGCTCGCCGGGCAGGAGGTCGGTCTCCGGCGCGCCATGGGCGGTGCGGAAGGCCTGGATCAGCTTGATCCTTGTGATGTTGCGCCAGACCAGCACCGGGCTGCGGGCCATCAGGTCGGCGTCCACCCGCTCGGCCCAGACCACGCGGTCGTCGTTGCGGGCGCGGTCCTGTACCATGCGCTGGAAGCCGTCGAAGGTGAGGCTTTCGTCGGCCAGCGCATGGGCGAGATCGAGGATCGGGTTGTCCTGCGTCTGGCGGTGGATGCGGCTGAGGTGCAGCTTGCGGGCGGGGGAGAGCTTGTCGAAGACCATCTCGCCCGACTGGCCGACGGGGGCCAACTGCGCGGGGTCGCCGAAAAGGACCAGCCGGGGGAAGATCTCGCGCAGGTCGTCGAACTGGCGTTCGTCCAGCATCGAGGCCTCGTCGACGAAGCCCACGTCCAAGGGCTCTTCCCGCCGCTTCCAGCCCTTGATGAAGTCCGATCCCTTCAAGCCCGCGGCGGCGAGGGCGCCCGGGATCGAGGCGACTTGTTGGAAAAAGGCAAAGGTGCGGTCCAGGGCCTGGTCGGTCAGCCCCTCGACGGTCGGCCTTGGGCCCTGTCCGGCCAGCCATTCGGCGATCTTCTCGTATTCCGGGTCGTAGACCGGGGTATAGAGGATGCGGTGGATCGTGGTCGCGGGCACGCCGCGCAGCCGCAGGACAGAGGCTGCCTTGTTGGTGGGGGCAAGGATGGCCAGCGTGCGGCGGTCCTTGCGGCGCTTGCCCTCCCAGTCGGCGGAGATCACCTCCACCCCCGCCTCTTTCAGCGCCTTGTACAGGCCGGCCAGCAGCATGGTCTTGCCCGAGCCCGCCTTGCCGGTGATCGCCATCACCATCGCTTTGCCCTCGGCCTGCGGGGTCAGGGTGCCTTCGGACAGGTCGATGCCCTGGCCTTCGAATTCCAGCGCGAGACGGTCCCAGGCCTCGGCCTGGTCGTCGGAGAAGGTGAGGGGAAGGGAGGTCATGGCGCGGAGATTAGCGGCGGGCGCGGGAAAGGGCCAGTGCGGGCCTCAATGCGTGCGGCCGGGGCGCGGGGAAAGAATGGTCCCGGCCGGGGTGCTGTCCGGGGCGGCGATCTCCACCTCGGCCACGGCGAGGGCCTGCTCTACCTGCGCTGCAACGGCGGGGAGGTCGTTGCGATGGGCATAGGTCAGCAGGTCGCGGAGAACGTCCAGTATCCAGTCGTGCCGCATGAGGCCCCCGATGCTGCGCTTCAGGCCGCCCGATCCCTGCGGGAAAGCCGGGGCGGCGGGACAACCAAGCCTGCATGGGCGGGGAATCTCAAGCGAAAACCGTCCGGGGGCTGGTCCTTGCCGGGCGGATGCGGCGGTTCGTGCGGTTTTCCGGGGCGTCCCTGGCGCAGGCCACCGTCTTCGCTATGCGTTGCGGGTTCCGTCTAACCGGCCGGGCCTAACAGGGTCTCGGGTTGACAGGTTTACAGCGGAACCCATTTCACGCGGGCGGGGGCGAGGCAGTGCCTCGCCTTTTTCCGCCCGGCCCGGACCTTACCTTCCCCGGCTGGCCTCAAGCGTGTCCTCGAAGGTCCGCAGCCCGGTGCGCGGGGCCTGCACCAGCACCGCCATGTTGCCGGGCTTGTGCTGGTTCTTCCACATCAGCGTGTGGGCCTTGGGGATCTCGGCCCAGGGGAAGACTTCGGACATGCAGGGGTCCAGCCGGCGTTCGCACATCAGCTTGTTGGCGCTGGCCGCCTGCTTCAGATGGGCGAAGTGCGACCCTTGCAGGCGCTTCTGGTGCATCCACATGTAGCGCACGTCGAAGGTGCAGTTGAAGCCGCTGGTCCCGGCGCAGATCACCACCATGCCGCCCTTCTTGCAGACCAGCGAGGACACCGGGAAGGTTGCCTCGCCCGGATGTTCGAACACGATGTCGGGGCTGACGCCCTTGCCGAAGATGTCCCAGATCGCCTTGCCGAACTTGCGGGCCTCTTTCAGCCAGACGTTGTATTCGTCCGAGTTGACCTTGGGCAACTGCCCCCAGCATTTGAAGTCGTTGCGGTTGATCACGCCCTTGGCGCCGAGGCTCAGCACGAAGTCGCGCTTGGTCTCGTCGCTGATCACGCCGATCGCATTGGCGCCGGCGGTGTTCACCAACTGGATCGCATAAGAGCCAAGCCCGCCCGAGGCGCCCCAGACCAGCACGTTCTGTCCGGGTTTCAGGTCATGCGGCGCATGGCCGAACAGCATCCGGTAGGCGGTGGCCAGCGTCAGCGTGTAGCAGGCCGATTCCTCCCAGGTCAGGTGCTTCGGACGCGGCATGAGCTGCTGCGACTGCACCCGGGTGAACTGCGCGAAAGAGCCGTCGTTGGTCTCGTAGCCCCAGATCCGCTGGGTGGGGGAAAACATCGGGTCGCCGCCGTTGCATTCCTCGTCGTCGCCGTCGTCCTGGTTGCAATGGACGACCACCTCGTCGCCGACCTTCCAGCGCTTCACCTTGTCGCCCACCGCCCAGACGATGCCCGCGGCGTCGCTGCCGGCGATGTGATAGTCCTGCTTGTGGCCGTCGAAGGGGCTGATCGGCACGCCGAGGCCGGCCCAGACGCCGTTGTAGTTGACCCCCGCCGCCATGACGAGGACGAGGACATCGTGGCTGTCCAGCTTCCAGGTGTCGACGACCTCAAGCTGCATCGCCTGTTCCGGCGGGCCGTGGCGGTCGCGGCGGATGGCCCAGGAATACATCTGGCGGGGCACATGGCCGAGGGGCGGCATCTCGCCGATCTCGTAAAGGTCCTTCTTCGGTGCGTCGTAGGCGGCGATCCCGCTGGCATTGTCCAGGGCCATGGCGTTCTCCATTCTGATGCCGCGCCGCAGAATCGGGGCGGTCTTGCGGCAAGGATTAGGATTGGATGCGCAATATTGCAATAGGTGAGGTTTTGATTTTGTAATTTTATGTCCGCCGCGTTGCAGAATTTTGACCGGATGCCTGTTTCCGCTTCAGACTGCGGGAACAGCGGCGGCGTAGAAGGCCAGCAGGGCGGCCCGGGACGGCACGGGTTGCAGGCCGGGGGTGACGATGCCGCGGGCGATCAGCGGGGCCAGCCCTTCTTCAACCACGGCGGCCGGGTCGTCGGGCAGGTGCAGCACGGCGCCCGCGGTTTCCAGCCGTTCGGTCAGGGCCTTCACTCGTGCCAGCAGGTCCTTGCGGCTGGCGGCGCCTTGCCCGAGTGCGGCGGCGACCAGCGGCACGGGAAGGACGGGGACGACCCTGGCGATCCGCTCCATCAGCCGCTGGCCGAGCGCTTCGACCGGGGCCGCGTGCCCCTCGGCCAGAAAGGCGCGCAACGAGACCGGGGCGCCGAACCCTGCGGCGGCGGTGCCGAAGCCCTTCGTCCGCCCGCGCCAGCGCCGCCAGAGGAAACGGGCGGCATGGAACGCCACCCGGATCGGCCGGTTGCGGAAGCGGCGGGTGCCGGCGGCGGCGGCCTCGACCAGAACGCGGTCTTCCAGCACCCGGTCATAGGCAAGGCCGACGGGGACGAAGATCACGTCGCGGGCCTCGGTGTTCCAGCCCTCGACGATATAGCTGAGCAGGCCGAGCTTCGCCGGGCCGGTGCGGCCGTCGAGGCTGAGCCCGCCCTCGGGGAACATCGCCTGCGTGGTGCCCTCTTCCGCCGCCATCTGGACATAGCGCGCCAGCACCTTGCGGTAGAGCGCGTTGCGGCTGCTGCGGCGGATGAAATAGGCGCCCATCGAGCGGATCAGAGCTGAAAGCGGCCAGACATGCGCCCATTCGCCCACGGCATAGGAAATCGCGCTGCGCTCCGACACCAGCCAGGTGACAAGGACGTAATCCATGTTGGAGCGGTGGTTCATCACGAAGACCACGGTGGCCTTCGGGTCGATCCGGTGCAATGCGCCGTCGATCCGCCCGACATGGACGCGGAAGAGCAGGCGGGAAAGCCATTTCGCGGCGCGGGTGCCGAAGCCGAAATAGACGGTGGCCGAGAAGCCGGGGACGATCTCGCGCGCGTAGCGCTGGGCCTCCTCGAAGGCGACTTCGGCGGGGGTGCCGGTTTCCGCGGCATGGGCCATCGCGGCCTCGACCACCTTTGCGTCATAGGCCAGGCGGGCCACCATGTCCGACCGGCGGGCCAGCTTGAACAGGTCGATCTTGCGGTCGAGCCTGGCGTTCAACTGCGCCAGCGCCCGTTCGGCGCGGCGGCGGAAGAACCAGCGGACCGAGGGGAACAGGAAATGGGTGGCGAAGCTGACCGCGGCGAAGCCGAGGATCAGGATCAGAAGCCAGAGCGGGACCTCGACGGCGCGGAACATGGGGGGAGCGTAGCGGATTGGACCGGCGGCTCAATCCCTGTCAGAGCCAGCGGTCGCGGCCGGTGCCCACGGCTTCTGCCACGGAGGTGAAGCCGTCCCGGGCCAGCAACCCGTCCAGCCCGCGGGCGATGCGGGCGGCCAGCGACAGGCCCTGATAGACCATCGCGGTGTAAAGCTGCACGCTTGATGCCCCGGCGCGGATCTTGGCATAGGCCTCTTCGGCCGAAGATATGCCGCCGACGCCGACCAGCGGCAGTTGCCCTTCGGTCAGTTGCGACAGCCGGGCCAGCACGCGGGTGGATTTTTCGAACAATGGCGCGCCGGAAAGGCCGCCTGCCTCGCCCGCATGCGCAGATTTCAAACCTTCGCGCGACAGGGTGGTGTTGGTGGCGATGATGCCGGACAGGCCCGCGGAAAGCGCGACCTGGGCGATGCCGGCAAGGTCTTCCTCGCTGAGGTCGGGGGCGATCTTCAGGAAGACCGGGATCGGGCGGGCCAGGGCGGCGCGGGCCTGCATCACGCCGTCCAGCAGGGCGGACAGGGCGGCGGGGCCTTGCAGGTCGCGCAAGCGCTCGGTGTTGGGGGAACTGACGTTCACCGTGGCGAAATCGACATGCGGGCCGCAGGCCGCCAGCACCCGGGCGAAATCGGCCGCGCGGTTGTCGGAGGTCTTGTTGGCGCCGAGGTTCAGGCCCACCGGGACCGGGCCGCGGCTGCGGGCGGCAAGGCGGCCGGCGATCGCCTCCATCCCGTCGTTGTTGAAGCCGAAGCGGTTGATCGCGGCGCGGTCCTCGGCCAGCCGGAACAGGCGCGGCTTCGGGTTGCCGGGCTGGGGCAGGGGGGTCGCGGCGCCGACCTCGAGAAAGCCGAAGCCCGCGCGGGACAGTTGCGCGATGGCGGTGGCGTTCTTGTCGAAGCCCGCCGCAAGGCCGACCGGGTTCGGCAGCGGCATCCCCGCCAGCGTGCAGGCCAGCCGGGGCGAGGTGACGGGGCCGGGCAGGGGGGCAAGGCCCGAGGTCAGCGCCTTCAGCGCCAGCCCGTGGGCGCGCTCCGGGTCCATCCGGCGCATGAGGCCGAGGCCGAGGGATTCCAGCAGGCTCACCACATGCCCTCGGGGAAGATGTGGCCGGTGGCGCCGAGGGGAAGGGACTTGTCCCAGACCACCTCGTCCAGCCGCAGCGGGCGGTAGAGATGGGGAAACAGCGCCCCGCCCCGCGAAGGTTCCCATTTCAATGCCGGGCCAAGGCGGTCGGCGTCGAAGGCCACCAGCACCAGGTCGCTTTCGGTGGCGAACCATTTCGCGGCGGTCTCGGCCACCTGTGCGGCGGTGGAGAAATGGATGTAGCCGTCGGCCAGATCGACCGGCGCCCCCGCGGTTTCGCCCGCGGCGCGGAACGCATCCCATTCGGGGCGGCGAAGGATCTTGTAGATCAGCATGGCGGTGCATTGCACCGGAACGAACCGCCGGTCAATGCGACTCTGGCGGCTGCCCCTTTGACAGCCCGGGCAAAGGGACGGCACTGTGGTCGGATCAACCAACACGGGAGGCTTGTCATGTATCGCGGATTTCTCGGGACCGTGGCGGCGCTGGCATTCAGCGCGGGGGCGGCGTCGGCGGAGTATTCGCTGACCATCCTGCACACCAACGATTTCCATGACCGGTATGAGCCGATCTCGGCCTTCGACGGCCCCTGTTCGGCCGAGGACAACACGGCGGGCGACTGCTTCGGCGGCTCGGCCCGGCTGGTGACGGCGCTGGCCGAGGCGCGGGCGCGGTCGAACAATACGATTCTGGTGGATGGCGGCGACCAGTTCCAGGGGACGCTGTTCTACACCTATTACAAGGGGGTGATGACGGCTGAGTTCATGAACCGGCTGGGCTATGACGCGATGACCGTGGGCAACCACGAGTTCGACGATGGGCCGGAGGTGCTGGCGGGCTTCGTCGATGCGGTGGAATTCCCGGTGCTGATGTCGAATGCCGACATCAGCCTGGAGCCGAAGCTGAAGGACAAGATCCTGAAGTCCACGGTGATCGAGCGCGGCGGCGAGAAGATCGGGCTGATCGGCCTGACCCCCATCGACACGCCGGAAATCGCCAGCCCGGGCAAGAACGTGATCTTCACCGATCCGGTTCAGGCCGTGCAGGGCGAGGTGGACAAGCTGACCGCCGAGGGGGTGAACAAGATCATCGTCCTCAGCCATTCCGGTTATCTGGTGGACCAGCGGGTGGCGGCGGGCACGACGGGGGTGGATGTCATCGTCGGCGGCCATGACAACACCTATCTGTCGAATGTCAGCGACAAGGCCGCCGGTCCTTATCCGACCATGGTCGGCAAGACGGCCATCGTGCAGGCCTATGCCTATGGCAAGTTCCTTGGCGAACTGAACGTGACCTTCGACGACGCGGGCGAGATCGTCTCGGCCACCGGTGAGCCCTTGATCATGGATGCGGCGGTGGCCGAGGATGGCGCCACCGTGGAGCGCATCGCCGAACTGGCGCAGCCGCTGGAGGAGATTCGCAACAAGGTGGTGGCGGAGACGGCGGCCGAGATCGACGGCAACCGCGACAACTGCCGCCAGGTCGAATGCACCATGGGCAACCTTGTGGCGGATGCCTCGCTGGCGCGGGTGGCCGATCAGGGGGTGACCATCGCGCTGGTGAACTCGGGCGGTCTGCGCGCCTCGATCGACGCGGGCGAGGTGACGATGGGCGAGGTGCTGACCGTGCTGCCGTTCCAGAACACGCTTTCCACCTTCGAGGTGTCGGGCGCCACGCTGGTCGAGGCGCTGGAGAACGGCGTCAGCCAGTATGAGGAGAAGGCCGGGCGCTTCCTGCAGGTGGCGGGGATGAAATATGCCTTCGACGTGTCCCAGCCCGCCGGCAGCCGCATCAGCGACGTCGAGGTGCTGGTGGGCGGCGATGCCTGGGCGCCCATCGACCCGGCGGCGGATTACCTTGTGGTGTCGAACAACTATGTCCGGCAGGGCGGCGACGGCTTCTCGGTCTTCGTCGATGCGGCGAAGGCCTATGACTACGGCCCGGACCTGGCGGATGTGGTGGCCGAATTCATCGCGGCGAACGCGCCTTACCAGCCCTATCTGGACGGGCGGATCACCAGGAAGTAGCCGGTTCCGCCGAAACGATCTGGCCGCGCTACCACCGGATGTGGCGCGGCCAGGTGAAGACCTCGTCGGGGTCTCCGCGCAGCGGGCGGGCCAGCGCCATGGTCCGGCGGCGCAGGTGGGCCGCGACCTGGCTGCGCTCCAGCCTGCACAGATCCGGCGCCGCGATGGGCATTCCCAGCCGCAGGTCCAGCATTCGGCCGATGCGGCGGCGGGTCTCGTGGAAGATCAGCGCCACCCGCAGCGGGTAGGAGACATGGCTGGCGATCTGGAACAGGCGCGAGTTCTGGCCGGGGAAATGCACCGGCAGAGTGGTGACGCCGGGCAGGGTGGC
Source organism: uncultured Fuscovulum sp. (assembly GCA_964386345.1). Lineage (GTDB taxonomy): Bacteria > Pseudomonadota > Alphaproteobacteria > Rhodobacterales > Rhodobacteraceae > Pseudogemmobacter. The sequence goes on from CAYLSD010000031.1 coordinate 27,964, forward strand.
CAGCCGGCCGGTGAAGGGGTGCCAGGGCGGATCGACCGCACGGCCGCGCAAGGGGCGGTTGGCAGTGGCGACGCCGCCAGCCGGAAAGATCGCCACCACCTTGCCGTCCAGAAGCAGTTCGGCGGCACGGCGGCGCGTCTCGCCGGTCAGGCGGCGCGCGGCGGGCGTGTCGGAGAAATCGACAGGCAGAAGATGGGGGTCCACCTCGGGCACCCGGCACAGCAGGCTGTTGGTCATGATCCGCACGTTGCCGCGCAGCGCCATGCCCAACTGGCCAAGCGCCAGCCCGTCCACGATGCCGAAGGGATGGTTCGCCACCAGAAGAAGCCCGCCCTCGGGCGGAACGGCGGCGAGCGCAGCCTCGCCCTCGATCCTGACCGGGAGGTCCAGAAGACGCAGCGCCGCCTCGAAGACGTTTTCGCCGGGACGTTTGCCCCCGGCGGCCCAGCCGGAATAGAGGCCTTCCAGCCGCGGCTGGCCCGATACCCGCTCCACCGTCCGGATCAGACCGCGGCGGAACGGCGACTGGCCGGGGTGCGAATAGGTGAAGCGGACCGGCGGCGGGTCGGACGGAAGGGCAAGCGCTTCGGTGATCATTCGGGCCTCGGACCGGCAGAGGGGCGACAGGACCGCAGGATAGCGGCCGCCTGTAAAGGCGCCGAGACGGCGGGGTGACGGTTCTGCGACGGCGGGGTGCGGCTTGCGGGCCTGCCGGAATTCGGCTAGGGACGGGCCAGAGCGGCGGGTATGGTGTAGTGGTAGCGCCTCAGCCTTCCAAGCTGATGGGGCGGGTTCGATTCCCGCTACCCGCTCCAATCCACAGAATACATCCGGCGCGTTGCATGGGGCAGGCCATGGGCTCCATGTCGGCCATGGTCCAGCGCGGCGCGGGAGGGCCTTTACCCCTTATCCCGGGATGAACCCCCCGAGTTTCCCGAACAGGACCGGCCACGCCTTTCGCTGCTGCAGAACTTCGTGTCGCACTACACCCAGCCTTTGGCCGCGGCGGCAGATCTTTCCGCCGGACCTGATCCGCCTTTTCAGGCGCGAAAGGCCGGTCGTCCTGTGGCATGATCGCCGGGGATCATATGCAGGAGGCCATGAATGGCGCAGGAAAAGGTGGCGATCATCACAGCGGGCGGGTCGGGCATGGGGGCGGCCACGGCGCGGAAACTGGCGCAGGACGGCTATCGGGTGGCCATCCTGTCCTCTTCCGGCAAGGGCGAGGCGCTGGCGGCGGAACTGGGCGGGGTCGGGGTTACCGGGTCGAATCTCGTGGGGGATGACCTGAAGCGGCTGGTCGACATGACGATGGAGAAATGGGGCCGGGTGGATGCGCTGGTGAACTCGGCCGGGCACGGGCCGCGGGCGCCGATCCTGGAGATCACGGACGAGGACTGGCACAAGGGGATGGAGGTCTATTTCCTTGCCGCCGTGCGCCCGATCCGGCTGGTCGCGCCGATCATGGCGGCGCAGGGGGCGGGGGCCATCGTCAACATCTCCACCGCCTGGGCCTTCCAGCCCTCGCCGATGTTCCCGACCTCGGCGGTGTTCCGGGCGGGGCTGGCGGGGTTCACCAAGATCTTTGCCGATGAGTATGCGGCGAAGGGGGTGCGGATCAACAACGTGCTGCCGGGCTGGATCGACAGCCTGCCCGCGACCGAGGAGCGGCGCGGGTCGGTGCCGATGGGCCGCTACGGCAAGGCCGGGGAGATCGCGTCGACGGTGGCTTTCCTGCTGTCCGAGGGGGCGGGGTATATCACCGGGCAGAACCTGCGGGTGGACGGCGGGCTGATCCGGGGGATTTGATCCCGGTTCCCGGAGGGGGCGAAGGCCTCCCGGGTCAATACGGTCTCACGCGAAAGGATCGTCTGGATAGCCCACCCCGGTCAGATACAACCCGTCGGGCGGCGAGACCGGGCCGCAGGCGGCACGGTTCTTCGCCTCCAGCGCGCGGGCCACATCCTCGGGCGACCAGCCTCCCGCGCCCACCCGCTCCAGCGTGCCGACGATGGAGCGGACCTGATTGTGCAGGAAGCTTCGCGCCCGCAGGGTGAAGCGGAATTCGCGGCCCCCGGGGTAGGGGAGGTCCTCGATGGAAATCTCGTCCAGCGTCTTCACCGGGCTGTCGGCCTGACACATGGCCGAGCGGAAGGTGGTGAAGTCGTGCCGCCCGACCAGATGCGCGGCGCCTGCCCGCATGGCCCCAAGGTCCGGCGGGTTCGGCACCTGCCAGACCAGCCCCCGGTCATGCGTGACCGGCGCGCGGCGGGCGACCATGCGGAACAGATACCGCCGCTCCACCGCGGAAAACCGCGCGTGGAAATCCTCCGCCACAAGCGCGCAATCCGTCACGGCCACCGGCGCGGGCTTCAGGTGCCAGTTCAGTGCCTGCGCCAGCCGGAACGGGTCCCAGTCCTTCGCCAGATCGGCATGGGCCACCTGCCCGGTGGCATGGACGCCCGCATCCGTCCGCCCCGCCGCGGTGATGCGATGCCCGCCCGGTTCCAGCCGCGCCAGCGCCTCTTCCACCGCCTGCTGCACGGACGGCAGCCCGCCCGCCTGCCTCTGCCAGCCGCAGAACGGGCCGCCGTGGTATTCGATCCTGAAGGCAAAGCGCGGCATTCCCGCCCGATAGCCGAAACCCGCGCGCCCGTCCACCGGGAGAGCCGCCTTCCCAATTCCGGCCCCGGCCCCTATCTTGGGCCGCGAACAGGGGGCGGCGCTTGGCAGTTTTCGGCATCACCGACGGAATCGCGCGCGGGATCGAAGGCGTGCAGGCCTCGGTCTCCGGCATGTTCTTCGAGCCGGTGCTGCGGCTGGGCGTCACCGGCCTGTCGCGGGCGGGCAAGACCGTGTTCATCACCGGGTTGATCGCCAACCTGCTGAACCGGGGCCGGATGCCGCAACTGACGGCGGCGCGCGAAGGCCGGATCGAGCTTGTGCACCTGCAACCCCAGCCCGACGTGACCCTGCCGCGCTTCGACTACGAGGGCCATATGGCGGCGCTGACCGGCGATGCGCCGCGCTGGCCGGACAGCACCCGCGCCATATCGGAACTGCGGCTGTCGTTCCGCACCCGCCCCTCGGGCTGGTTCTCCGGGATGCGCGGGCCGCAGACGCTGCATCTGGATATCGTCGACTACCCCGGCGAGTGGCTGCTGGACCTGTCGCTGATGGAGAAGAGCTACGGGGAATGGGCCGAGGAGACGCTGGCCCGGATCGGGCGGCGGAAAGAGGCCGCCGGGTTCCTGGCCGAGGCGCGGGCGGCGGATGCCTCGCGCCGCCTGGACGAGCCAGAGGCGCAGGCGCTGGCCCGCAGCTTCACCGCCTATCTGCAGGCGGCGCGCGAGGCGGGGTTCTCGGACTGCACGCCGGGGCGGTTCCTGCTGCCGGGCGATCTTGCCGGCAGCCCGGTGCTGACCTTCGCCCCGCTGCCGCGCCCGACGACCGCCGCCCGCGGCAGCCTCTGGCGCGAGATGGACCGGCGGTATGAGGCCTACAAGGACCGGGTGGTCACCCCCTTCTTCCGCGACCATTTCGCAAGGATCGACCGGCAGATCGTGCTGATGGACGTGCTTGGCGCGTTGCATCAGGGGCCGCAGGCGGTGGCCGACCTGCGCCGGACGATGAGCGAGATCCTGTCGGCCTTCCGGGTCGGCCGCACCGGCTGGCTGGCCTCGCTGCTGGGCGCGCGGCGGGTGGAGAGGATTCTCTTCGCCGCCACCAAGGCCGACCACCTGCACCATGAGCAGCATCCCCAGCTGACCGCCATCGCCGAGGCGCTGCTGGCCGAGGCGAAGTCGCGTGCCTCCTATGCCGGGGCCGAGGTGGCCGCCATGTCCATCGCGGGTCTGCGGGCCACGGTGGAGGAGCGGGTGGAACGGGACGGTCAAAGCCTTCCGGCAGTGCGGGGGCGGCTGCTGGCCACCGGCAAGCAGGCGGTGATGTATCCCGGCACCCTGCCGCGCGACCCTGCCCGCGTGCTGGCCCCGGCGCGCGAGGGGGCTGAACGCTGGCTGGACGCCGACTATGCGCTGATGGCCTTTGCGCCGGCCCGGATGATGCTGTCGCCCGGCGAGGGGCCGCCGCATATCCGGCTGGACCGCGCGGCCGAATTCCTGATCGGGGACCGGCTGTGACCACCGTTTTCCTGACCGATGCCACGCCCGAAGACGCCGTGCCGCTGGCGCGCATCCTTGGCGACTGGCTGCGCGGGACCGGCTGGATGCCCGTTCTGCACAGCCGCGAGGAGGACGTGGCCTTCGTTTGCCGGATGATCGCCAGCCATCGGGTGCTTGTCGCCCGGGGTGCCGAGGGCAGCCCGCTGGGCTTCATCGCCGTGAAGCAGGGCGACATCGCCGGGTTCTACGTGGCCGAAGCCGCGCGCGGGCGGGGGATCGGCAAGGCCCTGCTGGATGCGGCCAAGGCCGAGGAGCCGCGGCTTGCCCTCTGGACCTTCCAGGCGAATACCGGCGCCATCGCCTTCTACACCCGAGAAGGCTTTGCCGAGGTGGAACGCACCGGCGGCGCGGGCAACGAAGAGGGCCTGCCCGACGTGCGGATGATCTGGAGGCGACCGGCATGAGCGAAGACGACACCCCGCCGCCCCGCCCCTTCCTGCTGGAGGTGGAGGAAGAGGCCGATCCCGCCGCCGCGCCCCCGGTGGGCGAGCCGCTGCCCGAAGCCCGCGCGGTGCTGGCGGCGGGCCGGATCGCCTCGGCCCGGCCCTCCGGCCTCTGGCGCTTTGCCGCCTGGGCCTTCGGGACGCTGTTCACCTTCTGGCTTTCGGTTTCCGCCTGGGCCTTCGTGCAGGACCTGCTGGCCAGCCACCCCGTCCTCGGCGGGATCGCGGCGGTTCTGGTGGCGGCGGCGGTGCTGGCGGCGCTGGCGCTGGCCTTCCGTGAATGGGCGGCGCTGGCGCGGCTGGCGCGGCTGGACGGGTTCCGCGCCCATGCCGCCGAGGCGCTGGCCGCGGGTGACATGGCGGCGGCGCGGCGGGTGACGGGGAACCTCGCCCGCCTCTACGCCTCGCGCCAGGATACGGCCTGGGGGCGCGCGAAGCTGGCGGAGCACGAGGCCGAGGTGATGGACCCCGACGCGCTGCTGGGGCTGGCCGAGACCACGCTTCTGGCCCCGCTGGATGCCCGCGCGGTGGCCGAGGTCGAAGCCGCGGCGGCCCGCGTCGCCATGGTGACGGCGCTGGTGCCGATGGCGCTGGCCGATGTGGCGGCGGCGCTGGTGTCGAACCTGCGGATGATCCGCCGGATTGCCGAGATCTACGGCGGGCGCTCGGGCAGCTTCGGCTCGCTCGGGCTGCTGCGCCGGGTCTTCACCGCGCTGGTGGCGGCGGGCGCGGTGGCGCTGGCCGACGATCTGATCGGTTCCTTCGCGGGCGGTGGCCTCGCCTCGAAACTCTCGCGCCGCTTCGGAGAGGGGGTGGTGAACGGCGCGCTGACCGCCCGGATCGGCATCGCCGCGATGGAGCTTTGCCGCCCGCTGCCGTTCCACGCCACGGAACGGCCAAGGGCTTCGGCCCTTGTCGCCCGCGCGCTGGCCGGGATGATCCCGCGCGGCGGCAAGGATGCCGGGTGAGTGGCCGCCGCCAACTGGACAAGAGCAGGCCCTTGTGACAGAGGAAGCGGGTTCAAGGAGCCCTCCCATGACCCGTCCCGTCGTCACCCGCTTCGCCCCTTCGCCCACCGGCTATATCCATGTGGGCAACCTGCGCACCGCGCTGATGAACTATCTGATCGCGCGCAAGGCCGGCGGGACCTTCATCCTGCGGCTGGACGACACCGATCAGGAGCGGTCGAAGCAGGAATATGTCGACGGGATCATGGAGGATCTCGACTGGCTGGGCCTGCACTGGGACCGGGTGGAGCGTCAGTCGCTGCGCTATGACCGCTACAGCGCCGCCGCCGACAGGCTGCGGGCCGGGGGGCGGTTCTACGAATGTTTCGAGACCCCGACCGAACTGGACCTGAAGCGCAAGAAGGCCGCCGCCATGGGCCGCCCGCCGGTCTACGACCGCGCCTCGCTGACGATGACGGATGAGCAGAAGGAAGCCGCAAGGGCCGAGGGCAAGCCGGGCTACTGGCGGTTCCTGCTGAACCAGACCCGGATCGAGTGGGAGGACGGGATCATCGGCCCGCTGTCCATCGACGCGGCCTCGGTTTCCGATCCTGTGCTGATCCGGGCCGACGGGCAGGTGCTTTATACCTTCGCCTCCTCGGTGGACGATATCGAGATGGGGGTGACCCATATCGTGCGCGGCGCCGACCATGTGACCAATACCGCGACGCAGATCCAGATCATGGAGGCGATGGGCGGCACTCCGCCCGCCTTCGCGCACCACTCGCTCTTGACCGGGGCGCAGGGGGAGGAATTGTCGAAGCGGCTCGGCACGCTTTCGCTGCGCGACCTGCGGGCGCGGGGGGTGGAGCCGATGGCGCTTCTGTCGCTGATGGCGCGGCTGGGGTCGTCGAAGCCGGTGGAACTGGCCGGGTCCATCGACGAACTGGCGGCGGGGTTCGACGTGTCTTCCTTCGGGGCGGCGCCGACGAAATTCGATGCCGAGGACCTGTTCCCCCTGACCCGCGGCGTGGTGCAGGCGAAGCCCTTCGCCGAGGTCGCGCCCCGCATCGCAGCCCTTGGCGTGCCTGCGGAGATGGCCGAGGCTTTCTGGGCCGTCGCCAAGGGCAACATCACCGTGCTGGACGATCTGGCCGGCTGGTGGGCGCTGATCCGCGACGGGGCGGAACCGTTGGTGGACGAGGCCGACCGCGACTTCGTGGCGCAGGCGCTGGCGATGCTGCCGCCGCAACCCTGGACCAACGCGACATGGGGCCAGTGGACGGCGGCGGTGAAGGAGGCCACCGGCCGCAAGGGCAAGGACCTGTTCCGCCCGCTGCGCCGGGCGCTGACGGGCCGCGACGCGGGGCCCGAGATGGCCGACCTGATGCCGCTGCTGAAGCGGCCCGGCGGGGTCTGACCGGGCGTCGCTGCGGCGCGGTATACAGTCGCATTCCGTTTTCCGCTTGCCCGGACGGGGGTGCATCGGCTAACCCTGTCGGTGCAGGATCGGGAGAATCCGGGCAGGGCATCCGCCCGCACCCGGTGCCGAAGGAGCAACCGCCCCGGTAAACTCTCAGGCGCAAGGGACCGTTCCTGCAAAAGGCTCTGGAGAGTGGCGCATCACGCGCCCGCCGAAGGGATAACGATCTCAGGCGCCCGATTGCCGGGCAGGGACAGAGGGGGCACCGGGCGGCAGGGGCATTGCCGCGGACGGTGCCGGACACGCTTCCGGCCAGGCATGGGAGAGGCGGTTTGACCGACCTGTTGCGCCTTGGGCTGCACGACCTTCACGTCGGCCTTCAGGGGAAGATGGTGCCCTTCGCGGGCTATGAGATGCCGGTGCAATATGCCGCCGGGGTGATGAAGGAACACCTCCACACGCGCGAGGCCGCGGGCCTGTTCGACGTGTCCCACATGGGGCAGGTGATCCTGCGGCCCAGGGCCGGGATGGCGGCGCTGGTGGCGGGTTTCGAGGCGATGATGCCGGTCGATGTGGCCAGCCTTGCCGAGGGGCGGCAGCGCTATGGCCTTTTCACCAACGACGCGGGCGGTGTGCTGGACGACCTGATGTTCGCCAACCGGGGCGATCATCTGTTCGTGGTGGTCAACGCGGGCCGCAAGGCGCATGACATTCCGCATATGGCGGCGCATCTGGACAAGGTGGCCGAGGTGATCCCGGTCACCGACCGCGCGCTATTGGCGTTGCAGGGGCCGCTGGCCGAGGCCTGCCTTGCCCGGCTGGAGCCTCGGGTGGCGGCGATGCGCTTCATGGACGTGGGGGTCTTCGGCGACCTTTGGGTCAGCCGCTCGGGCTATACCGGCGAGGACGGGTTCGAGATCTCGGTTCCCGCGGCGCAGGCCGAAACCTTCGCCCGCGAGTTGCTGGCGATGGCGGAGGTGCTGCCCATCGGCCTTGGCGCGCGCGACAGCCTGCGGCTGGAGGCCGGGCTCTGCCTCTACGGCCATGATCTGGACGAGACCATCAGCCCGGTCGAAGCGGGTCTGACCTGGGCGATCCAGAAATCCCGCCGCGCGGGCGGCAGCCGCGAGGGCGGCTTTCCCGGCGCCGACCGCATCCTGCGCGAACTGGCCGAGGGGCCGTCCCGCCTGCGCATCGGCCTGCGCCCCGAGGGCCGGGCGCCGATGCGCGAGGGCACGGCGCTGTTCCACGGCGAAGCCCCGGCGGGCAGCATCACCTCGGGCGGCTTCGGCCCCTCGGTCGGCGCGCCCGTCGCCATGGGCTATGTGCCCGCTGCACTGGCCGCAACCGGCACCGCGCTGGAAGGCGACGTTCGCGGCAAGCGCCTGCCCGTGACCGTGGCCGGCATGCCCTTCCACCCCACAACCTACAAACGCTGAGGAGCCTACCGATGAAATACACCAAGGAGCACGAGTGGCTGCGGGTCGATGGCGATCTGGTCACGGTGGGCATCACCGAACATGCGGCCGAGGCGCTGGGGGACGTGGTCTTCGTCGAACTGCCGGAGCCGGGCGCCACGGTGGCCGAGGGCGACGAGATCTGCGTGATCGAAAGTGTCAAGGCGGCATCTGACATCCTTGCGCCGCTGGACGGCGAGATCGTCGAGGTCAACGGCAAGCTGGCCGACACCCCGGCGCTGGTGAACGAGGATCCGCTGGGCGAGGCATGGTTCTTCAGGATGAAGGTGGACGACCTTTCCGTGCTGGACCAGTTCATGGACGAGGCGGAATACAAGGAACTGATCGGCTGAGCCGAAACGATTTTTCGTCGAAAAATCGGGGCTTCGGGTTTTCGGCGAAAACCCGGGCTCCGGTCGCACAGGATGCACGCGATGACCTTCTCTCCCACCGACTACAACCCCTATGACTTCGCCAACCGCCGCCATATCGGCCCCTCTCCGGCCGAGATGGACGAGATGCTGGCGGCCGTCGGCGTGTCCTCGCTGGATGCGCTGATCGACGAGACGGTGCCGAAGATCATCCGGCAGGCGAAGCCCCTGTCCTGGGCGCCGCTGGCCGAGCATGAGCTTCTGGCGCGGATGCACGAGGTGGCGGCGAAGAACCGGGTGATGACCAGCCTGATCGGGCAGGGCTATTACGGCACGGTGACGCCGCCCGCGATCCAGCGCAACATCCTGGAGAACCCGGCCTGGTATACCGCCTATACGCCCTATCAGCCGGAAATCGCGCAGGGGCGGCTTGAGGCGCTGCTGAACTTCCAGACCATGGTCTGCGACCTGACCGGGCTGGACGTCGCCAATGCCTCGCTGCTGGACGAGGCCACCGCGGCGGCCGAGGCGATGGCGATGGCCGAGCGGCTGGCGAAGTCGAAGTCGAAGGCCTTCTTCGTCGACCGCTTCTGCCATCCCCAGACCATCGCCGTGATCCGCACCCGCGCGCTGCCCCTGGGCATCGAGGTCATCGTGGATGCGGTGGAGAAGCTTGACCCCGAGAAGGTCTTCGGCGCGATCTTCCAGTATCCGGGCAGCTACGGCCATGTCATCGACTACACCGCCCAGATCGAGGCGCTGCATGCCAAGGGGGCCATCGCCGTGGTGGCGACGGACCTGCTGGCTTTGTGCCTCTTGAAGGAGCCGGGGGCAATGGGGGCGGATATCGCCATCGGGTCGTCGCAGCGCTTCGGCGTGCCGATGGGCTATGGCGGTCCGCATGCCGCCTTCATGGCGGTGAAGGACGCGCACAAGCGGCAGATGCCGGGGCGGATCGTCGGCGTCTCCATCGACGCGCAGGGCGGCAAGGCCTATCGGCTGTCCTTGCAGACGCGCGAGCAGCATATCCGGCGCGAGAAGGCCACCTCCAACGTCTGCACGGCGCAGGCGCTTCTGGCTGTCATGGCCAGCATGTATGCGGTCTTCCACGGGCCCAAGGGCCTGCGGGCGATTGCCGAGCGGGTGCATTTCCTGACCCAAAGGCTGGCGCGGGCGCTGAAGGCGGCGGGGGCGAAGGTGTCGCCCAAGGCCTTCTTCGACACGATCACGGTGGAGGTGGGCGTGGGGCAGGCCGGGATCCTGGCCGCCGCACGGGCCGAGGGGCTGAACTTCCGCAAGATCGGCCATGACCGCATCGGCATCTCGCTGGACGAGACCACCGACGAACGGGTGCTGGTCAAGGTGCTGCGCGCCTTCGGCATCCTCGGCCTGCCGCCGCACCGCGCCTCGCTGGGTTTCCCCGAGGAGATGCTGCGGACCAGCGCCTACCTGACGCATCCGGTCTTCCAGATGAACCGGGCGGAATCCGAGATGATGCGCTACATGCGCCGCCTGTCGGACCGCGACCTTGCGCTGGACCGGGCGATGATCCCGCTGGGCTCCTGCACGATGAAGCTGAACGCCGCGGCCGAGATGATGCCGATCACCTGGCCGGAGTTCTCGTCCCTGCATCCCTTCGTTCCGGCCGATCAGGCCGCGGGTTATGCCGAGGCGATCAGCGACCTGACGGAGAAGCTGTGCGAGATCACCGGCTATGACGCCTTCTCCATGCAGCCCAACAGCGGTGCACAGGGGGAATATGCTGGGCTTCTGACCATACTTGCTTATCACCGGGCGCGGGGGGATGCGGATCGCAAAGTCTGCCTGATCCCGACGAGCGCGCATGGCACCAACCCGGCCTCGGCGCAGATGGCGGGGATGGAGGTGGTGGTGGTCAAGTCCGCGCCGAACGGCGACGTGGACCTTGACGACTTCCGCGACAAGGCGGCGGCGGCGGGTGCGCGGCTGGCGGCCTGCATGATCACCTACCCCTCCACCCATGGCGTCTTCGAGGAGACGGTGAAGGAGGTCTGCCGGATCACCCATGACAACGGCGGGCAGGTCTATATCGACGGGGCCAACATGAATGCCCTCGTGGGCCTTGTGAAGCCCGGCGAGATCGGCGGCGATGTCAGCCACCTGAACCTGCACAAGACCTTCGCCATCCCGCATGGCGGCGGCGGGCCGGGCATGGGGCCGATCGGCGTCAAGGCGCATCTGGCGCCGCATCTGCCGGGGCACCCGGAAACGGGCGGCACCGAAGGCCCGGTCTCGGCGGCGCCAAGCGGGTCGGCCTCGATCCTGCTGATTTCCTGGGCCTATTGTCTGATGATGGGCGGCTCGGGCCTGACGCAGGCGACGCGGGTGGCGATCCTGAACGCCAACTACATCGCCAGCCGGTTGAAGGGGGATTATCCGATCCTGTTCATGGGCAACAAGGGCCGGGTGGCGCATGAATGCATCCTGGACACGCGGCCCTTCGCCGAGGTGGGGGTGACGGTGGATGACATCGCCAAGCGGCTGATCGACAACGGCTTCCACGCGCCCACGATGAGCTGGCCGGTGGCGGGCACCCTGATGGTGGAGCCGACGGAAAGCGAGACCAAGGCCGAGATCGACCGTTTCATCACCTCGCTTCTGGCGATCCGCGAGGAGATCCGGGCGGTGGAGGCGGGCGAGATCTCGGCTGAGGATTCGCCGCTGCGCCACGCCCCGCATACGGTGGCGGCGCTGGTGGGCGAATGGGACCGGAAATACAGCCGCGAGGCAGGCTGCTTCCCGCCGGGCGCCTTCCGGGTGGACAAGTACTGGCCGCCGGTCGGGCGGGTCGACAACGTCTATGGCGACCGGAACCTGATCTGCACCTGCCCGCCGCTGGAAGCCTATGCCGAGGCTGCGGAATAGGGGCGAAAGGGGTTTCCTTCTGCCCAAGCTCCACGACGGGCGGGATAAGGCGGGACATCGCCTCATCCCGCCCGAATTGTTATTCCGCGGGCCGCTCAGGCGGTCGGGGCAGGGAGATATCGCGTGCCATCTGCACCGGCTGTGCCCCGCCGGCGGCGCCCAGTGCGGGCTTGGCCGGTGCAGGCGCGGCAGGAGCGGCGGCAGCGACCGGACCGCCGGTCTGGGTGGCCAGGCAGGTCCGGGCCTGCGCCAATGCGCCGCCCATGCCGCGCACGTCGAAGGACTGGTCGATCCCGATCCCCAGAAGGCGCAGGTAGACCCCCTGCGTCAGGTAGTCGACCGACTGGTCGAGCCCGTCCAGCGTGAAGGTGATGAAGTTCTGGTCCACCGCGTAGGCATTGCCGTGGACGGGTAGCCCCGTCTCGGTCATCAGGCTGGCGGGATAGGTCTTGCCCGGGGCAAAGGCGGTGCCGGGCTGCGTCAGAAAGATGGTCAGGCTGTCGTCTCCATAAAGCCCGACCCAGAGCTGCTGGCCGTTCGCATAGCCGACCGAGATATAGCAGTCGAGGAAACGGCCGTCCGATCCGGTTTCCCCGGCGCCATACCAGTTGCCCGAGGTGAACTCGGTTCCCGGGATGTCGGCGGCGAGAACGGGAGAGGCGAGGAAGGCGGCGACGGCAAGCCAAGGGCAGAGAGAGGCGCGCATGGAAGGCTCCTTCGCAGGAAAAAGGGCTGGCGTTCAAATTGTACGATGAAGGGTAGCAGGCCGCCGCAATCGGTCAAGCCGGGGGAGGATCATGGCAACCGGAGGGCGGCGGCGATCTTGCCGCGAAGGCGGGTCCCGGCGAAACCCGGACGGGCCAGTCTTCCGCTGGAAATCCCTTGGACATACCCGGTTGACAGGGCCGGGCGGCTGGCGCATCCCGGCCTGCGCTGCGGGAGGGGCGGGAATGGGTGACAAGACGAGAGGCCCGGGTTTCGGGGCCGGGCTCTGGGCCGGGCTGCCCATCGCCTTGGGCTATTTCCCCATCGCCTTTTCCTTCGGCGTGGCGGCGGTCCGGGCCGGGCTGAGCGGCATCGAGGCGACCTTCCTGTCGCTGGTGATCTATGCCGGCGCCAGCCAGTTCCTTGCGCTGGCGCTTGTCGCCGGGGGCGCCCCGGTGCTGGTGGCGGGTTTCACGCTGATCGCCATGAACCTGCGGCACCTGCTTTACGGCCCGGCGCTGATGAAGCAGGCGGGGGCCGACGCGCCGCGGCGGCACGCCTGGGCCTGGGCATGGGGCCTGACGGACGAGGTCTTCGGCCAGGCGCTTGGGGCGCTGGCGCGGGGGCAGAGGTTTTCGGAGCCGTGGATGTTCGGCCTGGGCCTTGCGGCCTACGGGTCCTGGGTCGGCGGCACGGCATTTGGCGCCTGGGCGGGCGGCGGCGCGCTGGAGGCATATCCGGCGCTGAACGCCGGTCTCGGCTTCATGCTGGCGGCGCTGTTCCTGTCGCTTCTGCTGTCGATCCTGACCCGGGCGGCGCTGCCCGCGATTGCGGTGGCGGCACTGGCGACCGTGGCCGGGACGCTCTTCTGGTCCGGCACGGCGGGCATCCTTGCGGGGATGATCGGCGGGGCGCTGGCGGGGGTGTTGAAACGATGAACCTGGATCTGGTGATTCTGGCGCTGATGGCGGGGGCGGCCAACTGGGCCTTCCGGGCGCTGCCGGTGATCCTGATGAAGCGCGAGGCGCGGCCGGGCGGCATTGCGGCGCGGTTCCTGGCCTCGACCGGACCCGCGGCGATTGCGACGCTGTTCGTGGCCTCGGTCCTGCCGCAGGTCTGGCCGGTGCCGCGGGACCTTCTGCCGCTGGCGGCCGGGGTGGCGGTGACGGTGCTGGCCTTCCTGCCCCGCCGCTCGGTTGTGGCGGGCACGCTGGCCGGGGCGGCGGGCTATGCCGCGGCCTTCTGGATGCTGGCCTGAGACGCGCTTGCCCCTTGCGTCACGGCGCGGGGATTGCGACCATGGGACAAGGAGAACACCGATGATCGAGATCAGCCCCCGCAAGGTCGTGCATGTCATCTACCTCGCCCGCGAGGAACGGCAGGGAGAGGCCGAGCTTTACGCCTTCATCGACGGGCTGAACGCCGAGGAGAAGGCGCATCTGACCGCGCTGGCCTGGGTTGGCCGCGGCGCTTTCGAGCCCGAGGATTTCGGCGAGGCGGTGGAGACCGCCTTTGCCGAGGCGACGACGCCGACGGCGGATTATCTGATGGGGATGCCGCATCTGGCCGAGAATCTGGAATCCGGGCTGGATGCGATGGGGGTGGACGTGTCGGGAGAGGAAGAGGATTTCCTCTGACCCCCTTGCGGCGCGGTTTCGCGGTGCCGATATATTCCGAAGGCGGAATGTGAGGCGATGATGACCCGGACGACGGAAGCGGTGAGGCTGACCTGCGCCACCTGCGGGCAGGGCAACCGGGTGCCCCTCGCGCGGCTGGGGCAGGGGCCGAAATGCGGCTCCTGCGGCGAGGCTCTGGCCGATGGCAGGGTGGCGGAACTGGACGCGGCCACGCATGACAAGACGGTGCGCGGCGACGGGCTGCCGGTGCTGGTGGACTACTGGGCGCCCTGGTGCGGCCCCTGCCGGATGATGGCCCCCGAGTTTGCCAAGGCGGCGAAGGCGTTGGCCCCGGGCGTGCGGCTGATGAAGCTGAACACCGAGGACCATCCGCAGATCTCGGCCCGCGCGGGCATCCGCGGCATCCCGGCGCTGATCCTCTACCGCGGCGGGCGCGAGGTGGCGCGGCTGGCAGGCGCCCGGCCCGCGGCGGAGATCGAGGGCTTCGTGCGCCAGCACCTGCGGTGACAGGATTCCGCGCGGGGTCGCTTGACAAGCCATTGGGCTTGCGCCACATACCCGGCCTAAGGTCGTTGGGGCAGTAGCTCAGTTGGGAGAGCGTATCGTTCGCAATGATAAGGTCAGGGGTTCGATCCCCCTCTGCTCCACCAATGACCTGTCCAAGTAGCTGAACACACGAATACATTGTTTCTCAGATGCTTGGCGCTTTCGTGCTGGTCACGACTGTGGTATGCACGAGGGATGAAGCGGGTGGCCGGGCTCACCATCTTCAGAAGCGCGGGTGTAGCGCGACACGAAGTCTTGCAGCAGCGCGTTTTTGCAGCCCTGGGAATGAAGTGGCGTATTCCCTTGTCTTTCACCGCTTCCCGGAACCGGTCAGCATCGTGGCCGCGGCCGGCGATTAGCCATTCGGCGGCAGGCAGACCGCTCGATAAAGCCGCCGCTCCGGTGTAGTCACTTGGCTGGCCCGTGGTCATGACGACGCGCAGGGGGAGCCCCTTGGCCTCCGTGACAGATGCAGTCTGGTGTTCAGCCCACCCTTCATCATGACAAGCGCAGACATCCGACCGAGCATGCCGCGGAGGACCGGTGGATTGCACGGACCACGGGAACAATCCGGTGCCGCTCTTCAGAACAT
>CAYLSD010000032.1:0-42354 GCA_964386345.1 uncultured Fuscovulum sp.
CGGGGAAGACGGTGACCTACGGCGCGCTGGCGCGCGAGCTTGGCCTGCGGATGGGAGAACTGACCGCGGCGCTGGAGGCGCTGATGGAAGAGGATGCAAGGGCCGGCCACCCCCTGCGCGCCGCGCTTTGCGAAGGCCGGTTCGCCGGCGGCCTGCCCGCACGGGGCTTTTTCGACAAGGCGGCGGAACTGGGCTATGACACCAGCGATCCGGCGGGCATGACAGCCCGCCATCGCGCGGCCCTCTTCGCCCCTTCATCTGTCTGAAAATATCGCGGGATGAATGGGCCGCAGGCCCAGGCGGGCAGCGCCCTTCCTTGCCACCGCCGGATCGCGGGGCTACATCGGCAGCATGACAGACCCCCTTCACATCATCGGCGGCGGCATGGCCGGGTCCGAGGCCGCATGGGCCGCGGCGAACATGGGCGTGCCCGTGGTGCTGCACGAGATGCGGCCCAAGGTTGCCACCTTCGCCCACCGCACCGGCCACTTCGCCGAAATGGTCTGCTCGAACTCGTTCCGCTCGGACGACCATGAGCGCAACGCCGTGGGTCTGCTGCATTGGGAGATGCGGGCCGCGGGCGGGCTGGTGATGGAGATGGCCGGGAAGCACCGCCTTCCGGCAGGCGGCGCGCTGGCGGTGGACCGCGATCCCTTCGCCGCGGCGGTGACGGAGCGGCTGAAATCCCACCCGCTGGTTTCCACGTCATATGAAGAGGTTACGGAGCTTCCTGCATCCGGCCATTGGATCGTCGCCACCGGCCCGCTGACCAGCCCGGCGCTGGCGGAAAGCATCCGGCAAGCGACGGGGGCCGAGGCGCTGGCTTTCTTCGACGCCATCGCCCCCATCGTCTATGCCGAGTCGATCGATATGGGCATCGCCTGGCGCCAGTCGCGCTATGACAAGGGCGAGACGGAAGAGGAGCAGAAGGCCTATCTCAACTGCCCGATGGACAGGCCGCAATACGAGGCCTTCATCGACGCCCTTCTCGCCGCCGAGAAGACCGAGTTCCACGAAGGCGAAACCGCCAGCTATTTCGACGGCTGCCTGCCCATCGAGGTGATGGCCGAACGCGGCCGCGAGACCCTGCGCCACGGCCCGATGAAGCCGGTCGGCCTGACCAACGCCCACCGGCCCGAGGTCAAGCCCTATGCCGTGGTGCAGCTGCGCCGGGACAATGCGCTCGGCACGCTCTACAATATCGTCGGCTTCCAGACCAAGATGAAGTATGGCGCGCAAACCGCTGTCTTCAAACTGATTCCCGGGCTGGAGAATGCCTCTTTCGCCCGGCTCGGCGGCATCCACCGCAACACCTTCATCAACTCGCCCACGCTGCTGGACGCGCAGATGCGGCTGAAGTCCCGCCCGCATATCCGCTTTGCCGGCCAGATCACCGGGGTTGAGGGCTATGTCGAATCCGCCGCCATGGGGCTGCTGGCGGGCCGGATGGCCGCGGCGGAGATCCTCGGGCGCAGCCTGCCGCCCCCACCCCCCGAAACCGCCATGGGTGCGCTGGTCACCCATATCACCGGCGGGGCGGAGGCGAAGACCTTCCAGCCGATGAACGTCAACTTCGGGCTCTTCCCGCCCATCGACGCCAAAGGCGGCCGCAAGGGGCGCAAGGACCGCTACAAGGCCTATACCGACCGGGCGAAACAGGCGTTCACGGAATGGCTTTCGTAACCCGTTTCGCGCCCTCGCCCACCGGGCCGCTGCACCTCGGCCATGCCTGTTCCGCGATCCTTGCCCATGACATGGCCCGCACCGCCGGGGGCCGGTTCCTCTTGCGGATGGAGGACACCGACCTTGAACGCAGCAAGCCGGAATACGAGGCGCAGATCGTCGAGGACCTGACATGGCTGGGCCTGACATGGGACGGCCCCGTCCACCGCCAGTCCGGCCAGATCGCCCGTTACAACGAACGGCTGGAGCCTCTGGCGGCGCGCGGGCTGCTGTATCCCTGTTCCTGCACCCGGTCGGACATCCGCGCCGCGCTGGCCGCGCCGCAGGAGGGCGTGGCGCATAACGTCTATCCCGGCACCTGCCGGGGGCGCGGGATGAAGACCCGCCTGCCCGGTGATGCCTTGCGGCTGGACCTTGCCGCCGCGCTGGCGCAACTGGACCCGGCGGCGCTGGTCTTCACCGAGACCGGCCCCGCCCATGCGGGCCTGCATCGGGTGGCGGCGGAGATTGCCCTGCGCGACATCGGCGACGTGGTGCTGTCGCGCAAGGGCGAGGATATCGTGGCCTATTTCCTCGCCTCGGCCTTCGACGACGCCGACCAGGGCATCAGCCATGTGATCCGCGGCGAGGATCTCTTCGCCTTCACGCCGATCCAGGTGATCCTGCAACACCTCCTTGGCCTGCCGACGCCGGTCTACCATCACCACCGGCTGATCCGGGACGAGGCGGGCAAGAGGCTGGCCAAGCGCGACGACTCCCGCGCGCTGGCGAAGTTCCGGGCCGAGGGCGCCAGCCCGGCGGATATCCGGCGGATGGTGGGGCTTCAGCCCATCGGCTCGGAGAGGATGACTTCCTCTCCGCCCCGGACCGCCGTGTAGAAACACGACCGCCGGTTGGTGTGGCACGCCGGCCCCTCCTGATCGACCATCGCCAGCAGGCAATCGCGGTCGCAGTCCAGCCGCAGTTCCACCAGCCGCTGGTGGTGGCCCGAGGTCTCGCCCTTCACCCAGAAGGCCGCGCGCGACCGCGACCAATAGGTCACCTTCCCGGTCTCCAGCGTCCTTGCCACGGCCTCCGCATTCATCCAGGCCAGCATCAACACCTCGCCCGTGGCATGGTCCTGCGCGATGCAGGGAATCAGGCCGTGGGCGTCGAATTGCAGGCTGGCGGGATCGAAGGTCATGGTCTTCTCCTTGGCGGCAGGTGGCACGGGGATTACATAGGGCCAGGCGGAGGGCAAGTGATGAGCGAAGCGGATCTGGTCAAGCTGTATTCCGGGCGCATCCTTGCGCTGGCCGCGGATATCCCGCATCTGGGCCGCCTGCCCGCGCCGCAGGGCACGGCGCGGAAGCGGTCTCCGCTCTGCGGATCGACCCTGACGGCGGATGTGGTGCTGCGCGACGGCCGCGTGGCCGGATTCGCGCAGGAGGTGAAGGCCTGCGCCCTTGGGCAGGCCTCGGCGGCCATCGCCGGAGGCGCGATGATCGGGCGCAGCCTTGCCGAGTTGCGGGCCGCCCGCGATGCCCTTGCCGCCATGCTGAAGGACGGAGGCCCGGTGCCGCCCGCCCCTTTCGACGGCTATGAGGTGCTGCTGCCCGCGCGCGACTATCGCAACCGCCATGCCTCGATCCTGCTGGCGCTCGAGGCGGCGGTGGAGGCCTGCGAGGCGGCGGAACAGGCCGCCAGCGCATGAAAAAACCGCCGTCACGGGTTGCGTGACGGCGGCAGTGGCGTGTCTGGGGCGCGGCTTCAGGACAGGCGTCTGGTCTCGGGACAGAGGGACGCGAAGGCGCGCAGGGGGAACAGACCGCAGGCAGAAAGGATCAGGCGGCGCCCGGCAGGGCGAGCGCGGCAAAGAGCATCAGGAACAGCGCCGCGATGCCGAGAAGGTCCCCGGCCAGCGAAGGCTCGGTTGTCAGGGCTTTGAGGCGGGCGATCATGGCGATTCTCCTGTTCTCTTGTTGCCTGATTGTTCTCATATCGATGACGGCCTGTAAAGAACTTTTTGAGAACATTCGGGAACGGAGAGGGAATATTCCGAACGGGCCAACCTTCTGCATGTGAACTCCCGCGCCCCGCCCATGGCGGGCGCTGGCCGGGACTGATGGTCCCGGCCGGTCCGGCGGAACCCGCATCGCATGACGAAGGCACGCGCCTTCGCCAGCCAAGCCAAGGCGAATATCGGCCCGGCCTACCCTACCGAAATCAGCCTGATCGCCCGGTCCTGATCCAGAAGCCACAGCAGCACCCGCGCCGCCCGGCCTCGCGGGCTTTCCAGCGTGGGATCGGTGGTCAACAGCATCCTTGCGTCGGTCTGGGCGGTGGCCATCAGCGCCGATTGCGTCTCCAGATCCGCCACGCGGAACTTCGGCAGGCCGGATTGCGCAGTGCCGATCAGGTCGCCCGCGCCGCGCATCGCCAGATCCTCCTCGGCGATGCGGAAGCCGTCCTCGGTGTCGCGCAGGACCTTCAGCCGCCGCGCCGCCCCCTCGTTCAGGGGTGGCTGATACATCAGGAGGCAGGTCGAGGAGGCCTCGCCCCGCCCGACGCGCCCGCGCAACTGGTGCAGTTGCGCAAGGCCGAAGGTCTCGGCCCGCTCGATCACCATGATCGTGGCATTGGGCACGTTCACCCCCACCTCGATCACCGTCGTCGCCACCAGGACCGAGGTCTCCCCGGCCACGAACCGCGCCATGGCGGCGTCCTTCTCGGCCAGCGGCATCTGGCCGTGGACCAGCCCGACCCGGCCCTCGCCAAGCGCCGCGCGCAGCGACTGGAAGCGTTCGACGGCAGAGGCGAGGTCGATCACCTCGGATTCCTCGACCAGCGGGCAGACCCAATAGGCCTGCCGCCCCTCGGCCACCGCGCGGGCAAGGTGGGCGACCACCTCGTCCATCCGCGGCACCGTCACCAGCGCGGTGCGGATCGGCTTCCGCCCCGCCGGTTTCTCGTCCAGCACCGAGACATCCATGTCGCCATAGGTCGCCAGCGCAAGGCTGCGCGGGATCGGCGTCGCGGTCATCACCAGCACGTCGACAGCCTGTCCCTTGGCCCCCAGTTCCATCCGCTGCGCCACGCCGAAGCGGTGCTGTTCGTCGATCACGGCAAGGCGAAGGTCGCGGAATTCCACATCCTTCTGGAACACGGCATGGGTGCCGACCAGAACCTGTATCCGCCCTTCTGCCAGATCGCGCAGCTTGGCCGCCCGGTCCGCCCCCTTGTCGCGCCCGGTCAGGATCTCCAGCCGCACCCCTGCGGCCTCGGCCAGCGGCGCCAGCCCCTCATGGTGCTGGCGGGCAAGGATTTCCGTGGGCGCCATCATCACCCCCTGCCCGCCCGCCTCCACCGCCACCAGCAGCGCCAGCAGCGCCACAAGCGTCTTGCCCGCCCCGACATCGCCCTGCAACAACCGGTTCATCCGCAGGGGCGCTGCCATGTCGGTGGAAATCTCGGCGATCGCCCGGGTCTGGGCGGCGGTGGGGCGGTAGGGCAGGCTTTGCAGCACCCTGCCCTGCAAGGCGCCTGTGGCATGGCTTTCCACCCCCTTGCCGCGGCGGATCGACTGCCGGGCCAGCGAGAGCGTCAACTGATGGGCGAAGAATTCGTCATAGGCCAGCCGCTGGCGGGCCGGATCGGTGGCGGCCAGCGCCGCGGCGTCGGCCGGGGCATGGGCGCGGACCACCGCCTCGCGCCAGTCCGGCCAGCCCTCGCGCGCCTTCAGGCCGGGATCGATCCATTCCGGCAGCTCGGGCGCACGGGCCATCGCCGATTGCACCGCCTTCTGCACCTGTTTCAGCGTGACGCCCGCGGTCAGCGGATAGACGGGTTCGTAGGGCGGCAGGCTTCCGGCCTCGTGCGGCAACAGCACATGGTCGGGATGGACCATCTGCGGGATGCCGTCGAAGGTCTCCACCTTGCCCGACAGCACCCGGCGCTGACCGGGGGGCAGCAGGCGTTCGAGGTAGTCGCCCTTGGCATGGAAGAACACGACCGACCAGTCCAGCCGGGCGTCGCGGACAGCGATGCGATAGGGGCCACCCTTGCGGCGCGGCGGGGAATGCGGGCCGACCGTCACCTCCACCGTCACCGTGGTCGGGAAGGCCGCGCCCTGCACCGTATCGCGGCGGCGGCGGTCCACGCCCGCATAGGGCAGCAGGAACAAGAGGTCCTTGGGCCGCGTGACATCCAGCCCCTCGAAGGCGCGGGCCGTCTTGGGGCCGACGCCTTCCAGCGTCTCCAGTTCCGCGAAAAGCGGGAAAAGGACCTCGGGCCTGCTCATCCGCCGATCAGCGCCAGCCAGGCGTCTTCGTCGATCACCCTGATGCCCAGCCGTTCGGCGTCCTTGGCCTTGGACCCGGCGCCGGGGCCCGCGACCAGAAGATCGGTCTTGGCGGAAACCGAACCGGAGACCTTGGCGCCCAGTGCCTCGGCCCGCGCCTTGGCCTCGGCGCGGGTCATCTTCTCCAGCGTGCCGGTGAAGACCACGGTCAGCCCGGCGACGGGGCTGTCCGAGGCGCGGGCGGCGGGGGGCGTGATCTCGCGCAACTGGGCGACCAGCGCGTCCACCGCCTGCCGCTCCGGCCCATGCGCAAGCGCGGTGACCAGCGACAGCGCCAGCGTGGCGCCGATCCCCTCTCCGGCGATCAACTCGTCCCAGGCGGCTTTGGCCGCGGGCGGGCAATCCTGCCAAGCGCGGGCGCGGGCGGGGGCGATCTGGGCGCGGCGGCCCTCTTCGGCGGCAGCGGCGCGTTCCGCCGCCTCGGCCTCGTCGGCGGCGATCTGGCACAGCGCGGCGGGATGGGCGGCGTCGATCGCGGCGGCCAGGGCGGGCCAGGTGCCGTAATGGCGGGCGAGGTCCTTGGCCGCCACCTCGCCGACATGGCGGATGCCGAGCGCGAAGAGGAACCGCTCGAAGGCAATGACCCGGCGGTCCTCGATGGCCGCGAAAAGCCGCGCCACCGAGGTTTCGCCGAATCCGTCGCGGTTCTTCAGCTTCTTCAGCGGGTTGGCCGCATCCCTTGCGGCCAGCGTGAAGATGTCGGCGGGGGTCTTCACGCAAAGGTCGGCGTCGTTGAAGAAGAGTTCCACCTGCTTCACCCCCAGCCCTTCGATGTCGAAGGCGGAGCGGGAGACGAAATGCTTCAGCTTCTCAACCGCCTGCGCCGGGCAGATCAGCCCGCCGGTGCAGCGGCGGACGGAATCGCCCGGCTCGCGGATCGCCGGACTGCCGCAATCGGGGCAGGTTTCGGGGAAGACGTAAGAAAGCGCGCCTTCGGGGCGGCGGGACAGGTCCACGTCGGCCACCTTGGGGATCACGTCCCCGGCGCGGTAGACCTGCACCCAGTCCCCGATGCGGATGTCCTTGCCGTCGCGGATCGGCTGGCCCGCGCTGTCGCGCCCGGCGATGTAATCCTCGTTGTGCAGCGTGGCGTTGGAGACGACGACGCCGCCCACCGTGACGGGCGCAAGGCGGGCGACAGGCGAAAGCGCGCCGGTGCGGCCGACCTGGATGTCGATCGCCTCCAGCCGCGTCCAGGCCAGTTGCGCCGGGAACTTGTGCGCGATCGCCCAGCGGGGGGTGGAGGAGCGGAAGCCGAGGCGGCCTTGCAGGGCAAGGTCGTCCACCTTGTAGACCACGCCGTCGATGTCATAGCCGAGGGTCGCCCGCTGCGCCTCGATGCTGCGGTAATGTGCCAGCATCGCCTCGGGCCCGTCGCAAAGGATGGTCAGCGGATTGGTCCGGAAGCCCATGGCATCCAGCCGCCGGATCGCACCGTGCTGGGTTGCGGCCAGCGGCTCGGACACCTGCCCCCAGCCATAGGCGAAGAAGCGCAGCGGGCGGGCGGCGGTGATGGCCGAATCCAGCTGGCGCAATGACCCGGCGGCGGCGTTGCGCGGATTGGCGAAGGTCTTGTCGCCGCGTTCGGCCTGCCGGGCGTTCAGGGCCGCGAAATCGGCATGGCTCATGTAGACCTCTCCGCGGACCTCCATCACCTGCGGGGCGCCGGTCGCGGTCTGCGGAATGTCGGCGATGGTGCGGGCATTGGCGGTGACATCCTCGCCCACCTCGCCATCGCCGCGGGTGGCGGCCTGCACCAGCCGCCCGCCCTCATAGCGCAGCGAGAGGGAAAGCCCGTCGATCTTCGGCTCGGCGGTGAAGAGAAGCGGGCCAGCGTGCCCGAGATATCTGCGCACCCGGTCGGCGAAATCGGCGATGTCGCCATCCTCGAAGGCGTTTTCCAGCGACAGCATCCGCACCGCATGGGCGATCTTGCCGAAGCCTTCGGCCACCTGCGCCCCCACCCGGTCCGAGGGGCTGTCGGCGCGCTTCAGCGCCGGAAAGGCGGCCTCGATCTCGGCATTGCGGCGCTTCAGCGCGTCGTAGTCGGCGTCCGAAATCTCGGGCGCGTCTTCCGTGTGATAGGCGGTGTTCGCCGCCGCAATGCGGGCGGCCAGATCGGCAAGCTCCGCCTTGGCCTCGGTCTCGGTCAGTTGCTCGACAGGCTTCACGGTGCCCCCCATTCCACGCGGCGCGAAGGTTAGGCGGGCAGGCCGGTGAGGTAAAGCCGGTCAGGCGCTGGCGGCCAGCCGCTGCACGGGCGCCGTCTCGGCCACCGGGTCGCGCAGCACATAGCCACGGCCCCAGACGGTTTCGATGTGGTTGTCGCCGCCCGTCGCCTCGGCCAGCTTCTTGCGCAGCTTGCAGATGAAGACGTCGATGATCTTCAACTCCGGCTCATCCATGCCGCCGTACAGGTGGTTGAGGAACATCTCCTTGGTCAGGGTCGTTCCCTTGCGCAGGCTCAACAATTCAAGCATCTGGTATTCCTTGCCGGTCAGGTGGACCGGCTTGCCCTCCACCTCCACCGTCTTGGCGTCCAGGTTCACATTCACCTTGCCGGTGCGGATGATCGACTGGCTGTGCCCCTTCGACCTGCGGATGATGGCGTGGATGCGCGCAACCAGCTCCTCGCGGTGGAAGGGCTTGGTCATGTAGTCGTCGGCGCCGAAGCCGAAGCCCTTCAGCTTCGATTCGGTATCGTCCGAGCCGGACAGGATCAGGATCGGCGTCGCCACACGGGCAAGGCGGATCTGGCGCAGCACCTCATGCCCGGGAATGTCGGGCAGGTTGAGGTCCAGGAGGATCAGGTCGTAGTCGTAAAGCTTGGCCAGGTCGATCCCGTCCTCGCCCATGTCGGTGCAGTAGACGTTGAGATTCGCATGGGTCAGCATCAGTTCGATGCTGCGCGAGGTGGCGGGATCGTCTTCCACAAGGAGAATGCGCATTCGGGGGAATCTCCGTCTACTGGGCCGGTGTCATTGTCGTTAACGACACTGGCGGTCACTGGTTAACATGTGGTTACTATCCGCCCGTCATATCGAAATACAATCTAAAGTTGTCTGTATTTCTGGATCGCCGTGACCTTCAGCCCCTTGACGCCGTGCTTCTCCACCGCGCGGCACCAGAAGCCGAACTCTTCCTCCGACAGGCCGTAGCGTTCCAGCGCCTCCTTCTGCGTCAGAAGGCCATGGACCACCGCCTTGACGACAATGGCCTTTCTGCTGGCGACCCAGCGCCGGGTGTTGGGCGGCGGCAGGTCGGCCCGGCTGAGGATGGAGCCATCCGGCAAAGTGACCTGGCGCGGGCCATCGGCGCGCTTGAGATACATCGGCATGATCCCGTCCGTTTCTTCTGTCAGGGGCAGGTTGGCGCAACGGACTTAAGCAAAGCTGAAGCGTTGCGGGGCGCGGGGGTTGAGAGTGCCATGCATTTTCCTATATTGCAGCGCAATCCCTGCCCCCGTCCGCGGCCCCCTTGCCGCGATGCTTTCCCACCGGACCCAAGCCCCATGCCGCGCGACCTGCCCCTGAACTCCCTTGGCCTGCCCAAGCCCCCTGCACAGACGCGGGTGGTTGTGGCGATGTCCGGCGGTGTCGATTCCAGTGTCGTGGCGGCGGTGCTGAAGGATGAAGGCTACGATGTGGTGGGCGTGACGCTGCAGCTTTACGACCATGGCGCGGCGCTGGCGAAGAAGGGGGCCTGCTGCGCGGGCCGCGACATCCACGACGCCCGGCGCGTGGCCGAGGCGATGGGCTTCCCGCATTACGTGCTGGATTACGAGAACACCTTCCGCGAGGCGGTGATCGAGGAATTCGCCGATGCCTATCTGGCCGGCGCGACCCCGGTCCCCTGCATCCGCTGCAACGAACGGGTGAAGTTCAAGGACCTGCTGGCGACGGCGAAGGACCTTGACGCCGATTGCATGGCGACGGGGCACTACATCCAGCGGAAAGCGGGCGCGGCGGGGGCGGAACTGCACCGGGCGGCGGACCCTGCCCGCGACCAGAGCTATTTCCTGTTCTCGACCACGCAGGAGCAGCTGGACTATCTGCGCTTTCCCTTGGGCCATCTGGCCTCGAAGGCCGAAACCCGGGCGCTGGCGGCGAAATACGGCCTGCCGGTGGCGGACAAGCCCGACAGCCAGGACATCTGCTTCGTGCCGAACGGCAACTACGCCTCCGTCATCGAGAAGCTGCGGCCCGGCGCCGCCGATCCGGGCGAGATCACCGACCTGTCGGGCCGGGTGCTGGGGCAGCACCGGGGCGTGATCCATTACACCATCGGCCAGCGCAAGGGTCTTGGCATCGGCGGCCTGGGCGATCCGCTTTACGTGGTGAAGCTGGACCCCGAGGCGCGGCGGGTGATCGTCGGCCCGAAGGAGGCGCTTTCCACCCGGGTGGTGCCGGTGCGCGAGATCAACTGGCTGGGCGACGAGCCCTTCGACTCGCGGTCCGAATGGGAGCTGGAGGTCCGCGTCCGCTCCACCCGCGCGCCGCGCCCGGCACTGGTGCGGCCGCTTGGTCCGGCCGAGGCCGAGGTGGTGCTGTTCGAGGCCGAGGAAGGCGTCAGCCCCGGGCAGGCCTGCGTGTTCCACGCGCCCGAGGGCGGGTCGCGCGTCTTCGGCGGCGGCTGGATCTGGCGCGGGCGCTGAAAGGGGGCGCTGCCCCCGTCCCCGCATGAGCGGGGACTCCCCCGGGATATTTGTCTTCTGAAAGAAGCGGCGTCTTTCTGGACGGAAATATCCCGCCGGAGGCTGCCTCACCCCAGATGGGAGAGAACGGACCTTGCCGCGCGCAGGCCCGGCGGTTCATCCCCGCGGCCAAGACGCTGCATCGTGACCTCCATCGCCCGCGCCTGCGCGCCGGGACCGTTCTCCAGCAGCGAGACCAGCGCAGGGGCGATCCTTTCGGCGCGGCAGTCCGGGCCGATGAACTCGGGGATAGTGCGGGTGTCGGAGACCAGATTGACCAGCGTCACCGTATCGACCCGCGCCATGCGCCGCATCAGCCACAGCGTCAGCGGCGCCATGTCATAGGCGATCACCATCGGGCAGGACTGCGCCGCCAGTTCCAGAGAGACGGTGCCCGAGGCCGCAAGTGCTGCATCCGCGGCGGCGAAGGCGGCGGTGCGGGTGGCAAGGTCGGGGGCGGGCAGGATCAGCGGCTGGCCGGGCCAGTCCCGCGTGGCCTCGCGCACCGTATCGGCAAGGTGGCGGGGCGTGGGCAGGATCACCCGCAGGGCGGGAAGGCGCTCGGCGACCCGGGCCAGCGTCTCGCCGAAGGGCGGGATCAAGCGGGAAACCTCTCCCCGGCGCGAGCCCGGCAGGGCCGCGACCAGCGGGGCATCGGGGGCGATGCCATGGGCGGTGCGGAAAGCCTGCGCCTGTTCGGCAGTCGCCACCGGTTCGGCGGCGACGGGGTGGCCGACGAAATCGCAGCTCATCCCCGCGGCGGTCATCCAGGGCGGCTCGAACGGCAGCAGGGCCAGCACATGGTCGATATGGCGCGCCATCTTCGCCGCGCGGCCGGGGCGCCAGGCCCAGACCGAGGGGGCGACGTAATGGATGGTGCGCAGGCCGGGCCGGGCCGCCTTGGCCAGCGCCGCGACGCGCAGGCAGAAATCCGGGCTGTCGATGGTGATCAGCGCGGCGGGATCGGCGGCAAGGGCGGCCTCCGCCGCCTGCCGGATGCGGCGCTTCAGGTGCAGATACTTCGGCAGGATTTCCACGAGGCCCATGACGGAAAGCTCTTCCATCGGGAACAGGCTTTCCATCCCCTCGGCCTGCATCGCCGGGCCGCCGATGCCCGAGAAGGTGACGCCGGGGTGCAGCGCCTTCAGCCCGGCCATCAGCGCAGCGCCGAGGCGGTCGCCCGAGGGTTCCCCGGCGATCAGGAAGAAATGGAGAGGGGCGAGGGGGGCACGATTTTCCTGCGAAAGATCGGTCATGCCCGCGCGGGTCCGCGCGCCCAGAGGAAAAGGCCGTGCTGCGCCGCCGCCGCCTGCATCGCGGGCAGGTCAAGGACCAGCACCCCGCCCGCCTCCCATGCGATGCCGCCAAGGCCCGCCCGCGCCGCGCCCTCCACCGTGGCAGGGCCGAGGGCGGGCAGGTCGATGCGGCGGTCCTGCAGGGGCTTCGGCGCCTTGTAGAGCAGGCCCCTACCCGCCTGCCGCGCCGGGCGCAGGCTGTCCGGCAAGGCTGCAACCTGCGCCAGCATGGCGTCGGTCCCGGCGATGGTCTCGGCGGCAAGGCAGATGCCCTGCGCCACCACGCAGCCCTGCCCCACATCCACCCGGCCAAGCGCCTCGGCGATGGTAGCGGCGCGGGCGGCATCCTGCTGGTCGCGCGGGGTCAGCGCCCCGGCGTAAAGCCCTTCGGCAGGCACCAGAGAAGGCGCGATGTCAGAGGCGCCGGTGATCCGGAACCCCTCTTCCTCGAACAGCGCCAGCACCTCGCGCAGAGTGGCATCGTCGCCCTGCGCCAGCGAATGCATCAGCCGCGGCACGATCTGCGCGGTCTGCGCATCGAACAACGAAGGGTCGAGACGCGGACGGCGGACGGCCCCGGCAAAGGCGACGCGGGTGACGCCGGCCTCGTGCAGGGCGGCAAAGAAGGGAAACAGCCGTTCGATGCGGAAGGTCAGGTCAGGGGCCAGCCCTTCGGGCGGGAAGCCTTCCAGAGCGGCGACAAACGGGCGTTGCGGCAGGGCGGCAACCAGCGCCGCGGGCAGCGCCCCGGCCCCGGCGATGATCGCCAGCGTCATTTCGGGCCCTTGGGCGTCAGGAAGCTGCGGTCGCTGGCGGAAAGGATGAACTCGGCGATCTCGCGCACCAGCCCGCTGTCGAAATCGTCGTTCAGCCGGGCGGCGCGTTCGTGGAAGGTGCCCTCGCCCTGCGCCAGCATCTGGTAGGCGGCGCGCAACTGGGTGATGCCCGCCCGGTCCACGCCGCGGCGCTTCAGCCCGACGAGGTTCAGCCCGTCCAGTTCCCCGCGCGGGGCCTGGACCAGACCGTAGGGGATCACATCGTTCGTCACCATCGTCACCGCGCCGATGATGGCGCCCTGGCCGATGCGGACGAACTGATGGACGCCCGACAGGCCGCCGACGATCACGTCGTCGCCAAGGTGGACATGGCCCGCGATGGCGACATTGTTCACCAGGATCACCCGGTTGCCGATATGGGCGTCATGGCCGACATGGGCGCCGGTCATGATCAGGCAATCCTCGCCGACCGTGGTGACGCCGCCGCCGCCTTCGGTGCCGGTGTTCAGCGTCGCGCCCTCGCGGATGCGGGTGCGGGCGCCGACGGTCAGGCGCGTGCGCTCTCCCTTGAACTTCAGGTCCTGCGGCACCTCCCCCACGCAGGCGAAGGGCCAGACCGTGCAGTCGTCACCCAGATCGGTCCAGCCGGTAATGACGGCATGCGACTTCACGGTGACCCGCGCGCCGAGGGTGACTTCGGGGCCGATCACCGCGAAGGGGCCGATCATGCAATCGGGGCCGATGGTCGCGCCTTCCTCGACGAAGGCGGAAGGATGGATGACGGCCGTGCCGTGGATGCCCATACGATCAGGCCTTGGGCAGGTCGAACATGGCGGTGAAACTGGCCTCGCAGGCAAGTTCCCCGCCGACCATGGCGCGGCCCTCGAACTTCCAGACCTTGCCGCCGCCGCGCAGCGCCCTGACATGCAGCTCAAGCACGTCGCCCGGCACCACCTTGCGGCGGAACTTCACCCCGTCGACGCCCATGAAGAACACCTTGGCGTTCTTGTCCACCAGATCCATCGACAGGCCGACCAGCACGCCCGAGGTCTGGGCCATGGCCTCGATGATCATCACGCCGGGAAAGATCGGCATGCCCGGAAAGTGGCCGGTGAACTGCGGCTCGTTGTAGGTGATGCATTTCACGCCGACGCAGGACTCGTTCAGCACGATGTCGCGCACCTTGTCGATCAGCAGGAAGGGATAGCGGTGGGGGATGATCCGCTGGATCAGGTCCAGGTCGGCGGTGGTCGGGGCGGCGGTTGCATCCACGGGCATGGTCTCCTGCGCCGTCCTTTTGGGGCGGCCTCAACTGTCTCTGGCCTCGGCCGGGGACCGGCCTCTGCCTCTGCTAGCAAGTCGCCGCGGAGGTGACAAGTTCCCAACCGCAGCCGATGGTCGGGGCGCCGCCTTCGCGCGACGCATCCGGCGGTCAGGGCGCCGGGCTTTCGGCACCATCTTCGGCGGGGTCTTCGGGCGGCGGGCCGGGATAAGCCGCATCCATCCGCTGGATGGCGGTCTGGGTGATGTCGGTCGCCTGGGTGGCCATGATCACCGCACCCGAGACGAGGATGGCCGAGGCCCCGCTTTCGTTCAGCACCGCCTCAAGCACCGGCCCGGCGGCGGAGAAGAAGGCCCGCCGCTCGGCGTCGCGCTGGTCGAGGATGGCGCGGCTCTTCGCCTCCTGCGCGGCGCGGATGCCCTCGACCCGGGTGTCGAAATCCGTGGCCAGCCGGGTGAATTCCGCCGGAGGGACCAGGGCGCGGCGGTCGGTCAGGTCCTGCTCTTCCTGCTGGAGCGCCTCTTCGATGCGGCGGTTCTCGGTCATCAGTTCGTTGCCCTCGGCCTCGGCCCGGGCGATGATGGCGCGGCCCCATGCGCTTTCGCTGAAGAACCGGTCCTGGTCGAGTGTCAGCACCATGGGGGCGGGCCGCGCGATCTCCGCGGGAGCCTCCTGCGCCATGGCCCCCTGCCCCGGCAGCATCAGCGCAAGGGCGAGCAGAACCGGGCGCAGGACGGCCATGTCCGGCCTAGAACCTCGTCGAGACCGTGAGGTCGAAGTTCTGTTCCTTGTCATAGTCTTCCTTGACCAGCGCCCGCGAGAAGTTGAAGCGCAGCGGCCCCATCGGCGTGTTCCACAGAAGCGAGACGCCCACGGCGACGCGGGGCTTGAGGCTGTCGTCCACCGATCCGACGCCGCCGATGCCGTCTGTATCCTCCAGACTCCAGACCGATCCCACGTCGAGGAAGGCACCGCCGGTGATGCCGTATTCCTCGGGCAGGCCCAGCGGGAAATCGGCCTCGAAGCGGGCCACAGCGAAGGCGTTACCTCCCAAGGCATCCCGATAGCCATCGGTGCCGCCATCACGCGGACCGATCCCCTTCGGCTCGAAGCCGCGCATCTTGCCGCCGGCGAAGAATCGGTCGGTGACACGGGTGGTGTGGCCGGAAAGCCCCTGGATATAGCCGCCCTCGACGATCGCCCGCAGGGTGACCTCTTCGTTCAGCACCTTGGTTTCGGCCACGCCCATCGCGGTGGTGGTCAGGAACTTGGTGTCGCCGCCCAGACCGCCGATCTCCTGCCCGAAGCGGAAGATGAAGCTGGTGGTCGGGCTGAGGCCGGTGATGCGGTTGTCGAACTGGTAGCTGTAACCGATGGCGCTGGTGATCAGCGCGCCATTGTCGCCTGCGGCTTCCTCGCGCTGAATGATCGGAGAGGGGGTGCCGTCACCATTATAGTTGAACAGCTTGTCCTTCGATATCCGGTAGGTCAGGTTCAGCCGCGACTGTTCGCCCACCGGGAAGCCGATGCCGAAGCCAAGGCCGATGTTGCGCGTGTTGTAGAGCGCGTAGTCGTTGTCCGAGGTCCGGTAATAGCCGTTGAAGTTGAACGACAGGTCGCGCCCCAGCACCGAGGGTTCGGTGAAGGAGAAGGACGAGTTCTGCGTGTCCGAGGTGTTCGCCAGGCTCAGCGCCAGCGACTGCCCGCGGCCGAGGAAGTTCGACTCGGAGAAGTTGATGTTGAAGCCGGTGCCGCTGGAAACCGAATAGCTGAGACCGAAGCCGAGCGATCCGGTCGGCTGTTCCTCGACGCCGACGTTCACCACCACCTGGTCGGGGGCGGAGCCCTGCTTGGCGTTCACCTGCGCGTCCGAGAAGAAGCCGAGCGCGCGGATGCGTTCGGCCGACTGGCGGATCTCGCGCGGGTTGAAGGGGTCGCCTTCCACGGTGCGGAACTGGCGGCGCACCACCTGATCCAGCGTGGTGGCGTTGCCTTCGATGTCGATCCGCTCGACAAAGACGCGCTGGCCCCTGACGATGGCGAATTCCACATTCACCGCCTGGTTGCGGTCGTCGCGGGTGATGCGCGGATCGATGCGGACGAAGTTCAGCCCCTTCTTCAGGGCCAGGTTCTCCATCCTTGCGATGTTGTTCTCGATCACCGCCGGATTGAAGGTCTGGCCCTTGCGGATCTTCTGCACCGCGATGAATTCGGCGGCGTCAAGGCCCTCCACCTCGGAAACCGTGGTGACATTGCCGATGGTATAGGGCAGCCCCTCATGCACGGTGAAGGTGACGAAGCTGGCATCGCGTTCGCGCGTGGTTTCGGCGGTGGCGTCGGTGACCTGGAAGTCGATGTAGCCGCGCGAACGGTAGAAGTCGGTCAGCATCTGCTTGTCGACTTCGATCCGTTCGGCAACGAAGCTGTCGCGCTGGATGATGGCGCGCAGGAAGCCCGCCTGTTTCGTCTGAAGCACCTGCCGCAGGCGGCGGTCCGAGAAGGCGCGGTTGCCGACGAAGGACAGCCGCTCGATCTCGACCACCTTGCCCTCGGTGATCTCGAACACCAGATCCACCCGGTTGCCGTCGCGGCGGATCACCTTCGGCGTCACGGTGGCGGCAAGGCGGCCGCGGACACGGTAGATCTCGGCGATGGTGGCGGCGTCGGCCTCGGCCATCGAGGGCGAGAAGGCGCGGCGCGACTGGCTCTTGATGGCCTTGGCCAGATCCTCGTCCTTCAGGACCTTGTTGCCCTCGAAGTTGATCAGGTTGATGAAGGGATATTCGGTGACCTTGATCAGCAGCGTCGATCCCTGCGGGACCAGTTCCACCGTCTCGAACAGGCCCGAGCGCGACAGCCTCTGGTAGGCGTCGTTCAGGTCGCCCGCCGAGACCTCGCCCCCGCGGGCGATTCCGGCGTAGGACAGGATGGTGGCGTTGTCGACGCGGCTGTTGCCCTCGATCCTGACATTCGAGAACGAGAAGACCTGCGCGAAGGCCGGGCCGAGGAACGGCGCCGAAGCGCTTGCGGCGCCAAGGAAAACGGCAGCGGCCAGCAGGCGGGCCCGGGTAGAGGGACGCAAGGTCCTGCCGGAAATGTCTGCCATAGCCAAGCCCCTTGCATTCTGGACGTCCAAGGCAGGGGATACCGGGAAAGCCGCACCTTGTCAAAAGGCTGCGGCTGCCGGGAATGACTTTGCCGGACAGGTGTGGATAACTTGCCAGATACGGCAGTTGCGGCGGGTCAATACCCGACGATGGCAGAGCCGAGGAAGGCCCCGGCCAGCAGGCCGAGGATCACCGTGCCGATGCTGAACAGCCGGTCGAGGTTCAGGTTCACCAGAAGGCTGAGGCCCGGAAAGGTTCGCTGGACAAGCTGCATGACAGGCTCCGTATATGCACGAGCCGAGGATTAGCAGCGGATTGGGGCAGATTCTGGGCATCTTCGGGGCCAATCCGCGATAGGCCGGAAAGGCCCAGCCAGGAAGGCGGGGGCGGCATTCCCCGCCCCCTCCCGTCAGACGCAGGTCACGTCCTGCAACAGCGCGAAGATCATCACCGACAGCAGCACCGTCAGCCCGATCGACATCAGCACCCGCAGCGCCCGGTCCGAGGGCGGGCGGCCCGACACCGCCTCATAGGCGTGGAACACCAGATGGCCGCCGTCCAGCACCGGAATCGGGAACAGGTTCAGAATCCCCACCCCGAAGGAAATGATGGCGAAAAGGGTGAAGAAGGTCTGCGGCCCCGCCTTGGCGGCATCGCCAAGCGCATCGGCCATGCCGATCACCCCGGTCATGTTGCAGGACGAGATATTGCCCACGATCATGTGCCAGAGGCCCGAGAAGGTGTTGGTGGTGATCCCCCACATCGCCGAAAGCGATCCGGTCAGCGACTCGGCCAGTCCGGCGGGGCGGGTGCCGGGGTCGAAGATCCAGCCCTGCTCGATCCCCATCAGCCATTCGGTCCTGAAAGTGCCGTCCTGTTGCGGGATGTCGCGCTTGCGCGGGGTCAGGGTCATCTCGGTCGAGGCGCCGTCGCGCCAGACGGTCAGCGCCACCGGCTCGCCCTCCGATCCGGTGACGATCTCGCGCAATTCCATGAAGGTCACGATGTCCCGGCCATTGGCGCGCAGGATGATGTCGCCCGGCTGCAACCCGGCATCCATCGCCGCCGATTTCACCTGCACGCCGCCGACCATGGCGGGGGCGGGATGAGGGCCGGTGAAGGTGAGGGGCCGGCCGTCGCGCTCCACCGTCCATTCGACCGAGGGCGTGCGGGGCAGCGTGTCGTTGGCCAGCGTGCCAAGCTCCGAATAGCTGGCGACCGGGGTGCCGTTCAGCGCCAGCACGATATCGTCCGGTTGCAGCATCGCGCCCGCCCAGGGCAGCGCGCGGGCGCGATCCACCCGGGGCTGGCCATCGGCGATGCCAAGCGTCAGGACCATGGCGACGAGGACGGCGAAGGTCAGCAGGAAATTGGCGAAGGGACCGGCCGCCACCGTGGCCGCCCGCGCCCAGAGGGGGGCGCCCGCCATCGTGTGCCGCCGCTCGGCCGCGGAAAGGCCCGGCGTCCCGGTGCTGCGGACCGAGGCGGCATCGGCATCGCCGAGGAATTTCACATAGCCGCCGAAGGGGATGGCGGCGACCTGCCATCTGGTGCCGCGCCTGTCCACGTGCGAGGCCAGCACCTTGCCGAAGCCGATCGAGAACACCTCGGCATGGATGCCGGTCCAGCGGCCGACGATGTAATGGCCGTATTCATGGACCGCCACGATGATCGACAGGGCGATGACGAAGAAGAAGGCGGCCCAGATCACGGCCCAGGCCGAGCCGCCGAAAGCGGCGATGAGGTCGGTCATGCGGTTTGTCCTGTCATGCTCATGGCCTCGGCGGCCCTTACCCGTGCCAGATGGTCCATGGAGAGCACATCCTCAAGCCCCATCGCGTCTTTTCCAAGGCCATCCCCGGCCGAAAGCCGGTCCAGCGCGGTCTCCACCACCCCGGCCATGTCCATGAAACCGATCCTGCCTGCAAGAAAGCCGTCCAGCGCCACCTCCTTCGCGGCGTTGAAGGCCGCGCCCGCAAGCCCCCGGACCGCCATCACCTCGCGGCAGAGGCGCAGCGCCGGGTAGCGGGCCATGTCGGGCGCGCGGAAGGTCAGGGTGGAAAGTTGCGCAAGGTCCAGCCGCGCCACCGGCAAGGGCGCGCGGTCCGGCCAGTTCAGCGCATAGCCGATGGGGTGGCGCATGTCGGGGCTGCCGAGATGGGCCATGATCGCGCCGTCCTGAAAGCCGACCATGGAATGGATGATCGATTCGGGGTGGACGATGACCTCGATCCGCTCGGGCTCTATGCCGAAATATTCACGGGTTTCGATGACTTC
Organism: uncultured Fuscovulum sp.; assembly: GCA_964386345.1. Classification (GTDB taxonomy): domain Bacteria; phylum Pseudomonadota; class Alphaproteobacteria; order Rhodobacterales; family Rhodobacteraceae; genus Pseudogemmobacter. Next base: position 19,453 of record CAYLSD010000032.1, read on the forward strand.
CAGCGCCTTGTTGAACATGCTGGCCGAGTCGATGGTGATCCTTTGCCCCATCGCCCAGTTCGGATGCGCCAGCGCATCCTTCACCGTGGCCGCGGCCAGCGCCTCCATCGGCCAGTCGCGCAGGGCGCCGCCGGATGCCGTCAGGATGATGCGGTCCACCGTGGCCAGGTCCTCGCCGATCAGCGCCTGGAAGATGGCGGAATGCTCGCTGTCCACCGGCAGGATGCGGGCGCCATGGGCCTGTGCCGTGGACATCAGGAGCTGCCCGGCCGTGACAAGACTTTCCTTGTTCGCCAGCGCCAGCGTGGAACCATGCGACAGCGCACGCAGGCCGGGCACAAGGCCCGCTGCACCGACGATGGCGCTCATCACCCAGTCGGCGGGGCGGTCGGCGGCCGCGGCGATGGCCTGCGGCCCGGCGGCGGTTTCGGTTCCCGTCCCGGCCAGCGCCTCGCGCAGGGCGGGCAGGTCGGCGGGATCGGCGCAGACGGCCAGTTCCGCCCGCAGCGCGCGGGCCTGTTCGGCCAGCCGCGCGATATTGCGGCCGCCGGTCAGGGCCACGGTGCGGTAGGTATCGGGACCGCCCGCGCGCAGGATCAGTTCGACGGTCTGTTCGCCGACCGAGCCGGTGGCCCCGAAGATCGAGATGCGGCGCATCCGCTCAACCCTTCGGGAAAAGGGTCAGCGCGGGCAGCAGCACGGCGGTCAGGATGGCGGCGAAGGCCAAGGCATCGAACCGGTCCAGCAGCCCGCCATGGCCGGGGATCAGTGCCGAGGAATCCTTCACCCCCGCGCGGCGCTTGATGGCGCTTTCGGCGATGTCGCCCATCTGCCCGGCAAAGGCGACAAGGGGGGAAACCCAGATCAGCGTCGAACTCCCCTGCCCCGCCGCCCAGAACGCCGCGCCGACCAGCGCCGCGCCGATCCAGCCCGCCACCGTGCCGCTCCACGTCTTCTTCGGGCTGACCTTCGGCCAGAACTTCGGCCCGCCGAGGATGCGGCCGGCGAAATAGCCCGCCACGTCGGAGGCCACCACCACGGCCAAGAGCCACAACACCGGCACCAGCCCCGCCCCCTGCCGCAAGGCCACCAGCGCCCAGCCGGTGGCCAGGATCGCCAGGGCATAACCGGCGAAGACCGCCGTGTCCCGGCGCGGCGCGATGACGCCGATCAGCGGCGGCAGCAGCAGCAGCGGCACCACGAAGGGCTGCGGCACGAAAAGGTTCAGCGCCAGAACGGCGGCGGCGAGCAGGCCGAGAAGGACCGAGGCGTCATACCCCTCTCCCTTCGTCATCCGCGCCAGTTCCCACATCATCAGGCCCGAACAGACCACGGCAAGCACGGCGAAGACCGCCCCGCCCGCCCAGATCGCCCCGCCGCCCACCGCCAGCATGACGATGGCGGACAGGATGCGGGGGGCGAGGTCGCCCCATCTGCCTGCGCCGCTCATGCCTTCACGCCCCCGAAGCGGCGGTCGCGGTTGCCGAAGCGGGCGATGATCCCGGCCAGTTCGGCAGGCGAGAAATCGGGCCAGAGGGTTTCGGTGAATTCATATTCGGCATAGGCCGCCTGCCACGGCAGGAAGTTCGAGGTCCGCGTCTCGCCGCTGGTGCGGATCACCAGATCCGGGTCCGGCAGCCCGCCGGTGTCCAGCCGGGCGGAAAAGGCCGCTTCGGTCAGCGCGGCGGGATCGAAGCGGCCCTCCGCGGCCTCGACCGCCAGCGCGCGGGCGGCGCGCACCACCTCGTCCCGCCCGCCGTAGTTGATGGCGACCGTCAGGTTCAGCCGCGACAGATGCGCGGTCTTCGCCTCGATCCCCGACATCAGCCGCTGCAGCTTGGGGTCCAGCCGCGAGCGGTCGCCGATGAAGCGCATCCGGACGCCCTCGGCCGCCATGGCATCGGCCTCGCGCTGGATGTAGCGGGCGAAAATCGCCATCAGCCCCAGCACCTCTTCGGTGCTGCGCTTCCAGTTCTCGGTCGAGAAGGCATAGAGCGTCAGCCATTCGATGCCGATGTCGGGGGCCGAGCGGACGATCTCCTTCACCCGTTCGGCGCCCTTGCGGTGGCCGACAAGGCGCGGCCAGCCCTTCTGGGTGGCCCAGCGGCCGTTGCCGTCCATGATGATGGCCACGTGGGTGGCGGGTCTGGGGCTGGCCTGACGGGGGGCTTGCGGCATCGCGCGGGGGTCCGGCCTAGACCTGCATGATCTCGTGCTGTTTCGTCTCAAGCGTCTGGTCGACCAGCTTGATGTATTTGTCGGTCATCTCCTGCACCTCGCCCTCCCAGAACTTGGCGTCGTCTTCCGACAGGTGCTTGGCCTTGGCCTTCTTGATCTGGTCCATGCCGTCGCGGCGCAGGTTGCGGATGGCGACGCGGGCATGTTCGGCATATTGCGCGGCGACCTTGGTCAGCTCTTTCCGGCGCTGTTCGTTCAGCTCGGGGATCGGCAGCATGATGATGGTGCCGTTCAGTTGCGGGTTGATGCCCAGACCGGATTCGCGGATCGCCTTTTCCACCTTGCCGACCATGCCCTTGTCCCAGACGTTGATCGTCACCATCCGCGGCTCGGGCACGTTCACCGTGCCAAGCTGGTTGATCGGCGTCATCTGGCCGTAGGCCTCGACATGGATCGGCTCCAGCATGGTGCCCGAGGCCCGGCCGGTGCGGAGCGAGGCGAATTCCGTGCGCAGCGCGGCGATGGCGCCTTCCATGCGGCGGGTCAGGTCGTCGGTGTCGAGTTCGAATTCGTCGGACATCGGGGTCTTCCCTCTCAGGCTTTGCCGCCCCTTCTAGCGGGGGCGGCAGGGAAAATCAAAGCGGCTTGGGCGGAAGGGCGATTTCTTCGGGGAAACCGCGGGCTCAATCCTGCACGCGGGTATAGGTGCCCTTGCCCGACAGGATGCCGCGGAAGCCGCCGGGTTCGTCCAGGCTGAAGACGATGATCGGCAGCCGGTTGTCGCGGGCCAGCGCGATGGCGGTGGCGTCCATCACGCCGAGGTGCTTTTCCAGCGTCTCGTCATAGCTGACGGTATCGTAGCGCTTGGCGTCGGGGTGTTTCTTCGGGTCCTTGTCGTAGACACCGTCAACCTTGGTGCCCTTGAACACCGCCTCGCAGCCCATTTCGTTGGCGCGCAGCGTGGCGGCGGTGTCGGTGGTGAAATAGGGGTTGCCGGTGCCGGCGGCGAAGATGCAGACCCGCTTCTTCTCAAGGTGGCGGACGGCGCGGCGGCGGATGTAGGGCTCGCAGACCTGATCCATCGGGATAGCCGAGATGACGCGGGTGAACACCCCCAGTTGCTCCAGCGCCGATTGCATGGCCAGCGCGTTCATCACCGTCGCCAGCATTCCCATGTAGTCGGCGGTCGTGCGCTCCATTCCCTGCGCGGAACCTGCAAGGCCGCGGAAGATGTTGCCGCCGCCGATGACCATGCAGACCTCGACACCCATCTCCTGCACCGACTTCACCTCTTGCGCGATGCGGGCCACGGTCGGCGGGTGCAGGCCGTAGCCCTGATCGCCCATCAGCGCCTCGCCCGAGATCTTCAGCATGACGCGGCTGTATTTCACGCCCCCTGATTTCATGCCCGTGGTGGCGGCTGTCGACATGGCGGTGTCCCCCGGTTTTTTCTGTATTTCGCTGTGCGCTTGGATCGCGGCGCAAAATGATGGAAAACCGGGACGGGTTCAACCTGTGAACGGCGTCGAGGCGGGGGTTTCACACCCCGGTTCGCAGCGGTTCTCGAACCAGTGACAAACCGTCGCTCATCCGTGGGATATTTGGGGGCAGATGAAACCGGGGCTGTTGCAGGGGATTTCGCGCGAATTGCCGGTCCTGATCGCCGGGCCGACGGCCAGCGGCAAGTCGGCGCTGGCGATGGAACTGGCGGCGCGGGACGGGCGGGTGATCGTCAATGCCGATGCGCTGCAGGTCTATTCCTGCTGGCGCGTGCTGACCGCGCGGCCCTCGGCAGAGGAGGAGGCGGCGCTGCCCCACGCGCTTTACGGCCATGTCGGACGGGATGAGGCATATTCCGTCGGTCACTGGCTGCGCGAGGCCGTCGCGCTGCTGGACCGGCCGGTGGTGATCGCCGGCGGCACCGGGCTTTACTTCATGGCGCTGGTCGAGGGGCTGGCGGAGGTGCCCGCCATTCCGGCGGAGGTGCGGGCCGAGGCGGATGCGCTGCGGGCGGCGGATTTCGCGGCGATGGTGGCAGGGCTGGACGCCGCCACCGCCGCGCACACCGACCTGGCGAATCCCGCCCGGGTGCAGCGGGCGTGGGAGGTGCTGCGCACCACCGGCCGCGGGCTGGCCGACTGGCAGGCGCGGACCGGCGCCCCCGCCCTGCCGCTGGCCCGCACCGAGGCGCTGGTGATCCGGCCCGGGGTCGACTGGCTGAACGCCCGCATCGACGCACGCTTCGATGCGATGATGGCCTCCGGCGCGCTGGAGGAGGTGCGGGCGGAACTGCCGTTCTGGGACCCCGCCCGCCCCTCGTCCCGGGCCATCGGCGCGCCGGAACTGGTGGCGCATCTGCAAGGGGACCTGCCGCTGGACGAGGCCGCCGCCGCCGCCAAGCTGGCCAGCCGCCGCTATGCCAAGCGGCAGCGGACGTGGTTCCGGTCGCGGATGGGCGATTGGCGCGGGATCGCCCTGCCCTGACCGGCGCGCACGGCGCCTTGCGCAAGCATCCGCCGATCCATAGAGTTATGCACAGCTTTCCGCCCCGCCTGTGGATAACTTTGCCGATCCGCCATCTTTTTGCTTTCGTTGACCTGTCAGCCTTGGGTAACCTCTGTTTCGGCCCCGAACTGGATTCACGCCCAAGATGCAAGATACCCCCTCCGTTTCCAACCTGCGGCTGGTCGCCATTCCCCGTCTGGCCGCGGCCGGGCGCTGGCGGGTCGAGGCGATGCGGTCGCTGTCGGAACCCTGCCTCCTGTGGTTCACCAAGGGCCAGGGCCGGATCACCCTTGCCGGGCTGACGCGCGGCTATACGGCGCATAACGCGATCTTCATCCCGCCCGAGGTGATGCACGGGTTCGAGGCCGGGCCCGCCGTCTTCGGCACCGCGGTCTTCTTCGGCCGCGACTGCGACGTGACCCTGCCGAAACAGCCCCTGCACCTGCGCATCCGCGAGGCCCATGCCCAGCAGGAACTGAACATCCTCCTGGACAGCGTCCAGCGCGAGATGGATGCCGATACCCCGGCACATGAGCGGGCGACCCGGCACTATCTGGGGCTGATCGGCGTCTGGCTGGAACGCCAGGCCCGCAAGGCCGAGGCGGAGATGCCGAAACCCGACGCCACGAGGCGGCTGGTGGCGCGCTACACCGCGCTGCTTGAGCGGGACTTCCGCTCCGGCATGGGGGTGGCGGATTTCGCCGCGGCGCTCGGCGTCACGCCGACCCACCTGACGCGCTGCTGCAACGCGGCCTGCGGCAGGCCCGCCAGCGCGCTGCTGCAGGACCGCCGCATCTTCGAGGCCCGCAAGCTTCTGGCGGAAACCCGGATGCCTGTGGGCCGGATCGCGCTGGACCTGGGCTTCAACTCGGCGGCCTATTTCACCCGCGCCTTCCAGCACCTGACCGGAAAGTCGCCCACCGCCTTCCGCCGCGCGCCCTGACGGCCCGGCGGCCCCCGGTTTCGACCGATCACGCCTTCCCTGCCCGCGGCATCCGCCGGGGCGGCAACGCATCATGCTTGACCGGTTGGTCAAAACCGACATTGCGGCGTCGTTTGGCAGCCAGAAATGTCGCATTCGTGCGCAAGATCGTCTGTCTATGACATTGACGCCGTGGCGGAAACCATGCGCAAATGGCGCAATCGGGGACAGGCAGGTTCGGCGACAGACCGGGCCCGGCTGCGCAGTCTGCGCAACGGCATGATACCGCCCTCCCCGCGCCGAACGGCCGAAAAGACCGCAACCGGAAGACCTGACAGGGAGACTGACGAATGAAAGACACCATCAACGGCCCGCACCCCGCGGCGCTGATGTATGCCGAGGAAGTCAAGGCCGGCCAGATGAGCCGCCGGGAATTCCTGACGCGCAGCACCGCGCTCGGGGTTTCGGCGGCCGCGGCCTATGGTCTGCTCGGCCTGGCCGCCCCCACCCCGGCCCGCGCCGAGGCGCAAGCCGGCGGCACGCTGCGCATGAACATGGAAACCAAGGGCCTGAAGGACCCGCGCACCGCCGACTGGAGCCAGATCTCCAACTTCACCCGCGGCTGGCTGGAATATCTGGTCGAATACAACAACGACGGCTCGATCCGCGGCATGCTGCTGGAAAGCTGGGAAACCAACGACGACGCCTCCGAATACACCCTGAAGGTGCGCCCGGGGATCAAGTGGTCGAACGGCGACGACTTCACCGCCGAGGATGTGGCCAACAACTTCGCCCGCTGGGCCGACGGCAATGTCGAGGGCAACTCGATGTCCGCCCGCATGGCCGGCATCCAGGATCCGGCAACCAAGGCTGCCCGCCCCGAAGCCTTCGAGGTGGTCGACCCGCTGACCCTGAAGATCAAGCTCAGCCAGCCCGACATCGCCCTGATCGCCAGCGCTGCCGACTATCCGGCCGCCATTGTCCACAAGGACTATGACAACGGCGACCCCAGCGTGAACCCGGTCGGCACCGGCCCCTACATGCCGGAATCGAACGAGGTCGGCGTCAAGCAGGTGCTGGTCCGCCGCGATGAGCCCTGGTGGGGCACCGAGATCTTCGGCGGCCCCTATCTGGACCGGATCGAATACATCGACCTCGGCTCCGACCCCTCGGCCTGGGTGGCCGCGGCCGGCTCGGACGAGATCGACGCCACCTACCAGACGCAGGGCGAGTTCATCGACCTGCTGGACGGCCTTGGCTGGAACAAGACCGAGGCGACCACGGCGGCGACCCTTGCCGTGCGCTTCAACCAGTTGTCCGACGACTACAAGGATGTGAACGTCCGTCGGGCGCTGCAAATGGCCGTGGACAACAACATCGTGCTGGAACTGGGCTATGCCGGCCTGGGCAAGGTGGCCGAGAACCACCACGTCTGCCCGATCCACCCGGAATATGCCGAGCTGCCGCCGTTGACCGTCGACCCGGCCGCCGCCAAGGCCGCCATCGCCGAGGCCGGGATGGCCGACCACGAGTTCGAGCTGATCTCGCTGGACGACGACTGGCAGGCCGCGACCTGCGATGCCGTGGCCGCGCAGATCCGCGATGCGGGGATCAAGATCAAGCGCACAGTGATGCCGGGCTCCACCTTCTGGAACGACTGGACGAAATATCCGTTCAGCGCCACGGAATGGAACATGCGGCCGCTTGGCGTGCAGGTTCTGGCGGCGGCCTACAAGTCGGGCGAGGCCTGGAACGAGACCGCCTTCTCGAACGAGGAGTTCGACGCCAAGCTTGGCGAGGCGCTGTCCATCGCCGATGCCGACGCGCGCCGCGAGGTGATGAAGCGGCTGGAAGAGATCATGCAGGAGCAGGGCGTGCTGATCCAGCCCTACTGGCGCTCGCTCTTCCGCCATGCCGATCCGAAGGTGGGCGGCATCGACATGCACGCGACCTTCGAGCATCACCACTACAAATGGCACCTGATCGCCTGAGGTTCAAAGCCCCGCCCGTTTCCGTGACGGGCGGGGCCTCCTTCCGAACAGCCGTCGTCCGGGGCCCCGCTGTCCCGCCAGCCTTGCCCATCGGGAAGGATGAGCCATGCTTCTTTTCGTTCTGCGCCGCATCGGCGTGATGATCCTGACAGCGCTAGCGCTGACCTTCGTGGTCTTCTACCTGACCAACCTGCCGCCCAACCTTGAAAAGCTTGCGAAATCCGAAGCTTCGGCCCGGATGACCGACGATCAGGTCGAAAGCTGGCTGGCCTCGAACGGCTTCGCCAGCCCGGTGCTGGTGCGCTATGGCGAATGGCTGGGCGTGCTGCCCGGCTGGACCGGCGCCGCGGCCGACGGCAGGGCGACCGGGCGCTGCCTGAACCGCATCCCCGCGGGCGAGACGCCGCCACGTTACTGCGGCATCCTGCAAGGCAACTGGGGCTGGTCCACCGTCTTCAAGCAGCCGGTGTCCGAGGTGCTGGGCCGCAGCCTGGGCCATACCGGCTGGCTGATGCTCTGGGTGATGATCGTGATGGTGCCGACCTCGCTGATCCTCGGCGTGCTGTCGGGCATGCGCGAGGGGTCGCGGACCGACCGGGTCCTGTCCACCTTCGCCATCGCCACCACGGCCACCCCGGAATATGTCTCGGGCGTCATCTTCATCGCGCTTTTCGCCTCCGCCACGGCGGGCATATCGCCCTGGCTGAACGAGATGGGCTGGATCGAGGGCAAGACCCTGTTCCAGGGCACCGCCACCAGCGCGATGGACGGCATCACCTTCTGGAACTTCGGCCTGCCGGTGCTGACCATCGCGCTTTACGGCATCGGCTACATCGCCCGGATGACCCGCGCCTCGATGACCGAGGTGATGACCCAGCAATACATCCGCACCGCGCGGCTGAAGGGCGTCGGCTTCCGCGAGGTGGTGATGAAGCACGCGCTGCGCAATGCGCTGATCGCTCCCTTCACGGTGATCATGCTGCAATTCCCCTGGCTCCTGAACGGCGTCGTCATCGTCGAGACCCTGTTCAACTACAAGGGCTTCGGCTGGACGCTGGTACAAGCTGCCGGCAACAACGACATCAACCTGCTGCTGGCCTGTTCGGTCGTGGCCGTCTTCGTGGTGCTGGTGACCCAGCTTATCTCGGACATCGGCTATGTCTTCCTGAACCCGCGCATCCGTCTGGCCTGAGGAGGAAAGAGACATGGAAGACCTCAGCTGGACTGGCGCCCTCGGCCCCTTCCTCGTGCCCCTGATCAATGCCGCCGCCATCGTGCTGGCGCTGGCGGTGGTGGCGCGCATCCTCGTCTCGCTGGCCGCCTGGGCCAGCGGAGCGGACGCCCTGCCCGCCAGCGGTGCGATGCTGGTGGCACGCCGCCGCGGGTTAGGCGGCAACCTCGACCTTGCCGCGCAGGTCGCCATCGGGGTGATCATCTTCTGCATCCTGCTGATCGGGCTGGCGGGCTTCGTCCTGCCGGGAGCCTCGAAGGGCATCCTCGGCTGGGCCGCCCTGCGGTTCTGGCCGGTCTGGGTCGCGCTGATCGTGACCTTCGGCCTGTCGATCCGCTTCAAGCGGCGTCTCGGTCTCTACGGCAAGCTGATGGACAGCCCGGTCGGCATGGTCGGCCTCGGCATCGTCCTGTTCTGGGTGTTCACCGCGATCTTCGCCGGCCTGATCATCACCCACGACCCGCTGGTGCAACTGTCGGGGATGAAGAACATCGTGCCCGGCGCGGCGGTGAAGAACCCGGGGCAGAACACGTTCGCCTGGTATCTCTTCGGCGGCGACCATCTGGCGCGCGACGTGTTCTCCCGCATGGTGATGGGGGCGCAGCGCGTGCTGCAGATCGCGCCCGCCGCCACGGTCTTCGCCTTCATGGTGGGGGTGACACTGGGCCTGCCCGCCGGCTATTTCGGCGGCAAGCTGGACACCTTCCTGTCCTTCCTGGCCAACCTCGTCCTCGCCTTCCCGGTGATCTTGCTGTTCTACCTGCTGGTCACGCCCGAGATCGTCGAGACCGGCATCCCGATGTATTTCGCCGCCGTCCTCTTCCTCTTCCCGGTGATCTTCTTCTCGGTGCTGTTCAACTCGCGCTTCAAGACCAACCCGCCGCGGCGCAACCTCTATGTCGGGGTGACGCTGGTCCTTGGCCTCTGGGCCTATCTGGGGCTGGCCTTCAACGCCGATCCGCTGGGCGTCTGGTCGATGGAGCCGAACATGCTGAACGTCTTCGTCTCGGTGGTCTTCGTCAACTCGCCCGGCGTGTTCCGCATCGTCCGGGGTCTGGTGATGGACATCAAGGCGCGCGACTATGTGGCGGCGGGCCAGACCCGGGGCGAAAGCTCGTGGTACATCATGCTGTGGGAGATCCTGCCCAATGCCCGCGGGCCGCTGATCGTCGATTTCTGCCTGAGGATCGGCTACACCACCATCCTCTTGGGCACGCTGGGCTTCTTCGGCCTCGGCGTCAGCCCGGAAAGCCCGGACTGGGGGTCCACCATCAACGCGGGCCGCAGGCTGCTTTCGATGTTCCCACACCCCGCCGTCGTGCCCGCCATGGCGCTGATGAGCCTGGTCCTCGGCCTGAACCTGCTGGCCGACGGGTTGCGCGAAGAAAGCCTCAAGGACTGATGCGCCGCGCCCCGGCTTTCATCTGTTCCTAAATATCCCGGGGGTCCGGGGGCTGGCCCCCGGTCCTTTCTCAGCCAAAGGAGCACACCCATGGCCGACAAAAGCACCGACTGGGACCCCTCGAAACCGATCCTCGAGATCGAGAACCTCTCGATCTCCTTCTTCACCCGCGCCCGCGAGATCCCCGCGGTGATGGACTTCTCCTGCACCGTGATGCCGGGCGAGGCGATGGGGCTGGTCGGCGAATCCGGCTGCGGCAAATCCACCGTGGCGCTGGCGGTGATGCGCGACCTGGGCAAGAACGGCCGCATCGTCGCCGGCTCGATCAGGTTCAAGGGCCGCGACCTGACCACGATGACAGAAGCGGAACTGCAGAAGATCCGCGGTTCGGAAATGGCGATGATCTATCAGGAGCCGATGGCCAGCCTGAACCCGGCGATGAAGATCGGCGCGCAACTGGCCGAGGTGCCGGTCATCCACGAGGGCATGTCGAAATCCGACGCCTGGGCGCTGGCCCGCCAGATCGTCGCCGACGTGCGCCTGCCCGACCCCGACCGCATCCTGAACTCCTATCCGCACCAGCTTTCGGGCGGCCAGCAGCAGCGCATCGTCATCGCCATGGCGCTGATGTCGAAACCCGCGCTCCTCATCCTCGACGAGCCCACCACCGCGCTGGACGTGACGGTGGAGGCCGGGATCGTCGATCTGGTGAAGGCGCTCGGCGAGAAATACGGCACCTCGATGCTGTTCATCAGCCACAACCTCGGGCTGGTGCTGGATGTCTGCGACCGCATCTGCGTGATGTATTCCGGCGAGGCGGTGGAAACCGGCAATGTCGAACAGGTCTTCACCGAGATGCGCCATCCCTATACGCAGGCGCTCTTCCGCTCGATCCCGCTGCCGGGGGCGGACAAGAACGCGCGCCCGCTGATCTCGATCCCCGGCAACTTCCCCCTGCCCCACGAACGCCCGCCGGGCTGCAACTTCGGCCCGCGCTGCGATTATTTCGAGGCCGGCCGCTGCGACGCCGCCGATATTCCGATGGAAACGGTGCCCGGCGACCGCCATGGCAGCCGCTGCCTGAAATGGGACGAGATCGACTGGACCGCCCCGCCCGCCAAACGGGTGTCGAAGGAGAAGCTGCCGGTCGGCGAGGTGGTCCTGAAGATGGACGACCTGAAGAAATACTACAACGTCTCGACCGGCGCCTTCGGCGGCGGGGCGACCAAGGTGGTCAAGGCCAACGAGACGCTGAGCTTCGAGGCCCGCGAGGGCGAGACGCTGGCCATCGTCGGCGAATCCGGCTGCGGCAAGTCCACCTTCGCCAAGGTGCTTATGGGGCTGGAAACCGCCACCAGCGGCCAGATCATGCTCTTCGACGAGAACGTCCAGTCCACCCCGATCCAGAAGCGCGGCGCCGACACCATCAGCCAGGTGCAGATGGTGTTCCAGAACCCGTTCGACACGCTGAACCCCTCGATGACCGTGGGCCGCCAGATCATCCGCGCGCTGGAGATCTTCGGCGTCGGCACCGACGATGCCGACCGCGAGCGTCGGATGCTGGAACTCCTCGATCTGGTGAAACTGCCCCGCGCCTTCGCCGAGCGGATGCCGCGGCAGCTTTCCGGCGGACAGAAGCAGCGCGTCGGCATCGCGCGGGCCTTCGCCGGCGGCGCCAAGGTGGTGGTGGCGGACGAACCCGTCTCGGCCCTTGATGTTTCGGTGCAGGCCGCGGTCACCGACCTGCTGATGGACATCCAGCGGCAGAACCGCACCACGCTCCTGTTCATCAGCCACGACCTTTCCATCGTGCGCTATCTCTCGGACCGGGTGATGGTGATGTATCTCGGCCATGTGGTCGAGATGGGCACCACCGACCAGGTCTTCGCGCCGCCCTACCACCCCTATACCGAGGCGCTGCTGTCGGCTGTCCCGATCGCCGATCCGAAGGTGACGAAGAAGCGCATCGTGCTGGAAGGCGACATTCCCTCGGCGATGAACCCGCCGCCGGGTTGCCCGTTCCAGACCCGCTGCCGCTGGAAGGGGCAGGTGCCGGACGGGCTGTGCGACCGCGAGATGCCGCCGGTGCAGGCGCTGAAGGACGGCCACCAGATCAAGTGCCACCTGTCGGCCGCAGTGCTGGAGCAGATGGAGCCGGTGATCAAGATCGCGGCGGAGTAAGTCCTCCCCGGCGGCGCGCAGGGCGGAAACGCCGCTGCCTCCGGCGGGGATATTTTCATTCTGAAAGAGAGACAGCGCACCGGTCTTCCCAAGACCCGCCCCTCTTTCAGAATACAAATATCCCGGGGGAGTCCGCCTTGGCGGACGGGGGCGGCGCCCCCTGCGGCGCTTCAGCCGAGGATCGCCTTCACATAGGCCTTGGTCTCGGCATAGGGCGGGATGCCGCCGTGCTTTTCCACCGCGCCCGGGCCCGCGTTATAGGCCGCCAGCGCCAGTTTCCAGCTGCCGAACTTGTCGTACATCATCCGCAGGTAGCGCGCCCCGCCCTCAAGGTTCTGGTGCGGGTCGGCGATGTCGACGCCCAGCTTCTTCGCCGTGCCCGGCATCAGCTGCGCCAGCCCCGTCGCGCCCTTGTGGCTGACCGCGCCGGGGTTCCAGCCGCTTTCCTGCTGCACCAGCCGCAGGAACAGGTCCTCGGGCACGCCATGTTTCCTGGCCGCCGCCTTGGCGACCTCGAGATACTTGCCCTTGTAGGCGCCGCGGAACTTCGGCACCGCTTCCGTGCCCTCTCCGCCGGCCACCTTGCCCGCCTTGTAGGACGGCGTCAGCTTGATCGAGCCGGAATACTGGTCCGACAGCCGCCCGTCCAGAAGTGCGGTCTGGCTCTTGAAGATCGTGGAGCGGTTCTTCTTGCCCTGGAACAGCGCATCGTCGGCCAGCGCCGGAACGGCGGCCATCAGGCCAAGGGAAAGCGCCGCGAGGGCGCGGCCCGAAAAACTGCGGATTGTGCGGGTCAGCGGATGGCGCGTCATGAAGGGGCGTCTTCCTTGGCAAGCAACAGATCAGGCCCCCCGGACTCTGCGTTCCGGATCGGCGGTCGATGCAGCACTATACGAAGGTTGCCCGGCGTTTCCAGTGGAGTTTTGCCGACTCTCCCTGCCGAAGGGGCATCAGGAGCGGCAATCCCCCGCCGATGGCCGTAACATCCCGCCCGTGCGCCCCGCCGGTTGCGGGGGCCGGAGGGCGCGTGTAGAGGTTTTGTCAACCATGCCGGGCGCAGTCTTCCGGCAGCGATGGAATCAGGAGAGGTGCGACATGGCGGGTTCGGTCAACAAGGTGATCCTCATCGGCAATCTGGGCCGCGACCCCGAGGTGCGCAGCTTCCCGAACGGCGGCAGGGTGGTCAACCTGCGCATCGCCACCAGCGAGACCTGGCGCGACCGCAACACGGGCGAGCGCAAGGAACGCACCGAATGGCATTCGGTCGCCATCTTCAACGAGAACCTCGGCAAGATCGCCGAGCAATATCTGCGCAAGGGCAGCACGGTCTATATCGAGGGCGCGCTGGAAACCCGCAAATGGCAGGACCAGTCCGGCCAGGACCGCTACACGACCGAGGTCGTGCTGCGCCAGTTCCGCGGCGAGCTGACGCTGCTCGGCGGCCGGGGCGACGGCGGCGGTGGCGGTGGCCAGGGCGGCTATGACGACCGGGGCGGCGGTTATGACGATTACGGCAGTCAGGGCGGCGGCGCTTCTGCCGGCGGGCGCGGCGGCTATGGCGGCGGTGCTTCGGGCGGTGGTCAGGGCGGCGCGGGCCAGGGCGGCGGCCGCGCCTCGGACATGGATGACGAAATCCCGTTCTGAACAATGGGCAACCGGGGGCCCTGCGGCCCCCTACCGCTCTGGACCTTCCCGGCGGCATTCCCTATATAATCGCTCAACATCCCGCCGCAGGACCGGAACGCCATGCAGGACCACGTCGAGGGAACGCCGCTGATCAAGCCCTCCAGCACCGACCACCCGCTTTACGACAGCGTGGTCGAAGCCTGCCGCACGGTGTTCGACCCGGAAATCCCGGTGAACATCTTCGACCTCGGTCTGGTCTACACGATCGAGATCAGCCCCGAGAACGCGGTCGACATCACCATGACCCTGACCGCCCCCGGCTGCCCGGTGGCGGGCGAGATGCCGGGCTGGGTGGCCGAGGCGGTGGAGCCGCTGGCCGGGGTGAAGGAAGTCGACGTCCACATGACCTTCGACCCGCCCTGGGGCATGGACATGATGTCCGACGAGGCGCGGCTGGAACTGGGGTTCATGTAAGGCAAGCCTGAGGGCTTGCATCGGGGCGAGGCAAGGCGAATGGCTTGCCGGCGTCAGGGGTGAGGCTTGCATTCAGAAGTGCAAGCCTTTTCCTTTGCTTTCCCGCCAACGCAAGCCTTTTCACTTGCATTTCCAAAATGCAACCCTTATGACTTGCGCATGAAGCCGCAAGCCGCCGTCCTGACTGGCGATCTGGTGGACTCGTCCGGGGCCTCCCCGGTGGCGGTCGAAGCCGCCATGGGCCGCATCGCCGCGATTGCCGACCGGATCGGCAGGGAGGTGACCTCCTTTTCCCGCCATCGCGGCGATGGCTGGCAACTCTATCTTGAACGGCCCGGCCTCGCACTGACGACAACCCTGCTGATCTGCGCCGAACTGCGCGCCGAGGGGGGGCTGGAAAGCCGTATCGCCATGGGTCTCGGCGGCGCCCATATGGGCAGCTTCAAGAATCCAGGTGCCGTGCGCGATCTGGGCGGGGCCACCGGAACCGCCTTCATATCCTCTGGCAGGGCATTGGATTCCATGGACAGATCGTCCCGATTGTCCATTGCGGGCGAAGGGGTGGACGCCCTGCACGCCCGGGTGATCGCCATGATCGAGGAGCAGGTCATGAACTGGTCGCGCGAACAGGCCGAGGCGATGGCCTTGGCGCTTGGCCCGAAAGACCCGCCCACCCAGCAGGCCATGGCCGAGAAACTGGGCATCACGCGGCAGGCTGTGGCCGCCCGTCTCCACGCCGCCGGATACAGGCAACTGAACGGGGCGGCACAGGATTTCCTGACCACTTTTGGCGGAGAACCGGACGGCCATGACTGAAACCCTCGCCGCCCTTCTCCTTGCCCATGTGATGGCCGATTTCCTGTTCCAGACCGGATGGATGGTGCGGAACAAGCGCCGGCCCGCCGCGCTGGCCGCGCATGGCGCCGTGGTGCTGGCGACTGCGGTCGCCACGACCGGGACCTTCGCCCTGCCCCTGCTCTGGCTGGCCGCGCTGCATGTGGCGGTGGATGCGGGCAAGGCCCGGCTGGCGCCCGGCCTCGGCACCTTTCTGGGCGACCAGGCGCTGCATCTGGCGGCCATCGCCGCGCTGGCCGTCTGGCAGCCCGGGCTCTGGGCCGGGGGCCTCTGGTCCGGCTACCCCGCCCTGCCCGGCCTGATGGCCGTGGCGGCGGGGGCGATCCTCGCCACCCGTGCGGGCAGCTTCGCCATCGGCTTCCTGATGGCGCCCTTCGCCCATCGCCTGCCCGAGGACATCACCGCCGAAAGCCTGCCCGGCGCCGGGCGGATGATCGGGCTGATGGAGCGCGGGCTGATCTTCGCCTTTCTCCTGATCGGCCAGCCCGAGGGTGTGGGCCTGCTGATCGCCGCCAAGTCGATCCTGCGCTTCGGCGCGGTCCGCGACGACCGGGCGCTGTCGGAATATGTCATCATCGGCACTCTGGCCTCGGTCGGCTGGGCGCTGGCGGCGGGTTACGGCACGCTTGCCCTGCTGTCGCATCTGCCGCCCATTGGATTTCCACCCGTCTTGCCCTAAATTGACTCCCAAACAGGAGTTTCCATGTTCGGCATCCCCGGCAAGGCCGCAGTCACCCTTACCCCCTCCGCGGCGAAACAGGTCGCCCGGCTGATGGCGCGCGACGGGCGGCAGGGCCTGCGCATCGGCGTGAAGAAGGGCGGCTGCGCGGGGATGGAATACACCATGGACTACGTCTCCGAGGTCAATCCGCTGGACGAGGTGGTGGAACAGGACGGCGCGCGGGTGCTGATCGCCCCGATGGCGCAGATGTTCCTGTTCGGCACCGTCATCGATTACGAGACCGGCCTGCTGGAATCGAAATTCGTCTTCCGCAACCCGAATGTCGCCGATGCCTGCGGATGCGGCGAATCGATCCGATTCAAGGATGCCGACCCGGCGCAGGCCTGACCCTGCCCGAAGGGGAAGAACTGCCCCTTCCCAGACCGCGCAGGCTCGGCTAGGGCTGGTTCAGCATGAACGGAGGGGCAAGATGCAGAAGCTGGCCGCTGGAAACTGGAAGATGAACGGCAGCCCGATGTCGCTGACCGAGGTGACGGCGCTGCTGAAGGACCATCCCGCGCCCGGCTGCGAGATACTGCTTTGCCCGCCCGCGACCCTGATCGCACAGATGGCGTGGCATGTGCGCGGCGCGGCGCTGAAGGTCGGCGGGCAGGATTGCCACACCGGCACCACCGGCGCCCATACCGGCGACATCTCGGCGCAGATGCTGGCCGATGCCGGGGCGTCCTACGTCATCCTCGGCCATTCCGAACGCCGCGCCGACCATGGCGAGGCCGACTCGCTGGTCCGCGCCAAGGCCGAGGCCGCCTGGGCCGCCCGCCTGACCGCCATCATCTGCGTCGGCGAGACCGAGGCGCAGCGCGACGCGGGCAGCACGCTTGCCGTGGTGGGCAGCCAGCTTGCCGGATCGGTCCCCGACGGCGCGACCGCCGCGAATACCGTCATCGCCTACGAACCCGTCTGGGCCATCGGCACCGGCCGCACCCCCACGCTGGCGGAAATCGCCGAGGTCCACGGCTTCCTGCGCGCGGAGCTGGCGAAACGCTTCGGGGACGAGGCGGCGGAGATGCGCCTGCTCTACGGCGGCTCGGTCAAGCCCTCGAACGCGGCAGAGATCTTCGCGGTCCGGGACGTGGACGGCGCGCTGGTCGGCGGGGCCAGCCTGAAGGCCGCCGACTTCGGGGCGATCGTCGCGGCGCTGTCGGGCTGATCCCCCCACACTGCCCCGGGCGGGAGAAGGCGAGGCACTGCCTCGCCCCCGCCCGTGCGGATGGGTTCACCCTGTAGACCTGTTAGCCCAAGACCACGGAAGGCCAGCGCCTGACCCGGCGGGCGAATAGCGCCCGCCGAGGGCGGGGCGGGCGCTGGCCGGGCCTTTGAGGCCCGGCCGGTCGGGTGCAGCCCGTATCGCATGGCGAAGGCGATAGCCTTCGCCAGAGCAGCCATCCCTGTTCCACGCCTCAAGGCGACCCGACCTGTCGCCCATGGGCCAGACCTGCCGCCGTGCCCGTGCGAGGCAGGCGGGATGACAGCCGCATCCGCCCCCGTCCGCCCGCAGAACAGCCTTCTGGCCGCGAACCTGATCTGCATGGCCTCCATGCTGATCTGGGCCGCGGGCCTGCCCGCGGCCGACCGGCTGATCCCGCTTCTGCCGGGCGACCAGTTGACGGCGGTGCGGATGGCCTGGGCCGCGGGCGCCGTGGTCCTGTTCTGGCTGCTGCGCGAGGGGACCGGCCCCCTGATGCGCGCCAACTGGCTGAAGGGCGTGGCCGTCGGCAGCCTGATCGGCTTCGGCGCCTGGTGCCTGATCCTTGGCCAGGCGCGCGGCGGGGCGGTGCTGGCGGCGGTGATCTCCTCCACCATGCCGGTTGCCGGCATCGCGCTTGAGGTGATGCTGGACGGCCGCAGGCTGACACTGGCGCTGGTCCTCGGCCTGCTCCTGTCGCTGGCGGGTGGCGTGATGGCGCTGGACCCCGGCGGCGGCGCGGGCAGCGGGCTGAACCTTGTCATCGGGGCGGGGTTCTGCTTCGGCTCGGTCCTGTTGTTCACGCTCGGCTCGCGGCTGACGGTCACCGCCTTTCCGCGGACAAGCCCGCTCGGCCGCACCGCCATCACCCTGACCGGCGCCGCGGTGGCCATGCTGGCCGCCGCCGGAGCGCAATGGGCATCCGGCGGCCCTGCGCCCGCCTTCGCCGCCTGGGGCTGGCCCGAGGTCGGCGCCATGCTGCTCTTCAGCGTCGGCGCGCTCGGCATCAGCCAGGTGATGTGGATCATGTCGGTGGAACGGCTGGGCATCGGGCTTTCGGCATTGCACATCAACGCCGCGCCGTTCTACGTCATGCTGATCCTCTTCGCCCTCGGCAGCCCGTGGAACTGGGTGCAGGCCGGGGCCGCCGCCGTGGTCGGCCTTGGCGTGCTGATCGCGCAGGGGATCGTGCCCTTGCCGTTCGGAGCCCGCAGATGAAGACCCTGTCGCAATCGCCCACCGATCCCGGTTTCGTCCAGAACCCCTATCCATTCTACGAAAGGGCACGGGCGGCGGGACCGTTCTTCCACTGGCAGGACTACGGCCTGACCTGCACCGGCAATTTCGCCGCCGTGAACGCGATCTTCCGCGACCGCCGCTTCGGCCGCGAGGCGCCGCCGGAACTGGCCCCGCCCATCCCCGGCCACCTGAAGCCCTTCTACGCGGTCGAGGCCCATTCCATGCTGGAGCTGGAGCCGCCCCGCCACACCCGCCTGCGCGGCCTTGTCCTGCGCGCCTTCACCTCGCGCCGCATCGCCGCGCTTGCGCCGGAAATCGCCGCGCTGAGCGAGGAACTGGCGGCTGCCTTCCCCGAGGGGCCGTTCGACCTGCTGCAAGCCTTCGCGCAGCCCCTGCCCGTGCGCATCATCGCCCGCCTCCTCGGCGTGCCGGAAGAGATGGCGCCGGACCTGCTGCGCTGGTCGAACGCCATGGTCGGCATGTATATGGCCAACCGCACCCGCGAGACCGAGGACCGGGCGGCGGCGGCGACCGAGGCCTTCGTCGCCTTCCTGCGCGGCTATGTCGACGAACGCCGCGCCCGGCCCGCCGACGACCTGATCACCCATCTGATCGCCGCCGAGGCCGAAGGCGAGAAGCTGTCCACCGACGAGTTGATCGCCACCTGCATCCTCCTCCTGAACGCGGGCCACGAGGCGACGGTGCACACCATCGGCAACGGGGTGAAGGCGCTGCTGGAACATGCCACGGGCGCCAGCGCGCTGGCGCCCGACCGGGTGGACCGGACGGTCGAAGAGATCCTGCGCCACGACCCGGCGCTGCACATGTTCACCCGATGGGCTTATGAGGATGTCGAGGTGATGGGCCAGCCGTTCAGGCGGGGCGACAAGGTGGCGCTGCTGCTGGCCGCCGCCAACCGCGACCCGGGCCAGTGGGAGGCGCCGGACCGCTTCCGCCCCGACCGCCCCGCCATGCCGCTGGTCACCTTCGGCGCGGGCCTGCATTTCTGCGTCGGCGCGCCGCTGGCCCGGCTGGAGTTGCAGACCGCCCTGCCGATCCTGTTCCAGCGCTGCCCCACCCTGCGGCTGGCGGAACCGCCGGTCTACGGCGATGTCTACCACTTCCACGGGCTGAAACGGCTGATGGTGACGCGCTGAGGCCGGCCGGGGCCGGGGGTTTCACACCCCCGAACCCCCGTGGGATATTTATGAACAGATGAAAGGGAAAAACCGCTCTTCGATTTCATCTGTTCATAAATATCCCGGGGTCCGGGGCAGCGCCCCGGGGCCGGCCAAGGATCACAGCGGCAGGGTGGTGGTCGACTTGATCTCCTCCATGCTGAGCAGCGCGGTGACGTTGTAGATCCGCACTTCCGAGATCAGCGCCTGATAGAACTGGTCATAGGCGCGGGCGTTCTTCACCCGCACTTTCAGGATGTAGTCGATGTCGCCCGCCAGCCGGTGCGCCTCCATCACCTCGGGGCGTTCCTTCAACGCCTTCAGGAACTTGCGCTGCCAGTCGGCCTCATGCTCGGAGGTGCGGATGAGGACGAAGAAACAGGCTTCCAGCCCCAATGCCTCGGGGTCGAGGATGGCGGTGGTGCGGGCGATCACGCCCTGGTCCTTCATCTTGCGGATGCGGTTCCAGACCGGGGTCTTGGAACTGCCCACCCGCCGGGCGATTTCGTCCAGCGATTGCTCGGCGTCCTTCTGCAATTCCGACAGGATTTTCCGGTCCAGATCGTCCAGCGCGGCAGCCATTCCTGAAAACCTCCGATTGGCGGAATTCGGGTTCCGCAGGGCGCCAGTATCGGAACATGCGTCCTTATCTGCAAGGGTCTCTGGCGGGAAGGCGGGAGAATATTCTATATTCTGCAAGAGCGAAACACCTCCCGGATGCCCGTCATGCCGCAACTGCACCCCGTCCTTTTCGTCGGCGCCGGTCCCGGCGCGGCCGATCACCTGACGCTGGGCGCAGCAAAGGCGCTGTCAGAGGCCGAAGTGGTGATCCACGACCGACTGGTCGGCGAGGAGGTGCTGGACCTCGTCCCGCCGCAGGCCCGCCGGATCGACGTGGGGAAAGAGGGCTTCGGCCCCTCGACCGCGCAGGCCGACATCCACGCCGCGCTGGTGCAGGCCGCGCTGTCCGGCGCCCGCGTGGTGCGGCTGAAGGGCGGCGACACCGGCGTCTTTGCCCGGCTGGACGAAGAGATCGCGGCGCTGGAAGCCGCAGGGCTGGCGTTCCGCATCCTGCCCGGGCTGACCACCGCCTCGGCCGCCGCCGCCGCCATCGGCCAGAGCCTGACGAAACGCGGCCGCAACACCGGGCTGCGCATCCTGACCGGGCATGTGATGGAAGGCTTCGCCGAGCAGGACTGGCGCGGCCTTGCCCGTGCAGGCGAGGTGGCCGCCATCTACATGGGCAAGAAATCCGCCCGCTACCTGCAGGGCCGCCTGATGATGCACGGCGCCGCCGCCGAGACCCCGGTGACGGTGGTCGAGAACGTCTCCCGCGCCGACCAGCGCATCCTTGCCGCCACCCTCGCCACCCTGCCCGCCGCCGTGGCCCAGGTCACCGGCCCCGCCATCCTGCTTTACGGCCTCGCCCCGCGCGCGGCCGCCCCCGCCCTCAACCAGTTGAAGGAGGCCAGCGCATGAGCCGCCGCTTCACCCCCAAGGTCATCACCGCCAACCGCCTGCGCGAGGGCGACGTGGTCTACCTGACCGCCGACGACCGCTGGTCGCCCTTCCATCACGAGGCCGAGCTGATCGAGGACGAGGCGCATGGCCAGTTGCGGCTGATCCATGCCTCGGCGCAGAAGCTTTACGTCGTCGGCCCCTATCTGGCCGATGCGCGCCCCGGTCCGAAAGGTCCCGAGCCCACCCATTTCCGCGAGGAGTTCCGCACCCGCGGACCCTCGAACTATGCCCATGGCAAGCAGGCGGATTTCCAGAATGTATGACTATACCGATTTCGACGAGGCCTTCGTCCGCAGCCGTGTGGCGCAGTTCACCCATCAGGTGGAACGGCGGCTGGACGGCAGCCTGACCGAGGAAGAGTTCCGCCCGCTGCGGCTGATGAACGGGCTTTACCTGCAACTGCATGCCTACATGCTGCGCATCGCCATCCCCTATGGCACGCTGAACCCCGGCAAGATGCGGCAACTGGCCCATATCGCCGACACCTGGGACAAGGGCTACGGCCATTTCACCACCCGGCAGAACATCCAGTTCAACTGGCCGAAACTGCCCGAGGTGCCGCAGATCCTGTCGGCGCTGGCCGATGTGGGGATGCATGCGATCCAGACCTCGGGCAACTGCGTGAGGAACGTCACCGCCGACCATTTCGCCGGGGCCGCGGCGGACGAGGTGGCCGACCCCCGCCCCTATGCCGAGCTTCTGCGGCAATGGTCCACCGACCACCCGGAATTCCAGTTCCTGCCGCGCAAGTTCAAGATCGCCATCACCGGCGCCGCCCATGATCGCGCGGTGATCGCCGCGCATGACATCGGGCTGCGCGTCGTGCGCAACGACAAGGGGGAGACCGGCTTCCAGGTGCTGGTGGGCGGCGGCCTTGGCCGGACACCGATGATCGCGATGACCGTGCGCGACTTCCTGCCCGAGGCGGACCTGCTGCCCTATGTCGAGGCGGTGCTCAGCGTCTACAACAGCTTTGGCCGCCGCGACAACAAATACAAGGCGCGGATCAAGATCACCCTGCACGAGACCGGCAAGGAAGAGATCACCCGGCTGGTCGAGGAACGCTTCGCCGCCCTGCGCCCGCTGTTCGGCGGCGCGGACCAGGCGCTGCTGGCCGAAATCCGCGAGGCCTTCGCCCCGCCCGCCTTCCGCAACGCGCCGGTCGATGCCTACGACGCCTTCTACAAGGCCGACCCGACCTTCCGGTCCTGGGCCGACACCAACCTCGCCCCGCACCGCAACGCGCAATATGCCATCGTCACCATCAGCCTGAAGGCGCATGGCGCCACGCCGGGCGACGCCACCAGCGCCCAGATGCGCCTGATCGCCGATCTGGCCGAGACATACGGCCATGGCGACATCCGCATCAGCCACGAGCAGAACGTGATCCTGCCGCATGTCCACAAGGGCGACCTGCCCGCGCTGCATGCGGCGCTGGTGCAGGCGGGCCTCGGTACCGCCAACGTGGGCCTGATCTCGGACATCATCGCCTGCCCGGGGATGGACTATTGCTCGCTGGCCACTGCCCGCTCGATCCCGATCGCGCAGGAGATCGCGCTGCGCTTCCGCGAGATCGGGCTGGAGCATGAGATCGGGCCGCTGAAGATCAAGATCTCGGGCTGCATCAACGCCTGCGGCCACCACCATGTCGGCCATATCGGCATCCTCGGC